>JACKCN010000001.1:45000-645000 GCA_020634015.1 Candidatus Delongbacteria bacterium | reverse complement strand
GACCACCCGGGTGGCCCCGATGTTCATGAGGATCTCCTCATGGTCCGGGGAGGTGGCCTTGGCCACGATCATCTTCACGCCCAGTTGCTTGAGATACAGGGTCACCAGCACGCTGGTGTCGATGCGTTCGCCCAGGCTCACCACCACCCCGTCGAAGAGCTCCAGCTCATGGTCCACCAGCGACATCCGTCGTGTCGCATCGCAGATCACGGCCCTGTGAACATAGGGTTTCACCAGATCAACACGTTCCTCGTTGATGTCCATCGCCAGCACCTGCACTCCCTGTTTGCTGAGGAACTTGCACAGGTGCATGCCGAAACCACTGATGCCGATCACCGCAATCGTCTTCATCGCTTACCCCACCATCACGTTTTCGCTGGCCAGACGCCACTCCGGGCGCCGACGACGACCAATGGCCAGGGCCAGAGCCAGCGGTCCCACTCGCCCGATGAACATCAGCAGGATCAGCACGGCCTTGCTGAACGCCGCCAGATCCGCCGTCAGTCCCGTGGACAATCCTACCGTGGCGAAAGCCGACACGGCCTCGAAAGTGGTTTTCAGAAACAGTTCCGAGCCTTCCTTGAGCGCCACACCCTGACCTTCGGTGCTCAGCAGCAGCAAGGTTCCCGCCATCACCACCAACAGCGAGAAGATGGTGATGCTGACCGAGCGTGACACGATGCTCTCGGGAATGCGCCGGTTGCCGATGACCGTGTCGCGCTGGTCCAGAAAGCGGCTGCGCAGGTGCGCCAGCAGGACGATCAGGGTGGTGGTCTTGATGCCCCCGCCGCAGGAAGCCGGCGAGGCCCCCACCAGCATCAGCAGCACCAGACCCAGGTAGGTGGGTTCGGTGAGACCGTCCATGGGCAGGGTGTTGAATCCGGCCGTGCGGCTGCTGACCGACAGAAACAGGGATTCGAGCAGCGCGCCCGGCAGATCGGACCAGTCACGGATATCCAGCACGTTGTGCCACTCGGAGGCCAGCACACCGAGAGCCCCGAAGACAATCAGACCGATCGAGGTGAACACCACGAGGCGGGCAGTCAAGGAGAGAGGCTGCTGACGGCCCGAACGCCACCAGCTCCAGAGTTCGGAGAGCACCAGGAATCCCAGTCCACCCAGAACGATCAGAGCCATCAGGATGGCATTGGTCAAGGGGTCCTCGCGCCAGGCGGACATGCTGTCAGGATAGAGCGAGAACCCTGCATTGCAGAAGCCGGAGATGCTGTGGAACACGCCCGAATACAGGGCATCGCCCAGGGGCATGCACTGGTGGAAGCGCCAGGTCAGCAGCAGCGCGCCAGCCGCTTCTATCCAGAGTGTGATCCGCAGCACATGCAGCAAGAGGGGCAGCAGACCCTTCATGGGCCCCTGGAACACGCTCATCTCCAGCACTTCGCGGTTGAACAGCGAGACGCGCCCTGCGACCATGTACAGAAAGGCGATCGAGAGCGTCATGATGCCCAGACCACCCAGCTGGATCAGGGCCAGAATCACGGCCTGACCGAAGCCCGTGAAGACACTGCCCGTGTCCACGACCACCAGGCCCGTCACACAGGTGGCCGAGGTGGCCGTGAAGAATGCATCGATGGGACTGATGGGGGCATGGGTGGCGATCGGCAGCAGCAGCAGACAGGTTCCCGCCAGGATCAGCGCCAGAAAACTGAGGGGAATCAGGCGCTCGGGCGTCAGGATGTTCCGGACCAGTGCAGTCACGTGAAAAGAATCCACAAGCTGTGCGAGAACTGATCATGCTGTGCCGTTTCACGCATCGGCCTGAGCCGTCCGGCCCGGGGACCGCATGCAACGGGAACGTCTGGGAATCGAACCCAGCAGGGACAGGGTTTACCTGCCCCTCGAACGGCTTTGAAGGCCGCGGCCGCCACCAGGACGACATCCGTCCCCAACAGAGTCTTTCTTCGTACTTCAAGAATTCCAGCCAGGCAACCACCTGCGCTTGCGACATGTGTCGCGTCGATCCACAAGGACAGACAACCCGCCCGGTCACAGGGCAACGGGAAGGTCTGGGGATCGACCGCGCGCCGCAGGGGCAGCATGCCCCTCAAACGGCTTTGAAGGCCGCGGCCGCCACAAGGACGACATCCGTCCCCGGAATGCGACTCCAGACCGCAGGGCGGGCATCGCATTCCAGCATGCGGCCACCCGGGCCGCAAGTATTTCAAAAACCTGCCGAAGGTAGCAAAGAACGGGACCCATCTCCGGGAAGTTCCACGGCGGAGACCTGCATGAATTTCAAGACCACGCCGACCCAGCGGACCGATCGGCCCGCCCTGAGCGTCATCCTGCCCGTGCATGATGGGCAACGGACGCTGCCGGCGACCCTCGCCAGTTGGCTGGCCCAGGACCGCCAGGACTGGGAACTGCTGCTGGTGGACAATCTCTCCGGCGACGACTCGCCCGAGCTGTTGCACCACGCGGCCCGGCGTAACCCGGAGCGGGGGCCCAGCGTGCGCTGCTTCCGGGAAGAGCGTCCGGGGCAGAGCGCGGCCAGCAACCGGGGAGCGACCGAGGCACGCGGCCGTTTGCTGGTCTTCAGCGCCCAGGACATGCTGGTCCCGCCGGACTTCCTTTCGCGCCATCTCGCGGCCCATTCCCGCGCGGAACCGCCGTGTTGCGTTCTGGGACACATCGATTACCCGCGCCCTCTGCTTGACGATCGCTTCCTGCGCTGCGTGGTTGAGGAAACCGTCTACCAGTTCGGATTCCAGGCAGTGGGCGATCCATCACGGGCCAACCCCCGCTGTCTCTATGCCCCCAACTTTTCGCTGCCCGCCGCCGTGTTCCGGGAGCTTGGCGGGTTCGATGAGGAGTTCCCTTGGGGCTGGCAGGATACGGACCTGGGCCTGCGGCTCTTCGCGGCGGGAATTCCGCTGCGCTACGAGAGCACACTGATCGCCCTGCATGACCATCCACTGGACTGGCGGGGGTTCTGCCGGCGCATGGAACACACGGGCGGCGATCTGCCGCGATTCCTGCTCAAGCACCCGGGCTTTGACGACACGGACCTGCTGCGGCGCATGTTGACCATGCACTTCCTCGACGCCCGACGCATGGTGTCCGCGGCCCAGAAACTGGTGCTGCGCTGGGAAGAGGATCCCGCGGCACCCCTGCCGCGAATCGAGCTGGCGAATGGCAGCCGTGATACACTGTCGGCCGCTTTCGTGCTGCTGCTCAAGTACCATCACTTCAAGGGCGTTCACGATGGAGGGCGACGCTTGTTCGGCCGCGAGGTCTGGCAGGCCTGGCTGGAGGGCACGCCCTGGCCCGCACAGGAGGCCGTACTCCAGGATTGAACTCCAATCCCGGGTTCAGGGAGTGCAGCTCACGCGAAAGGCATCGTCCAGATCCAGAGGCAGGATCAGGGTATTCAGACCTGCGGCCTGGCTGAGCGGGCAGATCGTGGCCGCCAGGGCCGTGGCCTGAACCTCGCCGTCGGCGTATTCCGCGTTCAGCACGGGCAGCCCGGCGTCGCGAAAGACCTCGTACACGTCGCATTCATCCCAGACGTGACACTCTTCGTTCAAGGCCATGTCGTAGTAGTCGACCAGGTCCTCCAGTTGGTCCAGATCATTCTTGAGCACCGCGAACAGACCATGGGAGTGGGCCTCGTTGGCCAGCATCCGGTTGTAGGCCAGCTGGTCCGCCTCGTCAAGGATGAACCCGGTGTCGTTGGAGGCCCCATCCACGTTGTCGAATTCCACGCCCTCGAATCCCCGTGAGGCGGCCAGAGCGATGCGTGTCCGCATCAGTTCGAAAACCTGTGGATCACGGATGTTGAGCCAGCGCTCGCCGGGCCAGCCATCCAGAGGCTGCCCCAGGGCACTCGCGGGAATGCTGGCGAAATCCTCGCGCCAGTCTTCACCGGAACCCGCCGAGAAATAGGCCACCCGCAACACGCCCCTGTCGCCGAGGATCGCCAGCACGCTGTCCGGGGTGTCAAAAAGATCCACATCGTACAGGTCCACGGCATGCTCGGTGTTGATCGTGCCCGAGAGTTGCCACTGCCAGCTCAGACCCGGCTGGGGGTGAATCCAGTTTCCGGTCACCGGCGCAAGCACGGGGGCCAGGGGCGGGAATGTCTGGACGGGCGTGACTGTGTCGTCATCGGACTGGCAGGACAGCAGTCCGCACAGGATCAGGGGCAGCAGAAAGCGGGATGCGTGCATGGAGGCTCCAGACTGGGGGGCGATTGCTTTGCCCTGAATCTGGTTCCCGGGGATGACCGAGACAAGCGATTCCTGAAGTCAGGGGATCACGCAGGACGCCACGAGGGCCCCAAGCAGGGCACCGGCGAACACATCGCTGGGAAAGTGCAGTCCCAGCGCCACGCGCGCGACCATGGTCAACAGGGTGAATGGACCCAGAATCCAGGCCGCCTGTGGCCACGAATCACAGAGGATGAGAGTCTGGCACACCGTGTGCATCGTGTGCCCCGAAGGAAAGCTGTACTGGTCCAGGGGAGGAATTCGGCCGCCCAGCCGCTGATCCAGGTCCAGGGGGCGCCGGCGTACGGTGAAACGCTTGAGCTGTCGGTACACACCCCAGCAGATGGCGCCGGCCAGGGCCATTCGAGCCAGCACGACCAACGAGTCCGGGCCGGCGCTCAGCCACAGGCTTGCTCCTGCCAGAAACCAGATGCTTCCGTTGCCCAGCCGACTGACCCGCTCAAGCAGGATCCGGATTCCCCTGAGCCTGCCCCAGCGACACAGCCGGATGCACCAGGGCACTTCCAGCACCTCGAGATCGCGCCACAACCCGGGCAGACCCTTGTGTGCCATTGGAGTTTCCTTCCTGCAGGACCTGTTGGTAGATCTGGCACTGCTGACGGGCGATGCGCCCCCAGTCCAGATGGTGGGTCGCTTGCGGGGCCGCGTCACGCAGGCGGCGCAGCCGTGCGGGATCCATGGCCAGACCGACGGCCAGTTCGTGGAAGCTCGCGGGTCTGGCGGGATCGGCCAGCAGGCCGTTGGTGTCGTGGCGCACAAGTTCCGCGGCGGCGCCCTGAGCGTAGGCGAGCACGGCCAGGCCCGAGGCGAGGGCTTCGGGAACCACATTGCCCCAGGTCTCGCTGAGACTGGGAAAGAGAAAGATGTCGGCGGAGGCGTAATGGTTGGCCAGTTCGGTGCCGCGTCGAAGGCCGCAGAAGTGGGCGGTTGGAACCATGCGCAGCAGCTGGTGACTCAAGGGGCCATCGCCGACCACCACCAATCTGCAGGTGGGATTGGCCTTGTGCATGAGTCTGAAGGCATCCAGAGCCTGGGTCAGATTCTTCTCGGCGGACAGTCGGCTCACCAGCAGCACCACCGGGTCGTCGGGTGCCGCCCCCCAGATCTCGCGCAGCCAGTGACGACGACGGGCGGGGTTGAACTGTGCGTGGTCCAGGCCCCGGCCCAGCACCTCGACGCGCGACCAGCTTCGCCCCAGCAGGTCCTGGCGAAGCTGGCGGGAGGGCACCAGGGTCAGATCGCAGCGCTCATGAAAAGCCTTCAGCCAATGCGCCATCAGTCGCCCTGCCAGCGGCACGCCGAAAGCCTTTCCATACAGATCGAAGTGGGTGTGGTAGTCGCTCACCACGGGCAGGCGCAGGCGGCGGGCGGCCAGCAGGGCCGCCAGGCCCAGGGGACCCTCGGTGGCCACATGCACCAGATCGGGTCGCTCGTGTTTCCAGCTGCTCAGCAGGCGCGACAGTACCGGCAGCCCCACACGCAGACCCGGGTAGAACGGCAGACCCAAGCCGCCGACCAGCAGGGGATCCGCGCGGGAGGGGCGCGGCACGTCCAGACCGGATTCCGGGTGGTCCGCCGGTTGTCGGGGTCGTACCAGCTGCACCCTGAGCCCCAGTTCGTCCAGCTTTCCCAGCAGATTCCAGCAGCTCAGGGCCACTCCATTGACTTCGGGTGGCCAGGTCTCGGTGACGAACGCGATGTGCGGCAGGTGTGTGGGTCCGGTGTTTTTCATGGCCGAAGGTGCCTGCGCCGCGCAAGCCTTCGATGTGTGCCGGGTGAAATTGTCGTGAAAGGATTTCCGACCCATACTCCGGATCGTGGGTGCTTTCGAGCGGCTGGACCCGCGCGCATACCGGCTGGCAACTCCCGGCTTTGCCAACTCGCTGGGGCTTGCTATCCTTGGGATCGCCAAAGTCTGTTCTGCCCTTCCCACCTTCCGGGGGGCGCGGTCGGCGCCACCACACGACTCAGGAGTTCCCGCATGACCCTCGCAAGGCTGGTCCCGCTTGTCCCGATGCTTTTGTTGCTGTTGGGCGGCTGCGGTGGAGGAGATGAGCAGACCCGGTACGATACCGGACCCGTGATGTCCGTCAGTGAGGGAATTCCCGCAGCCGATGTCTGGCGCGAAGCCGGTTTTGACGTGGTCAGCACGCCGCCGGGGCCTCTGGAAGGCACCACTGCCAGCATGGGCGGCGCGGGTTTCGAGGAGATCGCCGGGGCCGAGGGCTGGCAGACCCGAACGGACTACCACAGCGACGGCAGCCCCGAGGCGGTGCCCGGTGGGCAGATCCGCGTCTACATCAGCGATTATCCCGCCACCATCCGCACCGAGGGCAAGGACACCCACAACGTCAACAATTCGCTCTTTCGCCGGATGCAGTTCGAGACCCTGCTGCGCATCGACAGCGAAACTCTGGAGTACATCCCCGGCCTGGCCAGCCACTGGAAGGTCGTCGACCGGGAGGATGGCGGTCAGGACCTGTACTTCCGCATCAATCCGGCCGCCCGCTGGCAGACCGGACACCGGGTGACCGCCGAGGATGTCATCGCCACCTGGGGCCAGCGAGTGGACCAGGGCATGCTCTTTCCGGCCGACGAACTCACCTTCAAGGAATTCGAGCGCCCCGTGGCGCTCAGTCCCTACATCGTGCGCACCTCGATCAAGGATCACGGCTGGCGCCGCTTCATGGCCTTCGCCACCGAGATGTGGATCTATCCCTCACACATCATCGCTCCTCTCACGGGCAAGGAGTTCATCGAGCAGTACCAGCGCAAACCCCTGCCCGGCAGCGGCAACTATCTGCTGAAGGAAGAGGATCTCAAGCCGCCCAACAGCCTCACCTTCACGCGTGTGTCCGATTACTGGGACAAGGACAACCCCGGCCGGGTCGGCCAGTGGAATTTCGCCCGGATCAAGATGAACACGATCAACGAGGAGACCCTGACTCGCGAGAAGTTCAAGAAGGGCGAGCTGGATGTGTACTACGTGAACCAGTCCAAGTACTGGGTCAAGGAGCTGGTTCCCGAGAGCGTGCACCAGCTCGAGCAGGGCTGGATCCAGAAGAAGGAAGTCTACAACAAGGTGCCCGGCGGCATGCAGGGCCATTTCTTCAACATGCGCAAGCCACCGTTCAACGACCTGCGCGCACGTCAGGCCATTGCCTACCTGAACAACCGCGAACAGATGATCGACAAGCTGTTCTACAACGCCTATGTCCCGGCGAACAGTGCCTATCCCGGCACGGATTTCGAGTGCCTTGAGAACGAGCAGATCACCTTCAATCCCCAGAAGGCCATCGAGCTGCTGGCGGAGGCGGGCTGGAAGGAACGCAACGACGAAGGCTGGCTTGTGAACGACAAGGGCGAGGTCTTCGAGGTCGAGATCATGTTCGACGGCACCCCTTCCGCCGAACGCGTGCACACCGTGTTCCAGGAGAACTGGAAGGCCGCGGGCATCCGGATGATTCTCAAGAGCACCACCTGGGCCACCCAGATGCAGATGATGGACAGCCGCAACTTCACCGCTTACTACGGCGCCTGGACGGGCAGTCTGTTCCCCGATCCCAGTGTGTCCTGGCACAGCAAGTATGCCGACATCGACAATTCCAACAATTTCACCGGGCTGCGCAACGCGCGCGTCGACAGCCTGTGCGATGTCTACGAGATCACTCCCGACATCAACGTGCGCATCGGACAGCTGCGTGAGATCGATCGCCTGCTGGCCCAGGAGCGTGTGGGCGCGTACGCCTGGTACGGACCTTCCTCGCGCATTGCCCACTGGAACAAGTTCGGCATGCCCGAAGGCGTGCTCAACAAGACCGAGGACTGGCGACGCCTGATGCGTCTATGGTGGTACGATGCGGACAAGCATCGCGCGCTGGACACGGCCATCCGCAAGGATCAGCCCATGGATCTGCCGTCCTTCAAGGCGGTGCGCTACTGGCTGGAACACTGATCTCTGCGCCGCGGAAGAACGGCGACGGCTTGAGCAGGGTCATTTGAAACTGCAACGGGACAACCGTAAGTTAAGCCGTTAACAAATTTCGAACGAAAATTCGAGAATCCGAACGGGCTTTCTTCGTCAGGGAAGCACGTTGAATCACCTGCCGGCGAGTTCCCGCCGGATCCCCGGTCGCACCACCCCTGCGAGGGCCCGGTGCTGCTGTCACGTCGGGGCAACCCCCAATCTCTGGAGTTCATGATGAAACTTGGACCCTCCACGGCCGGACTCCTGCTGGCCGCTGGCCTTGCGGCCGTCCTGCTGGTCGGATGCGGGCAGAAGAATGACACGGGCCGTTTCGATACGGGACCGGTGATCACCAAGGACCTCTCGGTCAATTCCAAGGATTACTGGCGCACCACCACCTTCGAGGTGGTCGATGAGCCCGATGGGGCGCTGCCCGGCGTGTCCGCCGAGGACGGTGGCGATGGCTTCGAGGAGATCGCCGCCCTCAACGGTTGGCAGACCAATACGGATTACGAGTCGGTGGGGTCGCCCAAGGCGAAGAAGGGCGGCATGATCAGTCTGGCACTCAGCGAGTACCCGGCCACCCTGCGCAGCGAGGGCAAGGACTCCAATACCAGTGTCAACGCGATGTACAATGGCATGATGTATGAAGGACTGATCGGCGTGGACCCGACGACCCTGGCCTTCATCCCCGGTCTGGCCAGTCACTGGAAAGTGGAAAGCCAGCCCGACGGCACCCAGACCTTCTGGTTCCGCATCAATCCCGCGGCCCGCTTCCAGACCGGCCACCGCGTCACCACCGAGGACGTGCTGGCCAGTTACCGGCTGATGCTGGATGACGGCCTCAACGTGCCCTACAACATCGTGCTCTATTCGGAGTACACCGAGCCTGCCATCCAGAGTCCCTACATCTTCAGCGTGAGCACCAAGGAGCTCAACTGGCGCCACTTCCTGTACTTCGGCGCCTCGATGTCGATCTACCCTGCGGCCCATCTCAAGGGCGTGAACGGCGCCCAGTACATGGAAAAATTCCAGAACGAGGTGCTGCCCGGTTCCGGTGGATACGTGCTGCGCATGGAAGACGTGAAACAGGGCAACAGCCTGACCCTGACCCGCATCAACAACTACTGGGACAAGGACAACCCCCACAGCGTGGGCCTGAACAACTTCGACCGGATCAAGATCGTGATCGTCCAGGACGAGACCCTCAACCGCGAGAAGTTCAAGAAGGGCGAGCTGGACGTGTACGTGGTCGGCCAGGCCAAGTACTGGGTGAAGGAATTCATCCCCGAGGAGATTCACCAGTTGGGTCAGGGCTGGATCCAGCGCAAGCGTGTATTCAGCGATTCACCCAACGGCATCAACGGCTTCGCCTTCAACATGCGCGAAGCGCCCTTCAACGATGTGCGCGTGCGCCAGGCCTTCTCGCACATTCTGGATGTGGGCAAGCTGATCGACAAACTGTTCTACAATCAGTACCTGCCCATGCACAGCTACTATCCCGGCAGCGTGTACGAGAATCCCGACGACAAGATCTACGAGCACAACCTGGACAAGGCACTGGCTCTGCTGGCCGAGGCGGGCTGGGACAAGCGCGATACCGAAGGATACCTCGTCAATGCCAAGGGCGAGCGCCTCGAGTTTGACCTGATGATCGACCAGAGTCCCACCTGGGAACGTGTGATGACCGTGATCCAGGAAGACTACAAGCAGGCCGGCATCAAGTTCAATCTCAAACCCACCACGGGCGCGACCATGTTCCAGATGCTCATGGAACACAATTTCAAGATTCACTGGCAGAACTGGGGCGGGCTGACCTTCCCCAATCCTGAGTCCTCCTTCCACAGCAACATCGCCGACCAGGTCAATTCGGGCAATGTCAACGGCCTCAAGAACGCCAGGATCGACAGCCTCTGCGAAGTCTACAACGTCACATTCGATCAGGGCGAGCGCGTGCGCCAGATCCGCGAGATCGACAAGATCCTCACCGAAGAGTGCCCGTACGGTCTGGGCTGGTACGGCCCCTTCAGCCGCATCGGCTACTGGAACAAGTACGACCTGCCCGAAGCCGGCTGGTCACGCACGGGCGACTGGCGCTCGATCCTGAACTACTGGTGGTACGACGCCGACAAGCACAAGGCGCTCAACGAGGCCATCAACAGCGACTCGGCGATTCCCCTCGAGCCGGTGGATGTGACCTTCTGGCCCAACTACAAGGACTGAGAAAAACACCTGCCTCCCGTGTGCCCGGCACACGGGAGGCAGGCGTGTACACAGCCTGCCAATCCCGGATCGGAACCCGCCATGACGACCTATTTCCTGCGCAGATTGCTGTTGATGATTCCCACGTTCATCGGCATCACCCTGGTGGCTTTCTCCGTGATCCAGCTGGTGCCCGGAGGGCCGCTGGAACAGGAGATGATGCGCCTGCGGGGAGCCATGGCCGGCGGTGAAGCCGGCGCCGGCGCCTCCAGCGACAATTCCTCGGGGACCAGCATTCCCGCCGAGGCACTGGAAGAGATGAAGGCCTATTACGGCTACGACAAGCCGATGATCCTCAACTTCAAGATCTGGCACCCTGAAAAGCTGGTGCAGCTCTATATGGATGCCGTGCCGCTGGAAGAGGAGATCCGCCAGGCCGAACTCGAGCTCTCGGCAATGAACGAGGAGCTCAAATCCGTGGACGGGCGCACGGGCACCCGCGACGATGCGGCCGGATCACGCGTCCAGGCCCGCATGCAGCAGACCCGCGAAGAGATCAGCGCCAAGCGCCAGACCATTGACGACCGGCGCAGCGACGTGATCGCCACCGCCGAGATGGCACTGCCCTTCCTGCGTCCCATCGCGCTGGGTGAAACCGACGCCACCCACGACCAGCAGGACAAGGCTCTGGACCTGATCATCAAACGCGCCGCGCTGCCCGTCTGGACCACGCAGGATTTTGAGGTGAAGCTGGCCGAGGTGGGCAAGTGGGCCGAAGTGGCCGACCCACAGCCGGCCGGCACGATCGCCAAGGTCTGGAAGACCTTCTCCTATGGCCGCTATGGGTCCTGGCTGCTGCGCATCGTCCAGCTCGATCTGGGCAAGAGCCATCGCTATTCGCGTCCGGTCTGGGATGTGATGAAGTCCAAGTTCCCGATCTCGATCTACTTCGGCCTGATCGGCCTGCTGCTGTCCTACGGCATCTGCATCCCGCTGGGCGTCTGGAAGGCCGTCAAGCACGGCAGTCAGTTCGACATGGTCAGTTCGGTGATCATCTTCATTGGATACAGCACACCGGGCTGGGCGCTGGGCGCGGTGCTGCTGGTGCTGCTGGGCGGAGGCAGTTTCTGGGATGTCTTCCCGCTGGGCGGGTTCCGCAGCGAGGATTTCGAGTTTCTCAGTTTCTGGGAACAGATCCGTGACCAGCTGCACCACACGATTCTGCCGCTGATCTCCTGGAACATCGCGTCCTTCGCGGGACTGACGGTGGTGATGAAGAATTCCCTGATGGAGAATCTGTCGGCCGACTACGTGCGCACCGCTTTCGCCAAGGGCCTGTCCGAGCGCCGGGTGGTGTTCCTGCACGCTCTGCGCAACAGCCTGATTCCCATGGCCACGGGCCTGGGCAGCATCATCGGCGTGATCTTCGCGGGCAGTTACCTCATCGAGCGTGTCTTCAACATCGACGGCTTCGGTCTGCTGGGCTTCAACAGTCTGGTCAACCGCGACTACCCGGTCGTGCTGGCTTCCATGGTCATCGGTGCGGTGATCCACCTGACGGGCAACATCATTTCAGACATCATCTACGCGGCCATCGACCCGCGCATTCGCTTCAGATAGGGGGTCCGGATGGCCAAGACCAACAAGCAGCCGTCCAAGTCGCTTTTCGCGAAGCGCTGGCACAAGTTCATGAGCATCCGCCGCGGGTACTACTCGCTGCTGATCCTGTTCACCACCTACGGCCTGTCCTTTCTGTTGCCGCTCTTCGTGGGCAATACCGCGCTGATCGTGCATTACGAAGGCAAGACCTGGTACCCGCTGTTCCAGAATTACATCTCCGCCTCGGAGCTGGGCCAGGACCGGATCGGCAGCGCAGACTACCGCGCCCTGCAGGCCCAGTACAAGGAGCAGGGCTCGGGCAACTGGGTTCTGATGCCCTTCTATCCCTACGGCCCCAAGGAGTCCCTGCTGGACATGCCCGGCACCCCTCCCCACCGGCCCGACAGCCAGCATCTGCTGGGCACGGACGACCGCGCGCGTGACGTGTTGTCCCGCCTGCTTTACGGCTATCGTACCTCAATTTCCTTCGCGCTCATCGTCACGCTGTGTGCGTATACCATCGGCATCAGCCTGGGCGGCATGCTGGGGTATTACGGCGGCACCTTCGACATTCTGGTGCAGCGCGGGATCGAGATCTGGAGTTCGATTCCCTTCCTGTTCATGATCATGATCATCAGCTCGCTGATCAACCCGAACTTCTGGATGCTGACGGCCATGCTGATCGCCTTCCAGTGGATGGGCATGACCTATTATGTGCGCGGTGAATTCTACCGCGAGAAGTCCAAGGACTATGTCCAGGCGGCCGTCTCTATGGGCGCGTCGGATCGCCGGATCATCTTCAAGCACATCCTGCCCAACAGTCTCACGCCCGTGATCTCCTTCATGCCCTTCGCGATCGTGGCCAACATCGGTTCGCTGGTGTCCCTCGACTTCCTTGGCTTCGGCCTGCCGCCCGAGGATGCGTCCTGGGGCAGCATGGTGAAGGTGGGCATGGCCAACATCACCGACTGGTGGCTGGTGCTGGCCCCGCTGGCCGCACTGTTCTGCACCCTGATGCTGGTCGTTTTCATCGGCGAAGCCATTCGTGAGGCGTTCGATCCCAAGGTCTATTCCCGCCTGAGGTAAAGCATGAGCGAGATTCTCTTCGACATCCGCAACCTGCGGACCTGGTTCGAGACCGAAGCAGGAACCGTGAAGGCCGTGGATGATGTCAGTTTCCAGATCTACCGCGGCGAGGTGCTGGGCATCGTGGGCGAGTCCGGTTCTGGCAAGTCCGTCACAAGCCTCTCGATCAACCGGCTGATCCCCAATCCTCCCGGCCGCATCGTCAGCGGGGAGATTCTGTATCACGCGGGGAACGACCGCCCGGTGGACCTGCTCAAGCTGTCCCACGAGGAGATGCGTCAGTACCGCGGGCGCGACATCGCGATGGTGTTCCAGGAGCCGATGACCAGCCTGAATCCGGTCTTCCGCATCGGGATGCAGGTGGTGGAAGCCATCAAGTATCACCAGGACATCGACGACAGCGAAGCCCGGCGTCGCGGCATCGAAATGCTTGAACTGGTGGGCATTCCCGCGGCGGACAAGCGCATGGATGACTATCCGCACCAATTCTCGGGCGGCATGCGCCAGCGCGTGATGATTGCCATGGCTCTGATCTGCAACCCTGCCCTGCTGATCGCCGACGAGCCGACCACGGCGCTGGACGTGACGATCCAGGCCCAGATCCTGCAGCTGATGCTGCGCATGAAGGAAGACCGGGGCAATGCCTCGATCATGCTGATCACCCACGACCTGGGCGTGGTGGCCGAGACCTGCGACCGGGTGATCGTGATGTATGGCGGCATGGTCCAGGAGGTGGGCAATGTCAACGACATCTTCGAACGACCCCTGCATCCGTATACGGTGGGATTGCTGGCCAGCCTGCCCCGACCCGACAAGGAGCATCAGCGCCGCCTGTCCACCATTCGTGGCATGGTGCCCGGCATGCTGGACATGCCCGTGGGCTGCAAGTTCTGCACCCGCTGCGACAAAGTGATGCCCCGCTGTGAGACGGAAAAACCCGAACTGCGCCAGGTCAAGGGCGGCCAGTGGGTCCGCTGCCACCTCTACGAAGACCAGCCCACCATTCCCGACTCCAGGAGCAACTGAGCATGGCCGACAAGGACATCCTGCTGAAGGTCGAGAACCTCAGCGTGCACTTTCCGATCCACGGCGGTCTGATGTTGAGCAAGGTGGCGGAAGTACGTGCCGTTGACGGCATCTCCTTCGAGCTGCGCCGGGGTGAGACACTGGGGTTGGTGGGCGAGTCGGGCTGCGGCAAGACCACCGTCGGCCGTGCCATCGTCAATGTGCTGCGCAGTGGCACACCGGACGTGGAGATCTATGGCAAGCTGCTCTTCAACACGGGCAGTGAGTGGGTCGATCTGGCCCAGCTCAGCCGCAGTCAGATGCGCAAGTACCGCAAGGACATCCAGATGGTGTTCCAGGATCCGTTCTCCAGCCTCAACCCGCGCATGCTGGTGAAGGACATCATTGGAGAACCGCTGGAGATCACCAACCCGGGAATTTCCGGCAAGGAAGTGCGGGACCGTGTCAACTGGCTGCTGGAGAAGGTGGGGCTCTCGGGCGAACAGGCCCTGCGCTATCCCCACGAATTCAGTGGTGGCCAGCGTCAGCGCATCGGCATCGCGCGCAGCCTGGCCACGAATCCCAAGCTGATCGTGGCCGACGAGCCCGTGTCCGCGCTGGACGTGTCGATTCAGGCCCAGGTGATCAATCTGTTCCAGGACCTGCAGGAAGAATTTGACCTGACCTACATCTTCATCGCCCATGACCTCTCGGTGGTGGAACACCTGAGCGACCGCATCGCCGTGATGTATCTGGGAGACATGGTGGAACTGGGCGAAGGCCAGGATGTCTACCGCCGCCCCTTGCACCCCTATTCCCGTGCCCTGCTGGCCGCCGTGCCCCTGCCCGATCCCAGCCGCGTGAAGACCAAGGATCGCAAGATGCTCGAAGGCGATGTGCCCAACCCGATCATGAAGCCCTCGGGTTGCTCATTCCGTACACGTTGCCCGATCGCACGCACCGAATGCGCCGAGGACCGCCCCAAGCTGATCGAGCGGACACCCGGCCATTGGGTGGCCTGTCCCTGGACCGACCCCGCGCACACTCCCCAGTAAGGGCACCCGGAGCATGGAACTTCAGGCTCGAGCCATCGCCGATCTGGCCAACAATGCGGAACAGCTGCGTGCGGCGTTTGCGGGTTTCCAGCCCGAGGAACTGACGCGCAGGCCGGCGAGCGGGGGCTGGAGTCCGCTGGAAGTCATGCACCATCTGCGGGACGAAGAGCACGAGGATTTTCCGCTGCGAATACGCATGACGCTCGAGGATCCGAACCAGCCCTGGCCGCCCATCGATCCCGAAGGCTGGGCCGTGTCACGCCGCTACAATGAGGCCCAGCCGGACAGCATTCTGGCGGAATTCCTCGAGGCGCGCCGCCACAACCTGGACTGGTTGCGTTTGCTGAAGCAGCCCGATTGGGACCTGGTGCACGCTCATCCCCAGGGTGACCTCAGCGCCCGCCAGCTGCTGTTGTGCTGGCTGGCTCACGATCTGCTGCACCTGCGCCAGTTGCTCAGATTGCGCTGGCATCTTCTGGAGCTGCAGCGCCGGAGCCCCGAGGATCTGTATTACGCGGGCTCCTGGTAGGTTTCGCGACCTCGCCATTCCGATTCTTCCACGGACTGCGAATCACCACCGTGCCCGCGATTCTGTCGTGCAGGGCCATCCGGTTGGAATCGCGGATCGCTTCCAGAAAGCCCAGAAACGCCGTGGACACACTGGCGCTGTAGCCACCCGCCCTGCCGAATGAATCCCAGAGTCCCATCGGCTTTCCATTCAAGCGCAGCACCCGGATGCCCAGCAGCCACTTGCCCGGCGTGCGACCCCGCAACAGCCAGGTGAATCCGGTGAAGTACACCAGAATCACCGTGAACAGGCTGAAGGTGCGCGCCCTTTTCCCCAGCAGCGAGAGCGCATTCAGCTGAATCGGGCGCCCCTCGCGCCAGCGCCAGGCATCCTCTCCACCGGCCGCCAGCATCACCACCATCCCGTGCAAGGCCGCCAGGGAATCCACGGCGGCACTGTCTCCAATCGAAAGGGCGTAGTTCATTGCCGGTGGCAGATTTTCCGGCGTGTTCGCGGTGGCCAGCTGCAGCATGGCCCGGTTGAGGGCCCGTGCATTCGGACTTCCGGTCTCGGTCTTGTCGCCGGAGGCCCAGACCGATGGCAGGTCGGGATTCACTTCGTGCATCGAACGGTCCAGCAGGGCCATGTAGAGTGGAATGACCAGCAGCACGCAGAAGGTCAGGTCCAGCACCATGGCGCCAGCCCTGCGCAGCACACCGGCCAGTGGTCTGCCTTCCAGCTCCCGGGCCACGCGAAAGGAATCGGCCGTGAAGCGGGTCCGTCGGCTGCGCAGCGCATCCCGCAGCAGTTGGAGTACGCGGGCCGCACTCATGACTGGCCTCCGAAACGTGTGCGCAACAGGTCGCGCAGGCCATTGAAGCTGCCATTGCTGAAGATCACCCAGAGCTCGTTCTCCTGCAGGTCGGCGTCCAGCCAGTCGGGAATGAGCGACACGTCGTCCTGCTGGAGGAAGGGAATTCCGCGGGCAGCGAAGTACTCCGTCGCGGCGCGGAAGTCAAACAGAGTCTCGGGAGCATACTTCCAGGGGCGATGGAGGGGACCCAGCACGACGCGATCGGCCACAGCCAGCGCCTCCTGGAACTCGGGCTGCATCACACGGGTGACCGCGGTGTTGGAACGGGGTTCGAAGAGCGCCGTGATCCGTCGTCCGGCCCAGCGTTCGCGGATTCCCGTCAGAGCTTCCCGGATTGCCGTGGGGTGGTGGGCAAAATCGTCCAGCAGGACACGCCCGGCGCTCAGTGGGTATGCATCCATCCGGCGCGCCGGACCATGAAAGCCCGCCACGGTCTCGCGCAACACGGAGTCGGCAATGCCCAGGCGCGCAGCCAGCAAGAGGGCCACCGCGATGTTGCGTCCATTGTAGACACCCTGCAGGGGCGATTCCAGTTCGATGCGGGAGCCGTCGGGCCGAAGGAAGCGGTAGTTGGTACCCTTGGGGCCACAGTCATGAGCAAGCAGGCGGCAGTCGCAGGATTCGGATTCGCCAAAGGTGATCACGGGGGCCAGGGCACCGCGAACCACATCCAGAGCATGGGGACTGTCGCCATTGACCAGCACCGCGCCGCTGGCGGGCACCAGGCGCAGCAGCAGGCGGAAACTGTCCTTGATCGCATCCAGATCGGCGAAAATGTCGCCGTGGTCGAACTCGAGATGGTTGATCACCAGGGTGCGTGGCCAGTAGTGCAGGAACTTGCTGCGCTTGTCGTAGAACACCGTGTCGTACTCGTCGCCTTCGCTCACGAAGGGACCGCTGCCGGAATGCATCGAGACGGGAAGGCCGTCGGGCTTGCCGCCAATCAGCCAGCCGGGGTCCAGGCCTGCCTTCAGGAGGAGCAGTGCGCAGAGATTGCTGGTGGTGGTCTTGCCGTGGGTGCCGCTGATCACCACCGAATGCTTGCCCGGCAGGAAATTGGCGCGCACCAGCTCGGGAAGTGAGGTCAGGGGCAATCCCCGGTCGAGGGCCACTTCCAGCTGCGGATTGCCCCGCGGAACGGCATTGCCCACCACCACCGTCCAGTCCCCCGCGGGAAGCCGGTCCGCCTGATAGCCCTCGACCCACTGGATCCCGTGGTGTCGCAGGTAGTCGCTCATGGGCGGATAGACACCCTCGTCGGAGCCCGCCACCTCGTGACCCTGTTCCTTCAGGCAGACCGCCAGCGAGGCCATTGCGACTCCACCCATTCCGATGATCCAGTAGCGTGCCACGTGTTCTCCCTTGAGCTTGACCGGGGTCCGCCCCGCGATCCGGGTCGCCAAGATACGTCAATCACCTGTCCGGCCCAGCTGCGGACCCCGGGGCAGGTCTTGTGAGCGAGGTGCGATGGCGCCATCATTCCGCAGGAGGCAAAAACCTATATTCGGCACTTCGAGCGCCGGAACGCCCCGGGATCCACCTCATGAACCGGCAGTGAACCGGGCGTGGAACGACGCGACCGGGTACCGACGAGCGTTCCCGGTAGACCCGGCTCGGTTTGCCCGCGCCACAAGGAGCACCACATGGACGACAGCAAGCAGATCCTGATCGTGGATGACGATCCCACCCAGTGCGAAATCCTGGCCCAGCTGGTGGGCGAGCTGGGCTATCAGGCCTACAGCTCCACCGATGGAGACATGGCCCTGCAGGTGTTCAAGGAGCGAAACTTCGATCTGGTGATCACCGACATCAAGATGCCGCACATGGATGGGCTGACTCTCCTGCAGAAGATCCGCAAGTTGAACAATGCCGTTCGGGTGATCGTGCTCACCGGATATCCATCGTCCGAGACCATTCTGAAGACCATCGAGAACGACGGGTACACCTATCTGGTCAAGCCGGTCAAGTTGCAGGCCATGGCCGCGCTGATCGAGAAAGCCTTCAGCGATCCTGTCGACGGGGAGTGAGTTGAGCAGCGGATCCTCCAGCCCGCTTGGCGGTACGCACCCCGACACGGCCGCCGACAGTCGGCCGGGTCCCTTTGCCGAGACCAGGCAGGCGGTGGAGCAGCGCATCGATGAGGTGCTGGCCACCTACCCCCGCCCCGCCTCGCTCTACGATCCCATCCGCTACATCATGGGCATCGGGGGCAAGCGTATCCGGCCCATTCTGGTGATCATTTCCGCCGAAGCCGTCGGGGCACAGCAGACCAGCGTGCTGGATGTGGCCGTGGCCGTGGAGCTGTTGCACAATTTCACCCTGGTGCACGACGACATCATGGACCAGGATCTGGTCCGGCGCGGTCAGCCCACCATTCACGCCCGCTGGGACGAAGGCACCGCGATCCTCGCCGGTGACGCGCTGATCGGCATCGCCTACCGTTGCCTCTGCAATTCCGCCTCGGAACAGCTGCCCATGCAGATCCGCACCTTCACCGAAGCGGTGGTGGAAGTCTGCGAGGGCCAGGCGCTGGACAAGGAATTCGAAACCAGTTCCCAGGTGGATCTGGCGGGCTACGAAGACATGATTGCCCGCAAGACCGGGCGGTTGATCTCCATGTCCACCCGCATCGGAGCCATGGCGGGTGGCGCCACTCCCGCGAACGTGGAAATCCTCGAACGGTATGGCGCCTGCATCGGCAAGGCCTTCCAGATCCAGGACGATCTGCTGGACTATCTCTCCAGCACCGAAATCCTGGGCAAGCGGGTCGGTTCCGACATGGCCATGCAGAAGAAGACCTTCGTCACTCTCAAGGCCCTTGAGATTCTTGGAGGACACAAGCGTGCCCGCTTCCAGCAATTGCTGCAATCGGGGGCACCCTCCGAGGAAGGCCTGCTTGAAATGAAGGACCTGCTGGTGCAGGGCGGAGTCCTGGATGCCGGTCAGCAGGTCGTGGATGATCTCTTCGGACAGGCTTTCAGGATTCTGGATGCTGCCGAATCCCGCCTTGAGACCGGCCGGCTGCGGGACTACGCCAGCTGGCTGCTGAAACGCGACTATTGATGTGCGCCAGGGCTGCCGCTCCCGACGCGGATCGGGGCAGCCCGGCGGTATGGTGATCGATTTCCCCACACGATCGCGGCATTCCAAAACAGCGGAAACCCCGTGAACGGTCTGTTGCCCCTGTGCCTGTCGGCTCTGGCCACGGCGGCCATCTATCTTGAAACCTGGGCGGTGGGCCAGTTCCTGATCGGCCGACCTGCGGTGCTGCTGCCTCTGACTGGCCTGCTGACGGGGCAGCTGGAGACGGGCCTCTGGATGGGGCTCAGTCTGGAACTGCTGCTGCTGCGCGAAATGCCCCTCGGCGCCGCTTCGCCACCCGACCCGGTCCTGGGTGGATTTCTGGGGCTGGTGGCGGTCAATCTGGCCGGCGACCCGGCCGATTCCACCGAAGCACGCATCTTCGCGGGCCTGCTGCTTGCGGTGGGTCTGAGTTATCTGGCCGCCTGGCACACTCACTGGCAGCGCCAGGTGAATACGCGTTTCTGGTACGACCGCTTCGAGCAGGCCGTGGAGCGTGACGAACCTGAATCCGTGGACCGGCTGTTCTGGCTGGCCATGCTGGGCACGGCGGTCATGGCGGCCACCTTCGGCCTGCTGGTGCTGTTGCTGGCGACACCGGTCGCGGGCCTCCTGCTGCAGGGACAACGCCTTTTGCCAGCCGCCCCCACGCTCTTCAAGTGGATGGTGCTGGCCACGGCGGTGGGCACCGGAATGAAACTTGGAACCGGGCGGCGCCCAGGTCCCTGGTTGCTGCTGGGCTGGCTCGGCAGCGTGGGCATCTATTTGATATTTCTGGAGATGGCAGGATGAGAGCCAGCCTGTTCCTGCGCTCATTCTTCAACCAGGCCCTGATCAACTACCGGGGCATGACCCATCTGGGCATTCTCTGGGCCCTGCTGCCCACCCTGCGCAAGCGTAACACGGGACGGCGGGCACGCATGCTGCGGGCGTTCGGATTCTTCAATTCCCATCCCTACCTGGCCGGCTATATCATCGGGGCCACGGTCCGGATGGAGGAGGATGAGCAGGGCGAACTGCTCGAGCGCCTCAAACGGGCCTCGGTGGCGCCTCTGGGAGCGGTGGGTGATCGCCTGTTCTGGTACTACCTGAAACCGCTGTCCGGCGTGCTGGCCTGCCTGGGGCTGATTCTCTGGCTGGAAGGATTCGTGACCGCCGCGCTGCTCTGCATCGGGGTGGGCATTCTGGGTTACAACATCCTGCACCTCTGGATCCGCTGGCGTGGGCTGGTGCGAGGGCTGGAACTGGGCAGCCGGATCCATCTGGACATCCAGCAGTTGACCCGCCATCCGCTGAATCTGTGGATGGGTCGGTTCTTTGCCCTGTTCTCGGGCATCTTCCTGGGCACCAGCTTCATGGAGGTGCAGCTCAGCGGGCACAGCTGGGCACAGATTCTGGGACTGGGAGCCGTGACCATCATCTCCTGGCAGCTGCCCGAGCGTGGCTGGGCGTTGCCCTTGTTTCTTGGAGGGCTGGCCCTGCTGGCGCTCCTGAGCGCCAACCTTGGTGTCACGGCGCATGGCTGAACCATCAACGGGCCTTTGGGGGCCAATGACAGCATCGGGGCCGGAATGATTCGCGAAGATCTGCTGGTGAGCAACCAACTGGGCATTCACGCCCGACCGGCTCAACACATCGTCAAGGTGGCCGCCCGCTACCAGGCCGAGCTCTGGCTGGAGAAGGAGGGCAACCGGGTCAACGGCAAGTCCATCATGGGCGTGCTGCTGCTCGAGGCCGAGAGTGGAGCACCGGTCACCGTGGAGGTGGACGGTCCCGACGAAGACAAGCTGCTGGCCGACCTGCGCCAGTTGTTCATGGATCGCTTCCACGAGGAGTGAGAGATGGGCGAGATCCGTTTGAGTGGCATTGGCGTCAGCCCCGGCATCATCATCGGGCCGGTACAGGTGCGCGCCAGCGATTCGCTGAATGTCCAGCCCCGCTCCCTGCGCGACAATGAAGTCGACGCCGAGTTGCGTCGTTTCCAGGGGGCCCTCGATCGCACCTCGAAGGAGATTCGCAAGACCCTGGACCAGGTGGCCAATCGCATGGGCACCGAGAGTGCGGGCATTTTCGAGGCTCACCTGCTGATCCTGCAGGATCCCATGCTGCTGGAACCCGTGGATGGCATGATCCGCACCGAGCGGGTCAACGCCGATTATGCGCTCCAGCAATGCCTGCAGATTCTTGTGAAACAATTCCGCGGACTCAAGGATGAGTACCTGCGCCAGCGTGCCACGGACCTGGAAGACGTGGGACGCCGGCTGATCGAGCAACTGCAGGGGCGCCGACGTCGCAAGTTGCGCAGCTCCGACGTGCCGTTCATTCTGGTCGCCGACGACCTCAGTCCCTCGGAAACCGCCGAGCTGGACACGGACCAGGTATTGGCCCTGATCACCGAAAAGGGCAGCCTGGCCAGTCACACCACCATTCTCTGCCGCAGTGTGGGGGTGCCCGCCATCGTGGGTGCCGAAGGCGTGTTGACTCACGTCAAGGATGGGGACCTGGCGATTCTGGACGGCAGCACCGGAAAAATCTACGTGCACCCGTCCGTGCGCACCACCAAGCGCTTCCGGGAAGCGCGTCAGGTCTTCAAGGAATTCGAGCTGGCGCTCAGCGAGATCCAGGACGCGCCGGCCGTGACACGCGATGGTCACACGATCGAGCTCTCCTGCAACCTCGAGCTCTCCAGCGAGCTGGACAAGGTGATCCGCAGTGGAGGCCGGGGCGTGGGCCTGTTCCGCAGCGAGTACCTGTACCTGGCCGCGCGCAGCATGCCCAGCGAGAAATACCAGTACCGCGAGTACGTGGAGGCGGCCCGGGCGATGCACCCGCATCCGCTCACCATCCGCACCTTCGACCTGGGCGGCGACAAGCAGCCCGCCGGGATGGACTTTCCCAGCGAAGCCAATCCCTTTCTGGGCTGGCGTGCGATCCGGGTCAGCCTCGATCGGCCGCGCATGTTCCGGACCCAGTTGCGTGCCATCCTGCGGGCCAGCGAACTGGGCAACGTGCGGCTGATGTTTCCCATGATCAGCGGCACCGACGAATTGCGCGAGGCCCTGGACGTGCTCGAATCGGTGAAGAAGGAACTGCGCGAGAGCCGCATCAGCTTTGACGAATCGATGAAGGTGGGCATCATGGTCGAAGTGCCCAGCGCCGTGCTGTGTGCGCCCGAGCTGGCCCGGATGGTGGACTTCTTTTCCATTGGCACCAACGACCTGACCCAGTATCTGCTGGCCGTGGACCGCAACAACAAGCTGGTGGGGCACCTGTTCAGCAGCCTGAATCCCGCCGTGTTGCGCAGCATCGCGCTGACCGTTCAGGCGGGTCGGAAGGCTGGCATCCAGGTGGGCATGTGCGGTGAGCTGGCCGGCGATCCCAGTGCGACCATGCTGCTGGTGGGACTGGGCCTGGATGAGCTGAGCGTGAGCCCCGTGATTCTGCCGGAAATCAAGATGCTGATCCGCTCCATGAGCCAGAAGGAAGCACGTCAGCTCACACGGCGGATCATGGCGCTGGACAGTGCCGAGGAAATCGCCCGGACCTGCCAGCAATGCATGCGCGAGCGTTTCCCCAGTTTCCCGATCTGGGCCGAAAATCTGCTTAACCATCCTGTGCAATGAGCGTGTGACGTCCTGCCGCCGTTGAAAAGTCGCTCCGGAACTGCAACCTTGCGCCTTCCCGGTGGGGGTCCGATTGATTTGATAACGTCATTATGATTGGTCCGACAGCCCAGCCGGCAGTGCAAGTATCTACCCTTATCAGTCCCCGGAGGAACATCATGGCCAAGGTGATGCTGTTTGTCGATGGCACGTGGTTCTATCAGAACATGTCCCGCCTGCTCGATTACACCGAAGACCGTCATTATCAGGTCGACTTCCAGAAACTGACCGACGCCATTCTGGAAGACCTCAACGAGCAGAATCCCGGAATGCCGCTCGAGTTCGTGCGTGGGTACATGTTCGGCGCGTTCCCGGTGAAGGTCGATCCGCTGGACGAAGCGCTTTCGCAGCGCCAGAAGGACTTTTACACCCGGATGCGCGAGGACTTCTATTATCACGTGGAAACCTATCCGGTCAACTTCAAGGGCCGTCGCATCCGGCGCAGCGACCGCGAGGCCACCGATCCCTTTCACCCGCGCGAAGGCCAGGCGGCGATTTCCCTGGCGGCCACCAGCCTGCAGTGCGCCTTCAACCATGCCTTCGACATCGGCGTGTTCCTGATTGGCGACCGCGATTACAAGCCCGCGATCCGCGCCGTACGCCGTTTCGGCAAGCGCACCGCGATTCTCAGCATCCGCAATTGCTGCACACCCGAGTTCACCTCCAGTCAGGAGAGGGGTCTGGTCGCCGACTTCGACACCCTCTGGATGGACGACATGGTGCCGCGGATCCAGCTCCAGCGCGAACTGCGTCGCCACGAGGAGTACGAGTCCGACACCGCGGCCTACGGCGATTCCCGTCCGCCCGCTCCCAGTTACACCCAGCGTCAGCGCCAGTTCGAGGAGATCGAACAGGACCGTCTGCGCGCACTGGAAGAAGGCGCCGAAGTACATGGCGCCATCAAGACCATCAAGCTGGACAAGGGCTTCGGGTTCATCACCAGCGATTCAGGCCAGGATTACTTCTTCCATTACACCGACCTGGACGAGGGGCTGGAATTCTCGGATGAGTTGATGGGGCTGCCGGTGAGTTTCTTCATCGTGCGCCCACCGGACGAGCACAAGGCCGGGGCTGCCACGCACATCGTCATCCAGGAGCAGGAACTGCTTGGCTAGAAAGACAGAAGGGGCACCGCGAGGTGCCCCTTTTCTGTCATCAAGCCACCCAGGAGACTTGAACTCCTGACCTACGCATTACGAATGCGTTGCTCTACCAACTGAGCTAGGGTGGCGAGAGGCCCTGAAGATAGAGAGCGGCACCCTCTTCTTCAACTTCAGCGAATGCGGAATCTTGCTGTCATCCGTTGGCAGGGGAAAGTATCTTCCCGGCACTTCCTTGTTTTCACAGCAAGGCCCCTTGTACGAGTCATCCTTCCGGAGTCCTTCCAGAAGGGCAATGGGGCCGTCGGCCGCAACGATCAGACAGTGTATCATACGAGCGAACTCTTGACAGGAGGCACCATGAAGCAGGCACGACCGATTGGAGTGCTGGCCTTGGCCCTGATGCTGGGCAGTCTTGCCCATGCGTCCGGGTTGAGTCCCGCGGAACAGGCGGACAAGGATGCGGCTTTGCGCGCATCCGGACAGACGCTGAGCGCCGCCGAGCTGGCGGAGAAGGTCGCCGACCAGGCCGCCGCACGGCTGAAGGCGAAGACGGTCGAGACCACACCGGCAACGACCCCGACTGCAACGCTGGTGAGCGCTCCCGGTCTGGATGCATCACAGCTGCCGACTCCCCTGAGCACGCGCGAGCAGCAGGAGAAACTGGATGCGGATCAGGCCTTCAGTCTGGAGGATCGCATCCAGTGGAAACTGGCACACGGTGGAGATTTCACCCCTGTCGAGAAGCAGTGGCTCGAAGACCAGGCCGCCGAGATCTCCCACAAGGGGCCGTCACACGGCACGGACGAAGGTGGACCCGACGCCTGGGGCAACACCTGGATCATGACCGGTGACGAAGGTGGGCCCGCGTATGCGTGGGTCGACATTCCCGAAGTGGATCGCAATTACCTGACCCTTACCGACGATTCCTTCGTGGGTCCGCTGGACATGGGCGGAACCCTGAGTTTCTACGGCGTGGACTACAGCGAAATCTATGTGGGCTCCAATGGCAACGTGGGGTTTCTGGGCACTTCGCTGAACAATCTGGGCAATGTGGCCATTCCCAGTCTGGCCAATCCCAATGCCCTGCTGTCGCTGTTCTGGGATGACATGAATCCCGCCACGGGTGGCCAGGTGTATACGGGCACGGTGGACGGGGACTTCGTGATCACCTACGATGCGGTCAACGAGTACTCCAGTGGCCCCGGAACCCTGACGGCGCAGATCGTGATCGATTTTGACGGCCCCGCCGTCTACTTCAATTACGAAGCCTTGGCAAACGGCATCGATCAGACAAGCTGCACCATCGGCATCGAGAACGAAACGGGCACGGACGGTCTGCAGCTGGCCTACAACAACGCAGCACAGGTGCCTGCCAATCAGACCACCGTGCGTTTCGATCTGGCACCGCCTCCCGACTACCTGATCTTTCTGGACACCAGCGCACTGGGCTTCAACGGGGGCCCCAGCGATGAGATCGCGGGCAGCGTCACCATCACCAATGGCGGCAATCTGGCGGACAGCTATGACCTGAGCCTCAGTGCTCCCGGTGTGGTCGCCTGGGGCACCTTCGTCAACGGCAACCCCGTCTCCACCATCGGTCCCCTGGACCCGGGTGCCTCCACCACCGTGGACGTGGTGGGCACCATCGATGAGAACGCACCCACGGGCACGGACAATGCCACACTGACCTTCGAATCGGTGAACTCCGACGCCACCGCCAGTGTGGCGCTGAACACAGCGATCTTCAACGGTGCCGCCGGTGGCCCCGATGCGTTCGGCAATACCTGGGTATCCAGCGCCGGGGGTGATCAGGAATACTTCTGGGTGGACATCCCCGAAGAAGACCGCACCTATGTGACACTCACGGACGACTCCTTCGCCGGTCCCTTCGACATGGGGTCGGTGATCAGTTACTACGGGGATCCGTATACCGAGCTGTATATCGGCAGCAACGGCAACCTGGCCTTCACCTCCACCTCGCTGAACAGCCTGGGCAATGTGGCCATTCCCAATGCCGCCGCTCCCAACAACATCATGCCCCTGTTCTGGGACGACATGAATCCGTCCTCCGGTGGCCAGGTGTACTGCGGCACCGTGGATGGGCGTTTCGTCGTGACCTACGATGCGGTCTCCGAGTATTCCGGTACGGGCACCCTGACCGCTCAGGTGGTGTACGACTTCGCCGAATCGCAGATCTTCTACAATTATGAAGCCCTGACCGCCCCGCTGGACATCACCAGCTGCACCATCGGCATCGAGAATGCCACGGGCACGGACGGACTGCAGGTGATCTACAACAACACGCCGGCCTCTCCGCTGGAGCAGTGGACCCTTCGTTTCGACCTGGCTCCGCCCCCTGATTACGCCGTTGGTGTGTCACCGCTGACCATCAATACCACAGGTGGTCCGGCGGGCAATCTGCTGGAAGAGTTCACCATCACCAACGCGGGTCTGCTTCCCGACAGTTATGACCTGAACATTTCCTTTGAAGATCTCGTGGACTGGACGATCCAGCTCAATGGCAGCCCGGTGGGCAACACGGGTGTGCTGCAGCCGCTGGAAAGCATCACGATCCAGTTGGCGGGCTTTGTGGATGCCGAGGCGCCCACGACCATCGACGCTTCCCAGGTCAGCATCGAGTCGGTCAATTCCGATGTGAGTTACCTGCTGCCCGTGAGCACCTCGATCTTCAATGCGGCCGCTGGTGGGCCGGATGCCTATGGCAATGCCTGGGTTTCCAGCGCCGGTGGTGATCAGCAGTACTTCTGGGTGGACGTCGAGGATGCGACTCTGGTGACGCTCGCCAGCAACTCGGTCGCCGGGCCCTTCCCGCTGAATGGTGTGCTCAGTTACTACGGAGAAGCCCAGACCCAGTTCTACATCGGTTCCAACGGCATGATCGGCTTCAGCAATGTGGGCATGACCTCCACCGTGAATCAGAACCTGCCCAGCGCCACCACCCCCAGTGGCCTGATCGCGCTGTTCTGGGATGACATGAATCCCGGCGGCGGAGGCACGGTGTCCTACGGCAATGATGTCGATGGCCGCATGGTGGTGACCTATGCCGACGTGCCCGAGACCGGTGGTGTGGGACTGCTGACGGCCCAGGTCGTGATCGACTTCGCCACCCAGCAGGTGTTCTGCAACTACGCCAGTCTGGATGGGCTGGACCTGAGCAGCTGCACCATCGGCATCGAGAACTCCACCGGCACCGACGGCCTGACCGTGATCTACAACGGCACGCCCGCCCAGCCGCTGGCCAACTGGACGATTCGCTTCGATCTGGCGCCACCTCCCGACTTCCAGATGGAATTCACCGGTCCCACGCTGATCCAGGCGTCTTCGAACAACGTGGTGGCCGGCACCTTCACCCTCAGCAACTCGGGTCTGGCCTCCGACAGTTACGACCTGACGCTGAGCGGCGGTTCGCTGTTCACCTACGCCATCCAGGACATGGAAGGCAACGAGATCAGCAGTGTGGGGCCGCTGGCGCCGCTGACCCTCGAGGAAATCCAGCTGGTGGTGACGGTCCCGGCCGACATGGGGGGGCAGTCCGAAACGGTCAGTCTCACGGCCACGTCCCAGGCCGATGACAACACCTTCATCACCCTCAACCCGACGGTCAATGTGATCGCCACCTCGGGCAGCGATTCCTTCGGCAACGAGTGGTACAGCAACCTGGATCCCGACGGAACCGACTTCTTCTTCGTGGAACTGGATCCGCAGGATCGTACCGCTGTGACCCTGACGGACGACAGTTCGGCCGGGCCCTTCGACATGGGTGCCTCGATCAACTTCTACGGCGTGCCCCAGAACCAGATCTACATCGGCAGCAACGGCATGGTGGGCTTTGCCGCCGCTGGCATGACCACCCTGGCCAACCAGAACATGCCGTCCACGACGGCTCCCAATGGTGTCATCGCACTGTTCTGGGATGACCTGAATCCGGGAACCGGCGGACAGGTGTACTACGGAACCAGCACCGAAGGTTACTTCGTGATCACCTATGATGGTGTGTTCGAGTATTCCGGCACGGGCACCTTCCGGGCCCAGGTGGTATTCGATTTCGAGAACGACTTCATCTTCCTGAACTACGACCAGTTCAACGCACCCATCGATCTCACCTCCTGCACCATCGGCATCGAGAACTACGATGGCACGGATGCGGCCCAGGTCGTCTACAACAACGCCCCCTGGACTCCCTTCGAGGAAATGACCCTGCGCTTCGAACTGCCCCCGCCCCCGGACTTCTGGCCCAGCCTGGAGGATGGTGTGACTGCCGTGGGAGCCGCCGACAGTGAAGTGTCCGTGCCCATGGACATCAGCAACATCGGCCTGCTGCAGGATGCCTATGTCCTGAGCGCCAGCGCGGACAACGGCATCGAGGTCGACATCCTGATCAACGGCAATCCGGGCAACCAGACTCCCGTGATCCAGCCCGAAGCCAGTTTCACCTTTGATCTGGTGCTGACGATTCCCGAAGTGCCCGGCGGTGCCAATTCCACCATCACGGTGAACGCCGTCAGCGTGGGAGACGCGTCGCGCACGGATCAGACCACGGCCCTGCTGACCATCGTGCTGGTTCAGGGCGGCCCCGATGGCGGAGGATATTTCTGGTCCACCACCGATGCGGACGGCGTGGTCGAATACGACTGGGTCACCATCGACAATCCCACGACCGCGACTCTGACCGATGACAGCTCGGCGGGTCCCTTCGAGATCGGTTTCCCCTGGACCCATTACGGCATGGAGTACACGCAGGTCTACATCGCGTCCAACGGCTCCATCGGTTTCGACCCGACCGGCCTGAACTCGCTGGCCAATCAGCAGCTGCCCAATGTCGCCACGCCCAACGGTGTCATCTCCTTCTTCTGGGACGACCTCAATCCCGCGACCGCGGGCGGCACCGTGAGTTATGGCTCACAGGACGGCATGTTCATCGTGACCTTCGATCAGGTCTTCGAGTTCGGCGGCCAGGGACGCATCACGGCCCAGGTGATCCTGGACAGCAACGAAGAAGCCGTACGCATCAATTACCAGACTCTGGCCGCACCTCTGGACATCCTGAGCTGCACCATCGGTCAGGAAGATGCTGGCGGCAACCAGGGCTTCAGCGCCTGTTACAATGGCCAGGGCTGGCTGCCTCACGACAATGCCTCGATCTGGTTCGGATTCAACGTGATCGGCCCCAGCGGTCCCTACGCCGTGCGCGTGCGCCCCGACAACCTGCAGGGTGTGGGCATCACGGGTGGGTATGCTGAGTACGAGCTTGAAGTGGAGAACCGTGGTGAGAACCCCAGTGCCTTCACGCTCGAGACCGAAGGCAACGTCTGGGATGTGACCTTCCACGACATTGACGACGACTGGGCCGAGATCACCGAAGTGCCCGAGATGGCCTTCGATACCGTCTTCAACCTGGGTGTGCGCGTGCACGTGCCCGAGGAGCCGGCCAGCTTCACGGACCTGGTTCACCTGACCGTGGTCTCCACGGAAGATGAGACGGCCAGCGACGACGCCCAGATCCTGACCGCCAGCAGCTGCAGCCATACGGCCCAGCTGCATCAGAACATCAACGGCAACGGTCTGTTCGGCATGGAACACCTGATGGATGGTGACTGGGTCGAAGGTGAGACGATCGCCTGGCTGGGCACCAACGTCAACCGCATGGTGATGGAGGACACGGAGTCCGGCGCAGTGGGAGACATCGTGGCCCTGCCTTTCGGGCATGACTACATGGGCATTGCCCACGATTCCCGTGACAACAGTTTCTGGGTCAGCTATGTGGGTGGCATCTCCCATGTGACCATCGGGGGCGCCCTGATCAATGCCTTCTCCCCGGCTCTGCTGGATGCGGGTACCGGACGCGTGCCGTCGGGTCTGGCCTTCGACTCCGAGGGCGAAATCCTCTGGGCGATCTGTGCCAATGGCGCCGTGGACGAGTTCGTGCGCATGGATGTGTCCGACGCCACCAACCTTGTCGGGCTGAACGCCATGATCGTGCCCTGGAGTACCCCGGGCGGAAGCGGTTCCGCGGGTCTGGACTACAATGAAGGCTCCGACCAGCTGGTCGCCCTGCACACGGGATCCGGCACGGTGGAGTGTTTCCTGGATCTGGGCGATGGCACCGTGGATGCCCGTGGTGATTTCTGCCCGAGCGGACTCACCGATGCCCACGGCCTTGCGTTGACGGACGACGGCCGGCTCTTCGTGGGTTGGACCAGCGGTCTGGCGCACCCTGTGGAAGAGTACATGGTTCCCTGCGCCGTGACCGCCATCGACCGCGATGCGCTGCGCCTGCCGGTCGACTTCGAACTGGGCAGCAACTATCCCAATCCCTTCAATCCGGCCACCATGATCCGCTACGGACTGCCCGAGCAGGGCAAGGTGCGCCTGGATGTGTACAACCTGGTCGGCCAGCACCAGCAGGTACTGGTTGATGGCCTGCGTCCCGCAGGTTATCACGAGGTCCGTTTCGACGGCGCCTCGCTGGCCAGCGGTGTCTATTTCTACCGGATCCAGGTCACCGATCTGAATGGCAGTTCGCTGTTCAGTGACACGGGCAAGATGATCCTGCTGAAGTAGTCCTGACATCTGTCCCGAACCAGACGGCCCCGGAATCTTCCGGGGCCGTTTCTGTTCGGGGGCGACAGTTTTCCGGTAGCTTGAATGGTCGCCAATGCCCGAGCTGACCTGCTATATTGAGCGCCCGGAATGAAGCAGGAACGGTTCTCCCGCGATCAGCGGTGTTCCTGCCGAGTCGCCACCTGCCGTGACTGAACTCACGTCGTTCATCAGTATTCCGTCCCATGGGCTGGTTTCACGGAAACCGGTGCTGGGAAATCGTCTGCCAAGGAGACCGTCATGCGAATTGGAAGAACGAGCGCCGTCGCGCTCCTGGGGACCTTGATGCTGTCCCCGGCATGGTCCGCCACGACCAGGACATCCATGGACAAGGAACTGGAGCTCAAGGCTTCGGCCGCCGATTCCGGCGTGCAGCTTTCCGCGGAAGAACTGGCCAAGCGCCAGGGCCAGGCCGGTCATCTGCCCGGCGAAAGTCTTCTGCACTACCGATTCCGGATGGGCGAGTCGCTGACACTGGGCGAGAAAGGGCTGTTGGACGCGGAAACCCCCATCATTCACAAGGGGCCGGGCCAGCAGACGGACGAGGGGGGCCCCGACGCATTCGGCAACAGCTGGATCATGACCGGGGATGAGGGCGGCCCCGACTACACCTGGCTGACCATTGACGAAGCCGACCGCAACTACCTGACGCTGACCGACGATGGCGTGGCCGGTCCCGTGGATCTGGGTGGCGTGATCAGTTACTACGGTGTGTCCTATACCCAGGCCTGGATCGGTGCCAACGGCATCCTGGGTTTCTCCGGCACCGCAATGAACACCTACACCAACCAGACCTTGCCCGCAGCCACCACTCCCGACAATCTGGTGGCCCTGTTCTGGGACGATCTGTATCCCCCGGACGGCGGGCAGATCTACTATGGCATGGTCGGCAATGACTTCGTGTTGACCTACGATGGCATCAGCCGTCTGGCGGGCGATGGTACCCTCGTGGCACAGGTGGTGCTGGACTTCGACAACTCGGCCATCTACTGCAATTACGACTCATTCGATGGGGGCATCGACCTGAGCTCCTGCACCATCGGCATCGAGGATCCCACGGGCACCGACGGGCTTCAGGTGATCTACAACTCGGCGCCCTTCCTGCCGACTGCCCAGACCAGCGTGCGCTTCGATCTGGCCCCGCCGCCCCAGTTCGCGCTGGACCTGAGCGGACCGGCCCAGATCCAGGCCGCCTCGGACAACACGGTGACCGCCACCTTCACGGTGGGCAATGCCGGCCTGATCACCGACAGTTACGACCTGTCCTTCTCGGGTGACGATCTCTTCGACTATCAGCTGCAGGACATGGAAGGCAATCCGATCAGTTCCGTGGGACCGGTGAACTCCCTGGAGCTGACCACATTCCGCCTGGCTGTCACGGTGGGCGGAAACATGGGCGGCCAGAGTGAGGCGATCACGGTGACCGCCACCTCCCAGGGCGACGACCAGATCTCGGAGAGCATGCAATCCACCGTGTTGGTGGTGACCACCAATGGGTCCGACAGCTTCGGCAACACGTGGTACAGCTCGGCCGACCCCAACGGAACACCATACTTCTTCGTGGAGCTGGATCCGCAGGACCGCACTCCCGTGACACTCACGGACGACAGTGTGGCCGGCCCCTTCGACATGAACGGCACGATCGGTTTCTATGGCACGCCCCAGACCCAGATCTACGTCGGCAGCAATGGCATGATCGGATTCGATGCTGCGGGCATGACCAGTCTCAGCAACACGGCCATTCCCACGGCGGGTGTTCCCAACGGGATCATCGCACTGTTCTGGGATGACCTCAACCCGGGTTCGGGTGGTTCGGTGTACTACGGCACCGATGGTGATGGCCGTTTCGTGATCACCTACGATGCCGTGGTGGAGTACGGGGGCACGGGCACCGTGCGGGCCCAGGTGGTCTTCGATTTCGACAATGACCAGATCTTCCTGAATTACGATGCGCTGGTGGCGCCACTGGACGTGACCTCCTGCACCATCGGTATCGAGGATTACACGGGCGAGGATGGGATCCAGGTCGTACTGGATGGCGAGCCCTGGCTCCCCTCCGACGACTTGACCCTGCGCTTCGAGCTTTCGCCACCGCCGAACTACTTCGTGGCCCTCGAGGACGGCGTGACCGCCACCGGACCTGCCGACAGCCAGGTGAGTGCCTTCCTGGACGTGTTCAACCAGGGGCTGCTGCCCGATTCCTTCGTGATTCAGGCCACGGCCGACAACGGCGTGGAAGTGGATATCCTGATCAATGGCGAGCTGAGCAACGTGACCCCGAGCGTCGCCGTCGGCGACTCCCAGGAAATCGAACTTGAGCTGACCATTCCCGAGAATCCGGCTCAGCCCAATGCCACGATCACCGTCACGGCCACCAGCCAGGGCGATGGCAACCGCAGCGACGAAACCGTGGTGCTGCTGACCATCGTGCTGGTCCAGGGCGGACCCGATGCCGGGGGCTATTTCTGGTCCACCAGCGATGCCGATGGGGCGGTGGAGTACGACTGGGTCACGATCGAGAATCCAAACCCCGTCACGCTGACGGACGACAGTTTCGTCGGCCCCTTCGAGATCGGCTTCCCCTGGACGCACTATGGTGTGGAGTACACCGAGGTCTACATCGCCTCCAATGGCTCGATCGCCTTCGATCCCACCGGATTGACCTCGCTGGCCAACCAGCAACTGCCCAATGCCGCCACGCCCAATGGTGTCGTGTCCTTCTTCTGGGATGACCTGAACCCTGCCACGGGCGGCACAGTGACCTACGGCAGCCAGGACGGCATGTTCATCGTGACTTTCGATCAGGTCTTCGAGTACGGAGGCACCGGACAGATCACGGCCCAGGTGATTCTCGACAGCAACGAGGAAGCCGTCCGGATCAACTACGACACCCTGTTGGCGCCACTGGACATCCTCAGTTGCACGATTGGCCAGGAAGACGCCAGCGGTGGACAGGGCTTCAGCGCCAGTTTCGACGGTCAGGGCTGGTTGCCGCACGACCAGAGCGCGATCTGGTTCGGTTTCAATGTGATCGGTCCCTCGGGCCCCTACGCCGTGCGCGTGCGCCCCGACAATCTTCAGGGCGTTGGCCTGACCGGTGGCTACGCCGAATACGAACTGGAAGTCGAGAACCGCGGTGACAATGCCAGCGCCTTCTCACTTGTCAGCGAAGGCAATGCCTGGGATGTGACCTTCCACGACATCAATGCCGACTGGGCCGAGATCACCGCCCTGCCCGTGATGCAGTACGAGGATCTCTTTGACCTGGGTGTGCGCGTGCATGTGCCGGAAGTGCCGGCCAGCTTCACGGATCTGGTGCTGCTGACGGTTGAGTCCACCGAAGACGACACGGCCTTCGATACGGTCGAGATCCTGACCGCCGCAAGCTGCAGCCACACGGCCCAGCTGATCCAGAACGTGAATGGCAACGGCCTGTTCGGCATGGATCATCTCAGCGACGGTGACTGGATCGATGCCAACACTCTGGTCTGGCTGGCCAGCGGAGTGAACAGAATGGTGATGGAAGACAGCGATACCGGCGTGGTCGGCAGCATTTTCGTTCTGCCCATCGGACACGACTACTCGGGCATTGCCCATGATTCCCGCGATGGCAGTTTCTGGGTTTCCTGGAGTGGTGGCGTCTCACATGTGAGCGCCAGCGGTGCGCTGATCGGCGCCCACACCCCGGCCCTTCTCGATGTGGCGACCGGTCGCATGCCCACGGGCCTGGCCTTCGACGAGGATGGCGAGGTCCTCTGGGCCATCTGCAGCAATGGTGCGATTGATGAATTCGTGCGCCTTGACGTGTCCGACGCGGCCAACCCGATTGGACTGGACGTGATTCCCGTTCCCTGGTCGGAAGCCGGTGGCAGCGGCGCGGCCGGTCTGGATTACAACGAAGGCTCCGATCAGCTGGTGGCCCTGCACGTGGGCACCGGGTATCTGGAGTGCTTCCTTGATCTGGGAGACGGCAGCGTGGATGCGCGTGGCGATTTCTGCCCCAGCGGACTCAGCGAAGCTCATGGTCTGGCACTGAGTGATGATGGACGCCTGTTCGTGGGCTGGACCAATGGCCTCGCGCACCCGGTGGAAGAGTACACGGCTCCCTGCCAGACCACGGATGTCCAGCGTGACGCCCTGCGTCTGCCGACGGCCTGGGCCCTCGAAAGCAACTATCCCAACCCCTTCAACCCCAGCACCGTGATCCGCTATGCCCTTCCCGAGCAGGGACTGGTGAGCCTGGATGTCTACAACATGCTGGGTCAGCACATGCAGAGTCTGGTGAGCGGCATGCGCCCCGCCGGCACCCACGATGTGATCTTTGACGGCAGCAGCCTCTCGAGCGGTGTCTACTTCTACCGGATCCACGTGGCGTCCGCCGACGGGCGCAGCCTCTTCGATTCGGTCGGCAAGATGATGCTGATCAAGTAGGAAGCTGGTCTCAGTTCGAGCAAAGCCCCGTCTGCAATCCTGCAGGCGGGGCTTTCCATTCCATGAAGCAGGCTTGCCGGATGGACCAGCCTGTGGTCTGATTTAAGTGATGTGATCCACTCGCGTCGCCGCCTGTATCTTCAATGTTTCGAGGCAGGTCAACCGAAACTGCTAGACTGGGCGGTCGCGACTCAACCAAGGATGTTGTGGGCATATCGCAACAAGAATCGCAGACCCGTGCCCAGCAATGATGTCCGCACCATCAATGGAACTGCTCAGATGAATGTGAATGCGTTGAAATCAGTCAAACAGAGTATTGGATCCTTGTTCCTGATCTGCCTGTATTCTGCGAGCGCTGCCGGACAATCCGTTCCGGTTGGCCTTGGAAGTTACAGCACGTCCTTGCCACCCGGTGGAGTGGGGCCACGGAATTTCAATGGCGCGGATGCGACTCCGAAAGTATCCGCAGCATTTGACCAGCCTGTTCAAACCAACGATTTCTGGAGCAGCCTGATTTACCCCTTCTTCGGCTCTTCGTACTCCAACATTCTGTACGCACACCCCTTGAATTTCAAGGCCGTCTCAAGTGGTCTGGAAATCGGATACACAACCGATCATCTCTACGCAGCCGATGATTTTCTGTATCCATATGCTGCCCAGCTGACCATTGGCGTTGCCGGATTGTCAGCTGTCCAGACACTGACCCATCACTATGGGGATTGGACAGTCACGGCTCTGTGGGAAGATGGGCCGATATCCATGGAAGCCACTCTGGGACACGGACTTCCCTGGGCGTTCTTCAGAATCACCGGCGGCAATGCGGTTGTTGCAAGCGCACAGACTCCCGTGATCTGGTACAATCAGAATGAAGTACTGGGGATCACGATCAGCGGCAAGCACTACGGTGTTTTCGCGCCGACAGGCTCGACATGGTCCGGAACCAGCACCTTCCAGTCGACTCTGGACGGCAAGGATTATCTCTCCGTTGCGCTGCTTCCCGACACGAGTCCGGCGACGCTTGAGCTGTTTCGCAGCCACGCCTACGCTTTCGTGACGGACAGCCGCATCGAGTGGCAGTACGACGAGTCGTCCTCGCGGCTCACGAATACCTATACCTATGAGACCGTACTGAGAGACAGTTTCGCGACCAATGTGAATCAGACCTTGACCGCGCTGTATCGGCATCAATGGCTCAATACGGACAGCCCGCTGCTGAACCATACCTATCACTCTCCGCGTGGGACCATGAAATTGCTCGAGGGCAATTCCTTCACGACCGAACTGCAGTTTTCCGGAATACTGCCCGCCCTGCCCGATCAAGGAAACTACAACCGCACGGTGCTTCTGAACCATGTGCAGGACGTGGCGGGCGAAACTCTGTCCATCGAACCGACTTACGAAAACGGAAAGGCGATGGCGCGCTTCGCGCATCTGGCTCAGATCGCCGACCAGCTTGGTGCCACGGCTGAGCGTGACCACTTTCTGGATGAGGTCAAAGTCCGGTTGGAGGATTTGTTCACGGTGGGCGGCTCGCAGGAGTACTCCTATGACGAGAATTGGGATGTGCTCACAGGGTATCCCTCCGGATTCGGGGCGGACGACCAGATCAATGATCATCACTTTCATGCCAGTTACGCCATCATGAGCGCCGCGACCATTGCGCAGTTCGACAGTGCCTGGGCCTCCCCGAGTCAGTGGGGAGGAATGGTGAATCTGCTGATCAAGGATTGTGACAACTGGGATCGCAGTGATACAGAGTTCCCATTTCTGAGAACCTTTGATGCCTATGCCGGGCATTCCTGGGCGGCCGGCCATGGCGACTTTGCGGAGGGCAACAATCAGGAATCCAGTTCAGAATCGATGAACTTCGCTTCTGCGGTCGTCCTCTGGGGGGAGATCACCAATCAGCCGGAGATCCGTGACCTGGGCATCTTCCTGCATGCCAACGAGGCATCCGCCGTGGACCACTACTGGTTCGATGTGGACAACGAGGTGTTTCCCCAGGATTATCCGCACACGGCGATCGGCATGGTCTGGGGCGGAAAGGGCGTGCATTCCACCTGGTTCGGCGCTGAACCCGAGTTCATCCACGGAATCAACATGCTTCCTGTCACAAGCGGCTCCCTGTATCTGGGAAGGAATCCAGCCTATGTCTTGGACAACTACGCCGAAGTTGTTTCCGAACGGAACGGGGAACCGACTGTCTGGCAGGATATCCTCTGGGAGTACCTGGCACTGTCAGATCCGGATCTGGCAGTGACGCTGTATCACGCAGACATCGAGTATGAACCCTTCGATGGCGAGTCCCGTGCGCATACATACCACTGGTTGTACAATCTGAAAAAGATGGGGCAGGTGGAAACCGCCATTGCTGCAGATATTCCGACGTACTCCGTTTTCAGGGATCCCGCGGGCCATCTGACCTACGTCGCTTTCAATGCCGGATCCCAGGAGCGGATGGTGACGTTCTCGGACGGCTTCTCCCTGCTGGTGGGCCCACACCAGACGGCGGCTTTCAGCACCTCACCCGTGGATCCGGATTCCCCGGTGGCCTTGTTGTTGCCGAGCAGAACATCCGGGAAGGCTCCATTGAGTGTCTTGTTCACCGGAAGCAACAGTTTTGATCCCAATGATTCCCCGCTCAGCCATGCGTGGGATTTTGGGGACGGAGACACATCACAAGCGCCTGATGTCGAGCATGTCTTCACCGAAACAGGAACGTATACCGTTTCCCTTGCCGTTACCAACAATCTCAACATCTCGTCTTCAGACAGTGTCTCGATCACTGTGCTTGAGAATGGGACGCCCTACCTGGGAACTCCATTCCAGATTCCCGGACTGATCCAGGCAGAGTTCTACGATGAAGGCGGCGAGGGGGTGGCCTATCACGACGTGGATGCGATGAACCTCGGAGTGCCTTTCCGCAGCACCGAAGGTGTTGACATCGAGGCATCCAATGATCAAGGCGGGGGCTACGACATCGGCTGGATTGAGGATGGGGAGTGGCTGGAGTACACGATCGAGGTGGCGGAAGCGGGCATGTATGCCCTGGTGCCATCCGTTTCTTCCGTCCCTGGTGGAGGCAGTCTGCACATTGAGGTCAACGGTGTGGACCTGACGGGGCTGGTGCCCGTTCCGGTGACGGGTGGCTGGCAGTTCTGGCAGGAACTGCAGATCCCGGATGTCTTTCTGGCTGCCGGTGAGCAGATCATGCATGTGGGACTTCATGTCGGGCAGTTCAACCTGAACTGGATCGATGTCAGGTCTTCTTCCACGGATGTGCGGGAAGAATCCGAGTTGCCAGCCCGCTTCGAGTTGGGACAGAACTATCCCAATCCCTTCAATCCTCGGACCCGCATTGATATTCAGCTTCCCCGGTCCGCAGCGGTCTCCCTCAAAGTATACAATCTGCGTGGGCAGGAAGTGGCCAGCCTGGCAGACCAGGTGCTGAGCGCGGGCAGCCATGGCTTTTCCTGGGATGCTGCTTCGGCTGCAAGCGGTGTCTATCTGTATCGCATGACGGTTGACCAGGACCTTCCTGGGTCCAATGGCTTCAGTCAGACGGCCAAGATGATCCTGCTCAAGTAAACCAGGCCAACTTCGCCGCTGGCGTCACGCCTGCTGCCAGGCCAGCATCCTCCGCTGGCTTCATGCCTGCTGCAAGGCCAGTATCCACGGCTGGCGTCACGCCTGCTTCAAGGCCAGCACCCTCCGCTGGCGTCATGCCTGCTGCAAGGCCAGCATCCTCCGCTGGCGTCATGCCTGCTGCAAGGCCAGCATCCACGGCTGGCGTCACGCCTGCTGCCAGGCCAGCACCCTCCGCTGGCGTCATGCCAGCTGCAAGGCCAGCACCCTCCGCTGGCGTCATGCCTGCTGCCACGCCCGCACCCTCCACTGGCGTCACGCCTGCTGCAAGGCCAGCACCCACCGCTGTCTCCACGCCTGCTGCAAGGCCAACATCCACGGCTGGTTTCATGCCTGCTGCAAGGCCAACATCCACGGCTGGCGTCAAGCCTGCTGCCAGGCCAGCACCCTCCGCTGGCATAACACCTGCTGCCATGCCAGCCCCTTCCGCTGGCGTCATGCCTGCTGCAAGGCCAGCACCCTCCGCTGGCGTCACGCCTGCTGCAAGGCCAGCATCCTCCGCTGGCGTCACGCCTGCTGCAAGGCCAGCACCCTCCGCTGGCGTCATGCCTGCTGCAAGGCCAGCACCCTCCGCTGGCGTCATGCCTGCTGCAAGGCCAGCATCCTCCGCTGGCGTCACGCCTGCTGCAAGGCCAGCATCCACGGCTGGCGTCACGCCTGCTGCAAGGCCAGCATCCACGGCTGGCGTCACGCCTGCTGCAAGGCCAGCATCCACGGCTGGCGTCACGCCTGCTGCAAGGCCAGCATCCACGGCTGGCGTCACGCCTGCTGCAAGGCCAGCACCCTCCGCTGGCGTCATGCCTGCCAGCCCTCCGCTGGCGTCATGCCTGCCGCAAGGCCAGCATCCATGGATGAAGAAGTCAGTGCAGTCGCTGGAACAGCAGGAAGCCCCCGCCAGAGCTGAGCAAAGTCCAATCCGGATTGGACCCAGCAGGCACTGAAACCGGGTCATGCCCCTGGGCACGCAGCTCGTGCAGATTGCCGGGGTTCAGCAGGAGGAGAGCGCCTGGCGGGGGGAGATCCAGACCGGCAGGACCGCTGTCGCCCAGTGGAATGCCGCGGCTGACGGAAGGCTGGCCATCCAGATGATCCAGCGAGAGCAGGCTGAAGGGATCTCCGTACACGGGAGTTGTGGGCGACGCCGACAGCGCAGCGCGCACTTCCTGCAATCCGGAGTGGTCGAAGTAGTTCCGGAAATCCAGACACATCCAGAGGCTGAGCGCCAGCAAGGGTGCCAGCAGCCAGCGAAACCGGCGCCAGCTCAGTTCCGCCAGCAGTTCACCGGCCAGCAGGGCGGCCGGCAGGAAGAGTGGGTAGATGTACCATGGCAGGTCCAGCGGCAGTGGCTGGTAGCGCTGCAGAGATGTGCTGCCGAAGAGGAACATCAGCAGCAATCCACCGAACCACAGTCCCTGCGGCCCCGGATCATGTCGGCGAAGTCTGCGCAGTAGCTGCACCAGAGCCAGAGCCAGAATGAACAGCGTATTGCGGCGCAGGAACAGGGCCTTGGGCTTGCTCCACAACAGCAGGCGTGCCAGTGCGGCGGGTCGTTCCTCGGGTGTGGCGTACCCCTTGGCGCTGCCCAGTTTGAAGAAGTCGTCGGGGCAGAGCCGCGTGTTCAGTTCCATCTGGTGAAAGCGCCAGAGCGGGTCGCCGTGAAGGAGTGCGTATACCAGGGACTCCAGGCCCAGCACCAGCAGAATGCCCAGTCCGGCGGCCAGCAGAGTTGCATCCGGTCGCAGGGGAGTGCCGCGGCGGAAATCACGCAACCAGATGCCGAACTGGATCGCCAGAATCACCGGCACCAGCCAGAGCACGGTTTCCTTCCAGAGCAGCGAGAGTCCCAGTACCAGTGCGCCCGGTACCCGCAGCCAGTGCCGGGCCGTGTGACGAGCCTCCAGCAGCAACCAGACTCCCAGGCCCAGCATGGCGGCTGCGGAAAGATCGGCGAAGGCCAGCGTGCTCAGGGCGATGTCCACCGGCAGCAGGGCCAGCAGCAGGGCCGCTGCATTGCCCACGTGTCCGTGTCCGCCGAGCAGGCATCCCAGGCGCCAGGCAATGGCGATCATGGCCAGCGAGAACATCAGCGGGAAGAAGGCCAGACCCCAGTCACCGGGACCGAACCAGTGCTGGCTCAGTCCCAGAAGGAACAGGTGACCCACGCGCAGGGGCATGACCGGATAGCCCGGGTAGTCCACCCCGAACTGGGCACCGGGATGGGCGGCCAACCAGGCGTAGTGGGCATCGTCGGAAAAGGCAAATCCCTGGAAGAAGGCCAACCGCAGGCCCAGGGCCAGCAGAAGTACCAGAAACAACGGTCGCAGGCTGATGGAGCGGTCGTGAGTCATGGACAACAATTCCGGGAATGCGGCTTGGCGCTCCAGTGCTCCGGAGGCCGGTTGGAAGGCGGGAAGGACCGTCGGTCACGGATTCCTAAGTTGCCCGACGCCGTACAGCGGCCCGGCGAAGGATCTTCAAGCCCAGATCTCCACGAGCGCGGGCCAATCTAGCGAAAGGATCGTCATGCAAGACCTTCTGGACTCGTTCTCCGGAAATCCGCTGCTTGCGGCGGGAGCACTGGCCCTCTGTGTGCTGGTGCTGTACGCCCTGCTCAAGAAGCTGTTCAAGGTGGCCTTGTTCCTGCTCCTGTTGCTGGCAGCCGTGCTGGTCTGGTTCAAGGTGATGGGGCACGAGCTGCCCGATGAACTGGGGCAGGTCAGCCGCACCGTGGGCAAGGTGGTCAAGCAGGCCGGCAAGACCGGTGGCGAATTGCTCGAGGATGCCGGCAAGGAGATTTCGAAGAAAGTGGACGACGCGAAAAAGGACGCACAATAGGCGACTTCACCGCGCCGAGACCTTGAGGCCCTTGACATTTCAGCATTCGCCCCTATATTTGGCGGCTTGCTGTGAGATCGATTGGGCTGTCGTCCAATGGTAGGACTCTGGATTCTGGTTCCAGCTATCGGGGTTCGAATCCCTGCAGCCCAGTAAAAAAGCCCGCTTTGGCGGGCTTTTTCGTTTCTGGTGCCTGTGTGCTCAGGCCCCGGCCAGCTGTTCGATACCCTTCCGATCCAGCCGGTACACCGTCCACTCGTCCTGCGGAAGGGCACCCAGTTTCCGGTAGACCGCGATCGCCGGCGTGTTCCAGTTGAGTACCGCCCATTCCATCCGCCCACACTCCCGGGAAAGTGCCGTGCTCGCCAGCTGGCGCAGCAGTGCGCGTCCCACACCACGGCCGCGCCAGTCGGGCCTGACATACAGGTCTTCGAGATACAGTCCGCCTCGGCCAAGGAACGTGGAAAAGTTGTGAAAGAACAGAGCGAAGCCGACGGCCCGTGTGCCACCCTCGTCGTCCACCAGAGCCAGCAGGGCTTCGGCACGGTGCTTGACGAAGATCTCATGGTGCAGCAGTTCTTCGCTGGCCACCACCTCGGGCAACAGTTTCTCGTAGTCCGCCAGTTCACGGATCATCGCCAGCAGTTCGGGGACGTCGTCTTCGACTGCGTTGCGGATGCGTACGTCCATCGTGGGGCCTCGTGTCAATTCGTGTCGGCCTGATCGGGGTCCGGATCAGCGGAATCGTTCTCGGCGGGAATCGGGCGTCCCGCGCGGCGCAGTTGTTCTCGCAGCAGGAACTCGATCTGCCCGTTCAAGGATCGAAGATCGTCGTCCGCCCAGCGCTGCACGGCCTTCAGCAGGGAAGGGCTGACACGCAGCAGGAAGGCTTTGCGACTGGCCATGACCTTGTGCCCACTAGTTGTACAGCGTGCCGGTGTTCACCACGGGCTGGGTGTGACGATCGCTGCAGAGCACGACCAGCAGGTTGCTGACCATGGCAGCCTTGCGCTCCTCATCCAGCGTGACGATCTGCTTGCGCGAAAGCATTTCCAGGGCCATGTCCACCATGCCCACCGCACCTTCCACGATCTGGGAGCGGGCGGCCACCACGGCACTGGCCTGCTGGCGCTGGAGCATGGCAGCGGCGATTTCCTGGGCGTAGGCCAGGTGACTCAGGCGGGCTTCGATCACACGGACACCCGCCTTCTCGAGACGCTGCTGGATTTCCTCCTGCAGGCGGTGTGACACTTCTCCCGTGTCACCGGAAAGCGAGATGCCCTCGTCGCCATAGCTGTCGTAGGGATAGGCGCGGGCCAGGTTGCGCACGGCCGATTCGCTCTGCACGTGAACGTAGTCCACGTAATCATTGACCTCGAAGGTGGCTTCGGCACAGTCCACCACCTGCCAGACGACCACGCAGGCGATGTCCACCGGGTTGCCGCGCAGGTCGTTCACCTTGACCCGCGAGGTCTCGAAGTTTCGCACTCGGCGCGAGATGCTGGTCTTGGTGTAGAAAGGATTGGCCCAGCGCAGGCCCGGTTCGTTGACCGTGCCCATGTAGCGTCCGAAGAGCTGCACCACGCGGGACTCGTTGGGATTGACCATGAACAGGCCTCCCAGCAGAGTACTCAGCACGAGAATCATCAGGATCGCCCCGATGATCACGGGGGGAAGGTGGGATTTGGCACCCCAGAGCAGCAGGACCAGATCGGCCGAAAGCAGTGCGCACAGTATCAGCGCCGGCGTCAGGCCCGCTGGTGCCTTGATCTCGATATCCTTGACCATGAATTCCTCCAGTGATGGACTCAGGGCGGGCAGCCATGTCGTTCTGCCCGAGCGCGATCAAAATGATATCACTTTGATTTCGCGGCAGCAAGCCATTCTGGAGGATTTCTCGCGGTTCCGGTCAGAGCTCCACCTGCACCTGTCCATCCAGTTCGCGGACGGGAAAACTGCGCAGGTCGTCGAAGGCCGGCGGGCTCAGCACCTGTCCGGTCCGGATGTCGAAGCGAGCGCCGTGGAGAGGGCAGACCAGCTCCCCGTTCTCGCAGCCGCCCTCATGCAGGGGAAAGTCATCGTGGGTGCAGTTGTTCTCCAGGGCGTAGGCCTTGCCGTCGAGGCGTACCAGCAACAGCTCCACTCCCAGAAGCTGGACTGCCCGGGGGCTGCCCTCCAGCAAGTCGGCACTGCGCATTGCCTGGTGATACGTGGCCATGATCGTGTCTCCGGTTTGTGTTGCTCAACAAGCATGCCCACAGGCACGCTCAGGGGGTGGCCAGTGCGGAACGCCGGTTCCGGCCCATCTGTCGCACGCTGTCGACGCTCGTGATCGCCAGGCCGGTCCAGATCAGAATGAACCCGATCAGCTGGGTTTTCAGCAAGGGCTCATGAAACACCCAGAGCGCCAGCAGGAACTGCCCACTGGGTGCCAGATACTGGATCAGCCCCACCGTGCCCAGCTTCAGGTGTTTCACGCCTGCGCCGAACAGCAGCAGGGGTGTCACGGTCGCCAGCCCCGTGGTCAGCAGCAGCGCATGCATCCAGGGGCTCGGGCTGCCCGCCGAAGGCGCGGGCAACAACAACAGTCCGACCAGTGCCAGAGGCAGCAGCAGACTGGTTTCCACCAGCAGTCCTTCGAGCGAGGAGAAGGGTGTGCGCTTCTTCAACAGGCTGTAACTGCCGAAGGTGCCCGCCAGGGTCAGGGAGATCCAGGGCAGGTGTTCCAGCCGCAGGGCCATCAGGGCCACGGCCAGCGAAGCGAGCAGCACGGCCACTTGTTGGGCCCGGCTGAGACGTTCTCCCAGCACCAGCCTGCCCAGCACCACATTGACCAGTGGATTCACGAAATAGCCCAGGCTTGCCTGAAGCACATGTTCATGAGTCACGGCCCAGATGAAGACCATCCAGTTGGTTCCGATCAACAGGCCTGCCAGGGCCTGCAACAGCAGTCCCCGGTCGGGATGGCGCAGGTGCGCCAGAATCACGGGCAGGCGCTGCGGGGAGCGCAGGATCAGCAGCAGAGCCAGGCTGACCACGGCCCAGATCACACGCTGGCAAAGAATGTAGCTCGCCGGAAACTCTGCCAGCAAGCGCCAGTAGAGGGGCATCAGACCCCAGATCACGAAGGCTCCCGCGGTCAGCAGAAACCCGCGCAGGCCGGAGCTCACAGGGCCAGGCTGAGCGCGGACCCCGTGACCAGCCGGGCATCGGGACCCGCCAGAAAGTGGATCACCCGGGCGATGTCCGCGGGAGCCAGCCACTTGCCGGTATCGGCATCGGGCATCGAGGCACGGTTGGTCGGGGTGTCGATGATGGTGGGCACGATCGCGTTTACCGTGATGCTCTGCGGCAGCAGTTCCTCGGCCAGGGCGCGAGTCAGGCTGAGCAGGGCGCCCTTGCTGGCGACGTAGGCGCTCATGTTGGCGCCACCACCATTCAGGGCGGGCAGTGCGCCCACCGTGACGATGCGCCCCCCGCCGGCCGCGCCGAAGAGCGGCAGCGCGGCGCGCACGCTGTTGTACACGGAATGCAGGTTCATTGACAACATGCGCTCGAGGGTGCTGGCATCGCTGTCCTCGATGGGGCTCCAGGCAAACCCACCCGCAATGCAGGCCAGCAGGTCCAACCGCGGCCCCAGCCCGGCGAACCACGCCATGGTGGCCTGTTCGCTGGACAGATCACAGACCGTGGCGAGCAGGTTGGGCTCAAGCGACCCCAGAGCGTCACGCAGGCGGTCGCCTTCTTCCTCGTGATAGAGGGGAACCGCCACCCGGGCACCCGATTCCAGCAGGTCACGCACCACGGCAGTGCCCAGGAAGCCTCCGCCACCCGTGACCACGGCCAGCTTGTTCTGAAAGTCCATGACACAGTCTCCGCAAGTGTTGAGAAGGTTCCAGCGGCGGTCGACCCAGGGCGTTCTGCAGGCACACGCGCTCGTGTGTGGCGGAATGCAGGCGCTGGGTCCGGACCGGCGGTCAACCTCCGATGTACGACATTTCCACCCGCCCGTCCCTGGGGGTGTCTTCGTCGCGCAATTCGGAATAGCGGTCGGACCGCTTGTTCCAGAGCGCGGCGATCATTTGCTGCAGCTGCTCGTCGGACGCGCTCCCCCGCAGCAACGGACGCAGGTCCGTGCCTGTGGTGGCGAAGAGGCAGGTGTGCACCTTGCCCTCGGCCGAGAGCCGCATGCGCGTGCAGTCCCGACAGAAGGGTTTGCTGACGCTGGAAATGATGCCCAGTTCGCCCCCGCCGTCGGTATGGCGCACACGGGAGGCCACTTCTCCCCGGTAGCCCGGTTCCAGCTCTTCCAGCTCGAACTCGCGACGCAGGACCTCAAGGATCCTGGCCGCGGGCAGGACACGATCCAGCTTCCAGCCGTTGCTGGCGCCCACGTCCATGTATTCGATGAAGCGCAGGCTGTGTCCACTGCCGTGGAAGTGGCGAGCCATGGGCAGGATCTGGTCCTCGTTCAGCCCGCGCTGCACCACCATGTTGATCTTGATGGGCGCCAGGCCCGCGGCGGCGGCCGCATCAATGCCCTCGAGCACCTGTTCCACCGGGAAGCTGATGCCGTTGATCCGCTGGAAAACGGCGTTGTCCATTGAATCCAGGCTGACCGTGACACGCTTCAGTCCTGCCCTGGCCAATGCCGTGGCGTGGCGCGCCAGCAGGGCTCCGTTGCTGGTCATGGCCAGATCGTCCAGGTCCAGCGCGGCAAGCATTTCAACCAGCAGGGGCACGTCCCGGCGCAGCAGGGGCTCGCCACCGGTCAACCGCACCTTGCGCACTCCCAGCGGGCGTACAAGTCGCACCAGGCGCGTGATTTCCTCGAAGGAGAGCAATTCGCTGCGGGGCAGGAAGGCATGGTCCTTGCCGAATACTTCGCTGGGCATGCAATAGACGCAGCGGAAGTTGCAGCGATCCGTGAGCGAGATGCGCAGATCCTGCAGGGGGCGAGCCAGAGCGTCCAGAACGCTGGATGTGTCGGGAGTGGTCAGTGTGTTCTCCGGGTCTCGGGGAGTCCTGCCCGGACGGGGCGGATCCCTCGGGCGAGGACAATAGTAGCGGATGGTCCTTTGAAAGGGAAGCCCCGCGCGCGGGTCCGCACAGGCCGTATATTGAGCGGGCCCGGACGGTCCGGGAATGGGAGATGCAATGCGGGACACGGCGGTGCTGTTGTCGGGGGGAGTGGACAGTTCGGTGGCCCTGCGCCTGTTGCAGAGGGCTGGCGGGCATCGGCTGACCGCCTGGTACCTGAAGATCTGGCTGCAGGAAGAGCTGGCTTTCCTGGGGGACTGCCCCTGGGAGGACGATCTGGACGCCGCGCGTGCCGTCTGTCAGCAGGCCGGCGTGCCGCTGGAAGTGCTGCCACTCCAGAAGGAATACTGGGAACGCGTGGTCAGTTATGTCCTGGACGAACTGCGTGCCGGCGGCACCCCCAGCCCCGACCTGCTCTGCAACGAGCGGATCAAGTTCGGTGCCTTCCTGGACTGCCTGGGACAACCCGAGGCCCTGGTCGCCAGCGGTCACTATGCCCGCCTGGACCACGAAGGCGACCGCCTGCGATTGTTGCGTTCTCCCGACCCGGTCAAGGACCAGAGTTACTTTCTGGCCCGGATGGCTCCGGCCCAGCTCGCCCGTTGCCTGTTTCCGGTGGGGCACCTGCACAAGCACGAGGTGCGCGCCCTGGCCGAGGAATTCCAGCTGCCGAATCGGGCTCGCCCCGACAGCCAGGGCATCTGTTTTCTGGGCAAGATCCGCTACTCCGAATTCGTGCGTCATCACCTGGGGGTGAAGGAAGGGCCGATCGTGGAGTGGGAGACCGGTACGCGCAAGGGCACGCATCAGGGTTTCTGGTATCACACCATCGGCCAGCGCAAGGGGCTGCGCCTGCACGGAGGCCCATGGTACGTGGTGGGCAAGGACCCGGTCGAGAACGTGGTCTTCATCAGTCGTCAGGAGTACCTGATGGATCACGCGGCCAGCCGCTTCCGGGCCGGTCAGGCCCAGTGGCTGGGTCCGGTCCCCGGGGAGGAAAGCCTGCATTGCAAGGTGCGTCATGGCCCCTCCTTGCCCGCCTGCCGCCTGCGCCCTCTGGCCGACGAAGGTTGGCTGGTGGAGCTGGAGCGCCCCGACACGGGACTGGCACCGGGGCAGTTCGTGGTGTTCTACAGGGGAGAGGAGTGCCTGGGCTCGGCCGTGATCCAGCAGGTGGAGACCCCGGGACTGTCGGATTGAACCGGGCTGTTCAGCGCGTGCGTTCCAGCCCCAGTTCCCGGGCCACAGTGGCACGGGTCTCGCCGTAGGGCCTGTTCCATTCGGGCTGCGTCTCCGCGCGCCATGCTTCCAGCGGGATCATGCCGCGCCGGGCCAATGTGCCGTGAAGCAGACACTCTTCCTTCGGCTCCCGCACGAATCCGAACGGATTGCGGAAATGACCGGCTTCCAGGCGATGATAGCGCGCGTCCTGACGGGCGATCAGCTGCTGCAGTTCCTGCCCGCGCTCGAGCAGATTTTCCAGGAAGGGCGTGGAGAACGGGCCCAGCAGCCGTCGGGAATCTGGATCACGCGCGACCCAGCGGGCCCAGTCCCACCCATAGAGGAAGTCGTGCAGATAGCGAAAGCGGATGGTGGAGTGGCGACCGAAGGCTGCGTTCAGTTCTTCCAGCAGGCCGAAACTCCGCTCCAGATCCGCGCAGGCCTCGTCGCTGGCGCGCGCCTGCTGCAGCAGTGAGGCGCAGAGGAAGTCCAGATCGCAGAAGATGTTGTGAGGAAAGTGCTCGGCCTGCTGGCGAACCAGATGTGCCAGACCGCGGGCGAAGGTGTGACACAGTTCGGGCGCATCGTCGGGAGTCAGAGCCACCCGGCTCATGCTCACCAGATCGCTGGCCCGTTCTCGCTCCGGTTGCAGACTGGCCCAGCCGGAGCGTTCCCTCAACCAGCGGTCACTGTCTTCCAGCAGGTCAAGCCAGGACTGGGTATCGGAACCGAATCGGGAATCAGCGGGACACATGGGCACACTCTTGCGTTGGTAAGGGCGTCAGCCTGCATTGAAGGACGCGCCATGAATCTAATGCAAAGCACAGCGAGGGAGGAACTCCCCCGGCGACCTCCGCTCGCGCAATGCTGGCGTGCCGCCCTGCGTCCGGCGTCGCTGCCCAAGATTCTGCTGCCGATCGGGGTGGGAGTGGCGCTGGCTCTGGCCGGACATGCCCCGCACCCGGTTTCGGGGATCCTGCTGGTGAGCCTCGCGGGTCTGCTGCTGCAGGCGGCCATCGTGCTGCTCAACGATCTGGCCGATGCGGACGCGGATCGCGAGCACATGCTGCGTCATCCGTCCAGTCTGGGCCCCCGGGTGATCCCGCTGGGCTGGCTCTCCCCAAGGGCCGTGGGCCTGGCCGGCAGCGCTGCCCTGCTGGCATTCGCCTTCTTCACCCAGCTGCGTGAAGCCACCGGCGGGGCCCACAGCCTGGGTCTGCTGGCCGTGGCCGCCATGCTGCTGCCCCTGCTCTACAGTTTTCCTCCGGCACGATTGAACTACCGAGGCGGAGGAGAACTGCTGGAGACCTTCGGAGTGGGCCTGCTGCTGCCCTGGCTGGGGTGGGGGTATTGCGGGCTTCCGCTGGGCGACTATCCCCTGCTCTGGAGCCTGCCCGCGCTCGGTCTGGCGGCTTCATCGGCCCTGGGCAGCGGGCTGGGGCATGTGGCCATGGACCGCCATACGGGCAAACGCACCCTGGCGGTGCTGCTGGGGCCACGCCGAGTGGCAAGGTTGGCCTTGCTTCTGCTGGGAACGGTCATCACGGGCCTGTCGCTGTTCCTTCATTCCCGCAGCGATCTGCCTGCGCTGCAATGGGCCATGGCACTGGCACTGCCGGTGTTCACGCTCCTGCCTTCGGTCCGCATGCTGGTCCAGTCCGCCGATATGCCCGCGCGCGCCCATTCCACGCTTGCCGACGCGGTGCTCAAGGCTTTCAAACTTGCCCAGAAGCAGGTGTTGCTGCTCTGCTGGCTGGCATTGATCCTGCTGGCGCGTGTTTTTGGCTGAGATGAATCCGGTGGATGGGTCGATTCCCAGTTAGGCAAGCCTTAGTTTGAGCGGATCAACGCAGACCACGGCGTTGAGCACTCGTGTCAGACTGGAAGCGTTTCATGATTTCCACCCTCAATCGCCTGCAATTCGAGAGCAGCCCCTATCTGCTGCAGCATCGCCACAACCCCGTGGACTGGTATCCCTGGGGTGAAGAAGCTTTCGCCCGCGCGCGCGAGCTGGATCGCCCGCTCTTCGTTTCCATTGGATACAGCACCTGCCACTGGTGCCATGTGATGGAACACGAAAGTTTCGCCGATCCGGATATTGCCGCGCTGATGAACCGGCTGCTGGTCTGCGTGAAGATCGACCGGGAAGAACGTCCCGATCTGGACGAGTACTTCATGCATCACTGCCAGCTGCTCACCGGTTCGGGAGGGTGGCCGCTGACGGTCGTGCTCACGCCGACGGGCGAGGTGTTCTACGCGGGTACCTATTTTCCGCCCAGGACCCGTCACGGACGGATGGGCATGCACGACCTGGTGCCACGTCTGGCCCAGGCCTGGCGCGAGGATCGCACACACGTGCTGGAATCCGTGAGCCAGATCCAGGCGGCCATCGAGGAAAGCTCGAAGCAGCGGCCGGGACTGCGACCGGGCAATGAGTTGCAGACCATGGCCGCCGAGCTGCTGCTGAAGCGCCACGATCCACTCTGGGGCGGCTTCGGCGACGCCCCGCGATTTCCCACAGCACAGAACCTGCAGCTGCTGCTGCAGCTTTGCCGCCACCGTCCCGACCGTTTCCGGCTGGAGGCGGTGGAGCGCACTCTGCAGGAAATGCGGCGCGGCGGAATCTTTGACCAGCTGGGCCTGGGCTGGCATCGCTACTCCACCGACAAGGAGTGGCGTGTGCCACACTTCGAGAAGATGCTCTATGACCAGGCGCTGCTGGTGCCCGTGTACCTGGAGGCCTGGCGTCAGACCGAGCGCCCATTCTACCGCCAGGTGGTGCGCGAGACCTGTGACTATGTGATCCAGAATCTTCTGCAGCCCAATGGGGGGTTCCGCTCCGCCGAAGATGCCGACAGCGAAGGCGAAGAAGGTCGGTTCCATGTCTGGACGCACCAGCAGCTCCACAGCGTGCTGGGCGCGGAAGGAACCCGGGCATTGGCCAGCGTGCTGGATCTGCCGGCCGGTGGCAACTGGCAGGGCGAGAGCGGACATGAAGCGGACCTTTGGGTGTTGCGCCTGCCGGGTGGGCCGGGAACCCTCCTCGAGGACGAGGTCCTGCCCTCCGCGCAGTCCCGCGAACTGTTCGCTGTGCTGCGCCCCCGGCTGCTCGAGGCTCGCGAACGGCGCCCGCGGCCCTTCATGGACGACAAGGTGCTGGCCGACTGGAACGGGATGATGCTGTCCGCCATGGCCCAGGCCGCCTGGAGCCTGAACGATCCCGGTTATCTGGCCGTCGCCCGGGACACGGCCCACTTCCTGCTCGACTCGCTGCGTGATCCAGCGGGACACTGGCTGAGGCGCTGGCGCGACGGTCAGGCGGGCATCGCGGCCCAGCAACTCGATCTTGCCGCTCTGTGCTCGGGTTTCCTGGATCTGTATACGGCCGACGGAGATCCCACGTGGCTCGAACAGGCCCGCGGCCTGCAGGAGATTCAGGACCGCGACTTCCTGGACTCCGAACAGGGCGGGTACTGGATCTGCAGCCAGCTGGACAGCACACTCCCGATCCGGCGCAAGGAGTTTCACGATGGCGCCCTGCCCTCGGGCAATTCTCTGGCGCTTGAGAATCTGGTGCGCCTGGGCCGTCTTTGTGGAGATGACGAGCTGCTGGACCGGGCCGAAGCGCTGGTTGCGCTGGCACACGCCAACCATCCCCTGGCGATGGGCTCGGCCAATCGACTGCTCTGCGGGCTGGACGAGCTGCGCCGCCCGCGCCGTGAAATCGTGCTCTGGGGAGACCCCAGTCACGAGCGGACACACGCGCTGCTCGAGGTTGTCCGTAGACGCTGGCAGCCGGGGCAGGTGCTGCATCGTCTGCATTCCGGCCAGAGTGAGCGTCTGTGCAGACTCGCACCCTGGCTGGAGGATCTGGCGGTTCAGGCACCCACACATCCAATGGTATTCGTGTGCCAGAACCACTCCTGCGCCCTGCCCTGCGGCGATCCGGAAGAGCTGGAAGGAAAACTGGCCTGAGGCCGGAGGCTTGCGTTGGACGCCTGTCACACCCCGCGAATCAAGATCTGCTGCATATCCAGCGCCCAGGAGGCCCGCCTGGCCGTGGCGGCGGGCGCGCACGCCCTGGGGCTGGTGTCCAACATGCCCTCGGGTCCGGGAGTGATTTCCGAATCGTGCATCGCGCGCATCGCCGCGCAGGTGCCGCCCCCGGTGCGCTGTTTCCTGCTGACGGCCTCGCTCGATCTGGAGACGATCGTGGCCCAGCAACGCAGCACGGGCTGCGATGTGATCCAATTGGTCAGTCCCGTGCCTCCCGGCCTGCTGGAGGAGCTGAGGCAGGCTTTGCCCGGCATCGGGCTGGTTCCGGTCGTGCACGTGCAGGGGCCCGAGTCACTGGACGAGGCCCGGGAGCTTGAAAGGGCGGGCGCGCGCCTGATCCTGCTGGATTCGGGCAATCCGGGAGCGCGTGTCCCCGAACTGGGCGGCACCGGCCGGGTACATGACTGGGCCCTCAGCCGCCGGATTCGTGAGGAGCTGTCGGTGCCCGTCCTGCTGGCCGGGGGCCTCACTCCGGAGAATGTTGCCACGGCCGTGGAGCGGGTGGGGCCCTTTGGCCTCGATCTGTGCAGCGGAGTACGCCGCGGTGGCGCTCTGGACCCCGAACGGCTTCAGGCGTTTTTCCGGGCCTTGCCCCGCTGCTGAAGCCACAACAATCTCCCCATGAGACGATTCACGCGGGGCAGGGTCCCCGAACTTGCTACACTGGGGCGGGCCCGCAGGGACCTTCCTGCACCCCGACCCTCGTTTCCCCTGAAAGGCACAGCATGTCCCAGGACAAACCCCCCATCAACTGGAAAACCACCCTCTTCCTCTTGGCCACCTTCCTGATCAGCGTGATCGGAGTGCCATGGTTCATTTCCAGATACGGCTTCCATGCCTTCGATCTCGTCCATTTTCTGGTCATGGCCTACGCCACCGGTCTGGCGATCACCGTGGGCTATCACCGACTCTTCGCCCACCGCAGTTTCCAGGCCCGCAAGGCGGTGCGTGTGATCACGGGGCTGTTCGCGGCCGCCACCTTCGAGAATTCGATTCTCACCTGGGCCAGCGAGCACCGCTACCATCACAAGTACGTCGACCGGGACGGCTTCCCCTACGATCCCTACAACATCAACAAGGGCTTCTTTCACGCTCACATGGGCTGGCTGCTGCGCGAGCAGAGCCCGAAGATGGACCGCAGCAATGTGGCCGATCTGGAGAAGGATCCCTTCGTGCGCTGGCAGGACCGGCACATCCATGCGCTGATGATTTCCATGGGCCTGCTGCTGCCGACTCTGGTGGGCGTGATCCAGGGACTGCTCAGCGGGCGTCCGCTGTTCCAGGCCGCGCTGGCGGGTTTCCTCTTCGGAGGGGTGGCGCGCGTGGTCTTCGTGCATCACGGCACCTTCTTCATCAACAGTCTCTGCCACTTCCTGGGCCGCCGCCCCTACGACAGCGGCACCACGGCCCGGGACAGCGGCCTGGTGGCCTTCTTCACCTACGGCGAAGGCTATCACAATTACCACCACACCTTCCCCGGCGACTATCGCAACGGCATCCGGGCCTGGCATTTCGATCCGGGCAAGTGGGTGATCTGGCTGCTCGAGAAGACCCGCCTGGCCTGGAGCCTGAAGCGTGTGCCCGAGGAGACCGTGCAGATGGCCCGCCTCAGGGAGCAGCGCCGCCGCCTGGAACACAGCCTGACCACCCGGCTGGAAGATCTGCGCAGCCAGGCCAGCGAGATGCTGCTGGGGCTGGAACAGCGCCTCGAGTTGCTGCACGCGCGCGCCCGCCAGCTCTGGAGCGAGCATCACGCACTCAGAAGCCAGCCCCGGGTCGAGCGTCGCCCGCGTCTCCAGGAACTGAAGCGCGAGGCCCGTCAATTGCGCCTGGAGTTCATGGCCGAACTGGCCAACTGGCAACAGGCCGCCGCCGCCCTTCGCGCGACCGCCTGATCCCCAACGTCGGCCCGCTTGCTGCGGGCATTTCCCATCACACCCACGGATGACCACGCCCCTGGCCGCCGTACGTCCGCCCGTGGATTCCCCACGGGCTTGTATGTACGACGCCCCGTTCGGGGCTTGGCAAGCAGCGATTGTGTAGCGAGGCGAAGCCACATTCCCCTTCCCCCGCGCAGCGGGGGAAGGCCCGCCGACAGGCGGGATGGGATGGGGGCACCGCGCGGAACGGTCCAGAAGTCTGATGTCCGCGACACTGCCCCCATGCCATCCCATGGTTTCACCATGTTCCCCGGATTGCGCCGGGCACCTCTCGTGTCGTGACGGATACGGAGGCTTCATCCGGGCTACGGTGTCTACGTCATAGATTGACGCCCACCCGTGGAATCTCCACGGGCCACAGTGTGCGTCATTCCCGCGCAGGCGGGAACCCCGAGCGGTTGCACCACACATCATCAATCACCCGTGGTGTCCCCACGAAGTGGATTGCGCCGGAGCGATTCTCTTCATGCATCGAATGTGGCGGCGCACCCACGCATCCGCCCTTGGATTCCCCACGGGCTACGGATGTGTGATGCCCCATTCGGGGCTTGGCAGGCAGCGCTTGTGTGCCGAGGCGAGCGATCCCTTCCCTCGCGCAGCGGGAAGGTCCGCCGACAGGTAGGATGGGATGGGGGCATGGGGTTTTGGTCTACCTTTTCGCGCGCTGACTTGCGGGAAATGAGCGCATTGCCGGGGGCGCCACTCTGGGTGACCTGACACATGGATGTCGCACGGATTGGGACCGATGCCACCACGCCCGCTTGCGCGGGAATGACAAAATCCCTCAGATCAATTTTCTTCCGCAGTGGTGACGCCGGTGGCGGAACCATCGAGACGGAACGGTCAGGCATTCACGTGGGCCGCCGCGCTTGCTCGCCGGACCGCGAAGCGGGCCAAGTTTGCGCGGCGCGGGGTCTGCTGAGCCTTCTTTTGGTCTACCTTTTCTTCGCGAAGAAAAGGTAGAGAGCGCCCCCCGCGCAAGGGGAGCGCATTGCCGGCGACCGGCGACAACATCCGTGACACGCACACTGTCTGTCGCACAGCGATTCCGAATGCGAAAAAGCTTGCGGTGTAACCACTCGGGGTTCCCGCTTGCGCGGGAATGACATGCTTGGGGGGGGATGACAGGACCTGGGGCTCGCCTCAGATCAATCTTCTTCCACAGTGGTGACGCCGGTGGCGGAACCATCGAGGCGGAACGGTCGGGCAGGGAGCGTGGGCCGCCGCGCTTGCTCGCCGGACCGCATCGCGGGCCAAGTTTGCGCGGCGCGGGGCCTGCTGAGCCTTCTTTTGGTCTACCTTTTCTTCGCGAAGAAAAGGTAGAGAGTGCCCCCCGCGCAGGGGAGCGCATTGCCGGCGACCGGCGACAACATCCGTGACACGCAGACTGTCTGTCGCACAGCGATTCCGAATGCAAAAAGCTTGCGGTGCAACCACTCGGGGTTCCTGCTTGCGCAAGAATGACATGCTTGGGGGGGTAGGACCTGGGGCTCGCCTCAGATCAAACTCTTCCACAGCGGTGACGCCGGTGGCGGAACCATCGAGACGGAGCGGTCGGGCATTCATGTGGGCCGCCGCGCTTGGCCCGAAGGACCGCATCGCGGGCCAAGTTTGCGCGGCGCAAGGCCTGCTGAGCCTTCTTTTGGCCTACCTTTTCTTCGCGAAGAAAAGGTAGAGAGCGCCCCCCGCGCAGGGGAGTGTGCGGTGTAACCACTCGGGGCCCCCATTCTGGGCGACCCGCTTCACGGGGATGACAGGACATGGGGCGGGCCTGGCTGACCCGAGTCACCACAAGGTGCACGAGCCACGAACACAAGCACGAGCACGAGGTCGAGATCGAGGAAGCTATGGATTGATGCTGGGGTGGCGCGAGGGTGTCAGACCCGGGCGCAGCGCTGGCGCAACCAGTGATCCGCCAGGGTCACCAGCACCATCGCCTCGGCCATGGGGATGAAGCGGGGCAGCAGGCAAGGGTCGTGGCGTCCGGTGATCGCAAGCTCCACGGGGCGGCCCTCGGTATCCACGGTGCGCTGGCTGGCGGCGATGGAACTGGTGGGCTTGACGGCGCAGCGGATCACGATGGGCATGCCGCTGGAGAGACCGCCAAGGATGCCACCGTGATGATTGCTGGCGGTGCCCGTGCTGCCGTCGGCGCGGGTCACGAAGGAGTCGTTGTGCTGGCTGCCGCGCAGGCGCGCGCTGGCGAAGCCGTCGCCGAATTCCACACCCACCACGGCGGGCAGGCTGAAAAGGGCCTTGCCCAGATCGGCGCGCAGTTTGTCGAAGACCGGCTCACCCAGCCCGGCTGGCACTCCCCAGGCGCGGATCTCGGCCACCCCACCGATGCTGTCCCCCGCATCACGGCATTGCTCGACCAGCGTGACCATCCGGGCCGAGCTTGCCGGGTCCGGGCAGCGCACGGGGCTGGCTTCCACCTGTTCCAGGCTGACGCCATCGGGATGAGCCAGCTCGCAGACGCAGTCACCGACCTGCCGCACCCAGCCCAGCACGCGAATGTCCGCGGTGTGCAGCAGCTTGCGTGCCACGGCGCCCGCGATCACCCGGCCGACCGTCTCGCGCGCGCTGGCCCGGCCTCCGCCACGCGGATCACGCAACCCATAACGAGCCAGCCAGGCCTGGTCGGCGTGTCCCGGCCGCAGCACATTCGCCAGCTCGGCATAATCCTTCGAGCGCGCATCCGTGTTGCGTACCAGCACCGTCAGAGGCGCTCCCGTGCAGCGCCCTTCGTGCACTCCCGACAGAATTTCGGGCAGGTCTTCTTCCTGGCGCTGTGTCGTCAATGCGGACTGGCCCGGGCGCCGGCGGCGCAGATCGGGCAGCAGGTCCTCCACGGACAGTTCCAGGCCAGCGGGCACTCCATCGAGGATGAGCACCTGGGCCGGGCCATGGCTTTCGCCCGCGGTGGTCATACGGAACAGGCTGCCGAAGGAATTGCCCGCCATCAATCACACTCCTCAAGGGTGAGACTTTCGCCAATCGCCAGCACGCGGGCCTGCTGACCCTGGGCCAGCACCTTGCGGACAAAATCGTGAGGGTCGGCTTCGATGGGAGGAAATGTGTTGTAGTGCATGGGAATCGCCAGTCCGGCCTTGAGGAACTGGCAGGCCTTGACCGCATCGTCCACGCCCATGGTGAAGTTGTCGCCGATGGGCAGCAGGGCCAGGTCGAGGGGGGCGGGAAAGGAGCCGATGAGCTGCATGTCCAGAAACAGGCCTGTGTCACCGCTGTGATAGATCCTGCGGCCGCCCGCGCTGAGCACGATGCCGCAGGGATTGCCCAGGGCTTCGCCCGAAGGCCCCGTGGAGCCATGATGGGCAATGGTCAGCTTGACGTGGCCGAAGGGAAACTGCCAGCCTCCGCCGATATGCATGCCATGGCTGCGCACGCCCCGGGTTTCCATCCACTGGCTGATTTCGAAGTTGCAGACCACCAGCGCCCCGCTGCGGCGCGCCAGTTCCACCGTGTCACCGATGTGATCGCCGTGGCCGTGAGTCACGAGGATCGCGTCCAGCCTGTCGAAGTCCGCCGGACTCACGCGCGCCAGCGGGTTGCCCGTGAAGAAGGGGTCAATCAGCAGGCGTCCCTGCGGGTGCTCGATCTCGAAGCATGAGTGGCCGTGCCAGGTTGCAGTGATCACAGCGGGGCTCCCGGAGGATCCTGCTCGCTGTGCACCGAACGCATCACACCGAACAGGGTCTGAATGGTGAAGGGCTTGGGCAGAAAGGCCCTGGCCCCCGTTTCCGCGGGCAGCGAGGCATTGTGGGTGCCGTTGCCGCTCATCAGGATCACGCGCAGCTCCGGGTCCAGTTCCATCAGGCCCCGGCAGGTATCCTGACCGCTCAGCCCGGGCATCGAGAGATCGAGCAGTACCACCTGGAAACGCGCTCCGGCTGCGGCCGCACGTGCCAGCGCCTGCTGACCCGATTCCACGGATTCCACCGTGTATCCTCTGGACTCCAGCAGCTTTTCCAGGACTTCGCGCACGCTGGTCTCATCGTCCACCACCAGCACGTGCTGTCCGCGGCCTTCATCGGGCTGGCCATTCAGCTGCGAGCGGCGACTGAGCGGTTCGGGGCTGGTTGCGGCCGGCAGTTCCAGCCGGTAGAGCAGTCCGCCCGTCTGGGTGACACGGTGCTCGAGTGTTCCATTGAGGGCCCGGGCACTCTGGCGGGCGTCCCGGAGCTCCTGTTCCATGGCACACGCTTCCTCGCCGGAATCCGCGGCCAGTGTCGCCGTCTGCAGGCATTCGACTTCGATCCAGCAGGGATGCGGGGATGCCTTCGCCGCGGATTCCTGTCCACAGCGCACTCTGATCTGACCCGTTTCGCTGTCCGAATGGCGCGACACGTGCAGCAGGCAGGACAGCAGGATCAGGCGCACGTGATCCGGGTCGGCCAGTGCGCGCACCGATTTCGAGGGGTTTTCGGCCTCCATCCGGATGCCGGCGGGCACGCTGAACTTGACCAGATGCGCGATGTTTTCAAGAAAGGTGTCCAGCTCCAGGGCCACCAGGCGGGGCTCGTCGCAATCCAGCAGGCCCAGGATCTCGCGCGAGAGATCACGGGCGCGCAGGGCGGCCAGGCGGATCGGCTCAAGCTGCTCGACGGCCTGAGGATCCTTGCACTGGCGCACCAGCAGTTCGCTGTGACCCAGAATGCCCAGCAGGAGGTTGTTGTACTGGTGAGCCACTCCGCCTGCCAGCGACCCCAGACATTGCAGGCGCCCCAGACGCCTGGCCGTGCTCCAGGAGGCGGGTTCGCGATGGGACTGAGTCACGGGTCCCGAGAATTCAAAGCGCACGGCCATTCCGTGACCGTTGCCGAGCGGGAAGGGCAGCAGGTGCAGGCAGGGCGGAAGCCCACTGCGCTGCAGAAAGGTCGGTGTGGGATACTGGCGGGCCTGGCCGTTGCGGGCGGCCTGTGCGACAGGCTCGGCGAACCAGATGGCCCATTCGGGACTCCAGTCGGCCAGTGACATTCCCGCTTGAAGCTGGGTTCCCGGGGAGGACAATCCGGCGAAGGCCGGTGAAAACCGCAGCAGGTCCAGTTCGGGAGAGAGCACACACACTGGGTGGCCCGCATGCGATTCAAGAGCACGCAGTTCCTGCGCGGCCAGCTGGTCGGGATCGTCGATGGGGATCATGGCGTGCCTTTATGCCGGTCATGCCAGCCTGCGGCCCGAAAGAGAAAGAAAAAAGCCCAAGTGTCCTTTTCCACCAACCCAACCATTTCCATTTGGCCGCCAACCAGGTTCGCTCCGAAGTGCCGGGCAACCTGAGAGCATTTCCAATGGAGCGGATCCGGACACAAGGGCAATTGTCGAAACGGCGCGGTGAAAGCCGGTCATCGATTCAGCAGTCCCGGATGCCCCGGGGCCACCCGGGATCCCGGGAATGTTCAGGGATGCGCCCCGGCTGGGCCGGGCTCGGGCGGACCGCCAAAGTAGTCCCGCAGCGGCGCAGAGTCAAAGGAATAAGGGGTGCGGCTCAATCCATTTCTTCGTTGTCGAAGAGACCCGGTTCTTCCGTTCCGGGCAGAAACCCGTGTTCCCAGGCGATCAGCGAGCCCTTGACCAGGCTGCCCCAGCGGTACTGGCCCACCAGACCCAGCTTGCGGATCACACGGTGGCAGGGAATCAACCAGGACACCGGATTGGCGCCCACGCCGCTGGCCACGGCCCGTACCGCGCCGGGACTGCTGCAGAGACCGGCCAGGCGTTCGTAGCAGAGCAATTGGCCGACCGGAATGCGCATCAGGGCTTCCCAGACCGTCAATTGAAACTCGGTGCCGATCAGGTGAAGTCGCAGTTGGGGCCGCCCGGTGTCGTCCCCGGGAAACAGGGTGGCAGCCAGCTCGGCAAGGCTTCCCGCGCGCTGTTCCAGTCGGGCCCGGGGCCAGCGTGCCCGCAGGTCCGCGAGCGCCGCCTCGGGACCCAGTTCGGCGGTGAAGGCCAGGAAACACAGACCCAGCGGGCTGCAGGCCAGCAGCATGGGACCGAAGGGGCCGGGCTGCAGGTCCCAGACAAGCTCCAGGCCAGCGCCACGGCTGCGCCAGCTTCCCGGCCTGACGGCATCGTGCCTCACCATCAGGTCGTGCAGGCGTCCCGGACCCGAGAGTCCGCCCGCCCAGGCAGCCGCTTCCACCGTGTCGCCGGCAACCAGGCGCGCGCGCAGGTCGCGCAGACTCAGATACTGCTGGAAGCGCTTGGGCGAGACCCCCGCCCAGCGTTTGAACAGGCGCTGGGCATGTCCGGGACTGAGCTCCATCACGCGGGCCAGCTCTTCCAGTCCGCTCTCGCCTGCGCCTTCGGCCCGGCGTGTCTCGATGTGGCGCAGGGCCCGGATCATCCGGCCCAGATCCTGCTCACGCAGTTCCATGACATCCTCCCGCTTGTGGGCTGCCAACTTGGAACACCCAGTCGCCGAAAGCCACCCGATTCCTGCGCTCCAGTCGTTTCGAAGAGTGGCCGATTGATGTGGGTCAACCATTGCCGGTTGGCTGCGCTCTAGCTTCCGGCACTGTGCGGCGGAGTCAAGCGCGGCGGCTTCCGGAATAGGGTTTTCAGGAAAAGGCCGGGGTGACCGGGACAGCAACAGTTTCAGGAGGCAGGAATGGCACCGTATAAAGCGAATTCACCGGAAGAGGTGGTCGCCTCGATCGAAAGCAATGAGTACGTCTGGGTGCATTCAATGGGCGCGACTCCGGTACGTCTGCTGGAAGGCATCGCCAACCACGCTCGCGACAAGCAGAACATCACGCTGATGATGCTGCATACCGAAGGCGCCGAAGTGGTGACCGGACCCGAGCTGGAAGGACACATCCAGCTGCGCTGTTTCTTCGTGGGCGCGCCCACGCGCAAGATCGTCAACGAAGGACGCGCCGACTACATTCCGATGTTCCTCTCGGAAATTCCCAAGTACTTCCGTGCCGGGGAACAGCGGGTGGACACGGTGCTGCTGCAGGTGAGCCCGCCCGATGCCCACGGGATGTGCACCATGGGCATTTCGGTGGAAGCCGCCAAGGCCGCCTGCGACGTGGCACGCAAGATCATCGCCCATATCAATCCCAGCATGCCGCGCACGCACGGTGATGCATTCATCCCCTACAATCGCTTCCACGCCGTGTATGAGGAGAACATTCCCCTGCCCGAGTTTCCCGCGGCCAGGCAGTCCGAGACCACCCTTGCCATCGGCGAGCGCGTGGCCAGCCTGATCCGTGATGGCGACTGCCTGCAGATGGGCATTGGCGCCATTCCCGATGCGGCGCTGAAATGCCTGGGCGATCACAAGGACATCGGCATTCACACCGAGATGTTCGCCGAGGGGCTGCTGGATCTGGTCGAGCGCGGAGTCGTCACGGGCAAGCGCAAGAAGATCCACCCCGGCAAGATCGTCACCAGTTTCGCCATGGGCACGCGGCGCCTCTACGACTTCGTGGACGACAATCCTGAAGTGGTCTTCCTGGATGTTGAGTACGTGAACGACTCGGCCAACATCCGGCGCAATCCCAATGTGACCGCGATCAACAGCGCGCTCCAGGTGGATCTGTCGGGCCAGGTCTGCGCCGATTCCATTGGTACCCGCATCTATTCCGGCGTGGGTGGCCAGATGGACTTCATCCGCGGGGCCACCCTCTCGCCCGGAGGCCGTGCCATCATCGCGCTGCCCTCGACGGCGGCCGGCGGCAAGGTCTCGCGCATTGCCCCGATGCTTGCCCCGGGCTCCGGCGTGGTCACCACGCGTGCCCATGTGCAGTACGTGGTCACCGAGTACGGCGTGGCCAATCTCAAGGGCCGCAGTCTGCGCGAGCGCGCCCGGGAACTGATCCGGATTTCCCATCCCGATTTCCGCGAGGAACTGGAAAAGCAGGCCCGCGAATTCTGGGGACTGCATATCTGACGCATTCCGGGCCGCCATGCCCGGCGACTCCCTGTTCGATGCATGCCGCCTCCGTTTGCCCGGGGGCGGCTTTTTCGTGGGGCTCGGCCTCCCGCCGCATTCCCGCCGTATATTGAGTGCGTTCGCAAGTCATGTTCCAGTTGAGGTGCTCGCGATGGTCCCCGGCGCAAGCCCGTGTGTCACACATGCCTGTCCTGCAGCTCCCGCCCCGGGCGATCGGTCCCGCCCATGAACGCCCGAGTGCATCACTGGATCAAAGCCGCGCGTCCACTTTCTCTGGGCAACATCTGGCCTCCCGCGCTCGCGGGCTGGTTTCTGGCCACGGACGCCGGTGCCGCGGGTGGAAGCGGCTGGTTGCTGCTGCTGCTGGTTGCCTGCTGGCTGGACCAACTGGCCATCGTGTTCCTCAATGAAGTGGCCGACCAGGCCGCCGACCGACTGAATCCACGCCCCACCCTCTTTTCCGGTGGATCGCGTGTGCTGGTGGATGCCCTGATTCCGGCAGCGACGCTGCGGCGTGCGGGCCTGTTGGCGGCCTCCGGATTCCTGGGGCTGTGCCTGCTGGCCGGGCTGTTGCTGGGCGACTGGCGTGCGCCCGCCCTGGCCCTGGCCGGGATCGCCTTGCTGCACGCCTACAGTTTTCGTCCCCTGCGCCTGAACTACGAGGGCGGCGGCGAGCTGCTGCAGGCATCGGGAGTGGCTTTCGTGCTTCCCGGTCTGGGGCTGCTGCTTGCGGGCGGGACCTGGGGCCTGCTGGCTCCCGACGAATGGCTTGGGCTGTTTCTGCTGGCCATGCCCGGAGCGCTGGGCAGCACTCTGACCGACGCCCCCGCCGATCGCCTGGCAGGCAAGGAAACTCTGGCCGCCCGCTTCGGCACCAGCGCAGCGGCCCTGCTGGGGCTGGCTTCCGGCTGCACGGCGCTGGGTCTGCTGGCCGATCGCTTCAGCCCACTGGGTTTCTGGAGTCTGGTGACCCTGCTGGGCCTGCTGCTGCTTCAGCGCGCGGCCTTCAGGCTGTGGCGCCTGCCCGAGTCGGAAGCCGCTCACGGCTGGAATCGCCTGAGTGCCCAGCTGCTGCTGGTCTTCACCATGCTGGGGTGGCTGGGGCTGGGGCCCCTGTCCTCGATCTGAGTCGCCCGGCCCGCGGCGGACCACCGCGGGAACCCCTTCGGCGGTCGGCGGTTTACGGGAAACGCCTGACCTGCAAGGCTGGCGCGGTCGGAAACTCTTTCCGGAGTCCCCATGAGCAGTCCCAGACCCCGCAAGCGCGTGGATGAAGACGTGCGACGCATGCACCAGGTGCTGTCGCGCAACCTGCGCCAGTTGATGGCCGAAAGCAATGGGGGCCAGAGCAGCAGCGTGCTCTCGCTGGCGCGGGCCACGGGGCTGGGTACCGGCAGCATCCAGGCCCTGCTGCGCGACCAGGACCACAGCCCGAGCATTCGTGTACTGGAACGACTGGCCCAGCACTTCGGCCTGCGCGGCGCCTGGGTCCTGATGAGCAACATGGACCTGGACCGCGAGATCTGTTTCTGGCTGGCCACCCATCGGCTGCCATTCTCGATGCAGGAAGTGGACATCACCCGCCTGGTGGCGCTCTGCGAACCCTGGCAGACCCCCGAGGCGGCCCATGCCCTGCTGGAACTGGCCCGCGAAATGACCCTGGGCGAGTTCCGCGCCCTGCTGGACCGGGCCGAGGGCCTGGAGCTGCCCACCAACCCCAACTGGACCGTGCTGGCCAGCCAGATCGCCGGCTGATCGCCTGATCCCGCGTCATTCCTGCCCGATTCCTTCCCTGAGCTAACCCGGGTCTAACACCGGCTTGTGAAGCTCTCGCCGTCAACCGTGAACGGGACGGACGGGGCCGCCCAGAGTGAGGCCCGCAGGTTTGCATCCATCGCCGGGCTTCCATATTGTGGCCCCGTTGTTTGTCCGCCGTGTCCGTCCTGCCCGCTCCGTTTCCAGCGCCCAGGGAGGACCCATGAATCGGCGACTCGCACCCCAGGAACACAATCCCGGCATTGCCGCCCGGGGAGAACAGTCAATGGCCCGCACGCGCATTCTGGTGGTGGAAGACGAAGAGGACATCGCCGAGCTGATCCAGTTCACCCTGAACCGGGACGGCTTCGCCTGCGATCACGTGGCCGATGGTGCCCGTGCCCTCAAGGCCATCGAAGACCTGCGCCCCGACCTGGTGCTGCTGGACCTGATGCTGCCCGGAAGCGATGGCAACACCATCTGTCGCGAACTTCGCTCCAACCCCGACCTGGCGCGGATTCCCGTGATCATGCTGACCGCGCGAGGCCAGGAAGGCGACATGATCCGCGGCCTGGAACACGGTGCCGACGATTACATCACCAAACCCTTCAGCCCACGCCTGCTCTGCGCACGCATCCGTGCCGTGATGCGTCGCCGTGGTGCGGTGGAGCCGCCGGTGGGCGAGGAGCCACCGCGGGTCATCCGGCGCGGGCCGATCGAGATCTATCCCGGCAAGCACCAGCTGCGCCTCAATGGCGAGGTGGTGGAGCTGACCTACACCGAATTCCAGTTGCTGCATCTGCTGGCGGGACGTCCGGGCTGGGTCTTCACCCGCTACCAGATCGTGGACGCGGTGCGCGGGGAGGGCTATCCCGTGACCGAACGCGCCGTGGACGTGCAGGTCGTGGGCCTGCGTCGCAAGCTGGGTGACGCCGCGCTCTACATCGAAACCGTGCGTGGTGTGGGCTACCGATTCAAGGAGTCCGACAACTGAGCGGCACCCCATGAAGAATCGCAGGCTCTTCCTGCAACTTTTTCCGGCACTGCTGGCCACCCTGCTGGTCAGTCTGGCGCTGCTGGCGGTGTTCGCCGGGCGCTCCTTCCGTCAGCAGACCTTCGAGCGCCAGCAGCAGGACCTGCTGGAACGCGCCCAGCTGCTGGCGCCTTCCGTGATCGATCTTCTCGAATCCAATCAGCGCGACGCCCTTGATCGCCTGCTGCTTCGCATCGGACCCTCCTCGCACACGCGGATCACGATCATGGCCCTGAACGGAATCGTGCTGGCGGAGACGGACGAAGATCCCGCCAGCATGGAGAATCATGGCACCCGTCCGGAAATGCTGGCCGCCCTCCAGAGCGGCGAGGGCCACTCGATCCGCTTCAGCAAGACCCTTCAGCAGGAAATGGTCTACGTGGCCCTGCGACTCGACCGGGATGGAACACCGCGGGCCGTGGTGCGCACCAGCATTCCCCTGCACGATGTCCGCGAAGCAGTGAGCCGGATCTACCAGTTCCTCTTCCTGTGCAGCTTGGTGCTGGCTCTGATCGCCGCCGGTCTGGCACTCTGGATCACGCGGCGGATCAGCCGTCCCATCGAAGGCATGCGTCACGCGGCGGAACTGTACGCCAGTGGACGGCTCAGTTTCCGCCTGGAAGCGGTACCGATCTCCGAACTGAGCGCCCTGGCCCTGGCGATGAATCGGATGGCGGGCAGCCTGGAGGAGAAGATCGCCAGCCTGGCCCGCGAGCGGAACATGCGCGAGGCGCTGCTGGATTCCATGAACGAAGGGGTGGTGGGGCTGGACAAGGCGGGCCGGATTCTCTTCGTGAACCGGGCGGCCGTGCGCCTGCTGGGTCTCCCGGGCGACCGTCTGCACGGCAACCTGCTGCTGGACATGCTGCCGCTGGAGGAATTGCGCCAGGCGCTGATGCCCGCGCTGGTCACCCGGGGCAGCCGTGAACTGTGCGTGCCCTGGGGCGAAACCGACCTGCGCTACCTGGCGCTGGGCGTGACCACCCTGCACGACCTGGACGACCAGGAAATCGGCAGCCTGGCCGTGTTCAGCGAAATCACGCGCATGCGTCGCCTGGAACGGGTGCGCGAGGATTTTGTGGCCAATGTCTCACACGAACTGCGCACACCCATCACCTCGATCCGGGGCTTCGTCGAATCGCTCAACGAAGGAGCGCTGGAAGATCCGCCCACTGCCCGTCGTTTCCTGGGCATCATTGAGCGCCAGGTCGTGCGCCTGAGCGCGATCATCGACGATCTGCTGGCGCTGTCGCGCATCGAACGCGACGAACAGGACCAGACCGTCGAGTTCCAGCTGACCGGCCTGAGGGCCGTGATCGAGGAGGCGTTGGGGATCTGCGAGTTCAAGGCCCGCGAGCGTCGGGTGAACCTGGCGGTCGAGTGCGCGGGTGACCCGCACTGGGTGCTGAACGCGGCCATGCTGGAGCGCGCACTGATCAACCTGGTCGAAAACGCCATCAAGTACAGCCCCGAGGAGGGCACGGTCACGCTGCGCGTGGATCCCGGCGAGAGCGAGCTGCGCCTCACCATTGAAGACCAGGGCCCCGGCATTCCCGCCGAGCACCTGCCCCGGCTGTTCGAGCGCTTCTATGTGGTGGACCGGGCACGCAGCCGCAGCATGGGCGGCACCGGCCTGGGGCTGTCCATCGTCAAGCACATCGCCCGTACTCACCAGGGTCGCGTCAGTGTGGACAGCCGTCCTGGCGCGGGCTCCCGCTTCACTTTGCACCTTCCCGCCGATCCGAGCGCGCCTGCCCCGAGCGCCTGAGAGTGCTTCCTCCTTCCCGCCCTTAACCGAAAACTCACGCCTGACTCACCGTGGCTTGACGCCATCCCGACACTTTGCGTCCCGTTCGACGAGGAGATCCCGAGAGGAAGAACGGATCTCCCCGGCCTGACGGACGCCCCGGCAGGGTGTCCGCGGGAGAGGCGGAGGAACCAGAGGAACGGGAGCGAAACACATGATTCACACACAACGAGCCCTGTCCGGGCTGCTGCTGGTCCTGTTGCTGGCAGCAGGCGCCGCCACACATGCGGCGACCCGGGGCGTGCTCAAGGGCACGGTGCTGGACGCGCGCGATCATCAACCGGTGGTGGGCGCCAACATCGTGCTGCCCGGCAGTCATGCCGGAGCGTCCACGGACCTGGATGGCCACTACACGATTCTGGCTGAGGCCGGCATCTGGAGCGTGAAGGTGAGCCATGTCAATTATGTGGACGTGAGCTGGGAGAAGATCGTGCTGGTGGACGGCCAGACCACGACCCTGGACATGGAACTGGAACCCAACGTGATCGATGCGGGCGAGATCGTGGTACAGGGCACCCTGCTCACCAACGGCGAGAACGCCCTGCTGGTGGCACGCCAGAAAGCCAGCACGGTGAACGACGCGATCAGTGCCGAGCAGATCACGCGCAATGGCGATGGCAATGTCAGCGCCGCGCTCAAGCGGATCACGGGAGTGACCGTGCGCGGTGGCAAGGACATTTTCGTGCGCGGTCTGGGCGAGCGTTATGCCAATGTGCAGCTCAATGGCTCGGTGATGCCGTCGACCAATCCCGACCGCAAGGAAGTGCCCGCCGACCTGCTGTCGTCCAGTCTGGTGGATCACGTGACCGTGCAGAAGACCTGGACCCCCGACCAGCCCGGCGAGTTCGGGGGCGGTTCGGTGCAGATCCGCACGCGCGAGTTTCCCGAGGGACGCTCCCTCAAGGTGGGGCTGAGTTCTTCCTACAACCTGCGCAGCACCAACCAGAACTATCTGAGCTACTCGGGTGGCGACACGGACTTCCTGGGCTTTGATGATGGCACGCGCGCCATGCCCTCTGAGGTGGCTGCGACCGATCGTCTGGTGGCGTCCAGCGGTCGCCAGTTCGCCAGCGCGTTCCAGAATGTCTGGACGCCCACCTCCTCCCGGGCCGGCCTGGGGAAGGGCGGCTCGCTGAGCTGGGCCGATCGTTTCGGCCTGGCGCACGATCGCGAGCTGGGCGTGACCACCGCCTTCAGCTGGAACCTGAAGACCGACTCCCGCGACGGCGAGTACCGCAACCTGTACCAGCCGGGCTCGCTGTCCTCGGATTTCCAGCGCCAGGCCGGCAGCCAGGACGCGGGCCTGAGCGCCATGGCCAACACCTTTCTGCGGCTGGATTCCCGCACCACCATCGGGCTGCGCACTCTGTACGTCAACGAGAGCGAAGATCAGGCCAGTCTGGTCACGGGCTACTACTACAACTCCGACGGCGACTATCGCCAGAGCATTCTCAAGTTCGTGCGCCGTTCGCTGATGAGCGGTACGCTGGAAGTGGATCACCGCCTGGCCACCCTGCCCGGGGGCAAGCTGAAGTTCAGCGCGGGTCTGGCGGGCACCACGCGCAGCGAGCCCGATACGCGCAACACGCACTACGCCTGGAACTCGGTCACCAACCAGTACGAGATCGTCTTCGGGCTGCGCTCCAATTCGCACTTCTTCTCGGAACAGCAGGACCGCAATCTGGATCTGGATCTGGGGCTGGAGTTCAAGCCACAGACCCAGTTCACCGTGCGCACCGGCCTGCAGTTCCTGACCCGCACCCGTGATTTCCAGGCGCGCAAGTTCGTCTACGAGCTGGAACCCAACATGGTCTACCCGGTGGAGCTGCGCGGCCAGAATGCCGAAGTGGCCCTGAACGCCGACCTGGTTCAGCAGGGAGTGCTGCGCCTCTACGAAGGCACACGCGACTCCGATTCCTACGATGCCAGCCAGCGCCGGATCAGTGGCTACCTGAGTCTGGACTGGAGCCCGCTGGATGTTCTGGACGTGACTCTGGGCGGACGTGTCGAAGCCGATCGCCAGGCGCTGAATTCCGAAGAGTTGGGGCGTCACACGGACGTGCTGCCGGCGCTGAACGCCACCTGGCGTCCCACGTCGCAGACCGCGCTGCGCGGAGCACTTTCCATGACTCTGGCCCGCCCCGAGTTCCGCGAACTGGCCGACTTCTACTTCGCCGATTTCCTTGGCGGACGCACGACCTACGGCAACAGCGAGATCGAGCGGACCCGGATCTACAACGCCGATCTGCGCGGCGAGTGGTTCTACGGCATCGGCGAGCTGGCCGCGCTGGGCGGATTCTACAAGCATTTCGACAAGCCCATCGAACTGCGCCATCGCAATTCGCAGAACCCCGAGGTGTATTACGACAACGCCGAATCGGCGGACCTCTTCGGGCTGGAAGTCGAGCTGCGCAAGGAACTGCCAGCCTCGATGAGCCTCAACGGCAACCTGACCCTGATCCATTCCAGCGTGTCCTACGGTGGCACCAGCGCCAGTCAGGCCAGCAGCGACCGGCCGATGTTCGGTCAGTCACCCTATTCCCTCAACCTCAACTGGAACTGGCAGCTGGAGAAGCTGGCCAGCACCGCCAACCTCTCCTGGAACCGTTTTGGCAAGCGCCTGAGCAGCGTGGGCAGCGTGAATCAGGGTGGTGATGAATACGAAATGCCCTTCGATCGCCTGGACCTGAACCTCAGCCGCAACTGGGGCCAGCTGAGCACGCGCCTGGGCCTGCGCAACCTGCTGGACGAGGCGGTCGAGTTCCGCCAGGCCGGCACCGTGACCAACCGCTATCGTCAGGGCCGTGAACTGAGCCTGGGCGTGAGCTGGGAACTGTGATTCGAACAACCGTGACCGGAACCGGCGCGGAGTGACTGGATGAGTGCGAAACACCCAATACACAGACAGGAGTCCACGAGATGTTGATCAGCCGGAAGCACCTGGTCCTGATGATCGCCGCGAGCGCCCTGCTGGCGTTCACCGCCTGCGAAGACGACGACAACAACAACAACACCACCAATGAAATCCCCCAGATGTACCAGGATCTGCCCGGTACCCTGATCAGCCAGAACACCACCTGGAGCGGCAATGTGGACGCTGCCGGCAAGTACTACGTGCTGCCCGGTGTGACCCTGACCATCGCCGCCGGTACCACCGTGTCCTTCGCGTACCACGAGGACAATCCCGATGACGTGGGTGCCATCATCACCCTGCGCGGAGACTCCGACAACTTCAGCAGCGAGCGTGCCAGTGGTCGGCTGGTGGCCAACGGCACCGCGGCCCAGCCGATCGTGTTCACCTCGGCCCGCGCCACCAAGTCGCCCGGTGACTGGGGCGGGATCGTGCTCATCGGCGAAGCCCCCAACAACATCCCCGGCGGCACCGGCGATGTGGAAGGTCTGGCCGAGACCGTGCATTATGGCGGCAGCAAGAGTGCCGATGACAGTGGTGTACTCAAGTATGTCCGCATCGAGTACTGTGGCTACGGCATCGCCGCCGATTCCGAGCTCAACGGTCTCTCGCTGTACTCGGTGGGTTCCGCCACCACCCTGGATCACATCCAGGTCTACAAGTGCACGGATGACGGTTACGAGTGGTTCGGTGGCACGGTAAACGCGCGGTACCTGCTGAGCACCTTCAATGACGACGATAGCTTCGACATGGACGAGGGCTGGCGCGGCAAGGGGCAGTTCTGGTTGGCCGTGCAGCACGCCGGTTCCGACAACGGCTTCGAGAGTGACGGGCGCAAGACCCTGGGCAGCGGACTGGCCAGCCATCCCACGCTTTCCAACGTGACTCTGTACGGTTTCGGCGCCGGCAAGGATGCCGAGGACAAGAACTACGGCATGCGTCTGCGCGAGGACTTCGAAGGCGAGCTGAGCAACTTCGTGATCAGCAATTTCGCCGGACTCAACTGGAAGCTCGAGAGCAACGACGGCGACGTGACCTCGGCCAACTTCGATTCCGGGATTCTCAGCATCAACCGCGCCTGTGTGTACTCCAACAATCTGGATGGCAGCGGTGATTTTGGCGGCTTTTCGAGCCAGGCCGACAGTACGCGCTTCTGCGCGGGAGCGCACAACGTGCATGTGCTTGACAACGCCGTGTTCCCCAGTGCGGCCAGCCATGACTACCGTCCCGCGGCAGGCAGCTCCGCGGCCAGTGGCGGTCAGGTCCCGTCCGACAGCTGGTTCGACGCGGCCGGCTACATGGGTGCCGTGGCCCCCTCGGGCAGCAACTGGACCACAGAAAGCTGGGTCCGCTGGGCCGACTGAAACGATTTCCTCTCACGTTCCTCTGCCGATGCCGGGAGTCGCGATTGCGGCTCCCGGTTCATTTTCGAGTGAGACAGCACTCGAATTTCATGGGATTCAGAATCGGGTGTGATCTCTCGTTCTGGAACCCTTGATTGTTTCCGATGGTGAACACAATGGGCTTCTGGCGAACGAACATTGTGGCATCGTGGACACTCTCTGTGGGTCCTCGATCCGGCATGCTCCGCCTGAGCGCATTGGTGTTCAGGGGCTCACACGGGCTTGGGCCGAAGGGTGCCCATGCCGGTTTCCGGAGGAAACATGAAGCGAATCGGCCTGGCACGCTGGCTGCCGTTCTTCTTGCTGCTGGTGGGCGGCACCTCGGGCGCACAGTCTCTGCAGCTGCAGTGGCACCGCACCTTTGGCGCGGGTGAAAACGATTACGGCAGGTCCGTGATCCAGACCGCGGACGGGGGATTTCTGGTGGCGGGTGACACGCGGTCATTCGGTTCCGGTCTGTCGGATCTGTGGTTGCTGCGCGTGGACTCCGAGGGGGATACCCTGTGGACGCGCACCATTGGCGGGGTGGGTGACGATCATCCGGGCGATCTGCTGGCATCGGCGGATGGAGGTGCCGTGATCTGCGGCACGACCCGTTCCAGTGGCGCGGGATTCTCGGACTTCTGGTTGCTGAAGGTGGATTCTGGCGGAACCGTCCTCTGGGAACGCACCTATGGGGGCGAGCTGGAGGATGAGTGCTGGACCTTGGGTGCTGCCGCGGATGGCGGGTTCCTTCTTGTGGGAAATACGCGTTCCCAGGGGCTGGGTGTGACGGATCTGTGGCTTGTGCGCACCGATTCTCTGGGACAGCAGCAATGGAATCGCAGCTACGGAGGCAGCCAGGCCGACGGCGGATACGGAGCGCTGGAACTGGAGGGCGGTGATCTGCTGCTGACAGGGTACACCAATTCCCGGGGAGCCGGCCAGGCGGATGGCTATGTGATTCGCACCAACAGCATCGGGGATACGCTCTGGACCCGCACCTTCGGGGGCAGTGGCGAAGATCGCCTGTTCGCCTGCGCGGCCGCGACTCCCGGAGGATGGCTGTTCACGGGGCGCACGACCAGCTGGGGGGCCGGAAGCAATGACCTGTGGCTGCTGCGGCTGAACGAGCTGGGTGACAGCCTCTGGACACGCACCCACGGAGGCGCCGACAGTGATCTGGGACTGCAGCTGCTCTCGCTGGGAGCGGAGGGATTCTTCGCCGTGGGGCAGACCACGCTCTCCCAGCCTGTGATGCAGCAGATCTGGACGCTCTGGCTGGATTCTGAAGGCGAGATTCTCTGGCAGGACGATTTCGGAGGTTTTGCCCACGATGGCGCACAAGGTGTCTGCGCGACCCAGGATGGAGGCTTCGTGGTCACGGGCAATGGCTACATGGATGCGGACAATCTGACGGATCTGCATCTGCTGCGACTGGAATCGACGACTGCGGCCAACCCGCGCGCCACGCGTCGGGGAGCGCCAGCCCTGTTCTCGCTGGCTCCGGCCCATCCCAATCCATTCAATCCTGCCACACGGCTCGAGTATGCTCTGGAAGCCGCCAGTTTCGTGCGTCTGACTCTGCACGACGCTCTGGGCCGGCGGCTGCGCGTGCTGGAGGAGGGACCGCGTGCGCCGGGAGTCCATTCGCTGGACCTGCAGCTGGATGGCTGTTCCTCGGGACTGTATGTCTGCAGGCTTGAAACACGCTTCGGCCACACCAGTCGTGCCATGGTCCTGCTGCGCTGAGCGGGCCGGGGAGGCGGTGCCCATCCAACTTCCTACCTTGGGCGGCCTTCCCATCTGGCTTGCCTGGGTGCAATGCTGCGTCCAGGCCCAACTGCTCGGAGCTCTTCATGTCACGCGTGTCAACACTCTATCCTCTGATTCTTGGTCTGTTGCTGGCCTGTGGGTCCGCGGACAAGCCGGAACCGGCCTCCAGCGGCTCACGCCTCGCCACCCTGCGCTGGACGGCCACCGATACCACCCGGATGTTCAGCGAAGCGGACCAGCGGGGTTTCGAGCTGGCCCCGGCTCTTCCCGGCAGTCAGTGGACCGTGCTGGATTCGCTGGCCGTGCCCGGCGAGCCGCTGCCACGCCTCTGGCTCAAGATTCATGATGCGGAGAAGACCGGCTGGATCGACAGTGGCCGGGAAGCCCTGATTCAGGAAGAAGGCCGGATCGCGACCCACTGACCACGTTGGGTGAGTTGACCCGATCGGCTTGCCGTTTGGGTGATTTGCCCTTGTCCCCGTCCGCTCGAGCGACCTTCGTGCCAGCCGCAACACACTGATACCAGAAGAGTTGCGCTCCTTTGTGGTTCTGGCACGGTCTTGGCATTTCACAGGGGCGACGACGAACACCCTCAACCGGGTGCGGAATAGCCCTGTGTGGTAGGAAGGCCGGCGCCTTGGCAGCGTCGGCATGAGCAGAAGCGGCGGCCATCTGGCCGCCGCTTGGCGTTTTTGCCTGCGATGCCTGTCAGACGTGCTGTCGCGGGCAGGCTGCCGGGGGCATGGCGCCCTGCAGGGCGCCGCGGATTTCCGTGTGACGCACCTGTCCACCCAGGTGGGAGGTCCAGGCCAGCACGCCCAGCATGGCGGCCCCAGCGATCAGCAGGGTCCAGCGCTGCCAGGCGGCGGGCCTTTCGCCCTGATAGTGCTGCAGCCAGGCCTGGAAAGCCAGCGCACCGCACAGCCCGAGCACCACGAAACTGACCCGGCCCCAGAGCGCGTGTGTCTCGACCACATTCTGGGTATCGCCCGTGTTGAAACCGGCATCGATCAGGATCTGGTGCGCCGACGGGCCCGTGTAATACGCCATCGCCGCCGCCAGAGCTCCGGCCACAATGGCCAGCAAGGCCAGTCGAAAGGCCCGTTCCTCGCCCCAGGCGCGAGCACAGAGCAACAGCACCACCGCGCCCAGCAAGGCACTGAGTGGCAGGTGCACGATGGCCAGATGCAGGTTCGCCGCATTCATCATTTCGTGCTGGTGCCGATCGCTTCATGGGGCGCCACGCCCTGCTCGAGCTTGCTGTAGTCCAGTTCGCTGCCGCGCATGCTGTGGGGAATCAGATACACCGCGGTCATCACGATCATGGCCGCCAGCACGACGATCCGGTTGACGGCCTCACGTGCCTTGGGCTTGAAGCCGATCACGCTGCAGGCGAAGACCCAGGCCAGCCACATGATCAGCATCTTGTTGTCCGTCAGGTCCTTGCCATAGGGAAAACCTGTCCAGAAGGCACCGAAGGCATACTTCTGCACCAGCGGGCCCAGCATCATGCCACCGATGGTCAGGCCGATCAGAGTGATCCAGGCGGTGCGCCGCATGGTGTCGGGAGCCGCGATGGCGGCCAGACCCGTGCGCATGCCGATGAGCACCGAGAAGAACATCATGAAGATGTGGGGAATCAGAATCCAGCCGGGCACGGGATCCTTGTAGCGGATCACGACGTTCTCCTCGCCAGCGGGAATCCGGGCAGTCTCACTGCCGGTCAGCTCCAGGTAGTACTCGAGCTTGCCGGCCGCGGGTTGACGCGGCAGGCGTGCCACCAGCGTCTGATCTTCAAGCTGCAGTGGCAGAGCCGTATAAGGTTCGTCCAGCTTGTAGCGCTTGTAGTACAGGGTCGCGCCCAGACCAGCGGCCTGGGGCAGAATCACCGCGGCGTCGATGGTGGAATTCTCGCTGCGCACCAGCCGGTAACTCAGAGATTGTCCGGCCACCTGGAATTCCCCTTTTTTGGGGTAGGTCGGTCCGGTGGTGCGTTGATAGACCACTGCGGCCGCCATCAGGAGCACGGCAAGCACCCACAACAGAATGCGTACCGGTCTGGAGGATCCTTCGGGAGCCGCGGAAGTCGAGGCGCTGGCCATGGGCATGTTCCTTACTGCTTGCTCAGGGATGACCGCCAGTGGCGGACCCGGTCTGGATGGATGGATATGGAATCGTCACAAGATCGCCGGGGACCGATTCTGCTCTGTCAGGGAATTGTGGGCCGACGACAACAACGGAGAGGAATATGCACAAGAATCCGCAATCATGGCGAACCGGGAGCAACTGGCTGCGCCCATTGGCGCTGGCCGCACCACTGGCTCTCATGCTGATGGCCGGCAATGCTCTGGCCCTGAAACCGGCACCCGTGGATCGGGACCAGGACATGGACCACAGGGGCCACAAGGACGGCACAGTCATCGAGAAGGAGAAAGGAAGCGGGATGTACGAGTTCACCGTGGATCGCCTTGATGGCAGCTCCGAGCAGCTGGCCAGCAACCGGGGCAACGTATTGCTGATCGTGAATACGGCCTCCGAATGCGGGTTGACCCCGCAGTACGAGAAACTGCAGACCCTGCATGAGCGTTACGCCGCCCGCGGGCTGAAGATCATGGGCTTCCCCTGCAACGAATTCGGGGGCCAGGAACCCGGCAGCGCCGAGCAGATCCAGACCTTCTGCAGTGCCAATTACGGAGTCGAGTTTCCCATGTACGCCAAGGTCAAGGTGCTGGGCGACGGCGCCGCGCCTCTGTTCAAGTGGCTGAAGACGAACTCCCCCGAGGGCAAGCAGAACGAGATCGCCTGGAACTTCAACAAGTTCCTCGTGGACGGCGAGGGCCATGTGGTCGATCGCTTCGAGCCCAAGGTGGATCCGCTGTCCCCCGAAGTGATCGCCCGCATCGAGGAACTGCTGCCCGCCAAGTAGATGCCGTCTCACAGGGGACGTCCAGTGTCCGATCCCCGCACGAGGCGAAGCCACAATACCTTCCCCCACGACCGTGGGGGAAGGCTCGCCGCTTTGTGAGACACCGCGATTCTCAATGCAGCAGGGTCCAGCTGCACGCGATACGCCTCAGCGGCGGGCATGTGGGCTGTTCGTCCAGAGCGTGTCCGCTGCGGTTCATTACCCGACCGTGATGACATCACCGGATTCCCTTCGCCTCTTCGATGGAACCGGGCCAACCTCAAGACCCGCGGGCTCACGATCCCTTGTGCCTGTTCGCGGTCATACCTGGCTTGCGCAGGCCGACAGGCAACCGTAGCTTTGCCGCCCGGTTCAACACAGCAACCAGATCGGAAAAACCATGCGTTCCACCAGCTTCCCCCTTCGGGTGACGTCCGGCCTCGTCTGCCTGCTCGTCCTCTTCCTGCTCGGGAGCCCTGCCGGCCATGCCGCGGCCGTCAGCCTGGCCGATGCCGACCGGGCGTCGCTAAGCAGTGGCATCCTGCTGGACCTGAGCCCGGACCTAGCCGGAGCCACCCACTACGACGGGCTTCAGGATACTCCGCCCGCCTCGCCCGCCCTGTTCCGCCAGCTGCTGTTCCAGCTCAACCGCGCCACGGTCGACGGTGCCACGCGAACCGCCCCGACCCGGCTGCGGGAGATCGCCCGGGAGGCCCAGCCGCGGAAGCTGGTTCCCCTGGCCTTGCTGGACATGGATGTGCAGCGGGTGAAGGCCGGCGCCCTCGACCAGGGTCTGGTGAGCGTGGGCGGGGGCGAGCTGCGCATTCTTGACCCCCGCGCACTGGAGGAGCGCCGCATCTTTGCGGCCGCGGCACTGGTGGATCACAGCGGCCGGGGCCGGGCCGTCACCTTCCAGCTGCCCTCCGGGGAGCGTTGGATCAGCAACCGCGCGGAACCGCAGCGGATGGAGTGGGATCTTGCCGACGGTGCCGGATTCGTGTCACGGAAGCCGGGCGAGCAGGTGACCGTGAGCTACACCTCCGCGGGCCCGAAGACCCTGCGCCTGCGGGCCAGCTGGGCCAACGGCGAGACGCGCATCACAAGCCTGAGCTTCACGGTCGACCGGCTGGACACGCCGGAGCCCAGCGAGGTCTGGAACCTGGTCGCGGACCAGCCCTACCAGGGGGCCACGGCCGGCGGGAACGCCTACCTCCTTCTGGCCCCGGGACACTCCACTCTGACGCGGCCGGTCGTGCTGTGCGAAGGCTTCGACATGGACAACACGATGTTCTGGGACGAGCTCTACGGGCTGGGCAACCAGCAAGGCCTGGTGGAGACATTGCGTGACCTGGGCTTCGACATGGTGGTGCTGAACTTCACCGAATCCACGGACTACATCCAGCGCAACAGCCTGCTGCTGGCCACCCTGCTGGAGCAGATCAACAGCCTGCTGCCCGAGGGCGAGAGCTACCCCCTCATCGGCGCCAGCATGGGCGGGCTGGTCTCACGCTACGCTTTGGCCTGGCTGGAGCAGCAGGGCATCGATCCCCGGGTGCGGACCTTCATCTCCTTCGACTCGCCCCAGGCTGGTGCCAACATCCCCCTCAGCCTGCAGCATTGGCTGGCCTTCTTCGCGGATGAGGCGGAAGAGGCCGCGTACTTCCTTTCCCGCTTGCAGACACCGGCGGCCAAGCAGATGCTGCTGGCGATGGCCGAGAATCCGCCCAATGCCAACCCGGGCGCGGATCCTCTGCGTCAGACCCTGCTGAACGAGCTGGCCGCGCTGGGTGACTATCCCGTCTCGCCGCGTCTGGTGGCGGTGGCCAACGGCAGCGGCTCGGGCCTGAACCAGGGTTTCGCAGCCGGCGCCCAGATCATCCGCTACGAGTACCGCAGCTGGCTGGTGGACATCGACGGCAACTGCTGGTCTCTGGCCGACCACAGCCCGCAGACCGTTTTCAGCGGCATGATCAACCAGATCTGGCCCTTCCCGGACCGCTACCAGACCGTCACGATCAACGGGGCGTCACCCTGGGACAACGCGCCCGGTGGCTCGCGCAACACCATGGTCCAGCTGGACCAGAGTGCCGTGCCCTACGGGGACATCGTGGCCCTGCAGCCCAACCACTGCTTCATTCCCACCACCAGCGCATTGGGCTTGGTGACCGACGCGCCGTTCCGGCAGATCGAGGGCGCGCCCGACCTGCCCGCCCTGTCCCCCTTCGACGCGCTCCACTATCCGCTGGGTGCCAGCGAGGAGCATGTGACCATCAGTCCGGAATCGGTATGGTGGTTCCTGGAAGAGATCGTGCCGGAGCTGCCCGCGCCGGAACTGGCGATCCAGGCTGTGGAGGAGGGCGTGCAGCTGAGCTGGAGCCCCGTGCCCCTGGCCCGCAGCTACCGCCTGCAGCAGACGACGGACCTGTCCGACTGGCCCGCGGAGTACATCAGCACAACGGGCCTGGGCTGGACCGTGACCGATCTGGAAGCGAACACCTTCTTCCGGGTGACCGCCTCGATGGAGGACGCAGGGCAGTAGGTCAGGCTGCGTGGAAGTCCGTTCAATCCCGATCTCCCGTCGGCCTCCCGGCAGCAGCGGCGCCCCGCCGCTCCGCCCATGAGTGACAATGGCTCGCCCCATCAAAGGGCCTCCCCAGCCTTGCGGATGCTGAATACTTCCGAGTCGTACTCCGACAGGCCCTTCTTGTCGAAAACTGTCCCGCAGGCGATTCGAAGCCGCTCCACGGCCACGGTCCGATCACTTCTCCCGTGGGACGGCCCCCGTCGATCCCTTGGCTGCCTGTGAAATGCTCCCGATCGGGTACGATTTCCCGTGTGTGTATTGTTTTTGTACCCGATCAGGGCGATTTTCCTCGAAAATCATTAGGGTGTACCCGATCGGGTCACATCAACTCACGGGACATGCCATGGAAACCCTCAGTGCCTTCGTCCGCAGAAAGCGCAAGGAGGCGGGGCTGACGCAGGTCGCCCTGGCCGACACGGCGGGTGTCGGCCTGCGTTTCCTGCGGGAGCTGGAACGCGACAAGACCCGCCTGAGAATGGACAAGGTGAACCAGGTGCTCGGTCTGTTCGGCCATCAGCTGGGGCCGGTGCCCGCGCGCCGTGAGGAATCCGGCTCGTGAGGGCGGCGCGGATCATGATGCATGGCCGCCTGGCGGGCCGCCTGCTCGAGGATGAGACCGGCTACCATTTCCAGTATGATCTGGACTACCTCGCGCTTCCGGACCCGGAGGCGATCAGCCAGACTCTGCCCCTGCAAAGCGCCGCATACAGCAGCGCCACCCTGTTTCCCTTCTTCGATGGCCTGATTCCCGAGGGCTGGCTGCTGCACATCGCCGAGCGCAACTGGAAACTGGACCCGCGCGACCGCATGGGCCTGCTGCTGGCCACCTGTCGGGACTGCATCGGTGCCGCCAGTGTCGAGGACGAAGCCGGGGAGGCACCCCGTGACTGAACCGCGCTGCCTGCTGTGTTACGATGAACTGGAAGCGGACAGCGGGGACATCCATGCCCGCTGCGCCCGGCGCCTCTACGGTAAGGGACCGATCCCGCAGCTGGATGTCAGCCTGGACCAGGTGCAAACGCTTGCCGAGCAGGCCGTTCGCGCTCGGATCACCGTTCCGGGTGCACAGGCCAAACTGTCCCTGGGACTGGCCGGTGGCGGAAGCACCCGGGCGCCCAGGCGCCTCACCCTGGTGGACGCGCCCGCCGGTTACATTCTGAAACCCCCCAGCCCCGACTTTCCCTTCCTGCCGGAACTGGAAGACCTCTCAATGCACCTGACCCGCCTGGCAGGGATCCCCTGTGTGCCCCACGGCCTGGTGCGGCTGGCGTCGGGCGAATTCGCCTACCTGACACGGCGGATCGACCGCCAGAATGGCACGAAACTCCACATGGAAGACATGGGTCAGCTGGGCGGAAAACCCACGGAAGCCAAGTACCGCGGTTCCCACGAGCAGGTGGCCCGGCTGCTGCAGCGCTTCTCGGCCCAGCCCGGCCTGGACCTGATCCGCTTGTATGAGCAGGTCCATGTGGCGTTTCTGCTGGGCAACAGCGACCTGCACCTGAAGAACCTCTCGCTGCTGAAGGACCCCCAGAGGGGCTGGCTGCTCAGCCCGGCCTACGACATGGTGGCCACCCGTCTGGTTCTGGAAACCGACCCGGAAGAGCTGGCACTGACCTTGAACGGGAAACGCAGCCGGCTGGATCACGGGGACTTCCTTGCGGCCATGGCCACCAGTGGGCTGGAGCCCAAGGCCGCGCACAACCTGCAGCGCCGGGTGGCGCACGCCCTGCCCGGATGGCACACGATGATCGACCGCAGTTTCCTGCCCGCCGAGCTGCGCCTGCGCTTCCACGCCTTGATCACGGAACGCTCGGCTCGGCTGGGGATCGGGGGCCAGGCCGAATAGCCGCCCCAGCGACTTGCGGTGGTCGCGTTTCGCTCAGTGCATCAACGTGATCCACTGGCGCGCATCACCTTCGATCACGGCGATGCCGTCCGGACGGCGGCAGGCTCGCGGTCCCCTGTGGATGACTTCCTTTCGGTGGGCTGTTCCAATTGAACGGCCATTTCGCCAATGCAACCAGAGAAAAAAGCCCCCGACGGCGGTCGGGGGCTTTTTGCTGCAAGCGTGAATGCGCTCAGTTCTGGCTGCGGGCGTGGATCGCTTCCAGCTGGCCGACCAGGTCGGAGAAGCGGTCCATGGCCTTCTGCACGGGGGCGGCCTGGGTCATGTCCACACCGGCGTCGCGCAGCTGGTCCAGCGGGAACTTGGAACCACCCAGTTTCAGGAAGCCCAGGTAACGCTGCAATTCGTCGCCGCCACCTTCGAGCACGCCCTGACTGAGGGTGATCGCGGCGGACAGCCCGGTGGCGTACTTGTACACGTAGAAGGCGTGGTAGAAGTGCGGAATCATCAGCCCGATCAGCGCGTTCTCGTCGGGCAGGGTCACCGGGCTGCCGTAGTAGGCGCGGCTCAGCTCCTGATAGAGGGCGCAAAGGCTTTCCACGGTCAGGGGCTGGCCCTGTTCCACCATTGCGTGCGTGTCACGCTCGAACTCGGCGAACATGGTCTGACGGAAGATCGTGCCGATGATGTCGTCGATCTGCTTGTTGATCAGGTAGGCCCGGAAGGTGTCGTCGGTGGCCTCCTCGTACAGGTGACGCGCCAGCAGCTGCTCGTTGAAGGTGCTGGCCACCTCGGCCACGAAGATCGTGTAGCCGTAGTGCTGGAAGGGGTTGTTGGTCTTGCTGTAGTACGAATGCATCGAGTGCCCGCCCTCGTGGGCCAGGGTGAAGACGTCGTCGATGGCCTCGTCCTTGTAATTCATCAGGATGAAGGGCGATCCGATGTAGCCGCCCGAGGAGAAGGCGCCCGAGGTCTTGCCCTTGTTCTCGTAACGATCCACCCAGCCCTCGAGCAGGCCCTTGCGCAGGATGCCGCAGTATTCGGCGCCCAGAGGCTGCAGCGCCTTGTCGATGACCTCCACCGCCTGCTCGTAGCTGTGGTTGACCTTGATGTCCTTGATCAGCGGCACGCGCAGGTCGTAGCTGGCCATGTCCTTAAGGCCCATCATCTTCGAGCGCAGGGTGTAATACCGGTGCAGGGTGTTGAGATTGGCCCGCACGGTGCTCACCAGATTGTCGTACACCGAGACGGGCACGTCCTCGCTGAAGAGGCTGGCTTCGCGCGCACTCGGGAAGTTGCGGATCCGCGCGCTGAAGATGTCGTGCTGCACGCTGCCGTTGAACAGGGCGGCCAGGGTGTTCTTGTGCTTCTGCCAGACTCCGTGATACTGGAAGTAGGCATTGCGGCGCACCTCGCGGTCGGGGTCGAGCATGAACAGCGACATGGTGGACTGGGTCAGGGGGCGCATGCCGTCGCTGGACATGCACTCGCCGAATTCCAGGTCCATGTCGGTGAGTGCCGAGAAACCGCGGTAGGCCGTCGAGGCGAACTCGGACTGCATGGCCAGCAGGCGCTCCTCGCGCTCGCTGAGCACATGGGGCTTGTAGCGCAGGCTCTTGTTCAATTGAATGCGGAACTCATCCAGGGTGCCACTGGCCAGGAACGCGTCCATGGTCTTGCTGTCAATGGCGTGCAGCTCGGGCTCGTACCAGCTGAACTCGGCGCCCATTTCGCTCAACAGCTGGAAGATGCGGGCCTGGCGGGCCTGGTTCTCGCTGTTGATGCCGTCTTCGGCCACTTTCAGGTGGGCATAGACGTACAGGGTTTCCTGCAGCAGCTCCATCTCGCGCGTGAATTCCAGACAGGCCTTCAGGGCTTCCGCCGATTTGCCCAGGGTGCCCTTGAAACCGGCGATGCGCGGCTTGAGCGCGGCAAGTTTCTTGAGATCGGCTTCCCATTGGCTGTCATCTTTGTAGAGCTCCGTCAGATTCCAGCAGTGCTCGGTCTTCACTTCTTTCCGCTCCGGCGTGCGTGCGGGGGCGCTCGTCGAACTCATCTGCACCTCCAATTCCTTGATTTTCAAGCGTGTTGGCGTTCGGTGGCAGTGCCCGGGTCCAAACCTTACCTTGGCCCGCCTGCGGTTCCGGGAGCCCTGCCGTGGCATCCGCGGAGGAACGGACCGGCTTCGACCCGTCCCGTGCATTCCGGTTTCGCCCCAATGGCAAACTTCCAGAGTGCGCGGCAATCTAGCAGAACCCACGTAGAAGGCTCCCGCGTGCCCCCGCGAAGAAGTCCCTCGATTCACGGACCCGGCAGCGGATACATCAGGACAGCACCCATGGCCAAGAATCTGAAGAAGATCGCCGACGAGCTGGGCATTCCCCGTCTCAAGCATCACATCTTTCTCTGCGCTGACCAGAAGGATGCCAAGTGCTGTTCGCGCAGCGACTCCAACGAGAGTTTCCAGTTTCTCAAGAAGCGACTGGCGGAACTGGGTCTCAGCGGCGAGGGCGGAGTCTTTCGTTCCAAGACGCACTGCCTGCGCATCTGCCGCAACGGGCCGATCGCGGTGGTCTATCCCGACGGAGTCTGGTATCACAGCTGCTCCCCGGCCGTGCTCGAGGAAATCATCCAGAAGCATCTGATCGGCGGCAAGCCCGTGCGCAAATACATGATCCTGCAACAGCCCCTGAGCGGCGAGAATGCCATCCCCGAACTTGGCTGAGCCCAGTCTGCGCAGGGGCCGCGCCGCCGTGATCATTCTGGGGCTGGCCCTCTGGCTCTGGGGACTGCTGGGAGGTCTGGCCGCCTCTCAATGGCGTCTTGAATACACTCTCGATGACGCCTGGATTCACCTGCAGCTGGCCGAGCAACTGTCCCATGGGCACATGGGATTGCAGCCCGGCCAGCTCAGTGCACCGTCCTCCAGCCCGCTCTGGCCCTTCCTGCTGGCGCCCTTCGCGGGCAGCTCCTTCATGCACTGGATTCCACTGATTCTCAACGCACTCTGCCTGCTGGCCAGTCTGTGGCTGCTGTCGCGGTTGCTGTTTCCCGAGCGGACCTCGCACGGGCGGACAACTCTGCCGCTGGCGCTGGCCGTGGTGGCCGTCAGCAACCTGCCCGGTCTGGCACTCACGGGCATGGAACACAGCCTGCAGGTCCTGTTGGCCTTGCTGCTGCTGCGAGTCCTGCAATTGCGCGCGGAGATGCCCACGCCCAGCCCACGTCTGGACTGGGCCTTCGCCTTGCTGTGTCTGCTGGGGCCGCTGGTGCGCTACGAGATGCTGGCACTGGTGCTGCCCGCGATCCTGCTGGATCCGGCACCCACGCGCGGCCGCGCCGGACTGGTCCTGCGCCTGCTGCTGGCCTGCCTTCCGCTGGGGCTGTACTCGCTCTGGTTGCACAGCCTGGGACTGGGCTGGCTGCCGGGCTCGCTGGCGGCCAAGTCCGACCTGGTGGCCAGTTCGGGAACTGTCGCACGCCTGAGGGCGCTGGTCGCCAACGGACTGCACAACGTGCAACTGCCCCAGGGGCGTGTGCTGGCGGGTCTGGGGCTGGTACTGGCGGCCTGCGGGTTCAGCCGGTCGCTGACCCGTGTGACACGCCGTCTGGCTTTCTGGGCCGCGCTGGCCATTGCGCTGCACCTGTTGGCGGGGCGCACCGGCTGGCTCAATCGCTACGAGATCCAGGTCTGGCTGCCCGGTCTGGTGGTTGGTCTGGGCTGTTTGCGCGAACTGCTGGGACGTGACACAACGCGAATCCGGGGGGCCGGGCCCGTCTGGCTGGTGCCCGGGCTGTTGCTCCTGGCGGGCCTGCCCTACCTGCGCACGACTCTGGAAAGTCCCACGGCGATGGCCAACATCCACGAGCAGCAAGCCCAGCTGGCGCGCTTCGCACAGCAGATCTGGCGGGGGCCGGTGGCGGTCAACGACATCGGTCGCGTGAGCTGGCGCAACCCCTGGCCCGTGCTCGATCTCTGGGGGCTGGCTTCCCCCCGGGCTCTGGCCGCCCGGCGGGCGAGTGCGGGTGCCGACTGGGCAGACCGGCTGGCCAGGGAACAGGGAGTGCAGCTGGTGATGATCTATCCCGACTGGTTCGACAAGCTGCCGGAGAGCTGGATTTCCCTTGGCCGGCTGCATCTGGCCAGCCGGCGAGTGTCAAGCGATCGGGATGCCGTCGAATTCTTCACGCTGGATTCCACGGCCGCCGTCCGGGCCCGGCTGGCGCTGGCCGAGTTCATTCCGGGCCTGCCACCCGGGGTTCTGTTCACCCGTTCGCCCATGACCGGGCATTGACACACCCTGGGCTGCTCGCCTGACTGGTGTACAGCCCACATTCCAGGAGACGGATCATGCGTGCCGCACGCCTTGTGAACTATGGCAAGCCGCTCGAAGTCCTGAACACACCCCGACCGACGGCCGGTCCTGATTCCGCCGTGATCCGGGTGGCGGGCTGCGGTGTCTGCCGCAGCGACTGGCACCTCTGGGTGGGCGACTGGGCCTGGCGCATGCCGGTGCAGTTTCCGCGCACTCCCGGACACGAGATCGGGGGTGTGGTCGAGGAGGTCGGTGGCGGCGTGCGCCGTTTCCGGGTAGGTCAGCGTGTCACGGTGCCCTTCCACAACGGCTGCGGGGAATGCCGCTGGTGCCGTCAGGGTCTGATCAACCTCTGCGAATCCTATGCTTCGCTGGGCTTCAGTTACGATGGCGGCTATGCCGAATTCGTGCACGTGCCCGTGGCCGATCTCAATCTGGTGGCTCTGCCCGAGGAGGTCAGCCTGGATGCTGCCGCCGCATTGGGCTGCCGCTACATGACCGCCTGGCACGGCCTGATCGACCGCGCCGGTCTGCGCTTCGGCGAGCGTCTGGCGCTCTTCGGTTGCGGGGGCCTGGGGCTGAGTGTGTTGCAGATCGCGGTCTCCTGTGGCGCACGCGTGCTGGCCGTGGACCTCGACCCCGAACGCCGCCGTCAGGCTCTGGCACACGGGGCAGAGGCCGCTGTGGACCCCGGGGCCGGACCGGTGGCCGAGGCGATTCTGGAACTGTCCTCGGGCGGAGCCGATCTCAGTGTGGACGCCCTGGGCCTGCAGCCCACCTGCGCCCCGGCCCTTGAGAGTCTGCGCCGCCGCGGACGCCACCTGCAATTGGGTCTCACGGGCGAGAAGGAGCGCGGCAGCCTGAGTCTGCCCATCGATCGCATCGCCAAATGGGAGCTGAGCCTGATCGGCAGCCTGGGCTGCGGCCTGGACAGCTACGGCCAACTGCTTGAGCAGGTGGCGGCCGGCCGGCTCACACCGGACACGCTGATCGAGAAACGCGTGGGTCTGGACGGTGCTTCGGCGCTGCTGGAAGGCATGAGCACCTTCGAGACCCGCGGCCTCTGCCTGATCCATCCCGGCATGGAGTGATTCACCCATCCCCCGCGTCGAGTACGCCGCGCCTTCCCCGCATGCGCGGGAGAAGGTATCACGGCTTCGCCCTTCGGGTGGCGCGGCAAGATGGAATCAGTGAACGGGGTTGTAGGACATGTTGGCATGGCCAATGATCCTCCCCGCACGCGGCGAAGCCACCTCCCTTCCCTCGCGAACGAGGGGGAAGGCTCGCCGCAGGCGAGAGGGATGGGGGCCTTCAGCGCACGCGAGTCACGATTTTCCGGCATGGAGAGATTCCCCCATCCCCCGCGTCGAATACGCCGCGCCTTCCCCCGCATGCGCAGGGAAAGGTATCACGGCTTCGCCCTTCGGGGGAGCCGTCGTGGCGGGGCCAGTGGCCGGCAGCAGCAGCACGGAAACGAACACATTCATGCAAAGGAGAGCCCATGAGCCGAGGAAGCATTGGTCTGGACGAGCGCACGCAGGACTGGCTGTTGCGCCATGGAGTACGCGATGACGCTCTGCTGGAGGAGTTGCGCGCGGAGACGTCGAGACTGCCCAATGCGGGCATGCAGGTGTCCCCCGAGCAGGGCCAGTTCCTGACTCTGCTGGCCCGGTTGCAGAACGCCCGACGCATCGTGGAGGTGGGTGTGTTCACCGGCTACAGCAGCATCTGCCTGGCGCGTGGTCTGGCGCAAGGCGGGGAACTGCTGGCCTGCGATGTCAGCGAGGAGTACACCGCCGTGGCCCGGCGCCATTGGCTGAAGGCCGGGCTGGCCGACAGGATCACGTTGGCACTGGCGCCCGCGGCCGAGACACTGCGCACCCGGCTGGCCCAGGGCTGGGCGGCCAGCGTCGATCTGATGTTCATTGATGCCGACAAGGGCAACTATCCCGTGTACTACGAGCTGGCGCTCGAGCTGCTGCGTCCGGGAGGGCTGGTGGCCGTGGACAACATGCTCTGGAGCGGTCGGGTGGCCGATGAGAGCGTGCAGGACGAGGATACGCGCGCCATCCGTGAGCTGGCGTCCAGGATTCATTCCGATGCGCGTGTGGAGATGTGTCTGCTGCCGATCGGGGACGGACTCAGCCTGGCGCGCAAGCGCTGATCACTCGCCTTCGACTCCGCCGACCAGTTCCATGAAACGGCCAAAGAGCCAGAGCTTGATCGAGTTCATGTCGCGCTTCACGGGATTGCGTGCGGATTCGCGGGAGGATGTGCGGCTGTCGGGGCGACTCAGTTCCTGCGGTTCCGGCTCGTCAAGCAGGGCCATATCCTCGCTGGCGAGGGGCAAGGCGTCGTCCACACCAAGGGGTTTCACCACCATCAGGAGAGTGTGCTCGACCCGGCCCGTCCCGGGGACGGCCACATTTTCCAGACGTTTGCTGAAGTAGGCGCTGTGGGTGGCCGCCAGCCAGTAGCTGCCGGCAGGGAGATCGGCGAAGGAGAAGGCGCCATCCGGCCCGCTGCGGGTGAGGCGGCGTTCGCCACTGAGAGTGCCCAGGCAGATCAGTTGGGCGTCGGCGATGCCCTGCCCGCTCAGACTGTCCTGCAGGACTCCACGCAGCTCACCGGCCTGGCCGCGGCCAGCGGTCAGCAGAAAGAGCAGCAGGGTCATGAAGCTGGCGAAGCGCATGGGTTCCGTCCGATTTGCGTCCTGGTGCGGGGCAGAAAATGGTCATGAATTTCCCTAATTGGATCAACCCATCAAGCAGAATGTTACTCCGGAATTCTGCCCGTACCCGTCCAGAACCGACCCCGTCACAATGGGAGACCCATGGCCGAACAACCCGCATCCCCGTGCATTGGCGTCTGCGAGCTGGATCGTCAATTGGGCATCTGTCTGGGCTGCCTGCGCACGCGCGATGAAATCGCCGGCTGGAGCCGATTCGACGAGCCTCGCCGCCAGCAGGTCCGGGATCGGCTGGCCGCCCTCAAGGCCCGCAAACGTGGGGCGACGGGGTCCTCAGCGCCCAGGGAGGAATGATGCGCAGCTACCGCCGGGAACTCTGGTTCCGCACCGACAGGCGGACCGACTTCGTCAACATCACGCGCGATGTGGAGGAGTGCATCCATGAAAGCGGGGTGCGTGAAGGCCTGGTGCTGGTGAACGCCATGCACATCACGGCCAGCGTGTTCATCAATGACGCTGAGACGGGCCTGCATCGTGACTTCAGCGTCTGGCTTGAGAAGCTGGCACCCCACGAGCCGGTGGACCAGTGGCGCCACAACGACACGGGCGAACTGAATGCTGACGCGCACCTCAAGCGCCAGTTGATGGGGCGGGAGGTGGTGGTGGCCATCAGCGAGGGGCAGTTGGACTTCGGCCCATGGGAGCAGATCTTCTACGGCGAATTCGACGGCATGCGCCGCAAGCGCGTGCTGGTGAAGATCATCGGAGAATGAGCCGGCCGCTTGATCTGGACCGGGTGAATGTGATCGGCACCAGTTGCTGCGGCAAGACGACCTTCACGCGGTCGCTGGGGCGCATCCTGGGGCGGACGCCCACGGAACTGGACAACCTCTACTGGCTGCCCGACTGGGAACCGCGCCTGCTGTCGGACTTTCGCGCCCGTGTCGATGCCGTCACACGCGAACCCCGCTGGCTGGTGGATGGCAACTACAGCCCCGTGCGCGATCTGGTGTGGCCGCGCGCGACCCTGCTGATCTGGCTGGACCATTCCTTTTCGCGTGTGTTCGCACGCTCCCTGCGGCGCACGGTGACACGCTGCGCCACCGGGGAAGAGCTGTTCGCGGGCAACCGCGAGAACTGGCGACTGGCCTTCTTCAGCCGCGACTCGATTCTCTGGTGGGTGATCAGGACCTGGAAGCGCCGACGACGGGAGTTCGAACGTCTCACGGCACAGCAGGACTGCCCGCCCTGCCTGCGCTTTCGCACACCGGGCGAGGCCCGGCGCTGGCTGGAGGCACTCGAGGCCTCAACGCATGCGAACCATCCCGAATGAAAGAGACCTGAGATGCTGAATACACGCAGTCCGCTGCCCCGCTCATTCCTCAAGCAATTGCAGACTCTCGAGCAGTGTTATCTGGACGAGAGCGACCCGATTCGCCAGAGCGGTTTCGCCGGAGGTGCCGAACGCTGGCGCGCCGAACGCGAGCCCCTGCTGGAGGGCGTGCATCGCAGCGGCAGTTTTCTGGATGTGGGCTGTGCCAACGGCCATCTGCTGGAATGCGTGATGCAATGGGCGGCTGAACGGCAGATCACTCTGGAACCCCACGGGCTGGACGCCGGGGATGGCTTGATCCAGATCGCGCGCGAGCGGCTCAAGCTGCCTGCGGCCAGCCTGATCTGCTGCAACGCCTGGAACTGGTCGCCCGAACGCACGTACGATTTCGTCTACACTCTCGTGGACTGTGTGCCCGTCGAGCGGCTCGAGGTCTACCTGAAACGTCTGTTGCGGCGTGCCGTGACTCCCGGTGGGCGTTTGATCGTGGGGGCCTATGGCAGTCGCAGTCGCCAGCGTGCCCCGTTCCCGATTGACCAGTTCCTGCGCGACCACGGTCTGGCGGTCCTTGGTGTGAGCCATGGAGGAGATCCGGAAGTCACGCGCTTTGCCTGGGTGGAACGGGGTGAGGGGGAAGTTTTTTGATTTGTCCGGTGAGGAGATGACCAATGAAACGGCCCGGGGGTGTTGATCCCGGGCCGTGTTGGTTTTTGGGGGTGTGCGTGGAGTTGCAGTGCGGAAGGGTTGAGTGATTCCCGGATTGCGCGTCGCTTCATCGGGCCCGGCAGGAAGCCGCAAGCGTGTGTGGCACAGCGACCTGTGTGGGGCGCAAGTGGCCGACGGGATGTGTGGCTGTGCGTTGGGTCAATTCTTGTGCAGGTCCTTGTGGAGGATGCGGCGGGTTTCGGTTTCGCGGGCATCGGGCTCAAGACTGGCGAGCCAGGTGTGCATGCCGGAGTCGTTCTGGGCGCGCAGGCTCTCGGCGGCCCAGTCGATCATGCAGGCGGGAAAGACGCCGTTCGCCTGGTAGATCTCGCGCTCCGCTTCCAGTTCCGCGGCGCTGTCGGTGCAGGAAGGCGGCAACTGGGCCAGGCGATCGCGCACACTGGGATCGGCGGAGATGTCGCCCACCACATAGAGATCCTCGACCGTCCGCAGGGCGTCCGGATCACGGAAGCCGCGCACCGCGGCCATGCTCATCCCGGCCAGCAGCAGATGCACATTGGCGCTGCCGTCCGGTGAGCGCAGTTCCACGGTCTGGCTGGCGGGCAGCTCGGCCTGGTCGACGGTTTCCTTCGGATTGAAGAGCGCGGTCAGCTGTTCGCCTTCCTTCCAGCCCAGTGGCACACGGATCAGCGCGCTGCGGTTGAGATCGCTCCAGCAGATCCGGGTGGGAGCCTCGTGGTTGGGGACCAGCCTCAGGTAGGACGAGGACACGGTATTGCCGAAGGCCGTCAGCGAGACGGCGCTGCGGCAGAGGCCCGCGATCAGGCGACGCGCCGGTTCCGCCAGTTTGCCACCCTCGGCACGCATCACGCTCTGGCCGTCGCGCATCAGTTCAAGATGGATGTGCATGCCGTTGCCCGCGGCGTCGTCGCAGATCTTGGGCGCGAAGGAGGCCACCATGCCATGGCGATGGGCGATGTTGCGAATCAGCCAGCGCGCGATCACCAGAGTGTCGGCCAGTTCGTCCAGCGGCTGCAGCAGCAGTTCGATTTCCAGCTGCTCGGCCTGGCAGCCATCGATCTCCACCAGTTCACTTTTCAGATTCTCGACGAAGCCCACTTCGTTGTGCCCGTATTTCACCCCATAGGTCGAGCGGTTGATGGCGTCGATCATCTCATTCAGCACGCTCCCCTGTTTGCTGAAGGGGCCGGTGGCGTGATACCCACGCTGGCGCGGAGCGGGGTAGAGCGCCTTCTCGGGCCGGCTGAAGAGGTAGAATTCCAGTTCTCCCAGGCCGCGCATCTCGAGCCCGGTTTCCTGGCGCAGCAGGCCCAGGGCCCGGGCGAGGATGTTGTCGGGAGCAAAATCGGCCGGTTCGCCATTGGGTGTCACGAAACGACAGATCAGATTCAGGCTCTGCTCGTCCAGCGGATTGATGAAGGCACTGCGGTAGAGCGGCAGCACATACAGGTCCGAGAGTCCCGCACCGACCAGGCCGCTGAAGAGTGAGGAGCCGTCCACGCGTTCACCGCGGGCCAGGATCCGGTCCGCCTGGGCGTGATCCAGCACGGGCATCTTCAGTTCCTTGAGCTTGCCATCCAGGCCCGTGTAGTGGAATGTGATCCGGCGAAGACGCCGGGTCTCGATCACCTTCAGCAGGTCCTGGCGTGTCCAGTCCGCGCATGGCTTGTCAATGATTTCCATCATGGGGTGCAGGGGGGCGTAGGCCGAATCCATTCTTCCTCCGTTGGCGGATGCTGGCACGGTTGTCTCTGGCCGGGCACAAGGGCAATGATGATCCCAATGGGTCGCGGGAGGCGACTTGCTCAAGGTCAATCGGGGCGTGCCAGTCGCCGGGACAGGTACGGGCAGGGGATGTCCACGGGAGACTGCTGGCTCGGGGGCGGTTTTCATGCCAAGACCAGAGCCTTACCTTCAGGCCCACGTGGGCGACCCGATGTCCGCACCACTCCCTGAACCCCCACAAGTCTGGAGATGCTCGTCCTGCCATGCAAGAAGCCCTGATGAACCAACTGCTCGCCTGGGGAATGGAACCGCGGGCCAGTCTGATGCTTTCGAAACTGGCCCTGCTGCTGCTGATGGCCTTTGGATCCTGGGCCGCCTACCGTCTGTTGGCCCGGCTGGTGATCGGCAGCCTGAGCCGGATCATCGTGCGAAGCAAGACCCAGTGGGACGACCTGCTGCTCAAGAACCGGGTGCTGGAACGTGCGGGCTGGATCGTGCCCGCGCTGGTCGTGCACTCCTTCGCCCACACCTTTGACAGCATCGACGAATTGCTGCGCCGCACGGCGCTGATCTGGATGCTGCTGGTGATCTTCAGCGTGATCTCCGCGCTGCTCAACACAGCCACGGACATCTACAATTCCTTCGAGGTGGCGCGCAACCGGCCGATCCGCGGGTATGTGCAGGTGGCCAAGATCGTGCTCTTCATCTATGCGGGCGCGCTGGTGCTGTCACTGATCCTGGGCAAGTCGCCCCTGACCCTGCTCAGCGGGCTGGGCGCGATGACGGCCGTGCTGCTGCTGATCTTCAAGGACTCGATCCTGGGGCTGGTGGCCGGAGTGCAGCTCACCTCCAACGACATGGTGCGCATTGGCGACTGGATCCAGATGGACGCCTTCGAGGCCGACGGCACCGTGATCGACATCTCGCTGCACACGGTGAAGGTCCAGAACTGGGACAAGACCATCAGCACGATTCCCTCCTATTCAATGGTCTCCAACTCCTTCCGCAACTGGCGCGGCATGGAGGAGTCCGGAGGACGGCGGATCAAGCGCAGCCTGCTGCTGGACATGAACAGCGTGCACTTCTGCACTCCCGCCGAGCTGGATCGTTTCCAGGCCATCGAGCGCATCGCCGATTACGTGGCCACCCGGCGCAAGGAAGTGCGCAACGACAGTGTGACACACCATGGCGATCCCGGTGAACTGATCAATGGCCGCGCGATGACCAATCTGGGCACCTTCCGGGCCTATGTGGTCGCCTGGTTGCGCAGCCATCCCCTGATTCACGCGGAGATGTCCTTCCTGGTGCGCCAGCTTCAGCCCGGCGAGCACGGGCTGCCGCTCGAGATCTACGTGTTCAGTCGCGAGCAGCGCTGGGCGCAGTTCGAGGATCTGCAATCCGACATCTTCGACCACCTGCTGGCCGCCATGCCCGTGTTCGGCCTGCGCACCTTCCAGGCCCCGTCCGGCGGGGATCTGCGCAGCCTGGCCGACGCTCTCATTCCGACCCTGTCGCACAAGGAAACCCCACGATGAAAAATCTGCAACTCACCGTGTTGCTGGCCAGCGGCCTGGCCGTGGCCCTGGCTCTCTGGCAGACTCCCGCGAGCGAGACGGCGATTCCCGGTTTCCGGGAGTGGAATCTGGCTCACCCTGTGCCGCTGGGGCAGGGCGGCAAGGCCATCGCACGAGCCGATTACGAGCGGATGAAACTGCGCAATCCGGCCACCGGCGAGATTCCCCGCGCGATCCGCAGCCGCGAGCAGGCCTTCGTGAGCCAGCTGCGCCGCCAACCCGTACACAAGGGGGCACAGGTCTTCACCGAGGACTGGGAGTACCGCGGCCCGGTGAACATCGGTGGGCGCACGCGGGCGCTGGTGCTCGATCGCAACACGCCCGGCCGCCTGCTGGCAGGCTCGGTCAGCGGCGCGCTCTACGAAAGCCTGAACGCCGGGACCGACTGGCAGCGCCTGACGTCCATGGAGCAATTGCCCGGAGTGACCTGCCTGGTGCAGGACCCGCGTCCGGGTCATGGCGACACCTGGTACTACGGCACCGGCGAATACGTGGGCAGTGGCTCGCGCTCGATCAACAGCCGCGTGCCCGGGTACTTCGGTGACGGCATCTTCGTCTCCAGCGACGGTGGCCACAGCTGGAACCAGCTGGCCAGCACGGCCACCACGCCGTCCAGCTTCGGCAGCCCCTTCGACGTGGTCTTCGATGTGGTGGTCGATCCCGGTTCCACGGGTGCCGGTCGTGTGTACGCCGCCTGTTACGGCACGGTGATGCGCAGCGACGACGGGGGCGAGAACTGGTCCACGGCTCTGGGCAGTTTCCAGTCGCTGAGTTCCGCCTGGACCCACGTGCACGCCACCGAGGATGGAGTATTGTATGCCGTGCTCAGCAGCGCCTGCACGGACGCGGGTATCTGGCGCAGCACGGACGGCGACACCTGGACGGAGATCACGCCCCAGGACTGGCCCTCTGCCTGGAATCGTGTGATCTGCGCCGAGGCCCCTTCGGATCTGGACCAGGTCTATTTCCTGGGCGAGACGCCGGGAGCGGGGTTCATCGGGACAGGCGGCGGACACAGTCTCTGGCACTACCAGGCCGATACGGGCGTCTGGCAGGACCGCAGCGCCAACCTGCCCGACCTGCAGGACGAGGTGGACCTGCCCTTCGGCTACGATTATGCCAGCCAGGGCGGTTATGACATGACCATCCGGGTCAAACCCGACGATCCACTGGCGGTGTTCATCGGCGGCACCAGCCTCTTCCGCAGCACCGACGGCTTCCAGGGCACGGCTCCCGTGCGCTGGATCGGGGGCTACAACTACTATTACGGCCAGTTGCCCGGACCCGAGGGCAGCGACGTGAGCTATCCCAACCATCACGCCGACGTGCACAACATCATCTTCGATCCGGCCGTTCCCGACCGGATCTGGAGCAGCCATGACGGCGGCATCAGCCGCTGCGAGGACGCGATGGCCGAGCCCGGCCCCAACAACCCCTTTCCCTGGGTGCGCAGCCAGGGCTATCCCACCACGCAGTTCTACTGGGTCTCGCTGGACCGGCTCTCGGACGATGACCCCAAGATCCTGGGCGGCATGCAGGACAATGGGACCTGGATTGCCGTGGCCGATGGTGCGGACACGCCCTGGGTCAACGTGCGCGGCGGCGACGGCATGGCCTGTGCGATTGGCGGGGCCAGTCAGCCCGAGCAGCGCGCGCTCTACGCGTCCACCCAGTACGGCGGCAGTTTCGTCCAGTTCGTGATCGATGAGAACGGCGAGGTCGTGGACGGCAACTGGATCACGCCCAACGCGGACATGCAGCGCTGGATCACACCCTTCTTCGTGGACCCCGCCGACAACAGCCGGATGGCCCTGGCCGCCACCAACGAGCTCTGGCTCAATGACGACCTGTTCTCAAACCCCGGTGACAACTGGCGTGTGGTTTCCTCCACCACGTTCAGCGATGGCTGGCTGACCGCACTGGGCCTCTCCAGCGAGCCCGCGGGCCGGATCTATTATGGTGTGTACGACTACTCGAATGGTCAGGAGAATCCAGTGAGCCGCGTGATCCGGCTGGACGATGCCTGGGGCGAGGACCCGCTGCCGATTGACGTCAGCATTCCCGAGTTCCCGGCGGGTGGCTGGATCCACTGCATCACGGTCAATCCGCTGGATGCGGATGAGGTCCTCGTGGTGTTCACCAATTACGAGGTGCAGAGCGTGTTCCATACCACGGATGGTGGCCTGCAGTGGACGCCCATCGGGGGCAATCTGGAAGAGTTTCCCGATGGCAGCGGGGCCGGCCCTTCCTGTTACTGGGCCCAGATCGTGCATCGTGGGGATGTGCCGCTGTACCTGCTGGGCACCACCACGGGGCTCTGGTCCACGCGCCTGCTGGACGGTGCCGCCACCGAATGGCAGCTGGAAGGTGCCGACCAGATCGGCACGGTCTGGGTCACGGCGCTGGATGTGCGTCAGTCCGATGGCACGGTGGCCGTGGGCACCCATGGCCACGGAGTGTTCAGCGGAGTAGTGCAGGAAACCGCCGTCGAGTCTCCGGGCCAACCCGCCGCACTGCCCACGGACTTCAGCCTGCGGCCCTTCGCGCCCAATCCCTTCAACGGGCGTGGCGAACTGGTGGTGGATGTGGTGCGCGCGGGAGAGCTGAGCGTGGATCTTTACGATCTGCGCGGAGCCCGCGTGGCCAGCCTGTTCCAGGGCGAACTCCCCGCGGGCCAGCGTCGCCTGGTGCTGGGGGCCGAAGGACTGGCCAGCGGAGCCTATCTGCTGCAGGCACGCTCGGCCAGCGGAGAACGCCACAGCCAGCGGATCACTCTGGTCAAGTAGTTCTGACAGCTGAAAATCCCCGAATTGCCGGCCCCGCGGAACCCGGGGCCGGCAATTGTCGTCCTTGCAGGGGAAGTTTGGCGAGGCATACAATTGAGTGCCCATTCCGCCGGAGATTGACTAACCTTTCGAGAGTCTGTCCTGGCGAGGCGCAGTGGTACGGTTCCGTGCCTTGCCCCACCCACACAAAGGAGTCCCGGCATGTCCCTGCATCCCGTTTCCCGCACGCTCTGCCTGCTGGCGCTGGTCGGCGCGGTCGGTGCGGATCCGGCCCCCCAGTACTGGCTGGACAGCCAGCCCGAAGGTCGCTCGGTACTGCGCACGGGGTTCTACATCAATTGGTCGCCCAATGGCGTGCGCTCCAGCGACGGCAATCTGGTGCTGGCCTGGTCGGACGCCCGCACGGGCAACTTCGATGTGCATGCCCAGAAACTCTCGGCTGAGGACGGACTTGAGCTCTGGAGCCAGCAGGGCGAACCGCTGCTGGTGAGTGGAGCTCCGGATCAGCAGGCCCAGCCGCTGACCATTGCCGACGACAGCGGAGGAGCCTTCGTGGTCTGGTTCGATTTTCGCGACGGCAATGGCGGAGGAGCACTGTACGCCAATCGCATCGGCGACGGGCCCGGGGGAACCGGTACCACTCTATGGGCCCAGGACCTTGAGATTCACAGCGGGTCCCACATCGACCCCGAATACATCGCCGGTGACCTGCTGGGCTGCACGGATGACCAGGGCGGCTTCTGGCTGGCCTGGACTGACCAGCGCGCCGGCAACTGGGACCTTTTCCTGAGTCACGTGGACGCCAACGGCGTCATCGCCGCGTTCAGCAGCGACGGCATGCCCATCGCGGACGACCCGGCCGCCCAGCACTCGGTGCGCCTGCTGCCCGACGGTGCCGGCGGAGTCTGGCTGGGCTGGATCGACGAGCGCAACGGCCCCGACGGCGACCTGTTTGTGGAACACGTCGACTCCAGCGGACAGCGCGCCAGCGGCGCCCGGGGCGCCCGGGTGCGCGGGGGAGCGGCCATCCAACAGGAGCCCGCCATCGCGCTGGCCGCCAACGGCCTCTGGCTGGCCTGGACCGACCGGGAGTCGGACATGCTGGGCGATGTGCGCCTGCAGCGAGTGAACACGAATCTTGAGAACCAGCTCGCGGCCGAAGGCCTGCCCGTGCGCTCCGAGTCCGGCATTCGCGAGAGTGCGCCCGCCCTCTGCAGCCTGCCCGGCGGTGAAGTGCTGGTGGGCTGGGAAGACAGCCGCGACGAGCCCTCGGCCGTGGATGCCGACCTCCGGATCCAGCGTGTCTCGCCCGACGGGACCTTCCTGCTGGCCGCCGCGGGAGCTGCACTCTGCAGCGTGCCCGGCAACCAGTTCGAGCTGGAACTGGAATGGGCCGATGGGTCCGTGCTGGCACTCTGGCGCGACCAGCGCTTCCTGCCGCGCAGCAATCTCTATGCGCAGAAGCTGAACCTGAATGGGCAGCTGCAATGGCAGGACACGGGCATGCCCCTGCTGGAAGAAGAAGCCCAGAACCGCACCTCCGATCCGGTGATCCTCAAGGACGGCCAGGGTGGGCTGCAGGCGTTCTGGTTCGATGAAGGGCACGGCGCCCCGGGCCTGCGCACCCAGCGACTGGATGGCAATGGCAGCACCGTGCTGGGCGAGCGCGGGCAGGAGATCAGCTGGGGCCCCGCGGGCGAGCTGAACAAACTGCGTCTAGTGAACACGAACTCGGGGTTGTGGTCCTTCTGGATCGAATCGACGACCATCGCCGGCAACGACCGCCTGTGTGTGCAGAAGGTCAACCCGGACACGGGTGACCGCCAGTTTGCCCGCGAAGGCCAGGTGGTCGCCCCGGATCTGGATGGCCGCACCCAGGCCTATGCACTGCTGCCCGCTCCCGATGGCGGGGTGTATGTGGGGCTGGAACTGGGCGAATCCCTGGGGCAGCGCTCCTGGTTGCTGCGCTTGGCTCCCGGTGGAGAACTTCTTTGGAGCACGCCGCTGACCCAGACCTTCGACCCCTCCGGGGACGGCAGCTCCTACCAGCAGCACCTGAAGCTGGCGTTCAAGGATGGCAACGTGCTCGCGGGCTGGAGCGGGATCTGGAATACCAATCTGAGCTTCCATACCGATCTGGGCATCCAGTGCATCAGTCCGACCGGAAGCCCACTCTGGGGTCCCGATGGGGTGCAGCTGAGCGCCACCCCCAACCAGTCCGAAGATCTGGAAGCGCTGCTGATGAACACGGCGGGCGAGATCCTCTTCATCCACTCGCTGCAGCAGTTCGCCGATGAGATGTATTACGGGTTGCGCCTCGGGCCCGATGGCCAGCCGCTGGCCCTGCCCCTGCTGGAATTCGCCACCGAGCCCCAGCGCCGACGCAACCTGCAGGCCTGCGAGCTGGCCGATGGCGGACTGGCGCTGGTCTGGGAAGTGCAGGAGGATGATGGCCGGACCACCCTGCGCGGAAAGGGCTACAACCCCGACTTCAGCCCCCGCTGGCAGCAGGACTTCGAGGATGGTGTGCATTCGCGCGTCTACACGCGTGTGGTTGCCGATGCCTGGGGTGGAGTGGTGGTGTCCAGTCTGGACTATGATGCCCAGTTCAGTCAGTATGCGGGGCTGAAACACGTGCTGGCCGACGGCAGCCTGCGCTGGACCGAACCCGGTGCCGTGACCCAGCCCCAGGACGGACGCGAAACCGATCCCGGTACTCTGATCCTGCCGGCGGAGGAGTCCTGGACTCTGGCCCAGGCCCTTGTGCAGCACGGTCAGGAGGGCGAGGGTGACGCGATCTTCCTCAGCGCGCACCGGCTGGACGAGGCCGATCCACAGAGCCTGGAATCCCTCTGGGGCAGCAGCCTCTTCCGCACGAGCGAGCTGCGCACCTTCCTGGAGCTGGCTCTGGCCCCCGATGGCGAAGGCGGGTATTACGCGGGCTGGGTCGAGCAGATCCGCCTGCGCACCCAGTGCTGCACCCAGCCGATCCGCAACGTGCACCTGGCGCGCGTGGGCACGCCACTGACCTCGGTCGAAGCTTCCGACGTGCTGCCCCAGCGGCTGGAGCTGCGCAGCTGGCCCAATCCCTTCAATCCCTCAACCCGGCTGGCCTTCCAGCTGGACCGCCCCGGACAGGTGACCCTGCAGGTCTACAATCTCCAGGGACGACTCGTGGCCACACTGCTGCAGGATTCCGCTCTGGGCGCGGGCACCCACAGCATGACCTGGGAAGCCGACTCCCGCCTGGCCAGCGGTACGTATCTGTTGCAACTGGCGGTGGGCGAGCAGAGCACGACCCGCAAGGTGCTGCTGCTGCGCTGAGAGTGATTCAGCAAACAAGAAGGGGCGGACCGCTGAAGTGGTTCGCCCCTTTTGTATGTCATTGAGTTCAACCGGTGGGCCAAATGGAGAAAGCAGCCTGGTCACCAGAACTTTGGTGTTGAAAACGATCATCAATGTTCGTGTTGCTTCCGGACTTCAAGTATTTCGGTTTCAATCTCAACTGGTGAGGGCTTGCTGTTGCTCAATCTTATTGCCCGCCGTTGCAGCTCGGCAACAGCGTCAACTGACCGTGCTTGCCGGAACGCTGACAACGACTCTTCCAGGTTTGACTCATTGACTGCAACCAGAATTGCGATGGGTCGGCCGTTGCTGGTCACGATCATTTCGCGGTCCACTGGTAGATCGCGCCAGACTTCAGAGGACTTCCTGCATAGGTCACCTACGCTTATGAATCTCATGATGGTCTCCAATTGTGGGCCGCAATGTGCCACAATGGCCAGGCATATCAAGCGAATTCTGCTTTCCCGAAATCCAGCGGTTTGGCATCAGAACCCAGAGTACCCAGCAACTGCAGGCAGTGTTGCCCAGAATTGCTTTCCGTGGATGATCCGAGAGATACGAGCAAGGTGCACCAGAGTGTAGACTCAGATTCAACCGGAATAGTGGGTCTCAGCCTGGTCTTGCAGTACGACATCGACCGAGATCTCCACCGCCGGAATCGAGCCTCTGTTCTCAAGCCAGTGCAGAGTGTTCCGGTCCTCAGGCCAGCTCAGTTCTGGTCCATGCTCCGTGGTGACCCTGTAACCATCCCCAAAATCCGGGCCATTGATTCTTTGAGTTCTCCGGCCTAATCTGGCAAGGCAAAGGAGATTCCCCGATGAGAAAGTCCCGCATCAGCGAAACGCAGATCGTTACCATTCTGAACGAGGTCGAAGCTGGTCGAGCAACCAAGGATGTTTGCCGGGAATACGGCATCAGTCCGGCGACCTACTATGGCTGGAAGGCCAAGTTTGGCGGCATGAACGCCTCGGATGTCAAACGCCTTAAAGACCTGGAAGAGGAGAATCGGCGTTTGAAGCAGATGTACGCCAGTTTGAGTCTGGATCACATGCTGCTGAAAGAGGTACTCGAAAAAAGCTCTGAGCCCGGCAGCACGTCGTGAGCTGGTCCAGAATCTGATGAATGATCCTGGGTCCAGTGAACGTAGGGCTTGCCGGGTGGTTGGACTTCCGCGGTCGGATGCCGAGTACCAACCGAATCCTGACCGGGATCGGAATGTGATCGATTGTCTGATCGACCTGGTTGAGCGTTTCCCGCGCTACGGCTTCAGAAAGCTGTTCAAGGTGCTGAGGCGCGAAGGGAATTCCTTCAACCACAAGCGGGTTCACCGCGTGTACTGCCAATTGAAACTGAATCACAGACGGAAAGGGAAACGGAGAGTGCCCAATCGCAACCCGGCTCCTCTCAGCATTCCAGAACAGTTGAACCAATCGTGGTCCATCGACTTCATGTCGGACAGTCTATGGGATGGGCGAAAGTTCCGGACCTTCAATGTGATTGATGACTGCAATAGGGAGGCACTGGCCATAGAGATCGATCTGAACCTGCCTGCACCCCGCGTCGAGCGCACTCTGGACCGACTTGCGGCGCGCCGGGGGCACCCCCGGCAAGTGAGGATGGACAACGGACCCGAATTCGTATCCATCGCCATGGCAGAATGGGCAGCAGATCACGCTATCCAGCTGGAGTTCATTCAACCCGGCAAACCAACCCAGAACTCCCTGGTAGAACGATTCAACCGCAGTTTCCGCGAAGAAGTGCTGGACTTCCATGTCTTCGAAACCCTGAAGCAGGTGCGCGAGATCTCGGAAGACTGGCTGGTCGAATACAATGAGTCCCGCCCCCATGAAGCCCTCGGAGACCGAACACCGGGGGAAATCAGAGACCTATTGAAATGCCGGAACTCCGAGAATCCCTGGCCCTAAAAGCGGGATGGTTACAGATTCACCCGACCGGATCACTTCACAGTTGCGGATCGAGCACGCGAGGCACGACTTGTCCTTACCTGCATCTCCCGCGCGACATCTCAGGCACTCGTTCTTGTCTCGCACGTAAACCATTCACAGGCCGCAGTCCATGCCGCACGTGCTATCAGCTCCGGTACCAGCTTCTCTCTAGGCTTCACGCTTAGGGGCACGTGCCTCCACCTCCTGTCGGTCTATCGTTCTGCATTAGCTGTGACCAGCATGGTGCGAACTTCGCTTACCAAGTCAGACGCGAAAGCTTAATCCATTGGCTGAAAGCCCTCAAGTCCAAACACGACTAATAAATAATTTCAGGTCTTAGGCATTTTTTGCAATCAAACTCTCGACTATTGGATGAAATTTAAAGTAACATCGAGATGGAGAAGTTTCGAGAATCGATTGTAGCTTTGAGTCTTTGTTTATTAGCCTATCCCATTGTACGATTTGATTATTCTCAATGGCATATAAGAACTCATTCCTCAAAAAGAATGAAAGTAAATGCTGTTTACAGTCAACATCATCAGACTTGCAATTTTGCATAATGATGCCTTCAAGTATATCAAGTGGAATTCTTGGCCTATCATTATTTTTATGTTTAATATCACCTAAGACTTTTCCAAAATTTACTGAAAATGGCAAAGACAATAGTTCTGCTTCTATTGACTCGAAGACATGTATTGCGTAATAATTCATAGCTGAGTTGAAAACTCTTGTATCAAATCGCTCAAGCTTTAGGCTTCTTGCAATCATGAAAAGGTGATTAAATACAAACAAATAATCTCGTGGCCGGGGGTAAACATATTTTTCCATTTTTTGCATAAACTGACGAATTGAGAAATCATCACTGAGTATGTTTGCAATATGTTCGATATCATATTGTGCCAAACGAGCATTAATCATTCTAAGTAGATCTTCAGTATCCCATTTCAGTATAACCTTAGTAATTTTGTCCTTTTGAGTAATTTCATTCTTAATCGTTTCATATATATCTCGACGAATGTAAAGATTGATGGCATAGTCATTAACTCGATTTCCAAACAAACTGTTACACACTTCATGCAGATTGAATATCATAAGCATAATTAGACCGCTGTTTCTCTGCACAGTCAAATTCGAATCTAGGCCGTCAATACTTAAAACTATTGCATATTGAGATTCTTTAATGAATTCTATTACACTACTAATCAAATCAACAATTTTGTTCTCATAGAATTCTTTCTGTATTGATCTGACATCCAAAGAACCATTAGTTTTTATTTCTTCTATGATTTCAACCAAGTTCTCAGTCACAGTCCTTCCATTATCTAGAAAATCACAAGTCTTTGTAAACTCCATGAATTGGTTCGCAGCACTCTGAAGATCTTGAAAATGGTATTTATCAGATTCATTAATGAACTCGGCTATTTGTTCTGCAATTATAGAGAAAACTACAAACTTCCAAAATGCTACTACAATTTTGTCTTGATCATTTGCATTTGGAAATTGAATTGCAAGATCATAGATATCGTTCAAATTGAATTCTGTAAACTGATGGCGCACAATAATTGTTTTTGCTGCTCTTGACGATACATTATCTCTGTAGAATGCCGCTGTCTTTCCTGTCCCTTTACGTCCAATGATCAGTTTGTATCCTTGTCTAGAAATCTTTTCAAGTTCTGCTGTTTCTACATAACAACTTTCAAGGAACCTTTTGTCATTTTCTGCTATATGTTCTCCTAAATCAATAGCATTAAATCGTGTTGATTTACCCGCATTCGAGCTACTTATGTATGAATTGATAATCGCAAACGATTTCGAATGTTCGTTAAGAAATTGATATGTAAAATGTTTTGCATCCTTTGGATTGTTGTACTGTTTGACAATTGAAACAATATCTGATGGTTTTGGGCTATGTATGGAGTTCATAATCAGCACTCGTCGGCCTGTGCTGACGGCAAGTCCGCCTACGAATGCACACTTTAGGAAGTGATGATAACTTTCTTGCGTACTCGAGTACCCCATGTCTATAATAACAGCATATGACTTTGTCAATTGTTTAATGTACCATGAAAGACTGTGTTTTTCCTCTTGTGGATCATCAAGTATTACATTGAGATTGCCCTGATTAAGTTCATTTTCTATGCCCTCAGATGCTGCTTGATAATCACTATTCTTTAGATATAGCAAGCAATTTGCAGTAATGTTTGTATTGTCTGATAAGATGCTTGCGTTATTAAATGTGTTGATGGTTATTGGGTTTTCCTTTTCCCAAAATCGTTTCTTGAGTAATTTTGAACTAAGCTTGTTTTTCTCATATCTGGCAATTCCAATTCCAAGAAGAAGTTTCAAAAACCGATCAATGTTCTCATACTCAAAGTCTTGCCCAACGATTGGGAATAATTTTTTGTTTAGCCCTAATGAGTAGCCATATTCAAATATCACATTGAAATTCAAATCTGACATTTCAACCATTACTGCTTTAGATTTAACGATCTCCTTGCAAATCTCGCAGAAAATCAAATTATTTTCGATTTCGATATCTGTTTCCCAAGAAGTCCATTGTATGCTTGAATTTGAATTCAAATACTCCAAAGCGCCATTAATTTGGTCTACAACTAATTCGTCATGGCTCGAGTACGCAGTAAAGACCTTATTTTGCTCTGTCAATGTTTCTATTCCGTAGGGGCATACATTACAAGCAAACTGGCAGTATTTCTTACCGAAACTCATTTCGGATCTCCTGTGTTTTCACAAATGGATTTACATCTGATCAGTGTTAGAAATTCGGAATTGCGTGTCAGTAAGTTGGCATCTCCGGATCATGCGCGCGGCCCCAGGCCAGGATGCCGCCGCTCAGGTTCCACAGTCTGTCGTAGCCGTGTGCGGCCAGCAGCGAGCAGATGCTGCGCGAGCGCACTCCGCTGCGGCACTGTACCACGATTTCCGCCGAAGCGGGCAAGTCGCCCAGACGGGACTCCACCTGGCCCATGGGAATCCAGAGCGCGCCGGGGATGGTGCAGATCTCGCGTTCCCAGTCTTCACGGATGTCCAGCAACAGCAGGGTGTCGCCCTGCTTGCGGCGGGACTCCAGGGTGACCACGTCCATTTCGCCCCAGGCTGGCATGGTGTCGGCTCCTTTGGCTGGACCGGGCACGGCACAGTGGTCGGTCAGGTCGGTGGGTGAGAGGATCACGGGCCGCTCTCCGCAGGCGGGGCAGGCTGGATCACGGCGCAGTCTGAGTGTGGTGAAGTCCATGCGCAGGGCGTCCAGCAGCAGCAGGCGCCCGCTGAGCGAGTCGCCGATGCCCGCCAGCAGCTTGATCGCTTCGCAGGCCTGGATCGAGCCGATCAGCGCGGGCAGCACGCCCAGCACTCCGCCTTCGGCGCAGGAGGGAGCCTGCTCGGGCGGAGGGGGAGCGGGAAACACGCAGCGGTAACACGGTCCGCCGTCATGGCAGAACACGGACGCCTGGCCGTCGAAGCGGAATATGCTGCCGTAGCAGTTGGGTTTGCCCAGCAGCACGCAGCAGTCGTTGACCAGATAGCGGGTGGGAAAGTTGTCGGTGCCGTCCAGGATCACATCCCAGGGGGTCATCAGCTCCAGTGCGTTCGCGGCCTCCAGCCGTTGCTCGTGCACCACCACCTCGATCTCCGGGTTGAGCGCGCGCAGGCGCTCGGCGGCCAGCCGGGCCTTGGACTGCCCACACTGCTCGCTGGTGTACAGCACCTGACGCTGGAGATTGCTCAGCTCGACCGTGTCACTTTCGACAATGCCGATGCGCCCCACGCCCGCCGCGGCCAGGTAGAGCGCCGCCGGACTGCCCAGTCCGCCCGCACCCACCAGCAGCACGGAGCCGCGCTTGAGCGCGCGCTGGCCTTCGATGCCGAATTCGGGCAGGCTGAGGTGGCGGCTGTAGCGTTCCAGTTCGCGGGTGCTGAAGTCCATCGGCGTTCTCCCTGCGTGATGCGCTCGGTGTTGATTCAGGCCAGCCCGCGGGCCAGCCAGATTCCCAGGCCGAAGAGCAGCAGACCCGCGACGCTCTGGCCCACCAGATTGCCCAGGCCGGCCAGCAGTTGCCCTTCCAGCAGCATCGTGCGGGAATCGAAGATCCAGGTCGAGAAGGTGGTGAAGGCCCCCATGAAGCCGGTCAGCAGCACCAGGCGATATTCGAGAGGCAACAGGCCGTGTTCCTGGCTCAGTTCCCAGATCAGGCCGAAGAGCAGGCAACCCAGCAGGTTGGCCAGCAGGGTGCCAATCGCGAAACTGGCGAACCAGTGCTGGCCCGCGCGGGCCAGGCCATAACGACAAAGGGTTCCGGCGGCTCCGGACAGGCCAAGCAGGAGTAGTTTCATGGGCGCCAATATAGGGGCTGGGGCAGCCCGGCGGAAGCACGGACGACCTCTCCCGAGTCTTCTCACGCCGATGGCGGGGAGTGTCCGTTGACGGCCCCGGAGCTTTCCCTGAGCCCGAGCCTGCTGAAACGCGTGTTCCAGAACCGCCGGCTGGCCTTTCTCTGGTCGGGCCAGCTGATCTCGCAGGCCGGTGATTCGGTCTTCGACATCGCCCTGCTCTGGCTGCTGCTGGAGATGACGGGCAGTTCCAGCCTGACCGGGCTGATCGCCATGAGCGCCTACCTGCCCTCGCTGCTCTTCGGCATGTTCGCGGGCACCCTGGCCGATCGCTGCGACCGCCGGACCCTGCTGCTGGTTTCCGATGGCGCGCGCGCCCTGATCGTGCTCAGCATTCCGCTGCTCTATGTCTCGGGAGGGCTGACTCCGGCCCTGCTGGGGCTGCTGACCTTTCTGCGTTCCCTTTTCAGTACCGTGTTCGCTCCGGCCCGGGACGCGCTGATTCCCGCGCTGGTGCCACCCTCCGGTCTGCTCCCGGCCAATGCGCTGATCCAGACCTGCTGGCAGTTCGGCCTGTTGCTGGGGCCTGGACTGGCGGGGCTGCTGATTCCCCTGCTGGGTGCCGTGCATCTGTTCACGGTGGATGCTGTCAGCTACCTGATCAGTTTGATGTTCCTCTGGGTCCTGCCCCGTGTGGCGGTCGCGTCCACTTCCCGGACCGACAGGGGGATTCTGGCCGCGGGACGCACCGCGATGGCCGATGTGCGACTGGGGCTGTCCCGCGCGTTCCGCGACCGGCGCCTGAGCGTGTTGCTGGCGATGACCGCCGTGGACAATCTCTTCATCATGGGACCGGCGATCATCGGCACGCCGATCTTCGTGCGCCAGGTGCTGGGCCTGGGGGCCAGTCACTACGCCCTCGCCATGACGGCCTACGCCCTGGGCATGCTCAGCGGCACCCTGCTGCTCAACCGGGTGGCCCGGCGGCTCTCGCTGAGCCACGTGCTGCTCTGGGGCATCGTCTTCGATGGACTGACCTTTCTGCCCCTGCTCTGGGTGAGCACCTTTCCCGGCCTGTATCTCACCCTTTTCGTGCACTCGCTGGTGATCCCGATGATCGTGGTGGCACGCCCGACCCTGGTCCAGCGCCTGGTGGAGCCGGAAATGCAGGGGCGCATCTTCAGCATGATCGGCGTGTGTGTCACGGGCCTGAGCGCACTCTCGGTGGCGCTCACCGGCATGCTCTGCGCCGTGGTGCCCGTCAATTGGGTCTTCGGTGCCATCGCCCTGCTGGCGGCCGCTTCCGGTGGTGCGGGCTGGCTGGTGAAGGAGTTTCGCCAGGCGGACGATCGCCCCCGGTCTGGCGCCGTCTGAGAGAGACAGCCCGCCATCCGGGGATGGCGGGCTGTCGTTCATGCATCGAGGAAGGGATCAGTAGCTGACCGCGGTCACGTGCAGCAGGCGCACCTGATCGGGCGAGACGGCCACTCCCACCGGGCCGCTGACCACATTCTGCAGCAGGGTGTAGCCGCCTCCCAGTCCGTTTGCCACGTAGACATTGTAACTGGCGGCCCCGGCCACGGCCGGCCATTCCAGCAGCACGAATCCGGGTGTGACCGAGGTGATGCTCAGATTGGGCACGTTCAAGGGCAGCACCGAGTACGGGCAGACCGTGGACGTCGTCTGGTTGGCATTGGCGCTGGCATCGGTGGCGATGACCACATAGTTGACAATGGACCCCACGGGCTGGCCGGGCAGGCTGGCGCTCCAGTTGTCGCCCACTCCCTGAACCATGGGCAGATCCGTGTCCGGACCTCCGGTGTTGTAGCGCAGTGTGACCGAGGCCAGACCCGAGGCATCGCTGACCTGGGCGGTCACGGTGATGTTGTCCGTGCTGTAGGTATCGTCCAGGCAGGGCACGAACAGCGCGGGCGGGGTGTGATCGGTGCTGCCCACGAAGAAGCTCACCGGAATCTGGTAGCTGCCCGGTTCATCCGTGGTGATGGTGACCGTCCCCGTGTAGGTCTGGGGTGAGGCCAGCCCGTTCGAGTCCATCAGGATCTGGAAACCGGAACCGGATCCGCCGGGCAGCGTGCCCGAAGCCAGATCCACGCTCAACCACTGGGGATCCATGGAGGCGGGCTGGAAGCGGATGGCCATGTTCGAATGCAGATAGGCGGCATTGAACACCGCCATGCTGGCGATGCTGTTGTCCACGCTCTCGATGCCCACCGTGCAGGAACTGACCGACCCGTTCAGTGGGCCATACTGGAACTCGATCACTCCCGAGGGGGCAAGGATCGCCTGGAAGGTGTAGTTGTCGCTGTTGCCATAGTGATCGACGGCGCTCCACTGGGCCACGAAGGTGGCCCCCACCTGCTGGACGTACACCGTGCCGCCGCTGGCCGGGTTGAGGTCATCCCAGAAGGGGGCGATCACACCGTCGGGGTTGGCACCGTCCGGGATCAATTGATTGACGTAACCGGCCGTGGTGCTGGCGAAGCTCAGGAAACCGTTGGAGCAGACGTAGACTTCGCTGTAGCTCGTGCCGTAGTACTCCATGCTGAAGCCCAGAGAATAGGGACCGGCCAGCTGGTCGTCGCTCAGAGAAACCGGAGTGCCTGTGGAGCTGATGTCATTGAAACTGACCGCCGGGCCACCCACCTCATCGGAATCGATCCAGCTGTAGCCTCCCGCATCCGGTCCTCCGGAATTGCTGGGGCGCTGGCCGGGGCGTGTGTCCTGCTGCCCCTTGGAGAGGCGTGCGGGGGCATGGATCCGGGTGCTGTGCGCCACACTGGGGAACGGGTCCTGAGTCACGGACACGTTCCAGTCCAGCGACTGCCCGCCCGTGTTCTGCAGGCTCACCGGCACCGCGTCGGAAGCTCCGGGCAGGGCCTCACCGGAGGCGCTGGAGGGCGAGTAGACCAGGTTCGCCGGAGCGACGATCGTGGTGCCACAGCTGTTGCTGGTGGCCGAATTGGAATTGGCGCTGGCGTCCACCGCGTCCACCACATAGCTCACGCTGCTGCCGAAGCTGGCTCCCGCCAGAGTGCCGCTGTAATTGTCTCCACCCTGGGGTGTCATCGCCGCGCTCTGCTGCGGCCCTCCGTTGATCTGCCAGCGCAGAGTCACACTGGCGATGCCCGAGGCGTCACTGGCCGTGGCGCTGACCTGCGGGTTCTCGGCGTACCATTCCGTGCCCAGGCAGTTCAGTGCCACGGTGGGAGGAGTGGTGTCGCTGGCGGCTCCCAGCACATCGAAGAGCGCGGGACCGAAGAGGGTCTGCACGATCGTGTCGAAGTTGGCCAGGCCGGCCAGCTCGAAGGAGGTGCAGGCGGTGGTGCGTGCACCATTCTGGTAGTACCCACAATTGTAGCCGGCCGCGGAGTTGGTGAAGAGCAAGGCGGCTCCGGCGGCTCCCAGACGATCAATCCAGGCATTCTCGCCCGTGTAGGCATAACTGCCCCCCAGCAGGCCCTGGCCGTTGGCCGTACTCAGGTCGCCGGATCCGTCCGCCAGGCCCGTGACGCCAAAGAGGGAGTTGAAATCGGCACCTCCCGAACTGCCCGGATCGTAGGCCCAGCAGTCGCCGCCCTCCATGTAGACATTGCCGCCGGAATTGATGAATGCTGCCAGATCGGTGGCCATCGAACTGCCCGCGGGCAGCACGAAGTTGTTGGAATAGATGCCCAGCAGCACGATCACCGCGTCCACATTGGCACCCAGCACGATGCCGCTGAGATCATCCACGTTCATGATCGTGCCCGGATATCCTGCGCTGGTCAGGGCGGCCTGCCATTCGCTGCCGCTGGACTTGGCGCTGGTCGAAGGAGTCAGCAGCACGATGCCGCTGCTGGAACTGAGCACCGTGAAGCTCCAGGTGGGGCTGGTGGCCGCGTTGGGCGGGGCGGCCCCGTCGGAGGCCGTGATGTAGTAGTCAACGCTGTTGCCGGCGGTCTGGGCCGGAATGCTGGCCAGCCAGACATTGCCACCCTGGGCGGCCATGCCCAGCGCGTTGTAGCCGCCCCCATTCACGCTGTAATGCAGCACCACGCTGTTCACGCCCGAGGGATCGGTGATGGTGGTGCTCACGGGGAAGGGGCCCGTGAATCCGGAACTGACGATCGGCGTGTGGCTGATGCTGGGCGGTGTCACGTCGGGTCCACCGCCACCGATGGCCACCAGCAGTTCGGCCAGATCGGGCATGTTGGAAATGGGCTTGGTACCGGCCTGGCTGGTCTGGGGGGTGCCCGTGCTGCGCAACAGGCTGCGCAGTTCCCAGGGGTCCAGCACGGCTCCACCGTTGCGCTGCTTGTACACGGCCTGCAGGGTGGCCACCGCGCCGGAAACGATCGGGCAGGCCGCCGAGGTGCCGCCGAAACCGGAGGTGTAGTACTGGCGGTCGTCGCCGCCGCCGGTGAACAGGTCCCCATAGCCCGAGCTGTACACCGCGCTGCCCCAGGCATGGGCGTCCACGCGGGAGCCGTAGTTGGTGAAGCAGGCGGGCGCGCCACCCGGGTCGATGGCGCCGATGATCAGCGCGCCGCTGTCGCGCACATTCAGGTTGTACTTGCCGTTGTAGAGCGCGTTGTCCATGGGCACGCAGCCATTGGAAGCGCTGTTGAGCACGATGTAGCCGTTGGCCGTGATGGTCTGGATGGCATCGAAGTCGGCCTGATCACTCTCGGCGGGCTGGCCACCGGCCTGACCCGGATTGCAGCTGCAGTTGTAGCCGCTGGGCAGACTGCCGCCATAGCCCCAGGAGGCGGAGATCACGTCGCCCACTTCCAGATATCCTTGACAGGCGATCCAGGTGTTGGGGCTGCCGTTGTCCCAGAAACCGCGGCTCAGCATCTGGTCGGCCCCATAGGCCAGACCCGTGACACCATAGCCATTGTTGGGGGCGGCCAGAATGCTCACGCAGGCCGTGCCATGGTTCCACCAACCCGAATCGGAGCTGTTGCCGCCGCCCGTGTACACCATGTCGGTGTCTTCGTGGTCGGTGACCCAGCCCCCCTCGTGGTGCATGATCGAGACGCCCACGCCCGTGCCGTTGGTCTCGGCCCAGGCCGAAGCGATGCCCACACCGTAACCGGCGGCATCCTGGTAATCCTGGAAGGACATGTAGTTGGGCGTGGTGGGTGAGATGTCCACGGCGTTGGGCATGGGAATCGGGGTCAGCGCCGCGTAACGGATGAAAGGACTGGAGGAGAGCTGGCTGGCCAGCTCACGCGCGCTGTCTTCATCGGGCATCACCACCGTGTACCAGTTATTCAGGTCGGGCAGGGTGATGCCGCGGCGAGCTTCGCCGTTCTTCTTCAGCAGCTCCAGGCTCTCGGGCGAGTGCTCGAAGAACAGCCGGTCCAGTCCTGTGGCGCCCGAATTGGCCAGCAGGGTCTCGATTTCCGCATAGTCCCACTTCATCTCACTGCGGAAATCATTGCCGTCGAAGAGGCGGACGGCGGCCATGTCATCAAAGGCGAAGTGGACGCGCACATCGGCGTAATAGCCGGACTCGGGTCGGGCGAGGCCGTCTCCCGTGCTGGCCAGTACGAAGCCCGGCGAAAGGGTGGCCAAGGCCAGCAGGGCCAGCCGCCAGCGTCCCGTGCAAGAGTTCAGATCGGACATTCTTCCTCCGTTTCAAGCAGATGGCAGAACCGTCACCACAGGACAGCACGAATGTGCGGACTGTGGTTCAGGTCCAAGAATCTGTGTGGGTTCTGGTTGGAGCACCCATGATATGGAAAGCCCAAAGCTTTCCGAAGCGGAAACTCCTCCCGCGGAACTTCATGCCGCGGCAACACGGGCAATCCGCTCCGGACGCCAGCTTTGGCCATCCTTGACGCCCGCGTGCGTTGCAGAGGCCATATCGGCTTTCTATATTCACGGTCCTGTCGCGACGACGCGAAAATGCGCCATTAGCTCAATTGGTAGAGCATCTGACTCTTAATCAGCAGGTTCAAGGTTCGAGTCCTTGATGGCGCACTGTAAAAACAAGGGCTTGCGAATCTGCGCAGGCCCTTTTTGATTGGTGCCCGCACGCCTCCCGCCGGGCCACCTTCGGTGGGTGGCGCCTCACCACCCACCTCGCCCGCTTCCTCGCCCACATCCTCGCCCGCGACCATTCCGGGAGGAGCAGCCGTCATGGATGGGGCAGCCGTTGAGATCGGATGTTGAGCTGGGCGGATTCCGGGGGGTGGGGAGCTAGAGATACACTTTCCAGCTCAAGCGCAGGCTGTGGCCGGTCTCGGGCATCACGCTGCGCACACGGTTCAGGTGGTCGCGATATTCCCGATCGAGCAGGTTGTCCACCGAGAGCATCAGGCTGTGGAGGGCGCGGCCGCGCACAAGGCGCACGGACACTTGCCCGTCCAGGCGTGCCCACCCCGCGGTGGCCGCCTCGGGAATCGCGTCCGGGGCGGGACTCTGGTACACGCGGTCCTGGCGGTCGGCGGCCTCGAGGGACAGCCCCAGCACCAGCAGACTGTTCTGCCAGTCCATTCCCAGCCGTCCCCGCAGAGGTGGAGTCTCGGGCAGCGGTACCTTGCCGTCCACGAGCCAGCCCTGGACATCCGCCAGTTCCAGATTCACCGACCATGGCTCTGCGGGAGTCCATTCCAGTTCCAGCTCCCAGCCCCGGTGGATGGCATCCTGGCCCGTGTAGCGGTACTCATACAGATCGGCCCGCCTGCTGCTGAAGTGTCCCGTGAATTCGGGAAAGATGTACCTGTGCCAGCGTGTGGCATACACGGCCAGTCGTGAGCGCAGCCCTTTGCGGGCGACCAGCAGGTACAGTTCCCCGTTGCTGCCCAGTTCCGCTTCCAGTTCCGGATTGCCGATCTCGTAGGAGTAGGCGGCCAGATGCGGCCCCCCGCTGAACAGTTCCTCCATGGTGGGAGCGCGCCAACCCTGGTTGAGCAGCATGCCCGCCCGGATTCCGTGCAGAGCATTGTCCGGGGAGTGGCTGAAAATGCCCCCGAGTGGATGTTCCATTCGCAGCGAGAACCCGGCGCCCGTGAAGGATCGTTCCCTGATGTGGCCCACCACGGAGCTGATGCGCTCGCGCTCGGGCATGATCGTGGTGTGATTCAGGCGAGCCGCGGTCACCAGCGTGAGCTGGCCGGGCTGCCAGTGTTTCAGCAGGAACAGGGCGCCGTTGTTCTGGTCCACCGAGGGCATCTGGGTCAGACCACCGGTCACCAGAGATCGGCGGGCGGCCTCCATCCCCAGCAGCAGGGCCCTTGGCTGCTCCGCGGGGCGCTGGTGCAGCAGCAGTCTTGCTCCCATGTTCTGGACGTCGAAGGAGATGCCGATCCGCCCGCTTTTCGAGTACTCGACATGACGGTAGGTGGATGCCGTGGTTTCCAGCTCGATGTGATCCAGTGTGCTCAGGCCGGGCTGCCAGCCGAATCGGGCCCGTGCATTGCGGCGGCTCATGCCGATGTCGACACCTCCGGGGTGCGCCCCGACGAATCCCCCGGGAATGCCGTAATCGCTTTCCAGCAGGGTGAAGGAAAGCCCCTCGAGCCCCAGCCCCTCCTGCAACCGCAGGCCCGTGGAGAAGCCTTGTGTCGAGATGGAACTGTTGCCCAATCTGCCTGTCGGCGTGCGGGTATCACCGCCTTCGCGCCAGGACCCATCGACGTGAATGCGCTGGCGGCCCAGGGGCGCATCCATGGAGGCACCCGCCACCATGGAGCTGCTGCCACTTTCCAGGCTGAGCAGTGCCGTGGTCGAGACACCATGGGCGCGGGCCGGTGGAATGGTTCCGCGCTGCACGTCCACTACGCCGCCGATGCTGCTTCCCGTGTGTACCAGCGCCTCCGGACCCCGCAACAGAGACACGGAACGCGCACTGGCGGGGTCAATGGCCACGGCATGATCCGCCGAGGTGGAGGACAGGTCGCCCACCGCATGGCCATCTTCCTGCAACTGCAGTCGGTCGCCGCTGAGTCCCCGCAACACGGGACGTGCCGGAGCGGGACCCATGCTGCGGCTGGTGATGCCCGCCTGCTCGTCCAGGGTGGCGGCCAGGGTCGTGCCCAGATGGCGCTGCAGCTCCTCGCCATTCAGGCGTGTCACGGCGGCCTCGTCCCCCGTGCGTGCCTCACCGGACTCCGCCGTGACCTGCAGTTCCGCCAGCATGGTCGGGCTGGGTTGCAACAGCAGTTCCAGCACCAGCGAGTCACAACTGTCCAGCACCAGGCTGCGGCGGATGTCGCGGTACCCCACGCGCGAGGCCACCAGCGTCCAGCGTCCGGCCTGGATGTGGTCCAGATGGAACTCCCCGTCGGAATGGCTGCCCTCGCCGATGCGCAGTTCCGGAATGTAGACGTTCACATGGGACAGAGGCTGGAGAGTGGTGGCATCCAGCACGCGGCCGTCCACGCGCGCGCAATCGTCCGGCTGAGCAGCGATTAAAGGTTTCGTGGACGCCAGCACGCCTGCCAGCACGCAGAGGATGCCGGCAGGCCTGATGACATGGCGCAAGAGAAGGGAAATCAAGGATGTCTCCTCAGGGTGCGGCAACGACCTGCACCGGCAACAGCGGAGACACATAGTCATCGTGACCTTCGTGCAGCACGGCCAGTCGGAAACTGCCGGTGCCCACGGCGGACGGCACGAACCAGACCTGCCAGGTTTCGGCATCCCCGAAACCACTGAACCCGCCCGTACTGCGGATCTCAAGCCCGTGCTCGTGTTCGGCGTGCGCCTCGCCCTCTTCTTCCTCGGGGATGAACCAGGCACCTTCGTCCGACAGGAAGAGGACCTGGCAGGGCCCCAGAGTGTCACCCATGGCGAGGGTGACCAGACCGCTCACATCGGATGCATTGCCGGAAGTGGCTTTCACCAGAGTATCGCCCTCGAACACCAGCGCGGACCCGGTGGCATCCAGATGCTCTTCTTCAGCGTGCGTGTCATCATCGGAGCAGCCGACCAGGGTGGTGGCAACCACCGCGATGGCCAGCAGGGCGACCGCCCTTTGGAATGGACTTGACCCCGCAACACGTTTCATCATGGTTCCCTTCACAACGATTCTGGGGTTTTGGTTGATCGGAGATGATAATGAAAAATCATTAGCAAGCAAATCCATGAGCCAGGCTGCACGGGGCAGGCACAGGAATCGGGACTCTCCACGGGCCAGGTCCCGGGATTGGGCAACAGTCGGCGCGCCATCCGCCCGGACGAGTCGATCAGATGGACCACACCGATGTGCGGTCAAAACGGATGACGTGGGTCTGCCACTGGTTTCATGGGGCCGCACGCCTTGCATCGCGCTCGGCGCCAACGACCACCAGACAGTACCGGATGGCGGTGCAAGCGGCTCCAGATCCCATGTGATACAACATCTTCGCTCTGGCCGCACGGGTCTTCGCGGATGCGGCGGCCCCCGGTCGGCTGGCACGCGGGTGGGCGGCCTCCTCATGCAAGGCCTACCGACCCGTGGAGCCGCGGACCGGGATCTTGCGAAGAGGGGCAAGCAGGCCTTGATCGACTCTTCATATTGGAGTACCGTGTGCCACCCGGGTGATCCGGGTGGCATTCCGGTCATCCAAGCGGAGAATCTCCATGTCCGAACTCAGCCAGCTCCAGCGCACCCTGCGCATCCTCCAGGTGCTCAGCGTGCGCGACCGGGTGACCGTGAAGGACCTGTTCGAGCACTTCGACCGCCAGATCCCCCAGCGCACCCTGCAGCGCACTCTGGTGCTGATCGAGGAGAGCAGCCTGCCCCTGCGTCGCGAGACGGGCGCTCATGGGCAGTTGCACTTCAGCCTGGAGCGGCGATTTCATTTCCTGCCCGAACTGCTGAATGCCGACGAGGCTCTGGCCGCGATCCTGCTGGCCCAGTTCGGCGAGCATTTCGAGGGCACCCCCGTGGGACAGGCCCTCGCGCAGGTGATCGAGAAACTTGAACAGTTGCTGCCGCTGAACGGGGTGGTGGCGCGCAGCGGCATCCTGGGACTTGGTGATACGTTCCGCATCAAGCAGCCCGGGCGTGTCCAGGGTGGAGCGGGCGGGCAGGTGCTGCTGCGTCTGCTGCAGGCGATCCTCGAACGCCGGGTCTGCCGTGTGCGCTACCGCAAGCTGGGGGCGGGCGGAGAAGGCCGCGAGTACCTGATTCATCCCTACAGCCTGGCGCTGGTGGCAGGCGCGATCTACCTGGTATCACGCCAGGCCGGCGCGGAGAGCTGGATCTCGCTGGCGGCCCAGCGTTTCGTTCAGGTGGATCTGCTGGAAGACACCTTCGAACGCGAGCCGGGCTTCGATCTGGGCACCTTCCTCAACGGCAGTTTTGGAGTCTGGCAATCGGAACCGGCCGAGGTGCGGCTGGAATTCTCGGCCATCGTGGCCGAGTTCGTCCAGGAGCGGCTCTGGCATCCCTCGCAGGAACTGGAGCAGCGCGAGGACGGATCCGTGACCATGGCGATGAGCGTTGGGCTCTCCAGTGAACTGGAAGCCTGGATCCTGCGCTGGGGCCCGCACTGTCGAGTGCTGGGACCGCCGCCACTGCGAGCCAGAATCCGCGAGCTGCTGGGCCAGGCCCTGGCGGCCTATGATGATGGGACGCCCACCGCCTGACGAAAGCGTCCCGTTCGCTCCATCGCATGCCCTTCTCGCCGGGGCGAGGACTCCATTCCTCGGAAAATGTCAACGCAACAACATGCCGCCTCCCAGTTGGTCAGAATCCGGCGACCTGCCGGCTATCTTGAGCCGAAAAAAGGGAGGTGCCATGAGTTCCGCCGAATTTCCTGTGCCCCAGGCTCTGCTCGAGCTGGCCATTCGCCTCGCGGATGGCCAGCAGTCTCTGGACCCGCTGGACTTTCCTCCCGACGGCCCACCGACGCGCCCCCGGCGTGATCGGGCCCGCAAAGGACGCTCGCGGATTCCCACCTCGCCCTTTAAGGCCGAACTGGACACGCTGCGCTCCAGGCTCGACGCGGGTGGCTACTCCATGACCCGCGAGTTGCAGGACGAAGACCTGCAGATGCTGGCGCTGCTCTTTGCCGCCTGGATCGAAGGCGACGGCAGCCAGCGTGTGCTCTGTCTGGTGCGTGCGATCCGCCCCGAAGGCACCGGCCGGCTGGGCTTGCTCGAGCGCCTGGAAGTGATGCAGACCCTGCGTCTGCTCAGTCGCGACGAAAAGCGTCGGCCCGGTCTGCCCGGTGCGCCCATCGCGCCCGGCAGACTGGATCTGGTCGAAGGCTGGATCGGGCTGCATCCTGCCTTTCTGCGGCGCCTGCTGCAGGGCGATGGCCGCGCCTGCATCACGGAACCCGCGGACCTTCCCGTGGACAATGAGCGTTTCCTGGCCGACCTGGTGGACTACGGTCAGTTCCTGCACGAGAGTGGTGGCGAAGGGGTGCCCGAGAGCGACACACGCAGTGGCCGCGAGCAGGCCTGGAGCCGACTGGAAGAAAAGGCCCGCCTCAGCCAGGAGCCCCTGCCCTTCCTCGAGCTGGTGCGTGAGTGCGGTCTGGAGCCGGTCGAACGCGACCTGCTGGTCTACATGCTCGAGGAGAATCTGCGCGGCATGGATTGCTCCATTGAGGAACTGTGTGCCGTGCTGGGCACCAACCCCCTGGACCAGATCCGTCAGCGGCGTCTGTTCCAGTCCGGGAGCCGTCTGCTGACTCACCAACTGATCACCGTGGGCGCCCGGGGGCGCTTCGGTCGGTTTCCCAACCGGGTGGCCCTGACGGCCAGGGCCCTGGAACGCATCATGGGCCAGGGGGCCGATGCGGAACCCCGGGAAGCCAATCTGCTGGCCGGCTCCGAGCTGTTGAAGGAGCGCCCCGTGATCCGTCGCTGGGACCAGTTGGTCCTGCCCGCTGACACACTCGAAGGGCTGGATTCGCTGCTGCGGCGTTTCGAGAACGGCACGCGCGAGCGCCTGGCACGTTGGGGTGTCTGGAGTGAGGTCCAGTCGCTGGGTGACGGACTCGCCTCCAAAGGAGCCCTCCCCGTGTCCAATGGACTGCGCCTGCTGCTGAGCGGCCCTTCGGGCACCGGCAAGACCCTCTGCGCCGAAGCACTGGCCCAGCGTCTGGACCGCCGGTTGCTGGTCACCGATGTGGGGCGCCTGCTCTCGAAGTGGGTGGGCGAGAGCCAGCAGAACGTGAGCGCGCTCTTCGACGACTACGAGCGCATCGTGGCCTCGACGGAGAAGGCCCCCGTGTTGCTGCTGGACGAGTGCGACCAGTTCCTGCTCCAGCGCGGGCATCCCGACTCGGGGTCCGACCAGATGCGACACGAGATGCTCAACCTGTTTCTCGAGCGGCTCGAGCGGGTGCCGGGCATCGTGGTGGCCACCACCAATCTGGTCGAGGTGCTGGACAGTGCCTTCAATCGCCGTTTCGACCTGAAACTTGTGTTCCACGAGCCGGGTCCCGCCGAGCGCGAACACATCTGGCGCCAGCACCTGCCCGCGGCCGTGCCCCTGCTGGAACCGATTCCCTTTGCGGAACTGGCCCGGCGTTTCGTGTTCAACGGGGGGCAGATTGCTCTCGTGATGCACGGTGCGCTGCTGGCGGCCGCCACACGCGGCGACGGCCTGCTCACCCAGGACCTGCTGGACGCCGCCCATCTGGAAGAGCGTGGCCGCTTCGATGCGGCCGCCCCGGGCGACTGGGGCTTCCGGGCTGGCTGACCGGCCCTGAGATTCCCGCGGGCCCGCTTGCGTTCGGGGCGGGCGCGGGAGTATCTTGGGCCATGTTTCACCACACACGGTTTCGCCTTCAAGCAGCGTCCACGTGAGTGCCCCGGTCCTTTCGGCGCGAGTTCGCGTCCGGTACGACGGGGGCTGTCATGCCCAGGGCAGCGGTCCTTCCTTTCCCGTCGGCGAGCCTCTGGGCATCGGCGCCGACCGCACTGCGCCCTCCTCACTCGACCTGGCTCTCGCTGCGCTCGCGTCCGAGCTGCTGAACCTGCTTTACTCCCTGTGCCAGCGCTCGGGTCTGGCGCTGGATTCCCTTGAACTCAGTCTGACAGCCACTCTCGACAACCCACTGGTCGCGCTTGGAGTGGTGGGCGAAAGCGGGTGTCCCACACTTGCCACCATCCATGGTGTGTGCCATGTGGTCTGCCTGGAGGAAGAGGCCATGTGCGCCCTGCCCGTTCTCTGGGAACAGGCCTGCGCTCGCGCGGTATTGCTGAACAGCCTGCGCCGGGGCTGCCCGGTGTCCATCCGACTGAACCTTCTGTGAGTCATCGTTCACGACATTTCATTCACACAACGAAAGGGAAGTTTTCATGTACCGACTGAACGAGCGAGAAACGACGATCGCAGCCCGGGTGGCTGTGCTTTCCGACAAGATCATCGCGCCCGCCGCGTCCGCTGTGGACCGGGATGGGCGCTTTCCGCGAGAGGCCATGGACGCTCTGGCTGCCGAAGGCTTCATGGGGTTGACCGTGCCCGAAACCCTCGGGGGCATGGGCGTTTCGGTGCGGGGCACGATGGCCGTTCTGGAACAGCTGGCTCAACGCTGCGGATCCACGGCCATGGTGTACCTGATGCATGTCTGCGGCACGGCGTGTTACATCCAGCAAGCATCCGTGGATCCCGCGGGGCCCTTTGCCGCCCTGCTGGGCGAGGTGGCCGGCGGGCGCCACCTGAGCACACTGGCCTGGAGCGAGAAGGGTTCGCGCAGCCACTTCTGGGCTCCCGTGGGCCGGACGACCGCGGACGGGACGGGAGTGGTGCTGAATGCGGCCAAAAGCTGGGTCACCACCGCGGGCGAGGCCGATGGCTATGTGGCCACGGCCAGCAGCGTGACCGGCGAAGGTGTGGACCTTTACCTGTTGCGCAAGGGTGACGAAGGCCTGCGGATCGCAGGAGGCTGGGATGGCATGGGCCTGCGGGGCAATTGCAGCGCCCCCATGGACCTGGAAAACTGCCACTTGCCCAGCGAGCGCCGCATCGGCGAGGCGGGCAAGGCCCTGGACATCATGCTGGGGGTGGTGCTGCCCATCTTCCAGCTCGGCTGCGCGGCCATTGCCACCGGCCTGGCCGAATCCACCGTGCAGCAGACCGTGGCCCATCTCACGGGCAGTCGGCTGGATCACCTGGACAGCCGCCTGGCGGATCTGCCCACCCAGCGGGCCCGACTGGCTCAGATGCGGATCCAGGTGGACCGTTCCCGGGCTCATATCGCCAGCGTGCTGCACTCGGTCGAGAACCCGGATGACAGCACACTGCTGGGAGTTCTGGAGAGCAAGGCCTCGGCAGCCGACTCGGCACGCGACGTCACCGAGCTGGCCATGCTGGCCTGCGGCGGCGCCGCCTTCAGCAAGCATCTGGAAGTTGAGCGCTGCTTCCGCGACTGCCGCGCGATGAGTGTGATGGCGCCCACTTCCGACGTGATCCGCGAATTCATCGGCCGGGCCCTGGTGGGCCTGCCCGTGTTCGGATAGGGGGAGAGGATGTCCAAACCAATTCTGCTGGGAGCCGTGGTCTACGACCCCCGCGTGGTGCTGATCTGGGATATCATCAAGGCCTATTTCAACGCCAGCGGCTGTCCCATGGACTATGTGTTCTACAGCAACTATGAACTGCAGACCCGCGCTCTGCTCGAGGGGCAGATCCAGATCGCCTGGCAGAGCCCGCTGGCCTGGCTGGATACCGTACGCCAGGCTCCAGGCAGCGCACGGGCCATTGCCATGCGTGACACCGACCGTGACCGGGTCTCGCACATCGTCTGTCGCACGGAGAATGCCCCCGCCTCGGTCGCTGAGTTGCGCGGGCGCCGTCTGGGTCTGGGGGCCTGGGATTCACCCCAGGCTGCGCTGATTCCGCTGAACCTGTTGCGTTTAGCGGGTCTGGACCCGGCCCGGGACCTGGACTGCCGGCGCTTCGATGTGCTGGTGGGCAAGCACGGCGATCACATCGGCGGAGAACGGGACGCCCTGGATGCCCTCAAGTCCGGGCAGCTGGACGCTTGCGCCATGCTGGACCTGAACTGGGAGACATGGTGCGCCGATGGCAGCATCGACCGGGCTGGTTACCGGATTCTGGCCACCACCGGACTGTTCGATCATTGTGTCTTCGCGGTGTTGGATCACCTGGAACCGGATCATGAGGATCACTGGTTGAGGGTGCTGTTCAGCATGGATTACTCCAACCCGGATCATCGCGAGATGATGGACATGGAAGGACTGAAGGCCTGGCTGCCTGGCCGCACCTCCGGTTTTGCCGAGTTGTCACGCGCGGTGCACGACGAGAACTTCTTCGAGCGTCGGGATGCCGGAGAGTGGAGCACGGCGGCCGGGAAGGTCCGATGAGCGGGCTGCCACTGTTTCCGGTGAGCACGGTGGGAAGTTGGCCGCGCAGCCACCGGCTGCTGCTGGCGCAGCGCAACAAGCGGCGCGGGAGTCTCTCCCGCGCCGAGTTCCTGCACCAGGCGCGCGAGGAGATCCGCCAGTGTGTCGAGATCCAGCGACGGGCGGGCGTGCACCTGATCACCGACGGCGAACTGACCCGCGACAACTTCTACTCATTCGTCAGTGAAAAGCTGGCCGGCACACGCCTGATGTCCCTGGCCGACATGCTGGAGCTGGTGGAGGATCGCGAGGGTTTCGAGGACCTGCTCGAACGCCTGGATGTGCCCGCGGCCTCGATCCAGAATCCCACCTGCATCGCACGACTGGAGCGACGGGAGCCGCTGGTGACCGAGGATCTGCGCTTCCTGCGGACACTGTGTGACGAACCACTCAAGGTCACACTGCCCGGCCCCTACATCCTCAGCCGTGCGCTCTGGGTGCCCGAAGTGAGCTCGGCGGCCTACGCAAGCAAGGAAGACCTGGCCGAGGATGTGGTGGCGATTCTGGTGGCCGAGGTGCGCGAGGCGGCGGCCGCGGGAGCCGCGGTGATCCAGCTGGACGAGCCCGTGCTGACCGAACTGGTCTTCACCCAGGGCAAGACCCGCACTTTCATGTGCGCCGCCCTGGCCGCACGCCAGGATCCTGCCGAGGAACTGGAATTCGCGATTGGTCTGATCAATCGGGTGGTTTCGGCCATCCATGCCGAGTCGGATTGCCGCAGCGCGCTGCATGTCTGCCGGGGCAACTGGAGCACCCGGGAAGACACTCTGCTGGCCGGAAGCTATCGCCCGCTGGAACCGGTCTTCGCCCGCCTGGAGGTGCAGCAGCTGGTGCTTGAGTATGCCACCCCGCGCGCGGGCGATCTGATGACCTTCGCGGGCAAGTCACTGGGCCTGGGCGTGGTCAATCCCCGTTCGCCCGGTGTGGAATCGGTGGACGGGATTCTGGCTCGCCTCGAAGAGGCACTCGAGCACTACTCGCCTGAAGCCCTGTCGCTGAACCCGGACTGCGGCTTCGCCACCTTCAGCGAGCGCCCGATGAACAGCTGGGAAATCGCCCGGGCCAAGCTGGAGGCCATGGCGGAGGCGGCCCGCGTGCTGCGCGCGCGCTGAGACTCTGCCCGCGAGCGGCAGCCGATGGTCTGCCGCCGATGCGCGAACCGGTCCGGGACTGAATGGAACAAGTGGAAAGGAGTGAGGATGGAGATGACCTTGCTGGCCGACCAGATCGAACGCGCGTTCCGGGGCGACTCCTGGCATGGCCCCGCGGTGCTTGAGGTGCTGGCGGGAATCACGGCCGAGGACGCGGCAGCCCACCCGATCGCCGGTGCCCACAGCATCTGGGAGATCGTGCTCCACATGGCGTCAGGCTACGCTCTGGTGCTGGGGCGGATCCAGGGTGACCGGATCCAGCTGGAGGAGGATCAGGAGTGGCCCTCCGTCCAGGAGGTGCGCGACGACCTCTGGCAGGCTGACCTGGCCAGGCTTGACCAGCTGAACCGGCAGCTGGTCCGCGCCGTGGGCGAATTTTCCCCCGCCCGTCTTGGCGACCCGCTGGGCTCGGAGTTCACGGCGGCCACCCAGTTTCTGGGGGCACCCCAGCACGACCTGTACCACGCGGGCCAGATCGTGATGCTCAAGAAGGCTCTGGCCCGGTCCCGGCAGCAGGCCTGAGCGGACCCGAGGCCATCCGGTTCCCGCGCGATGAGTTCAGGAATCCCGTCGTGCGGCCAGCGCTTCGAGCAGGCGCACCACATCGACGGAGGCCTCTTCCATGCGGGCGTACTCCGCTTCGGCCTCCTCCTTCAGACCCGCATTGAACAACCGCACCACCTCACGGGCATGGGCATGCACGCGGGCATGGGGTTCGTCCAGTGACTGGAACTCGCTGCTCTGGCGCATCACAGGGTCGCTCACGGAGGCGTACCACTTGCCCAGACGACACTGACGGTGATCCGTGAGCGAGGCCGTGTCCAGTCCCGTCCTGCCGATCAGCAGGTCGGCCAGTCGCTTCTTCCAGGCGAAGTGATCCGACTTGGCCTGCTCGAGCACCTTGCCGGGAATGTCCAGCTGGTCCAGCGAGTCCATCTGCCGCTTCAGAATCTGCTCCTGGCCGGCCACCGCATCCACCGCGCGGTCGGCCAGCACGGACGCGCGCCGCGCCTTGCTGGCGATGATGCCCACGCTGCGGGCCACGTCCCGGGTCGCGACGGTCTGTTCCTCGACGCTGGCCGCATTGGCCACCACACTTTCCATCACCTGCTTCACGTGTTGTGAGACGTCCTGCAGCTTGCTCTGTGCGCTGAGGATGGACTCCTGGCCGCTGGCAACCTCCTGGCCGGTCCGCGATCCCGCTTCGGTCAGGGTGGCGATTCCATTCCGGATGGTGAGCACCTGGGCATTGATGTGCTGTGTCGCCCGGGCGGTCTGATTGGCCAGCTCCTTGACTTCGTTGGCCACCACGGCGAAGCCCTTTCCCGCCTCGCCCGCGCGCGCGGCTTCGATGGTCGCGTTCAGGGCCAGCAGGTTGGTCTGGGCGGCGATCCGCTCGATGTCACGGGCGATCTGCCCGATCTGCTCGGAATCCTTGTTGAGGCGCTGGATCTGTTCGCCGGTGGTCCGCATCGAGTGCGCGATCGCCACGATGGCTTCCACCGCGCGGGTCATCGCCTCCAGACCCTGTGAGACATCCGCCTCGACCAGATTGGCGCTTCCGGCGGTCCGGGAGCTGCTGTCCCGGACATCCGCAATCGCCTGGCCCAGCTGTTCCACGGCGGAGGCGATGGTGTCGGCATTCTCGGATGCCTCACGGATGTCGGCAGTCAGGAAGGTCACGGCGGCCATCGACTCGCTCGCCCGCTGGGACATGGCCACCGTGTCCTTGAGGTCGTGCTTGCTGCGCTGCACCAGAAAGCGTGACAGCAGGCGGATGGCGTCTTCCATCGAGCCCTGGGTGCCGGGGTCCTGGAGGAAGTTGCCTTGCGCCATTTCGCGCAGGCAGAGGTCCAGGGGGCTGCCGGAGGAGTCCATCTCGAATGGAAGGGTCTGGTGTGCCGTGGATGCTGGAGTCATGTCGGATTCCCATGCGCTGGTGGTCGATGAGCGGGCATTGGTGCCTGCCGGGCTGAAGACCCGAGCGATATCGGCAGGGAAAAGCGCCAAACTTGTCGCCCGCAGAGTCTGAGAGCGACCTTGGACAGGCCGTCGCACGAAAGATTCCTCGGGAGAGCTACGGGCCTCTCCGGCGCTCGGCCTGAGCGAAACAGTCAACTTTCCCCCACCATCCGTGGCAAATCCGAACGGAATTTCTGACGATAATGACCCGAAAGGCTCTCGTCGTCATGTCGATTCTGGCGGGTTGGACGATCCGGGCCGAACACAATCATACAGGAGAAGCCATGAAGAATCGCAATGCACTTGGGTCCGGGCTTGTGATGCTCGGGCTGTTGCTGGGTACCACCGGTTGCACCGAAGAATCGACCACGACCGGGGGACTGAACCTGGAACCCGAGCATGCTGCCGGAACGACCGACAGTGCCGGATCGATCACACTGGATCTGGCCCAGTATGACATCCAGGTGCACATCACGGCCAATGGCCAGCCCACCTCGGGCGTGCATGTCGAACTGTTCCAGGGGGATGCCCTGGGTCTGATCTGGGCCGAACTGGAGGGTTACTACAGCAATTTTCAGCTGATGGATCTGTCCAGCATCGATGGCGACCAGACCGTGAACCTGAGCCTGACTCCCCAGGCCATCGAGTATTACGAATGGACCACCGATCCCAACCTCTTCAGCCTGCTCTATGAGGATCCCGGTTTCAGCGAGCACTGTGCCCAGGGCAACCTGGAGAGCGTGTACCAGCAGGCACAGACCTGGGGGTCGCCCTTCCTGTTCCTGCGTGCCTACGGCAATGGGGCCTCCCTGCGTGATGGCAACGTGTCCGTGGGTCTGGATTTCGGCTCGATGAGCTACGACGCCTTCGAGCAGGTGGCCTTCGGCCTCTTCGGCTTCATCTCCGAGGATGTGTTCGAATTCTGCTACTACACCCTGGAACTGGAAGGCACCACCTTCGTGCTGCCCACCATCCACATCGGCACGATCGTGACTCAGGGAACGGCCTATGACTACAAGTTCATCCTGACCTGGGGCGAGAACCCGCGCGACCTGGACTCGCACCTCTTCACGCCCGAGATCGAAGGCACCACGCACCACGTGTACTACGCCAACAGCGGCACTCCCACTTCGGCCCCCTACGCCTGGCTGGACGTGGATGACACCAGTTCCTACGGACCCGAGGTGGTCACGATCCAGGAACTGTATCCCGGGATGTACACCTATGCGATCTACGAGTACTCGGGCAACAATACCCTGACCGAATCCGAAGCGGTGGTCCAGGTCTTCAATGGCCGCACCCTGATCGGTACCTACACCATTCCCACCACGCCCCAGGCGGGGGACAACTGGTGGTGGACCGTGGGCACCGTGAATGGCACCACGGGTGCCTTCACCCTGGTGAACACCGTTGCGGCCGATGCACCGGAGGGCGCGCCGGCCCGGCCGACCCTGCCGGCCAAGATCGACTGATCCCGATCCAGAATGCAGACACAGCCCCCCCGCCGGTTCCGGCGGGGGGGCTGTTCATTTGTGCCCTGCAATCCCGTGGTCAGGGTCCGCCGGCAAGCGCCACCACACGATAGCAGCGTGTTCCCAGGGGGGCCGGAAAGACGCAGCCCGACACGCTGCATTCGGCTGCAATCCGCCAGGGCCCATCGGGTGTTGGCGCACTCTCGACCCGGTATTCGCCCGCACCGTCCACGGTTGTCCAGACAAGACTCAGGAAGCCGGGTGAGACACTCAGCAGCTGCAGCTGGGGCGCCCGCGGTACCAGCAGATCCAGGGCGGGCAGGGCGTTGCCCTGGAAGTCGAAGAGGGCCAGATTCTCCTGCACGCTGCCGAAACCGGAGGTGCTGATCCAGGCCGGTTCCCAGAGACAGATCGCGCTTACCCCCGTGCCCGGCTGGTCGCGGCAGAGTGCGCGCAGGGCGCGATAGTAGTCCAGTTGTCCCTGGGGAGTGGCCGGAAAACCTTCCAGCAGCTGCTCGGGCAGCCCGACGAAGTTGCCCGTGTTGTCGTTCCAGTCAAGCGTCCAGGGGTAATCGGTCTCCACGATCAGCACCTCTTCCGGGCGCTCGGTGCACAAGCGCCCCAGCGTGGTGCGCAATGCGCTGAAGTCGCCATGCCACCAAGGGTAGAACGAGAGCCCCGTGCTTTCCCAGCTCAGGCCACGGCTCGCCATCTCCTCAAGGAAACGCATCACGCCGGTCGCATTGCCCCCCTGGGACAGATGGATCAGGCGGCGCGGGCGGGCATCCACGGGCAGGTCCTGCCAGGCACCTTCGGCGGCCGCCGCGAGCAGGGTCGCCAGGTTGTCCCACTGCGCGGGCGTATCGTTGGCTCCTCCCACGGCTCCAACGGGCCAGAGCAGGCCACCGTCGATTTCATTGCCCAGTTGCACCCATTCGGGGTCCAGGCCTTCGCCATGGAATCGCTGGATCACGCGCGCGGTGTAGTTGCGCAGCGAGTCGGCCAGGGTGGCCAGGGGCAGTCCCTGCCAGATGGCGGGAGGAGTCTGCTGGCCGGGATCGGCCCAGCTGTCGGAGAAATGCAGGTCCAGCAGCAGACGGAATCCGGCCTGCTGGCCACGCCGGGCCAGGGCAATGGTCGAATCCAGTCCGTGCCAGGGGTCGTTGGGGCTGTGCCACAGTCGCAGACGCAGGATGCTCCAGCCCGTGTCACGATACAGGTCGAAGAGGTCCCCGGCTTCTCCCCTGCGTGACCAGACCGCGCCTTCCGATTCGAGCCGGGCGGTGAAGGACAGATCCGCGCCCAGGGCGACCTCTTCCGGCTGCCACTCCGGACCGTGACCGAACAGACGCAAGGGCAGTTCGGCATCGGCAACCCCATCCCCGGCCGGAGGGGGCCAGGCGTCCAGATTGCTGCCGGACCAGACCAGACTGTGATCCAATCCAGCTTCCCAGATCCAAGGAGCACCATCCCCGGGGATCACCACCGTCTTCCAGGCCACGGGCTGCTCGCAGAGTCCCGAGAAACTCAGCCAGGCTCCGTACTCGCTTCCCTGCTCGAGATCCAGCAGGGCCGATGGAAGCTGCCAGTTGCCCAGAGCCGTGTGGGCGCCCAGGATGGCCAGCTGGTCACTCTGGGGATGGAAGAGTCCCTGGGCCTGGATCAGGGATGTGTCACACCGGAAGCGAATCTGGGCTGGCTGCAGGGGAATCGCCGGCGCGTCCAGCCGGTCCCACCAGGCCAATGGCAGTTGCAGCGGTCCCGCCGGGATCACGGACTGGCGGTTCTCGATTGAACTTTCCCAGAGCAGGCCGCCGCCGGAATCCTGGATCACGAATTTCCACTGGTGAAATCCAGGGCTCAACTCCGCCTGTGTCTGCCAGAGAGTGCCCTGCGCGGTCAGAGGGTTCTGGCTGCCGTCCCAGGCGTTGAAGTCGCCCGCCAGCAACACCACCGAGCCATCCACCAGCTGGCCGTAGGCCTGGGCCACCGCCAGCTCCACCTGAAAGTCGACCGGTACCGCCTGGGCACTGGGTGCAATCAGCAGGGAGAGTCCCGGCAGCAGGCTGGCCAGCATGGACTTGGCAATTGAAACAGGGCGTGTTTTCATGGCCGGGAAGGACGGGAACCCGAGCGATCCGGGCAAGCGCAATCGCTGTCATTCAGCTTTGAAAGGCAACAACAAAGGGGCGGCCCGAAGGCCGCCCCTTGTATCGATCATGGAGTCTGACGTCTAGTGGGACTGCTTGCGCGGCAGAATTTCCACCGGCTTGCTGCGCTCGGATGAGGCATTCTCGATCGTGTTGTGCGAACCGCGGGCCACCACTTCGGAGGCGGTCACCTGCAGAGTGCGCACGGTGCCCGTGGCATTGTAGCCCACCAGGCTGATGTTGCTGACCGCGCTGCTGCCGGCCACGCTCACATTGCCATCGGCATCCGTGGCCCAGACCGTGTAGGACACGGCGGCCAGCGGGCAACCCGCCACGCTTTCGGTCACGTCATCCCAGTTCAGGTTGACGGTGTTGCCCACGATGCTCACGCTCAGGTTCTGGGGAGCCAGCGGGGTGAGGTCCGAACAGGTGGGCACCAGGCTGATGGTCATCGTGCCCGAGCCTGTGGCGCCGTTGTACCCACCGATGCGGATGATGTAGCTGGTTCCGCCCAGGGCCGCGAAGGTGACCTCGGACTGCAGATTGCAGAAGTCATCGTTGCAGGCGATGGCGCTTTCCACCGCGGGGCAGCTGCCTTCGTAGACCGCCATCTTGGTGTCGTAGCCACTGCCGCAGAGGCTGACCGTCACGTCGGCATTCACGGCAGGCACGTACTCGTACCAGATGTCGGAACCCACATTGGTGTAGTTGAAGGCCGTGCAGGCGCCGGGCTCGTCGGGGCCGTCGGTGGTTGCGCCCACATTGCTGAAGGCGGTCACGCCTTCGCCAACCGGAATGGCGTTCTCGCACAGATCATTGTTGTTGGCCGTCGGGGTGAAGAGCAGGTTGAAGCTGCCCGCACCACTGTTGCCGTTGTAACCGGAGACCTGGATCAGGGTCGTGCTGCCGGCGGATACGTTGCTGGTCACGCGGGACTGCACACTGCAGTCGTCGTCATTGCAGGTGATCACGGTGCTGCAATCGGAGTACAGGGCCAGAGCCGTGTCCCACGCGGTACTGCCGCAGGTGTTCACTTCCAGGGTACCGGCCGAAGGGGCGGAGAAGCTGTACCACAGATCGGGGCCGCCGCCCGAGGCGCAGGTCATGGCCAGCGACTGGCTGCTGCAGCTGGTATCGAAGGCATGGCTGCCCGTGCCGACCGCCATGGCCGTGGCACAGGTTTCGTTGGGCACGCCGCCCACGCTGCTGATGGTCAGGTTTCCGGTGCCGCTGTCGCCGTCGTAGCCAGCCACCTGAATCACGTAATCCACTCCGGGATCGGCCGTGAAGGTGATGCTGGAGGTCAGGTTGCAACCGGCGAAGTCATCGTTGCAGGCCAGATAGGTGCCCGAACAGTCGCTCAGCAAACCCAGAGCCGTATCGTAATCCGCATCGTTGCAGGTGCTCACGGTGACGGTGGCACCGCAGGGGCTGTTGTAGAGGTAGAAGAGGTCCGGTCCACCGCCATTGGCGCAGGGCATGGTCTGGTCGGCCGCGGCCTCGGTGGTGTCGAAGGGATACACACCGTCGCTCACGATCGTGGCGCTGGCGCAGGTGTCGTTCACCGGGCCGCTGCCGCCGCCGGCATACAGCTCACGGCCGGCCTGGCTGAGGATGCCGCCACCCGGATTGAGGTAGGTCCCGGCACCCGCGCTGTACGACACCGAGAGGCGACCGTAGTAGTCATCGATGTTGTTGCTGCAGCTGGCGGTTCCGCCGTGAAGCTGGCCGATGATCTGGTGATTGTTGTTGAACAGGGGACTGCCCGATGATCCGCCCTCGGTGGTGCCGTCTTCCCAGTTGAAGATGTGCCAGTGATTGGTGCCACTGCCCCCGCCATAGGCCGAGATGCCCGGGGAGTTGTTGTCGAAGGTGATCTTCTTCACGTCGCCGCTGGGGTGGTGAATGCCCACGGTCGAAGGCGGCACGGTACCGGTGGCATCCCAGCCGGCCAGGTAGACGCCATATGATTGGGGAATTGTCTCAACCACTTCCACCAGCCAGTAGTCCGAGGCGGAGCCGTTGGAGAGCTGGGTCAGACCCTGCACGGTCATGTTCGTGGGCCCGTTGGCATTGGCGCAGGTGGGGCTGTTGTAATTGAACATGATGATGTCGTTGGCACCGGGCGTGCAGTGGTTGGCGCTCAGAAAGAGCTGGCGTCCGTTGTCGGCCGTGTTGTTGATCATGGCCCCGCTGCAATACCTGAATCCGCCTTCCAGCAGCATGCCCACCGAACGGATCTCGTTGGCCCATGGCGCACCTTCGGGGCAGACCACGTTGTTGTTGCAGGAGCCCGAATCGCCGAAGTTGCGCTGGCTGGCCATGCCGTAGAAGTCGCGGTAGTCGTGCACGATCGTGTTGATGTGCAGCAGCGTGCTGCCTTCGTACTTGGCCGGTTCGAGGTATTCGAGGGTGATGGTTTCCCCTTCGACGGGCTGGATCGCGAACTGACCGTTGGGCTTGTTGTTGGCCTTGGTGAAGGCACCCAGCACCATGCTGCGGTCGGAGTTGTAAACGAAGAGGCGACCACCGGCGGGCAGCACGAACTGGTCGAACTGGCAGTTCAGGCTGTAGGCCCCGTCGCTGTGGATGCTCAGGCGCCAGAGCCTGTCACCATTGTCCAGCCGGGTCCAGATCCCCGCATTGTCCAGGCCGAGATCGGCCTCGACGGTTGCGCCGAAGCGCCAGGCTTCGTCCTTGCCTGCCTGGGCGTCCTCGGCGGCCAGCGCGGCCAGGTCAATGAAACCCAGACTGTGAATGGGAGCGGGTGCCAGCGAGCGCATGGTGCTGCTGAGTGGCGAACCACCCACGGACACCTGGGCCTGCGCGCGCGGCAGGAAAGCCAGCGCCATGGCGGCAGTCACCATGGCGACACGGAATGGAGCCACCCTGGAGCAGGCGGAGTCGGGCGTGGAATGCATGTGGCCTCCGAAAAGAAGTTGGACAGGGAAGAATCAATTGGTTGAGGCTGAAGGACGGCAAAAACCATACCATTGTTATGAATGTTTCAGGGCTTGGGCATGGAGAATTTTTCACGCGAAATCAGCGAGACAGGACCAATCTCAGCAGACTGTGTTCAGCCCTGACCGATCCTGAGCGACCCTCTTCGCACGCAGGGTGCACACGCATACGGAGAGGGCCCGTGACCGGGCCTGTGCCAGTCTGTCCGGAACCGGCTTCCTGCTTGGAAATCCGGGCCGCATGGATGAACTTGGGAGGCGTTTGCCAGCCGGCCACCACTCCCGGTTTTCTCCACATCCGAGGACTGCGGGCCGGCGCCCGGATCTCGCTCATCATGCGACACGCAAGGCCCCCGATCACCGACCGTCAACGCGCAGAGTGCGCCCCAGCTCCGGATCAATCAACATGCTCATCAGCGCAGCGGGCACATTGCCGCCCATCATCCAGGGCGGAATGGGAGTCGGAGTATCCAACTGGCGACTGGCCCAGGCCGTGTCCCTGAAGGATATGCTGGGAGTGATCTCCGGGACGGTCATCGATGCGGTCATGGTGCGCCGGCTGCAGTTGGGCGACCCCGGTGGACACATGCGTCGTGCCCTGGCGGCCTTTCCCTGTGCGAAAACCGCCCAGAAGATCCTGGATGACTGTTTCGTCGAGGGCGGCATCGCGCCGGGCAAGGCGTTTCACAGCCTGAGCATGCCCAACCTGAAAATGAACATCGACCGGATGAAGATGATGGTGGCCGCGGCCTTTGCCGAAGTCTGGCTGGCACGTGAGGGGCATTCAGGACCGGTGGGCATCAACCTGCTTGAAAAGGTGCAGCTGCCCAACCTGCCCACCCTGTATGGGGCGATGCTGGCCGGTGTGCATGCCGTGCTGATGGGCGCGGGAGTGCCCCTGGCCATTCCGGGCGTGCTGGATGGCCTGGCCGCGGGGCAGGAAGTGCGGATCCGCCTGGAAGTGAAGGAAGCAGGCGAAGGACGCAACACCGAATTCATCTTCGATCCCGGGGCCCTGGGCATCGATGTGCCCCGGCCGCTCGTGCGCCCCGATTTCCTTGCGATCATTTCTTCCCATACCATCGGACGGGTGATGGTGCGCAAAGCCAGCGGCAAGGTGGACGGCTTCGTGGTCGAAAATCACACCGCGGGCGGCCACAACGCTCCTCCCCGCCAGAACGGCACCCGCCCCGGGGAAACCCCGGCCTACACCCAGCGCGACATTCCCGAGCTGGACCGCATCGCCGAACTGGGCCTGCCTTTCTGGTTGGCCGGCTCCTGCGCTTCTCCCGAAAAATTGGCGGAAGCCCGGGCCGCCGGTGCCGCGGGCATCCAGATCGGCTCGGCCTTCGCCTTCTGCGACGAGTCCGGAATCGCTCCCGAACTCAAGCGTCGTGCGCTGAAGGCCAGCAGTGAAGGCCACCTGGAAGTACGCACGGATTTCCGCGCTTCCCCCACGGGGTATCCTTTCAAGTTGATTCCCCTCGAAGGCACCCTCGTCGATGGAGCCAAAGCCAGCGAACGCGAACGGGTCTGCGACCTCGGTTTCCTGCGCAGCGCCTTCGAGAAGGAGGGTGGCGAACTGGGCTACCGTTGCTCGGCAGAACCCGTGCCCCATTTCGAGCGCAAGGGCGGCACGGCGGAGGACACCCAGGGGCGGCTCTGCCTCTGCAATGGCCTGATGGCCACCATCGGTCTGGGACAGCGTCGCTCCTATGGTGAGGAGTTGCCCATCATGACCGCGGGGGATGCAGCCGCCGATGCCGCGACCTTCTGCAAGGATGGACGGCTCTCCTATACCGCCGCCGACGTCATCGAGCACGTTCTGGGGCATGTCTCCGCGATTTCCCACACGAACCTCGAGGCAGACCAGCGCTCGGGCGGTGCAGACAGCAACTTCGATCTGGCCGCAGATCCCACCTGAGTGATCCAGCTTCAATCGAATCGCACAAAGTTTTCAATGGCGAACGTTCGATTTTACTGCAGAACTCCGTATTCCGCCTGCATTGTGGTTGTCGCGGGGCCGATAGTTCTGTTTCAGAAGGCACATGTTCCCCCGCGCAGTGACAATTCGGAAGTCTGATGAACGACGAAAACCCGTCCGAATCCACCGACTCAAGACCTTTGGCCCTTGCCGACAGTCTTGGTCATGTTCTCATCATCGACGACGACCCAGGCGTGCGATCCGTGCTCAAGCGCAGCCTTGAAAAGGCGGGCTTCTCCTGCTCCGAGGCCGAGAACGGGAATGAAGGCCTCAAGAAACTGGGCGGCAAGACCGTGGATCTGGTCATCCTTGACATGCTGGTGCCCGAGAAGGAAGGCGCGGAAACCCTGCGGGAGATTCGCGCCACCTGGCCGGTCGTGCCGCTGTTCGCCATTTCCGGTGGTGGTGCGATCTCGGCGGACGATTGCCTGCGCATTGCGCGCGCCCTTGGGGCCGACAAGGTCTTCCGCAAACCCTTCGATCTGAAGGACATGGTGGCCAGCGTCCAATCTGCCTTGGCCTGAATCTCACCAAGTGAGCGCTTTGCCGAACGAGAAAATCCCTGACCTGCAGAAATTCGTGCCAACAAAGACTCTTCGGTTGTTAGATTTGGTGCCCAACACCAACCAACCGGGAGTTCAGCATGAATCGAATCCAACTCATCCTCGCGGGTGCAGCGCTGCTGCCATCCATGGCCTTCGCCTACAGCAGCGGCCCCCCCGACGGTCATACCGGCGCCCCGGGCGAGACCAGCTGCGTGGCCTGCCACACGACCAATCCCCTGAACAGCGGCAACGGCACCTTCCAGATTTCGGGCCCCGACACATGGCTGCCCGGCGAGACCTATGAACTCACGGTCACCCTTGCCGATCCGGGCCAGAGCCGCTGGGGCTTCGAAGCCACCCAGCTCGGTCAGGGCGAGTTCAGCGAAGCCTCCGGTTCGCTGCAGATTTCGGCTTCAGGCGCGACCCAGTACATCAAGCATACCAGCTCCGGTACCTTCCAGGGTACTTCCGATGGCCCGGTCAGCTGGACCTTCGACTGGACCGCACCCACGGGCGAGGACCTGCCCGAGGAGGTCACCTTCTACGCCGCCGGAAATGCCGCCAACGGCAACTTCAGCAACAGTGGAGACTTCATCTACACCACCAGCTTCAGCACCATGCAGGATCTGACCTCGGTGGAGGCCCCCGGCCTGCTGCCCACGGACCTGGGCCTGGCCAACTGGCCCAATCCCTTCAACCCGGAAACCCGGATCGCCTTCACCCTGCCCAGCGCGGGCATGGTGCGCCTGTCCGTATACAACCTGGCCGGTGAGCGTGTGCGCACGCTGCTGGATCAGCCGATGCCGGCCGGAACCGGACACATTCTCTGGAATGGCCTGAGTGATCGGGGCATCGCCCAGCCCAGTGGCATGTACTTTGCCCGACTGGATGCGGCGGGAACCAGCCAGACCCACCGGATGTTGATGGTCAAGTGATGCCAACGACCCGGGCTTCGGCCCGGGTCATTCTTTTTCCGGGGAAAATCATGCGCTCTGGTACACTCAAGTTTCTTGCGTTGTTGCTGCTTGTCTCACGCGTGCACGCCGGCGATTGGCGCGTGACGGGAGATGCGGACTGCAACAAGGTCACCTTCCATTCCGAGGCCACTCTCGAGAGCTTCGATGGCGAGACTCATGCCATCAGCGGCGCGTTGAGTTTCCCGGGAACGACCATCGATTCCACCAGCATGGCCAACTTTTCCGTGGATCTGCTGCAACTGACCACCGGCATCGACCTTCGCGATAGCCACATGCGCGATAACCACCTGCATACCAGCAAGTATCCCACGACCGAGTACACCGTCGATCGGGTGCTGAGTGGTGGGGAATTGAAGGATGGAGTCCCGCTGACCATCCGGGTCGATGGAACATTCCAACTGCATGGCATCACGAGAGATCTGCCGCTGGATGTGACCCTTACCTGGTATGCCGATGGCCAGGGCACCGCCTGTTCCACGCCCGGGCCCGTGCTGCGCATGCAGGCCGCCTGGGATGTGGCCCTGGCGGATCATGAGATTCCCCGCCCCGCTTTCCTGTTCATGAAGATGGCCGAATCGGTCAACATGAGGCTTGATGCCTGGGCTGTTCCTGCACCATAGCAGAGAACTCCTGCCAGCATCCGACAATTCCCGCACCTAGTTTCCAATTGGACGAGCCTTGCGTCCTGGCCGCATGCGGCAGAGGAACGGTTTCTGGCTTTTGATCTGGTGACTTGATCGGCGCATCGCTAAGTTTGGCGCCGAACACAGAGCATTTGCGGAAACCAGCATGATCAATACAGCCGGCGGCAAGGCAGCGGGAGGCACCTCTCCGTCCTTGTTGCCCCCTTCACGTGTGCGCCGGGCGGGCACTTTCCTGAGCCTGATGGGCCTCCTGGCAGGCGTTCTCTATCTCATGGGCTGGTGGTACCAGTTCCAGGGATTCGCTTTCCATCGCTTCGCACCCTTTCTGCTGGGTGGCTTTACGGTGCACCATTTCCTGCCCGGCAGATGGCGGCACGGCTTTTTCACCCTGCTCTCCCTGGCCAGCATTCCGCTGATCTTCGGGCTGGTGCAGGGAAGCTGGTTGTTGGCCCTGGGGCTGCTGGTGATCGGCATCTGCCACCTGCCCATCACCTTCCGCTGGCGTGTGCTTCTGCTGCTCGTGCTGGGCGCGGTCTTCGCCAGCCAGCGGATCGGCAGCCTGGGACAGGCCTGGTCCCCGGCGATCTGGCCGATCTTCGGATCACTGTTCTCGATTCGCCTGCTGATTTACCTCTACGACCTCAAGCACGCGCGGCAACCCTTCAAGGCACTGGACAGCCTCTCCTATTTCTTCATGATTCCCAACGTGGTCTTTCCGCTCTTTCCGGCGGTTGACTACCAGACCTGGACCCGCAGTCAGGCCAAGGAGAAGGACCGCGACCTGACGGCCCTCTCGGGCCTGCAATGGATGGCCCGCGGTGTGTTCCAGCTGGTGCTGTATCGGCTGGTCTACCAGCATCTGCCCATCGACACGACCCAGGTGCTGGATCTGGGCAGTCTGCTGCGCTACCTGATCTGGCCCTTCATGCTCTACCTGAACGTCTCCGGCCAGTTCCATTTCGTGATCGGTGTGGTGCGGCTCTTCGGCTATGCCCTTCCCGAGACCCATCACCTCTTCTACCTGGCCTCCAGCTTCACCGATTTCTGGCGACGGATCAACATCTACTGGAAGGACTTCATGATGAAGGTCTTCTACTATCCGTCGTACTTCAAGCTGCGCAGGTTCGGCAATACCTGGGCCCTGGTGCTGGGCACGGTCTGGGTCTTCGTGGCCACCTGGTTCTTCCACGCCTGGCTCTGGTTCTGGATTCGCGGCGAATTTCTGCTGGCCACCCACGACATCATGTTCTGGGTCGTGCTCTGTGTGCTGGTGGCGATCAATGTGGTGCTGGAAAGCCGGCAGACACCCTCCCAGCGCCTCGCGGCCCAGAAAGGTGGCCTTGCCTACAATCTGGGGCTGGCCGCGCGCACCACGGGAGTCTTTCTGACGATCTGTGTCCTCTGGTCGATGTGGGTCACCGAATCCCTGACGGAATGGCTCTCGCTCTTTGCCGTGGGCACGCGCCTGCTGCCCGGAAACGGTCTGCTGGTGGCCCTGCTGCTGGGTGGAATTCTGCTGCATTTCCTGACGGCGCTGGCTTACGCAGGGCACAAACCGCGCCCGCTGCGCTTCGTGCCCGAGACCCTGCGCATTGGCGCCATGCTGCTGGCACTGCTGATCATCGGGCACCCGCGGGTCTACCGGGAACTGCCCGAGCCGGTGTCAAGCGTGATCCATCAGGTCAAGAGTCCGGTGATGAACCAGCGCGACAAGAACCGTCGCCAGCGCGACTACTACGAGAAGCTGAACGACGTGGGTTGGGACAACCCGGACCTCAACCAGATCTTCAAGCAGAAACCCGCGGACTGGAAATCGCTCAAGTTCTCGCATCTCAGTCTGTCGCAGGATGATCTGCCCTTCCTGTTGCTCAATCCGGACACCGAAGAACGCCACAAGGGCGTGATGGTGAGCGTGAACCACTACGGAATGCGTGACAGGGCGGTTGAACTGGCCCCCGCTCCCGGAGTGCAGCGGGTGCTGATGCTGGGCGCCAGTCATCTGTATGGCAGTGGAGTGGAACAGGAGCAGGATTTCGAATCGCTGCTCGAGGATTCTCTGAATCACACGGGCCAGGGGCCGGTGGAACTGCTCAACTGTGCGGTGGAGGGCTACAGCCCGCTGGATGTGCTCTTCCGTCTGCGCAAGTTCGACCTGCGCTTCGAGCCCTCGGCGGCGATCTATGTGGGGCACATCGTGGACGGCAAGCACAGCGTGGACCGGCTGGCCGATCTGGTGTCACGCTCGCGCCCGCTGGAAGACCCCTGGCTGGTGGATCTGGTCGCCCGGGCTGGCGCGCGCCCCGGCAGCGAGGAGAACGCCTGCATCCGTGCTCTGCGTCCCTTCGAGCGGGAACTGCTGGACTGGATCTATGCCCGCCTGCGCGAGGAGTGCGAGAGCCGCGGCATCACGCTGCGTGCGGTCTATCTGCCGCTGCTGACCGAACACGACCTGAACATGGGGCACCAGGACATCATCGCCAGCATGAACGGGGCGGGCCTGGTGGTCTGGGATCTGAATGAGGTCTACGCCGCCTTCACACCCGAAGACCTCTGGGTTGCTCCCTGGGACGACCATCCCGGTGCCCGCGGGCATGCCCTGGTGGCCGCCGATCTTTACTCACGTTTCATTGCCGACAGCACCCTCACAAGGAGAGACTGATGGATACCCTGCACGCCGAAATCACCGAGTACATTCTGAACGAGTTCCTTCCCGGAGAGGACCCCAGCGTGCTCACCGGTGATGTGGAACTGATCAGCGGCCGGATCCTTGATTCGCTGGCCACGTTGAAGCTGGTCACCTTCCTGGAAGACACCTACAAGGTGCAGTTCGAGGCCCATGAAGTGGGCATTGACAACCTGAACACGATCGACCGCATCGTCGACGTCGTGCGCGAGAAGCAGGGGCAATGATGAGCGGGCTCCGTTCACTCTGGGAATGTCTGGCCAGGGGAGCCGAGCTCAATCCCGCGGGCGTCGCGATTCGTGACGCATCCCGGGATTGCCAGCTGGACTACCGTGACACGCTCGAATTGGCCGAGAGCCTGGCGCAGGTCCTGCGATCGCTGGGTGTGGAGGACGGTGACCGGGTGGGGCTGTGCCTGCCCAAGTCCATCGAGAGTGTGATCGGCGTGTTCGCGAGCCAGCGTGCACGGGCGGCACACGTGCCCGTGGACTGGTCAGGCCCCGCCGAGCGAGCCGCCTGGATTTTTGCCAACTGCGAGGTGAAGGCCCTGATCGTGGACTCGCGCCGCGAATCCGACCTGGTGGCTGCACTGGCCGAGCATGGTTGCAGGCCTGCCGTGATCGTACTGGACATGCAACTGGCTCTCGACCCCGCGGGCGCGCTCAGGGCCGCACTGGCCACACGGCCGGCTGCCGGAGAAGACCTGCTGCCGGTCGCTGGTCGCACGCGCACGGAGTTGGGCTACATCCTGTACACATCGGGCAGCACGGGAGTGCCCAAGGGTGTGCGCATCTCGCAGGGGGCCGCGCTGGCTTTCATCGAGTGGTGCGCACAGCTCTACACTCCCGGACCCGAGGATCGTTTCTCTTCGCACGCCCCCTTCCATTTTGATCTCTCGGTACTGGACATCTACGTGCCGTTGCTGCACGGAGGGCGACTGGTGCTGATCGGCGAGGACGACGGCAAGAACCCGGCACGGCTGGTGGAGATCGTGGAACAGGAAGCGATCACCCATTGGTATTCCACACCGTCGATCCTGACCCTGATGCTGCAGTTCGGCAAGCCCGAAGGTCGGGACGCCAGTGCGCTGCGCGTGGTCAATTTCGCCGGCGAAGTCTTTCCCATCAAGCACCTCCAGGCACTGCGCGCGCTCTGGCCCCATCCCGAGTATCACAATCTCTACGGCCCCACCGAGACCAATGTCTGCACCTGGCACACGCTGCCACCCCATCCCGACGACCGCAGCACTCCGTACCCCATTGGCAGAGTCTGCCCGCACTACGAAAGCCTGCGGGTGGACGAGAATGGTCAGCCCGTGGACGGAACGGGCGAGGGTTTGCTGCTCATCCGGGGTGAGGGCGTGATGGATGGCTACTGGAACGCGCCCGAGCTGGACGCCCGGGCCTTCCTGGAGCTGGACGGCGTGCGCTGGTACAACACGGGCGACGTGGTGCAGCCCAACGCGGCAGGCGAGCTGGAATTCCTCGGTCGCCGGGACCGCATGGTCAAGAAGCGCGGCTACCGGATCGAACTGGGCGAGATCGAGACTGCGCTCTATCGCCATCCCGATGTGCTGGAAGCGGCCGTGCTGGCCGTCAGCGATGCGGACGGCGGAGTACGCATCCGGGCCTGCCTGGTGCCCCGCGATGGCATGAAACTGTCCATCATCGCACTCAAGCGCTACTCGGCCGACAACCTGCTGTCGTACATGGTGCCCGATGATTTCGTCTTCCTTGACAGCCTGCCGAAGACTTCCACGGACAAGACCGATTACCAGCGCCTCAAGGAGATGGTTCAATGAATTTCGAGCTGAACGACGACCAGAAGACCCTGCGCGACACCCTGCGCAAGTTCGCCAAGTCAGAACTGAACGGGGATGTGATCCAGCGCGACCGCGATCAGTTCTTCGACCGTGATCTCTGGCGCAAGATGGGCGAGATGGCGATTCCCGGACTGCCGGTGCCCAGCGAGTACGGCGGAGGCGGGCTGAGTCCACTGGATACGGCGATTGCCCTTGAAGCCCTGGGCCAGGGCTGTACCGACGGCGGGTTGCTGTTCAGTCTCTGCGCGCACATGCTGCCCTGCACCATGCCGATCTACAAGTTCGGCACCGAAGAGCAGCGCCGGAAATGGCTGCCCGGACTGTGTGACGGCACCCTGATCGCCGGCAATGCCATGACCGAGCCGGGCACGGGCAGCGACGCCTTCAACATGACGACCCGGGCCGTGCGCGATGGCGATGACTGGGTGCTCAACGGCAACAAGATCTTCATCACCAATGCCCCGGTGGCCGATGTGTTCGTGCTCTTCGCCCTGACGGATCCCGAGAAGGGCTACCATGGTGGTGTGAGCTGTTTCATCGTGCCCGCCGAGAGCCGTGGTCTGAGCCGCAGCCACAAGATCGAGAAGATGGGTATTCGCACCTCGCCCTTCGGAGAAGTGGCCCTCGAGGATGTGCGCGTGCCCCACTCGGCCATGCTGGCCGGAGAAGGCGGCGGATCCAGCCTGTTCACCCACAGCATGGACTGGGAACGCAGCCTGCTCTTCGCCTTTCATGTGGGCGCCATGGAGCGTCTGATTGAAACCTGCGTCAAGTACGCGCGCACACGCCAGCAGTTCGGCAGCCCGATCACCAAGTTCCCCGCCATTCGCGAGCACATGGCCGAGATGCGCTGCCGGGTCGAAGCCAGCCGCCTGCTGGTCTACCAGGCCGCCAGCCGCCTGGAGAAGAGCCGCAGCGTGAGCCAGGACGCCGCCATCGCCAAGCTGGTGGTCAGCGAGAGCCTGGGCGAGGTGACCCGCCGCGCGGTGCAGATTCACGGCGGCTATGGTTTCACCGTGGAGTACGAGGTCGAGCGGGCCCTGCGCGACGCCGTGGGCGCCACCCTCTATTCGGGCACCAACGAGATGATGCGCAACATCATTGCCTCCTGGATGGGGCTGGGTGCAGGAACCTGAGACACACGCGCCCTCAACCGATTCCAGCCACCGGGCCCCAGACAAACCCCTGCGGCCCGGTTTTCATTTTCCCGCCGGGTTTCACCCACCCGGGGATTCACCCCGGGCTGGCAAAAGAGCGCGCCGCAGGCGCTTCTCCTCCTCGCACCTCAAAAGCACAGGACACTGCCGGAATGAATCTCGCCGCGTCGCATGCGGAAGAATTCCAGTGTGCCCGGGGGCAAGGTCGGGTACCGGCCTGCCTGCCGCCCGGAGGTGACCATGCGACGACGGGCGCGCGCAGCGCAGGCCCGTCCGGCGGAGTGAGCAGAGAGCCTTTTTTGGCCCACCTTTTCTTCGCGAAGAAAAGGTGGAGAGCGCGGCCCGCACAGGGCATGGCCCCATCCGGGCAGATCACGTGAAGGGCCTCCGTTCCCATTGCATGGCGCCCCGATTGCGCGGAACGCGAATTGTGAATTCGAGATTGTGTTGGCTTCATCCGGGCTACGTCGCGAGAGGACAGCATGGGGGAAGCGCTGGTGTTCAGCGCATCAGCACCAGCTTGCGTGTCGAGACGCCGACTGCGCCGCCCGAAGGCTCCAGCTCCAGCCGGGCCATGTAGACGCCTGAAGGCAGGCCCTCGCCATCGAAGCGGAAGGCATGGGAGCCGGCGGGCAGCCATCCATCCACGAGCAGGGCCACCCGCTCGCCCAGCAGATTGTACACGGCCAGGCGGGCACGCGCGGGGCGGTCGAGGACCAGCGGCAATTGGGTGCCCGGATTGAAGGGATTTGGCCAGGCGGCACCCAGAGTGCTGGTTGATGGCCGTTGCCGGGCAGGGTCCACGGCGCTGACCGGCGTGCGGTAGAACACCAGCTGGCCCACCGTGCTGTAGATCGGTTCGGTGTGACCGGTGGAGTTGTAGTTGCAGTCCGTGCAGGTCTGTCCGCTGATGCAATCGGGATTGTTGGGACGGCAGTGGTTGTCGTAGCTCTCGAACCAGTAGTCCACGAAGACCGAGTCCTGGCCCACGGGAACATCGCTGGTCCAGGCGGGCACCGAACTGCCCGGGCACCAGTTGAAACGCCCGTACCACCAGTTGCCGCCCTGGCCGCTGCAGGGATTGACGTTGCAGTCGTCACGCCAGAGGTTCAGGGTCTGCATGTTGAAGTCCAGCAGCACATAGTGTTCCAGATCGGAGAACTCGGCGGCGTTGTCGGTATTGCCCTGGCCGTGGCCCGTGGTCGTGATGCGCAGGCGAGCCGCTTCGGCTTCGGCGGGCAGCGCCCAGTTGCGGCCGCTCAGGTACTGGCTGTAGGGATTGCTGGAATCGCCGATCACCAGGTGCCCCAGATCCCAGAGCGGCAGGACCTCGAAGGGTTCGAGCTCGGGGACGCCCGAGGTGAAGTGAAAGTCCGCGGTGACCTGCCAGCCGCGATCGTCGCCGATCCAGGTTTCGATGTAGCTGCTCAGGATCACCTCGCCGCGCAGCAGATGTGAGTAGTCGGACACATCGAACTCCCAACCACATTCGCCGGGGCCGGTGCCGTAGGGCGGTCCCCAGCTGCCCGTGATGTCGTAGGGCGTCACGATGCGCGCGATCTCGATGCGCGTCTGGCCACCGTTGCCATCGGGCACCAGCACGCTGAGGAATCCCAGTCGGTCCCATGGATCACAGTCGCCGGGGCTGCCTGGACAATCCAGCGTATAGGTCAGACTGACGCTGGAGAAAGGCTCGCTGGCGGCCGGGAAGGAGAAGGTATCCACATGGGCCTCGGCCCAGTTGTGGAACTCCTGCTGGAAAGTGGGCACATCCACATCGGCGCGGGCACCACAGGCCAGCAGCAGCGCAAGCAGAACGGTCAGGGTGGCCATGGTACAGTCCTTTCGATGAATGCCTTGTGGACGGGCCTGCGATGGGGCTGCCCGAAACGCGATGGCCAAGATACTCAGCCCGCGCTTTTCTGCAGCTCTTCGATGGCCTCGAAGAAACTTTCCAGGTCCTGCCGGCGGTAGAGCAGCCGGGGAAAGCGCGCCAGACTTCTGCCCGCGCTGTCGCGGAAGCTCCATTTGCCGATCCAGGATTCCAGCGTGCCCGGTGTGCGACTGCGTGACAGGTCCACTCTGTCCAAAGGAATTGTCCCCATTCGCCAGAAGAGCTGGGAGAAGAGACGGTCCCTGTAGAGGTCGATCCTGGCTGCTCGCATGTGCCAAGGCAAGAACCAGACAGCCAGTGATGAGAGGATGATGAGGATCGATGCGCCAATCGCGAGCATCTTCGCATGCCTCAGATCCAGGGCAGTCCACTCCTGTCCCCAGTGCTGGTGAAACTGCGAGGCGAACATCATGCCCAGGAACACACACATCCAGAACAACTGTCTTGCCAGAAGTCTCGGTCTGGTGGCCATGAGTCGCCGCGCGGGAACTTCGATCTGGAACACGGAATCCTCCCCAGTCTTGCCGCAGGGGGCTCGTGGCCCGCTGCCGGGATGGATGGCTCACAGTCCAATGGAGGACTGTGTCGCTTCGATGGCCTTGAAGAAGTCTTCCACGTCCTGCCGACGGTAGATCCAACGGGAATATCGGGCCAGGATCCGTCCCTGGCTGTCGCGAAAACGACCGCGACCCAACACTCTGTCCAGCGCATTCTGTGTCCGACTGCAGCTCGGATCCACGTCGGCCAAGGGCATGTCCCGCCCACGGCCGAATGCCGGAGAGCTTATCCGGATTTCGTACAGCCCGATTTCATGGAGATATGTACGCCAGACTAGGTTGGGGAACAATGTGGCGAGAACAGCCACCATGGTCACTCCCGCCACGAAGAGCCGATGGACGGGCGGTTCCGGTGCCTGGCCCAGCAGACTGTCCGCCAGCAACATCATGACCAGCATCAGCAGGAGGATGGCCACACCACTCAGTGCCAGTCTGGCCCAAAGTCTGGGTACCGAGGCCGAAAGCCGGGCAGTGGGAACTTCGATCCGGAACATGGATGCCTCATCTGTCTTGTCCTGCGGGTGATCGCTCAGCCTGACCGGAAGAATGGCTCACAGTCCCGAAGCGGATTGCTTCGCTTCGATGGCCTTGAAGAAAGTTTCCACGTCCTGCCGGCGGTAGAGGCGAATCGGAAAGCGGGCCAGGCTGCGGCCCTGGGCATCGCGCAGGCTCCACCACCCAAAAAAACGCTCCCAGCGCCCGGGAATCAGGCTGCGGTCCACATCCACGTCCATCACCGGAATGGCCCGGACCTTGCCGAACACGGGGGAGGCGATGCAGTCGCTGTACAGGCCGATCTCGGTCTGGTGGCTGTGCCCGGCGGCAAAGATCACCCAGATGGCCGAGAGCACCAGCAGCAGGACCAGGCTGCCGCTCCAGAGCCGGATCAGCAGAGGCAATTCATCCAGGAAGGGGCGTCCACCCGGACTGAAGATCCAGGGAATGCTGGCCTGGATGACCAGCAGCAGGCAGCCCCAGCCCGTGATGCGCAGCCACTGGCGAATCGCGGACGCGGTCAGGCGATGGCTGGGTGATTCAAGTTGAAACATCGGTCAGACCCTCCGGATCATGTGCACCCTGCTGGTCGTGTGTCCGTTGCAGGCTGCGGATTGTCTCCATCAGTCGGTCCAGTTCTTCCTTGGTGAAGGCCCAGCGTTCCAGCCAGGTCAACCGCTTGCCCGCGGCATCCTTGAGAATCCAGAAGCCCAGAAAGATCTCGGCGATGTGCCGATTGCTGGAGCGTTCATGGTCAATGCGCTCGAGAGGAATCGGATCCGGCGATCTTCTGCCCGGCACCACCAGAGAGTCGCCGCGGATTTCCACGGGAAGACAGAGTACATGGTCTCGTGTCAGAGCCGCGAACAGAAATCGCGGGAAGTGGGCCAGGGCAAAGAGCAATGCCAGCAGTCCCAGCGGCACATCGAACTGGGGGGGCACGAAGACCTTCATCATCAGCACCACGAACACATACTGCACGCAACCCCAGATGAACTGGCGTTTCAGCGAGGGAACCAGTCTCAGCACAGGGTCGTGCGACATCGGCAAGTCTCCATGGCCTGGCATTCAGTATCAATGAATCACTGGTCGGTCCCGCTCTCAGCGGGAACCGGGAAGACGGGCGATGCCCCCGAAGATCCGCAGTTCCACGAAGGAATCGGAACGGTCCTGTCCGGGCACGTGATCCAGATTCCTGACCTGCGGCAGGGTCCAGGCCAGACGCAGGGTCCAGGATCGCCAGAGACTCTCGACGGCAAGCGTGTGCTCCACCGTGCGCTGGACCACCCCGGTGGGGAAGGGCTCGCTGTAGGGCAGCCGCGCATCGGGTTCCAGCCAGGGTTGGTCGAAGGGCACCCAGGGTGTACGCTCGCCCTGGCGGCGCACGGCCATGGACCAGGAGGGGTGGACTCTGGCCGAGCCCTTCCAGCTCAGCCCCAGCCGGAACTCATCGGCGTCGGCGCCAAGCGGGTGTGCCAGCGGGCGCTCATGGATCAACCAGACCTGATGGCCGAACTTGGAATTGTAGCTGCGCTGGGTGATGCGCGTGTAGCCCGTGTGCAGCAGGATGTCCGCGGGCAGGGCGTTGCGCAGGTCCAGCTGGACGGCCCATTCGTCGGGCTCCTGGTCATCGCGGCTGGCGTCATCCAATTGCAGGTCGTCCACCAGGATTTCCCCGCTCAGCAGCTGGCGCTCGTTGAGTTTCCACCAGCCGGAAAGCTGGAACACGGTGTTGGCTTCCAGGCCGTTCATCTGCACCGCGTGCAGGGGCTGCAGCGGATTGAGCGCCGCCCAGGACGGACCTCCGTGTTCCTTGCCATAGAGAATCGCTTCCGCGAGAGCCAGCGAGGCCCGGTTGGCCCAGGTCCAGCCCACCCGATGGCCGGTCAGCCAGCGCGCGTAGGTGTGCGTGCCCTGTGCGCGCGTGTCCAGTTCGTAGTGGAAGGCACTCAGCCAGAGCCCATCGGCTTTCTTGCCGGGGCGCACTTCCAGCCGCCAGCCATCCAGCGAGGTGCTGTTGCTCAGCAGCAGGCTGCGCCCCGACTCGGGTCCCGTGTTCAGACTCATTCGGCCCGCACGCAGCTGGAACCAGGAGCGTGACCACTGCAGCCAGGCTTCCCGGCTGCCCGCGTGCACATCACCCCAGTTCCCGGGAAATTCCGCGGGAGCCTGCTGGTTCACCATGGTTGAAAAGGTGGTGTGCAACAGCAGCTCCGGCTGGGGCCTCCAGTCCAGACTGCCGCTGAGAGCCAGGTATGGATTGCTGTCCTGCTGGCTGCTGGTGCGGTTCTCGAACCAGAGACCCAGCTGCAGCGAATCGCTGGGCTGCCAGGCCGCCTGCTGGGCCCAGCGTGCTGCCAGCCAGGGAGTTCGGGGCGCGTGAGCTGGGTCCATGTACTGTGTATCGCCCAGCGGCAGCATCCGGTTGGGGTCGATGGCCGTGGACTCTCCGAAGAGCAGGAACTCCGGCTGCAGGGCCATACTGGCCGATTCGGAGAACGGCAGGGCATGTGCGCACACCGCGCACACAAGCAGGGTCGCGACACAGGGCAGGAGTCGGCGTGAACCCGAGCGGATGATGTCACGCGGTGTGCCGGAAGGTGGGTGTGTCATGAGCGGGACGTCCCTTCGCGGGCCAGGGTTTCGAAGCGTGCACAGAGCCAGTCGAGCAGAGTGTCATCCAGGGAGTGGACCCGGGAGGGCTTGCGTTCCAGGGGGATATCGGCCACCTGCCCGATGTTGCTGATGAAGTGAAAGGCGTGTCGCCGCGCCAGTTCCTCGTCCAGCAGGGCGCGCTTGCCCTGGAAGATCGAGTGCACGGGAGTGCCCAGCAGGGCGGCTTCGCGGTTCATGGTGCCGCCACCCGAGATCACCAGATCGGCGGCGTGCACCAGCTGCAGTCCGTCCACGGGGCGGCGCAGGATGCGGAAAGTCGGGCTTTCCAGCGGGGCCAATTCGGCCAGCTCATCCGGAGTGCGCGGCAGTACGATCGTGATGCAGGAGCTCTGACGCAGCCGTTGGACGACCGCCTGGAAGATCGTCTCGGCCCGGGGATCGTGATAATGCGCGGCGCGCGCCGGGGGGCGCAGCACCACCAGCACCGCATTCTCGGGGCATTCCAGCTGCTGGCGGAAGCCGGGATCGGGGCTGAAACGCCCCAGATAGATCTCTTCCTTGTACCCGGGATAGCCCTCGTAGCGTGGGTTGTCGGGAAACACACCGCGTTCCATCAACAGACCGGGCACCAGAATCCTGCTGGCGAAGCGTTCCTGCAGGCCGGTGGAGACATGCTCGTAGTCGTACATCGTGACCGTGGGCAGACCCCGCCAGGCCGCGGCCAGCACGGCGCTGCGGCTGCCGTGGGACAGGGCCAGGTCGAAGGACCGTCCGCCCAGCCAGCGCGTGAGCTGTCCGGCCCGCCAGAGGGTGCCCGCCACCTTGCGCCAGGTGGCCTTGCCGTAGTGCCGACCGATCACGGTGGCCGGCAGACCCAGATCGCGCAGGCGTTCCACCGAGAAGGCGAAGTCGCGCACGGTCAGCTCCACCGTGTGACCACGTGCCTCCAGTTCCCGCAGCAGCGGGTCGAAGATGGTCACATGGGGCAGGTTGTCGATGTCAATCCAGAAGCGGCTCACGCCCGGGCCTCCCCCTGATTGAAGAACCCCTGACCGTGGATCTCGTACACCAGCGCGGTGAAGACCCAGGCCTGGACCCAGCGCATGTAGGGAATCTCGGTGCGCCGGCCGCTGGCCGTGATCCAGTGGCTGTACCAGCCCTCGGGCATCCGGAACAGCGATTCCAGCCGTTCCAGCACGCGCGGGCGCAGGATGGCGGCGCGCTCGTCGAGCGCCTCCAGACTTTTCAGCGTGATCAGGGCATGGGCGAAGGCATGGGGATCCAGCGGGTGGCGTCGGTCGTGGTAGTACTTGACCGTGCCGTCACTCTCGAAGAAGGAATCCAGATAGAAGCGGAACCCGCGCTCCACGCCTCGTCTGAAGTCCGGGTCTCCACTGAGCCGGGCGGCCTGGTCGAGAGCCAGCAGGTTGTAGCCGGTGTGGAAGCTGTCGATCCAGGCCTGGTTGGACGCTTCGCCATAGAACCAGCTGCCGTCGGCGCGCTGGTCGGCCAGTGAATAGGCCATGCGCTCCATGCCTGCCGTGTGCAGTCCCGGGTCCTGCACACACCTGGCCACCGCCAGCAGCAGCGCGGCTCCCAGCATGTTGGCGTTGGGAATCCGTGCTCGGTCCAGGGGAGTATAGGCCGCACAGCAACCGTGCTCGGTGCGGGCGCTCTCCGGCAGTCCCTTGTGGACGAACTCCGCCGCGGCATGGGCCGCCTGCAACCAGCGCTCCTCACCCGTGGCCCGCCAGGCCAGCAGGAATGCCTGCCCCACATACGCCGTGTTGACCACCGTGGGAGTGCCCTCGGGGCAATAGAAGCTGCGCCCCGGCCAGGGAAAATTGTAGCCCCAGCCAATGCCGCCGAACTGCCGGTTGCCGTTCTCCAGCAGCCAGTTGCCGAAATGCGTGATCCGTTCCAGATCCAAAGGGTCGTGCGTGTCCGAGTAGCGCAGGGCACTGGCGTGCAGGAAAAGGCCGATGCCCTTGGGATTGCGCCCCTTGGGCACGGCCAGCAGGGGCCGCAGGTTCCAGGGCGAGCGCTTGATCAGCTGGACCCAGGCGATGCCGCCCACCCGGGTGCCCAGGCTGAGCGCTTTCAACAGGGGACTGTTCAGCGCGTCATAGGGATCCCAGCCGGCGTACTCCTCGGCGACGATCCAGGCTTCCAGGGCCTGCAGCATGGAGCGCGCGTCGCTCACGCCAGGGTGTGTTCCAGACCGTCTTCGAGGGAACGTTTCACCAGCAGGGTGGCGCGCGTGGTTTCCACCAGGCTCTCGAAGGGAATCGGGCTGTTGCCGCTGGCCAGGGCATCCAGGAAGGTGCGGACTTCCATCTCGTGGCCCTTGTCCTGGGCCGATTTGTGTGACTGGGCGCGCCCTGAGAAGAGCTCGAGCTTGCGGAAGTCGTCCAGCACGGCGCTGTGTCCGGCGCAGGAGACTTCGAGCCGCTCCTTGGGCAGCAGTCGGCTGCCATTGGCCAGATACTGGATGCAGGCCAGTGAGCCATCGGCCCAGCGCAGGCTCACGCTCAGGTTGTCGTCATGCCAGCGGCCCGCGTTGGGCAGGGCGGCTGCCTGCACCGAGCGCAGCGGGCCCGCGCAGAGGAAACTGCAGGTATCGATGAAGTGACACAGTTCGCCCATGATGCGTCCACCGCCCACTGCGGGGTCCTGGATCCAGCTGTTCGAGGGAATCATGCCCGCATTCACCCGGTAATGGATCATGCGGGGTTCGTCGCGGGGCAGAAAACGGGCCAGCTCCTGGGTCAGCGGAGCAAAGCGCCGATTGAAGCCCACCAGCAGCATGGGGGAGTGACCCTGTTCCCGCTTGAGCCCGTGAAGGGCCACGATGCGTTCCAGTTCGTCTTCGGTGAGACAGAGCGGTTTTTCCACGAAGATTCGCTTGTCGGCCTCCAGCGCCTTCAGCACCCAGGGCGCGTGCAGGTTGTGGCGGGTGGCGATGAAGACCGTGCCCACCTCCGGATCGGCCATCACGGCATCACCATCGGTGCCGAAATGGGGCACATCGAATTTGCCCGCCACGGCGCGCGCGTTGACTCCCGTGCCGGTCACCACCGTGTGCAGTGGCTGCGACCCGTATTTCTTCACGTGGGGCAGCAGGTAGCTCTGGGCGAAATTGCCCGCGCCGATGAAGGCGATGCCATTGCCACGCGGGCCGGCGGACGCTCCATTGGCCCGGGTTGCGGCGCTGGCCCGGTGTGACACGACCGCCTGGTCCGCCCCGTACTCCAGCAGAATTCCGATATGCGGTTCGGGAGTCTTGCCCAGCACGATATCGTAGGCCTTGAGCGCGTCGTCAATGGAGAAACGGTGGCTGATCAGGGGCGCAAGATCCAGGCCCTCGGCCAGCAGGTCCAGAAAGGCTTCCATGTTGCGCCCTTCGGTCCAGCGCACGTACGCCACCGGGTAGTCGTGCCCGCCTTCCTCGTACTCGGGGTCGTAGCGGCCCGGGCCGTAGCTGCAGCTCATCTTCAGCTCCAGCTCCTTCTGGTACCAGTCGGGTTCGCGCGGCAGGTCCATGCCCACGGCTCCCACCACCACCACCCGGCCTTTCTTGCGCGAAATGCGCCCGGCCAGTTCCACAGGCTCGTTGCTGCGCGTGCTGGCGCAGAGGATCACCGCATCGGCACCCCGCCCGCGCGAGACGCGCGCGACCACGGTTTCCAGTTCGCCGGTCAGGCAAAGTTCGTGCAGACCCAGAGCACGGGCGGCCGCGAAGTTGCCCGCGCCGATATCGGCACCGATCACCCGGCAGCCCGAAGCCTTGAGGATCGCGCCTGCCAGCAGTCCCAGCAGTCCCAGTCCCACCACCGTGACACACTCGCCCACCCGCACGTCCGCCTGGCGCACTCCCTGCAGCGCGATCGCGCCCAGGGTGGTGAAGGCCGCCTGATCCAGACCCACGCCTTCGGGCACCGCCACACACAGGTTGCGTGGCACGAAGATCTGTTCGGCATGCACGGCGTAGCCGCCCCCCGCGCAGGCCACCCGGTCGCCCGGGCGGAAGTCCTCGCACGAGCTCTCAATCACCACGCCCGCGCTGCTGTAGCCCATGGCCTTCATGCTCTCCAGCCGGCTGCGCACCTTTTCGATGGTGGCGCCCAGACCTTCGCGTTTCACATTCTCCAGCACCTGTTTCACCAGGTCGGGCCGCTTGCGGGCCTTGCCCACCAGGCTGGCCTGGGCCGTGGACACCGTGGTGCGCTCGGTGCCCGCGCTGATCAGCGAGAAGGCGTTGGCCACCCGGACACCCGGCCCCGCGATCGCGGGCGCCGGCAGATCTTCCAGCAACAACTCGCCGGTCTTGAAATTCTGGATCAGTTGTTTCATCGCATGTCCAGCATTTATGGATTCACTCGGGGCAGAATGCTGACACTCAATCGAGCACCAGCTCACGCCCGGAACCAATGGGGTCGGGCGTGTTGGATTCGAAGGGAACTCGTCCATCGATGAAACGACGGAACCACAGTTCCAGGGTCAAAAGGGCCCACAGCCGGTGGCCGTAGTCTGCCTGTCCGCTGTCGTTGTCTGTCCGCATGACAGCCAGGGCTCGATAATCAAACAAGCCGCGGCGGCGTACGCTTTCCTCACTGAAGACCTCGTCCAGCAAGGGTTTGAGTCCGTGACGCATCCACGAGCGCAGCGGGCTGCCGAATGGCGCTTTGGGGCGTTCGACCACGTTCCGCGGCAACATGCCGAGACCAAGCTCCTTCAACAAGTGCTTCTGACGCAGGCCGCGAATCCGATGCCGCGAGGGCAGGTCCAGTGCCCAGTCCGTGAATTCGTGATCCACAAATGGCACACGCAGTTCCACGCCGGCAGCCATGCTGGCCTTGTCCGAATAGTTCAGATTGTGGCTCACCAGAAACAGGCGAGTGTCCAGCCAAGTCATCTGCTGCACCATGTCGCAGTCACGCACAGGTTCCAGCAGCTCGCGATGGCGGCGCACACTCCAGGTTTCGTTCCAGCGGAATCCGTGCTCGGGTCGCAGCAGACCGTTCAATTCCCGCTCGTCGTAGTAGGCGTAGTTGCCCATGAAACACTCGAGGGGCGGCAGGTTGGCACTTTTCATGAAGCGCTTGGCCCAGCGGAACAGGCGATAGCCGCGATTGCGGCCGGCCACCGGCAATGCAGCGACCAGAGGCGCGATCACGCCCGTACGCAGAATACCCGGAACCCAGCGGCGGAAGTCCGCGGCAAGGCTGGCGCTCAGATGCTTGCGGTATCCGCCGAATACTTCATCGGCCCCCATTCCCGAAAGCATCACGGTGGTTCCCTGCTTCCGGGCCTGGCGACAGATCAGCCAAGTATTGATAGCAGCTGGGTCCGCTATCGGTTCGTCCAGATGCCACACCAAGCGATCCAGATGCTCCACCACATCGTCCTCGACCAGTATCTCATGGTGATTGCTGCCTGTATGCTGTGCCACAAGGCGGGCATAGCGCTGATCGTCCGGCATCGCCTCGAAGGCCTTGTCCCGTTCGCTGAAGATGATGGAGTACGTGTCCAGGGGGCGCTCCGCCCCTTGACGGCGCAAAGTCGCCATACGGGCCACGATCAGGCTGCTGTCCAGTCCCCCGCTGAGAAAGGCACCCACCGGTACATCCGAAATCAGATGCCGTTGGATCACGCGGTCAAAAAGCGATTTAAGCTCCTCGAGGGCTTCCCGCTCGTCTTCCGGTCTGGGTGATTCCGTCAATTCTGGTTCCCACCATGGGCGGATCTCGCTGCGCCCGCCCTTCCAGTGCAGCAAGTGCCCGGCCGCCAGCTTCTGGATGCCGGCAAAGGCCGTACGCGGCTCAGGCAGCCAGAGGAACAGCAGGTGCCCCAGCACTCCTTCCATGTCGGGAGTGGCGTTCACCCAGGGCAGAGCGAGCAGACTTTTAACCTCGCTGGCGAAGGCGGGCTGGCCTTCGTCCGTGTAATACAGAGGCTTGATGCCCAGGCGATCTCGAACCAGCCACAGGCTGCGGTCGCGCCGGTCCCACAGGGCGAAGGCGAACATGCCCCGAAAGCGTTGCAGGCAGGCTTCGCCCCAGCGATGCCAGGCCGCAAGCAGCACCTCGGTGTCCCCGTGGCTGTGAAAGACTGTGCCCAACCCTTCCAGCTCGGCACGCACTTCCTGGAAATTGTAGAGTTCGCCGTTGAAAACGATCACCAGATCCCGGCTGGGGTGCATCATCGGCTGGTGTCCGGCCCTGCTGAGATCAAGGATGCTGAGGCGCCGGAACCCAAGGAAGACTTGCTCGCCATCGAGCACGGCCGTTCCTGCATCATCGGGCCCCCGGTGGGCCATCCGTCTGCACATTTCACGGATGTGCTCGCGACCCGAATCGCAAACGGTTGTCCTGACGAATCCTGCGATGCCACACATCAGGCAGTGCCCTTTCGTGAGACTGGAAGTACACCGTCCTCAAGGGCCAGGCGTTCCAGAAGATTCGACCAGGATTGGCTGAACGCGTTCAGTGTGAATTGTCTGGTGAAGAGACTGCGGTTGTAGGAGCCCATCAGGGCACAGCGTTCCGGGGATTCCAGCAGCGAGCGCAGGGCGTCTGCCAGAACAGCGGGCTCGTTCCGTGGTACGATCAGACCGCCCTGGCCGTTTACCACTGCCTCCGGGATGGCCCCCTGATCCGTGGTGACAATCGGTTTGCCGGCCTGCATGGCCTCCAGATTCACCAACGGGAATGCTTCGAACGGGAAGGCACTTGGAAAACAGAACACGGTGCAGGCCTCCAGCATGCGCTGCTTCTCAACTCCATGCACGGGACCATGGTAGCGGATACGTTCCGGATGTGGGCCCTCCCTGAAGAATGCATCCAGTTCTTTACGGCTTTGGGTGTCGGGGTGGCCGCAGAAGTCGACCTGCAGCTCCGACAGCTCGTCGCACAGGGTGCACGCCGCCAAGTAGAGTACTTTCCAGCCCTTGCTTTCGATCATGTTGGAAAGGTAAAGCACGCGTTGCCCGTGCGGGGCGGGGGCCGCCAGAACCTTTTCGACAACAGGGATGCCGTTGTGCACGAAATCGATCCGTTCCGCGGGCAGCAGAAAGGAATAGTTGAAGTCCAGTCGCTGGCCGACGGTGACAGCCACCCGCGCGTGGCGATGTGCGAAGCGGATGAATGCTTTCATCACACGACCACTGTCCGCATACAGTCGATCCAGGCCATTGCCGTGGGCCCAGAGGATCACCCGACAGCCCAGGGCCCGGGCCGTGAGCCAATACAGTGCATCCTTGATGAACGGGTTGCGGGAGAAGGCCGGAGTGAACAGCACATAGTCCGGGCGCCGGGTCAGGATGGAGCCGACCAGCCGGAGCCAGTATCTGGCGAACAGCAATGTTTTCTTGACGGAAAAGCGGGTATACTCGCCGATGGTGCGGGAGAAGCCGCAGTCGATGTGTACCAGGCCATGCTGCCTGGCGAAAGGGGACTCCACCAGCAGCCTGACCATATAGGTCGCCCCATTGAAGGGCGGAGGCGCTGGCATGAAAGCTAGAAGTCGCATCTGCATTCCGGGTGATTGTGGGCTCACGCCTCGATCGTTTCCGTCCGAGGAATTGTCGATCCCAGTTCCCGCTGGCGTTTCACCAACAGGGCAGCCAGGATGTAGAGGTAAGCAATACTGGCATCGGCGTAAGAGATCACATGGTCCACGATGCTCCAGATGAACAGTCCGGCACCATAGGCCCCCATCAGGATGGCCAGAGTCCGTGTCAGATTGTCCACGGACTTGCGATAGTGCCAAGCCATACCGGCCATCCCGACCCACATCAGCCAGAACAGTGAGTAGCCAAGCAGTCCGCCGTCCAACAGATAGGCCAGATGATCGTTGTGGATCTCATAGATCCGACCGAACATGCCACGCATGTAGTAAGCGGAAGACCCCATCCCTGCGCCCAGGAAGCTGACTCCGAGCTGCATTGCATAGCCCCACATTTCCAGCCTGCCCTTGAAATTGATCACATCAACCGCGCCCTGAAAGTCTCCTGAGAGCAAGGCCATGAACAGGTCGTGCGGGCCGCGGTGTGGTACGAACATGTAGGTGGAAAAGCTGGAATTGTACAGCATGGTAAAGGACAACATTCCCACGAACATCGCGAAGACTGCCGCCTGAACCAGCCGCGAGAACTTGATCTTGTCCATGGATAGAATCCAGAGAGCAATGCCACCGAAAGCCAGCGCCAACATGGCCCCGCGTTGCAGCAGAAGCGAGAGCCAGGCCAGGCTCAGGATGAAGGTGGTCAGGCTCAGTCGCCGATGGATCCGCGACATGGCAGTCGTCAGTGAGAACATGACGATGAAAGTGAGAGCGAACTTGGGAGAGTGCCGGCCAAAGACCCCGGTGAACCAAGCCACATCGGACGTGTTCCATTGCTCCACCTTGAAGGGCGTAGCTGCAATCGCGAACATCAGACCTCCTACCAGCAAATATCGCACCGCATCCTGTGTGCGAATATCCTCCATGAGGAGCAGTGCCATGCTGACCGCAAGACAGAAGAAAAGTTTTGGGTAATACCGCATGGCATCGAGAGGTGAGATCGCCCAGAAGATTGTCAAACCGATGTAGAAGATCCAAGGCATTGAGGTCAGGAAGAAGGCGTACTCTATGTAAGACCCTTTCCTGATGCGGAAGTGTTTCATGGTAACTACGGAGAGCAAGGTGAACAATATTGCCAGAACGGATATCCGCAGCCAGTTCAATGTGACAAGTCCGCCGATCTTCCCCAGGTTGCCAGGGAAGAAGAAGTACCCAAACATCAGGAAGTAGTTGACAAGTGACTGTGGCTTGAGCAACAGAATACACAGAACGATCTCAACGAACACGCAAATGGTCAATGGGAGAAAATCGTTCGTGCGCAGCGACAAGACCAACGCGCCCAACACGGGCAGGCCAAGTGCAATGCTCACGAACAACTGCTGACCAAGAATCCGGTGATTCATGCGAAACATGAAGTCTGAGTCAGGGCTGGGGCCCTGAACTGGGGGCAAGAGTTTCGAGGTCATCGCTTGCCTGCGATTGAATCAATCCAGCGGATCGAATGTCCGATGGGTCTGCTCTCCGGCTGTAGCGGGTCAAACCGGAATTGGGCCGCGCTGGAAGCCAACTGTCCTTGCACATTCAAGGACAGTTGCGATTGGCTGATGCTGGTCTGGATCATGTTCGTGGCAATTCGCATGTCAAACTTCCAGCCCAGAAGTATGGATAGTGTGTGTTCAGTTCCCATTTGCCTTTCTCATGACGAAGAGCAGATCTGTGTGTGTCCTGCTTAGTCTTCCCAGTGAAAGCATCCAGAATGTGGACTTGGCCAACCAGATCAATTTGCCACGCAATCCTTTTCCAGGAGAGGAATAACCATCGCCCAGTTCCATCTCCATTGCGACCCTGCCTTCACTGTTGTCGCAGAACTGACGGATCCCGGGTCTGCTGATCACGGGGGTATAGTGAGTCGGATAAGGACCGTGTCCAGGTTTGCCAGCATTGGGGTTCCGCAGGATGTGCCGATAGTACAACACATGAAACCAATGCGGAGTCCAACGAGTAACGAATCCCTGCACGGAAACCGGATCCGGAACTTTCACGATGATCACACCTCCCTGACGCGTTGACCTGATCAAGTTCTCCAACGCCTTTCTGGCCTCCGGAATGTGCTCAAGCACAAACGAACAATAGATGACATGGAATTTGTTCTCCCCGAGGTCGACAGTGCACAGATCGCCCACAATCGCCTCATGGAGATCACCCAAAGTCTGGGCACGGATCTGAAGAGCCATGGCATCCAGATCCACTCCGGTAAGATGATGCGGAACAGCGCTGAAGTTGAATGGCCATTTCCGACCACAGCCAGCCTCAAGTATCCGCATTGACTCACCTGACTCAACCGGGACCGATAGTATCAGTGAAGCCATGTAGTCGACCTCGGCCTTCCAGCTTCCGATCAACGTCAACTGCTGTCCCCGGCTCATGTTTTGCCTTCTGGTGGTTTCATGGACGGATTGATCCGATGTGGGCTGCTTTGCTTGCCTCGATACAAATGCACGCCTTTTTCTGCTAAACGAACACGAATTGCGCCTTCACTCACCTGATGGTTCAATAGTATGTGCTCTGACCGCCCGAACATGGCCACATGTTAAGGATTTGTATGCTCTGGCCACAGCAGCAACCCAGTAGGATGGCTCATGACATGAACTTCGGCCACTCCATATGTGGAAGCAGCCTGATGCCGATCAGTCTGGAGTGTTTTGCGGTTTCGGCTGTCATGAATCACTTTCAGATTCTGTTCGCTTGCGTTCCGGATTCTTCCAACCCGAAATTGACGTTCCAATGAAGCCGGTAGTGATCCTGTTACTGGAGCAGATGAGCGGTGGGGGGGCTGAGAGGAATGCTCTGGCCCTGATGCGCCATCTGCCGGAGATGGGATTCACGCCGGTTCTCGTTCTGCGGCGTGGGCGTGGTCCATTACTGGGGCAGGTGCCTGCCGGAGTTCCGGTGGAGTGTCTTGAAACGGGACGCCAGTTGTCAACGGGCAGGCTGTTGTTCCGGCTGGAACAGCTGATCCGGCGCCATCGGGCTTCGATCCTGTTCAGTTCCCTGCCCTGGCCGAACAGCCTGGCTGCTTTCCGGATGGCGCTGGGATCGCGATCCTTGGTCTGGGTCGCCAGTGAGCACAACAATCCGCTGATCCAGTTTGCCCGCTACAGCGCCGCCATTCGATTCAAACGGATGGTCATTCTCAAGCATTTCTATCGCCGGGCTGCGAGCATCGTGTGTGTTTCCGAGGGGCTGCGTACTGCCTTGTCGGGTATCACCGGTCTTCCGTTAGAGCGGTTTCGCACCATCAACAACCCCATCGAAATGGCATCCTCTCTGCTACCTGATACCGAAGCGCGAGATGAATATCTCGGCAGGAACGAGCCAATGCACTTGCTTTGTTGTGGGCGTTTGCATCACCAGAAGGGTTTCGATGTGGTTCTGCGAGCCCTTGCACAGGTGCAGACCCGGCCTGTACCGCACTTGACCATCTTGGGCGGTGGGCCGGAGGAGACTGTATTGCGGCGATTGAGGCATGAACTGGGCCTGGATGATCAGGTGACTCTTCCCGGTTTTGTCGATTCTCCCTGGCAGGAGATGCGAAAGGCGGACATTTTTGTGTTGGGCTCACGCTGGGAGGGGTTCGGCAATGTCCTGGTCGAAGCCATGGCGAGTGGATTGCCCGTGATCAGCACCGACTGCGAATTCGGGCCGGGCGAAATTATTCAGCACGACGTCAATGGAGTGTTGGTACCACCGGAGGATCCAGTCGCCTTGGCCCGGGCGATAGACGGATTGATTGCGGATCCACAACGTGCTGGACGCCTTGGCAGGGCTGGACAATTGCGTGCAGATGACTTCTCTGTGGACAAAAAGGTTCGGGAGTACGCCGATCTGTTCCGGGAGTTGCTGGCCGACGGTTGATTGCATAGGGAGACATTGATGTGGCCCAAGGCCGGACCTGCCCGATTCCAGGAGCGCCAGAGTGTCATACGCGAAATCGAGTGGCAAGTGTGCCTTGAGGCCATTGCGGCCAGGGCTCCGGGAAGATTCCTTGATGTGGGGTGTGGCAACGCCTTTCACCTATGGAAAGCCCGCAAGCTGGGTTTTGAAGTGACAGGGGTGGACCCGGTTCCTGGTCGCCGTGGAGTTGCCTTCGGAAAACTCGAGGACTGGAACATCGTGCTGGGCAGTGCGGAAGAGTTGCCCTTTGACGACGGCAGTTTCGATGTGGTGTTCTCATCGCACAGTCTGGAACACTTCGCGGACAGGCAACAGGGGTTGCGCGAGATGCGGCGCGTGCTGCAGTCGAAGGGCCTGGCAGTGATCACCGTCCCAACCGGGACCATGGCCCTGATCAATACCCTGAACCATATGCTGTTCGCCACTCATGCCCGGTTGCTCAAGAAGTTGCTGGGTGAACCCACCATCCGCTGGCGGCATGTGTTTCTGCCCCATGCCCATGGCTCGCGCTGCAGGTATGCATTGGCGGAGACTCGGGATTTCCGGGTGGACGCCTGGCGGCAGCGCATCGGCGAAGTCTTCCGCATCGTGGACGTGCGACGTGGTCCACTGTATCCTTATCCCGATTTTCCCCAGTGGTTTCCCAGGATGAAGCTGGAGCGGTATTCCAGTTCCGTCTCTTTCCTCTGTACTCGATGATCCCGGCTTTTCACGCCCGATCGACGTTCACTTTTCGGAATCCTCCTTCTGACGGCTCACAATGAAGGACTGCCCCACATTGGCGTAGCCCTTCCAGCGAATCAGGCGGATTCCGGGATGGGCCAGCTGCCACTCCCGGGCCGCTCGCATCTCTCCGCGATCCGGATCCCCGCGGTAGCAGTACCAATCGTCAAAGAGGATCACGGCCCCGTCGGAGACAATGGGAGCGATGAACTCCAGCGCCAGGATCGCCGAGTCATACAGGTCGCAATCGATGTTCACCACCCGCGCTGCATGCAGATCGTGAGCGATGCGGGTTGCGGGAACCAATGTGTCCTGATACCAGCCATCCACCAGCACGACCCGTTCTGCGGGGATACCGCAGGCGCGCAGGTTGTCCTCCACGGTCTTCCGGCTGTGGCAGGCATCGCCCTTGACGAACCGGGTGAATTGCGCATCCACACCTTTGGGTTCGGGAAAGCCCTGAAAAGCGTCGAAACCCAGAAAGCGCAGATCGCGCTCCAGGCCCAACTTGCGGCAAATGTCCCAGCTGTACACCAGGCTGCGTCCCGCGGCGATACCAAACTCCAGATAGTCCCCGGCAACGGATTCTCCTCGCGTATACAGGAAGGCATGGTAGAGCATGCGGTGGCGTTCCCGGGAAAGGCTGTCATGGGGCTTCAGCAGGCGGTAAGGGTGGAGCAGCGACCCGCCCGGAAAGGATTTGAAAAAGGCCATGAAAACCTCGTATGCAGCGGATTGCCGTTGTGGTTGCCGTTGATTGGTGGTCAGATACCTGGGCCAGTCAGCTGCTCCGCCCTGCGGAATGTGTCGCAGTGATCGCACCCTGGATCCGGAGCATTTCGCAAAAACTTGAAACCATCTGGTTTAGCCCAGTTCGCTCTCGGGCTGTCTCCAGAGCCGCATCCTGCATCGCCTGCAGTCGTGCAGGATCACCGGCCAATGCGCGCAATTCGGCAAGAAGCGCCTTCGACTCGGCTGCACAAAGGATGCCGTTGACCCCATCGACCAGCAACTCGGCTTCTGGTCCGTGGGCGATGCCCCGGGAACCCGCGCGGCACCCCAGCACGGGGCAGCCGTAGGCCATGGCATGCACGACCACAAGCCCCAGATTGCCCGGGTGCAACAACAGATGAGCGCTGGCCAACTCACGTCCGACTGCTTCCTGTTCGTGACACTCACCCAGGAACTCGATGCGGGTGTCACCATTTGCCTGCTGCTTCAGTGCCTCGGCCGCTGGACCATCTCCGAGAATGCGGAAGCGCCAAGGCAGTTCGCTGAATTGTGCCAGCGCCTCCAAGGCCATGGTGAGTTGTTTCCCGGGGATCAGGCGTCCCACGAATACCAAACGCAATTCCTCTGACGCTGTCAGTGGTCGACGCCCCGCCCCTTGGGATTGCAACAGGTTGCAATGTTCAACCATTCCTGTCGTATCCAGACTGTTGAAGGCAACCACCTGGGGAATTGCGCCCAGTTGCCGCTGCAACTCGGTGGCCCGGCCGTGGGAGTACAGAAGCAAGCCACGGGTACGGCCCAGCAAGAGGCACTGCAGGCGGAAACGCCAGCCGCGGTGGCCGCTGGCCCAGTCCTCGTTGTCGATTCCGTGACCCCACCCAACCAGGCGGAACCGCAAAATGTGCTGCAGCATGGCCAGATACCAAAAGACAGGAAAACCTGGTGAGGCCTCGCAGATGACCACGGCGGGCCGTTCGCTGAGCAGGGTGCAGACCAGAGCAGGAAGGCTGAACAAGTAGTGCCAACGTGTGTTTCCCCGGAAGCGGGCCGCACGAAGGTTCCCCTCGCCCAGCGGGTTGCTGGCGGAGGACAGGGAGCCGGACCAGTGACAGATGCGAATGCCCAGTTCCCGATGCAAGCGCCGGAATAGTTCCACCCGGTACTCGGGCACCATTCGCTGGAAGAGCAGAACAGGCAGTGCAGGCGCCTTGCGGTCATCGCTTGGTAGTTGGGTGGGGGCGGATTTTACCACAGCACACCCCAGAGCAGCCACCCCACTACGACCAGCATTACCAACCCTACGAGAGACAACCCGGGCAGTAGATTGCAGCCCTGCTGCCGCCGTGAGGCCCAGTGGCCCAGACTGGTCATGACGGAATTGCTGAACAGAGTTGCCCAGGCTGCACCCACTGGACCAGCGGCAGGAATCAGCCACAGGTTTCCCAGGATGTTGCTGGCCATGCCAAGTCCCGAGATCAGGGGCATCATCTTCGTCCGACGGTTGGTGTACAAAGGATAGGCCACCACATTGTAGGTCAGGCTGACCATCATTCCCAGCACCAGCAGCGCCATCAGGTGTTCTGGCAGCGGGTACTTGCCGCCGACGTCGGCCCAATGCACCAGCAGCGGACCTCCATACAGCAGGCCCAGGGTGCCCAGGACGATGGCCAGCAGCATGAAGTTGGTTACAAGGCCCAGGTTGGACGTTCGGTCCTTGCGATCCTGGTGACGGATCACATAGGGCAGGAATGCCGATTCCAGAGGAGAGAGCGCACTCTGCAGGTAGGTGGCAACCCGGAAGGCCAGTTCATAGATGCCCACAGCCGCCGGTCCCAGCATGTACTGCAACAATAACCGATCCACTTTGCTGTTCAGCAGCAGGTTCAGCTTGTGGGGAATCAGGGGCAGGCCGAATCCAAGCATGCGCCGACCCAGATCCCGGTCCAGATGGCCGGCGACGATCACGGAACCGTACTGCCAAGCACCGCAAAGCAGCAGTAAGGCCGTTCCGGCATAGCGGCCGAGCAGGATGCCCCGGATTCCCAGGCCCATGGGAATCACCATCCAGGCGGTGGACAGTAGCAGGACTGCCGCCTGCAGTGTCATGAGCAGGGAGAACCGGCGTGCACGGGCTTCGATGCGCCAGATGTTTTGCAGAATGTTCTGCAGTATCTGCAACGGAATCAGCCCCAGCCCGAGCAGCATCGCCTGACTGTAGCTGGAATCCAGCCGCATCAACCCCAGCAGACCCTGGAACCCAAGCATCAGGGCGCCACTCAATACCAGGCCAGGCACGGCGCTGCAGACCACCGAGGTACGCAGAAGAGTGCCGATTGAACTCGATCCATCCGTTGCGAACCGCAGCAGTGCATAGGGGATACCCAGGGAGCCCAGGGCGGTGAAGAAGGTCTGGCACACTTCGATCAGCGCGAGGGCGCCCAGCTCGGCTGGATGGAGTGCGTGGATGTACAACGGCAGCAGCAGGATACCCAGCAGCTTCTGGAGAATGCTGCCCAGTCCGTAGTTCAGCATCTGGCCGAAGAAACCGCTGTACCTCAGGTGTGACAACAGGCGTCGGCGCAAAGGATTTCTGCCATTGCCCACTTCAGCCGCCGTGTGCTTACCGGCCCAGAGTCTCTCCTTTTCAGCGGACATGGATCGAGCGCAGTTCCTGTTCCAGCATGTCGAAACTGGCCATCGCTTCAGTCCGGGCACGCTCGGCGTGCCTGGCGACTGTGGCCCGGATATTGGGGGCGTCCAGAGTGCCCAGCAGCTCGACGATCTTCCCGCATTGTTCCGGCGCAGTGTCAGTCACATTGGCGAACTCGATGCCGAAACTTCCCAGCAAGCTGCCATACTTGGGGTTCCACCCTAGGGCGACAACCGGAACTCCCTGACCCAGCGCGGCCACGAGCACATGGAAACGGCTGGACACAACCAACCGGGCTGCCCCGATACGACCTTTCAGGATCTCCACCGGCAGGTTCTCATCCCCAAGCAGACAAGTCGGAAAATCCCGGTGCAGCTCCCGGCACAGGTCCGCATCGTCCTTTGTGTCTCCCGGGGCGAAGGTGTGTGCGAGGAGCAGTACACGGTAGTGCGGAATCAATTCCTTCAGAAGCATTTCAAGCAGCAGCCGGTATGACTGTGGGTTCAAACGTTCGACTACTTGCGACGGGCTGATCACAAGCAACGGGAGGTTGTCAGTGTGTGTCGGAGCAGAGGCTACGTGGGACTGAAGGGCAAAAGTGGAGTCCGCGAACGGTCCGGCCAGAGGCAGGTTGCGCAGAGGCACCCCCCGCGCCAGCAATTCATGGGTTCGCGCACTGCGGGTAAAAATCCTGCGGGCTCGGCGCAGCAGCAACCGGGCGCAGAACCGGGTGAACCAGTACTCCATTGGACCCATGTCCTGGGTGAAGAAGAACAGCGGAATGCCCCGGGAAACGAAGGGAAGGTGACGTATCACCGTTCGCAGAGAGCCCCGCTGGCTGCGGTCCTGAAAATTGAGGCCGCCCAGGTCGATCACCGCGTCGGGGCTAACTTGGGCCCCCTGCTCATCGCTATATGCCTTCAAAGGCGATGCCATCCGCCATGCCGGGTGGAAATCAATCCAGCACAGGTTCATTCCCGCTTCGCGCAGTTCCGTGATCCGCTCCCGATAATAGCCTGGGTGCTCCCTGGCAGGACGCTCGATGGCCAGACGAATGCCCGGAAATCGCTGGTGCAACTGTTGCAACATGGTCACCAGCATGGCCTCGGCACCTTTGTTGCCGCCGAAACCCACGTTCATCAGGCACACGGTCATTGACATGGCATTTCCAGTATTGCAGCCAGCTGTTCCACGGGAGTCCGGCTGAGTCGGGATGTGATGAACACCCGGTTGCGTTCCACGATGCTGTTCAGCCGGTCCGGATCGTGTCCGAGCCCGGCAATGCAGTCCGCCAGTCGTTGCGGGTTGCCAAAGGGGAAGAAAAGCATGTCCTGCCCATCCGTGAAATCCGCCGTCAAGCCAGGAAGGGGCGTGCTGATCACTGGCACTCCATGGAGCAAGGCTTCGTAAACCACCCGGGGAAAGCCCTCGGCCAGGCTGCAGATCACCAGGGCATCGGCCTGGCGGTACAGACCCGCCAGTACCTCCGGGTCGGAAATATGCCCGTGCAGGACCAACCGGGACCCAAGGAGTTCGATCGTCTCCTTGTTGGCATCGCGAAACCCTTCCAGATCACCACGTCCGACCAGGTGTATCACCGGACAGCTGCCCGTGCGCTCCAACAGCAGCCTGCCTGCAGCCAGCAAATCCTGCTGGCGTTTGCGTGGCCCCAGATGCCCGACACAGAGCAGGTGTTCCACGCTGCGGCGCTCACGCGGGGGAGGCTGATCGAGCACACTCGTCTGCAGATTCAGCAGGGGCACCGTGCACTCGACATGCCGGGCGCCGCGGCGGAGAAATTCCTCTTGCAGGTGCTTTCCGGTGCAGAGAACCGCATGGCTGCGGCGCAAGGCCACGCTTTCCAACCTGCGTGTCAGGGGCCCCAGAATGCCTGACGGGGTGAAGGCGATGCCACTGTAGAGGATTCGCCGCGCTTTGGCCGGGGCCAGCAGCAAGGTGAGGAAGCAGCCAACGGTTGGTCCCATGGCCAGCACTGTGTCCGTATGCTTCAAGTGCCCCCGCAGATGCAGCAAGCGTTTGACGAAGGACCATGTGCCCCGTCCGGACGGCCAGCAGTCGAAGGTGACCGTCGGGGATTCGAAGCGGAATGTGTACTGGCTGGCGCTTTCGTATTCCAGGTCGCCTGGGGTGATCAGAAATCCGCCCACCTGCAGTTCCTCGAAGAGTTTGGCAATCGATTCCAGATAATGCCCATCGTTGTTGTAGAAACACAGGCCGTCCGGTTTCATCACGAAACGACCGCGAGCGTGGACATAACACCGCCCCCGGGTGCGTTCAGGGGAAGCACCCATCAGAACCGTCCCAGAATGAAGTCCTTGGCGTCCCGTTTTGTCGACCGAGGAATCAGAGCATCCCCGGCAGCGTAGCCGGCAGCGATCACGAACGCCACACGTTGTCTGGGGTCCAGCTTCAAAATGCGGTGAAGGTCCCGGTCCTTGCGGGGAGTGGTGTAGGACCAGTTGAGGCAAACCGAATGGACACCGTGAGCCAGCAGGCCCCAGATCAGGTTCATGCCGAAAAGGGCACTGTCGACATATGGAGTATGACGCTCGTTGTAGTTCGGGTAGCCTCGCCGGTCGCCGACCAGCACCAGAAGAGTGGGCATGCGATCCACATAGCCAGTTGCCCCTCCTTGCAATTCCAGCACTTGTCGCCGTACGGTAGCATCGCGCACGATGACCACACCAGTGGCCTGCCGATTGCACGCGGAAGGGCTGTGTCGGGCGAACTCCAGCGCTTTAAACACAGTGTCGTCGCTCAGTGGCTGCGTGGTAAAACTGCGGACACTATGCCTAGAGGTGAAGAAGTTCTTCAGGTCGGCAGTATCCGTCCGCGCAGAGGGCAGGTCTCGGATCAACATGTGGTGTAAGGGGTTTTCACCGGTTAGCGTCGTGACACAGGAACCCAGTCGCAACAGCAGGCGCTCCGCTTGGGCTTTCAGGGCTGTGGACAGGTTCAAATCAAGCTGGAGCAAGGCGGCATATTGCTGGAGAACCGCCAGACTCCAGGAGCGGTCCTGTTTACTGAGCCGTGATGCAACCTCAGGGTCCTGCAGGTCATCCAGTGCGAGGGTCACGGTGTCCATGCCGGCACCGGGGCGACGTGGATGGGCTACCAGACCTTTTTCGATGCGATGCAGGGCGCGCCGCAACCGGAAATAGCGCTGCACACTGCCTGGAGAAACAAGGGTCCAGCGGACCTGTGCCAGTTCCTCCAACAGCAGAGGCGTCAGCTGAAGTAGTGACTTCAGTCGGGCGCGAAAGGCTTGGGGCAGCTTCTGGTATAGGTTTCTCATGGTGGGGCGATCCGTGGAATGGGATGGTGATCCGTTCGCTTCCAGCTGGCTCCCTCCCGTTTCGACTTCGGAGTCCCCATGCAACGGGGGACATTTCCGTTGGCTGTCGGTCGCGGGAACTGCTCGATGCGGGCGTTCACCGCTGGCGGTTGACGTGAAGAACTGTCAGACCCGCTCATTTTCAATCCGGTGACACCGCACAAAGGTAGCCATTTCATGTGGTCGATGCCCGAGCCACTTGAGAGCGCCATTTGCTCCACGTCACTGCGACTAGCGACGATTTGCAGCGCCTCAAAATCAAGTAGGTCCCACGGGATTCTGGCAAATCGTCTTCGTTCCATTTCGGCCATCAACGAAGCTCTTTGGAAGTTGTGTGGCCCAGGTTCGTTCTCCAGTGGCCTTTGGAGTAGTGGCAATCCGCCAGGAAGTTTGTAGGACTCCGACTTGCGGCTCTGCCGAGATCCCCTTTGCTTCGGCGTCCGATCCAGAGGCCGCTTTCTATATTCGGGCTGTCTCAAGCAGTCCCCGGAGAGCATTCATGGACGTTTCGCCCTTGCCAGGCCAGCCCGCAATCAGGCGGTCCACACCGCTCTATGTGGACCTCGACGGCACTCTGGTGCGTTCGGACACCTTCATCGACACCCTGTTCATGCTGCTGCGGCGCCAGCCCTGGCTGCTGCCCATGCTCGCGCTCTGGCTGCGGGGCGGGCGCGCGCGGCTCAAGCGGGAGGTGGCCCGCCGTCTGGTGCCCGATCCGGCGCTCTGGCCCTGGGTGCCTGAACTGCTCGACTGGTTGCGCGGGCAGGCCGCGTCGGGGCGCAAACTGATCCTGGCCACGGCCAGCGATCGCGCGGTGGCCGAGTCGGTGGCCGCGCATCTGGGCATTTTCACTCGGGTGCTGGCCAGCGACGGCCGCACCAATCGCCGGGCGGGGGCCAAACTGGCGGCGATCCGCGAGGAACTGGGCGGAGCTCCCTTCGCATACGCCGGCAATTCCCGCGATGACCTGCACCTCTGGCGGGACGCGGCCGAGTGCATCTGCGTGAACCTGCCGGCTTCCGTGGAGCGTGTGCTGCGCACCGAAGGCATCCGTCCCGTGCTGGAGATCAATGACCGCCGACCGCGCGCCCGGGCCCTGTTGAGCGTGATGCGCCCGGTGCAATGGGTCAAGAATCTGCTGCTCTTCCTGCCCATGCTGCTGGCCCACCGGCTCTTCGACCCGGCGGCCATCGAGGCTTCGTTGCTGGCCTTTGTCGCATTCTGCTGCGTCGCCTCGTCGATCTACATCTTCAACGACCTGATGGATCTGGAAGCCGACCGTCAGCATCCCCGCAAGCGTGAGCGCGCGCTGGCCCGCGGCGATCTGCCGCTGTCGCAGGCCTGGGCTTTGATGAAGGGGCTGGGCATCGCGGGCCTGGCGCTGTCGCTGTGGCTGCCCTGGGCCTTCACCATCGCTCTGTTCGTCTACCTGTGGCTGACGCTCTGCTATTCGCTCTGGTTCAAGCGCCTGCTGCTGGTGGACGTGGTGCTGCTGGCACTGCTGTACCTGCTGCGCATCGAGAGTGGCGGGTTGGCCGTGCAGGTCAGTCTCACGCCCTGGCTGCTGGGGTTCTCGCTCTTCTTCTTTCTCAGCCTGGCCCTGGTGAAACGCTATGCGGAACTGCTGGCGCGCAGCCGGGAACACCGTCCGGCGCCCAGCGCACGGGGCTATCAGCTGGAAGACCGCGAGCTGCTGGCGATGTTCGGCGCGGCCAGTGGCTATCTGAGCGTGCTGGTGTTCGCACTGTACATCCAGTCGCCGGAAACCCGCGTGCTGTACGCCAACCCCCAGTGGCTCTGGCTGCTGGCGCCGGTGTTCATCTGGTGGATCAGCCGGGTCTGGCTGCTGGCGCGGCGTGGCACGCTCAAGGAAGACGCGCTGGTCTTTGCCCTGCGTGATCCGGCGAGCTGGGGCGGCCTGCTGCTGATCCTGCTGGCGCTCGGTCTGGCCCTGCGGTGAGCGAGAGCCTGCTCTCCTGGGGGCGCTGGCCCCGCCGTCCCCAGCGGGCCATTGCTCTGGACTGGCTGCCGGATCATCTGCCCACTCTGGGACCCAGCAAGCTGCTGCCCCGCGGCCAGGGCCGCAGTTATGGCGACAGTTGCCTCAACAGCCGCGGACTGCTGCTGACCACCGGGGCCCTCGACCGTGTGATCCATTTCGATCGCGAGACGGGCGTGCTGCGAGCCGAGGCGGGGCTGACCTTCGATGACCTGCTGCGCCTCTGCCTTCCCGCGGGCTGGTTTCCCCCGGTGACCCCGGGAACGCGCTTCCTCAGCCTGGGCGGCGCCGTGGCCAACGATGTACACGGCAAGAATCACCACGGCGCGGGCACCATCGGGCATCACGTACGCGCCCTGGAACTGCTGCGCAGCGATGGCTCGCGCCAGCTGCTGACCCCCGCGGACACCAGCGGCCTGTTTCGGGCCACCATCGGCGGCCTGGGGCTGACCGGCCTGATCACCTGGGTGGAACTGCAGCTGGTGCCCACCCGTGGCCCCTGGTTCGAGAGCCACACCGTGCGCTTCTCGACCCTGGCCGAGTGTTTTGAGATCGGCCCCGAACTTCAGGCCCGCCATGGCTACACGGCCGCCTGGATCGACAGCCTGGCCCCGGCCGGCCAATCGGGACGTGGGCTGTACATCTGCGGGGACCCAAGCGACTCAAGCGAGCCCGCCGCCTGGCGCGAGCCGCGGCTGCGGATTCCGCTGGACTGCCCCGAGTGGCTGCTGAATCCGCTGAGCCTGAAGCTCTTCAACACGCTGTATTACCGCCAGCCGCTCAAACAGGGCCGCGTGCACGCCTGGCCCTTCCTGTACCCGCTGGATGTGCTGGCCGACTGGAACCGGATCTATGGCCACCGCGGCTTCCAGCAGTGGCAATGCGTGGTGCCGTCGGCTGACGCGCCCGCTCTGTGTGCCGAATTGCTTTCCCGGATCCGGGCACACCGCCAGGGCAGTTTTCTGGCCCTGCTGAAAACTTTCGGCAGCATGGACCCCGCGGGCCTGCTCAGTTTTGCGCGCCCCGGGGTGACCCTGGCACTGGATTTTCCCATGCTGGGCGAGCGCACCGCGCGCATGTTGCAGGAGCTGAACGCGCTGGTGCGTGAGGCGGGCGGGGCACTCTACCCGGCCAAGGATGCCCAGATGTCCGCCGAGGATTTCCGGAGCGGTTATCCCCGGGTGGAGGAGTTCGAGGGGTTTCGCGATCCCCTGCTGGAATCGGATTTCTGGCGCCGGGTCCGTGGAGGAGGCGAGGCATGACTCACACCCGGCGGGTCGGTGACGTGATCCTTTCGAGATCGAGCACACAAGGAGAGATACCGTGCAGAGCGCGCTGATTCTGGGAGCCAGTTCGGGCATCGCCCAGGCCTTCGGCCGCCTGCTGGCCGAGCGCGGCGTGACCCTGTACCTGGTGGCCCGTGATCCACGCAAACTGGAGGCGGTGAGCGCCGACCTGAGCGCGCGCGGGGCTTGCCTCGCGGGGACCGAAGTCCTGGACCTGAATCTGCACGCGGAGCACGCGGCCATGCTCGAGCGGGCCTGGGCCGCCCTGGGTCCGGTGGATCTGGTACTGGTGGCTCACGGAATGCTGGGCGACCAGGCGGCCTGCGAGGCCGATCCTGCTCTGGCCATGGAGCTGATGCGGACCAACTATGCCGCGACGGGTGTACTGCTGCTGCATCTGGCCACGCGCCTGGAAGCACAGGGCAGGGGCCAGCTGGCCGTGCTTTCCTCGGTGGCCGGGGAACGCGGACGCCGCAGCAATTACATCTACGGATCCAGCAAGGCAGGGCTCAGCGCGCTGCTCTCGGGGCTGCGTGCGCGCCTGGCCCCTGCCGGCGTGCAGGTGGTGACCGTGTTGCCGGGGCCCGTGCGCACCGCCATGCTGGCGGGACGCCCCTTGCCGCCACTGACCGTCGAGCCCGAGCTGGTCGCCCGCCAGCTGCTGCGAGGTCTGGAACGCGGAGCGCACACGCTCTGGCTGCCCCCCAAGTGGCGCGCGATCATGGCTGTGATCCGCGCCCTGCCCGAGGCCATTTTCATGAAGTTGAAATTCTAGGCTGGCGGAGGATTCCTTGAGCCACCCCCAGATGGGAGATGTCGTATGACCGCCTGCCCGGTCTGCAAACAGCTGCAGCACCAGTTCAAGAACTACGATGCGCATACCCCACCCGCCAGTACGCGCGAGCGTTTGCGCCGGGGCTTGCGCGGCCTGTTGCGCGCCCTGCCCGCGGGCACGCCCCTGCCGGGCACTCTGGCGGGTCAGGCTGGTTCGCCCTTCGGTGGACGAGTCCGTGTCTGCACCGAGTGCGGTCACGCGGTCATGGAGACCCCTCCCGACCTGGCCGGACTCAAGCGCTATTACGGACGCCAGTACTGGAGCGAACGCCCCACACAGGATGGTCACGGTGCCCAGCGCGGACAGACACGTGCCACGGCCCAGGTCGAACTGGTACGCGAGTGTCGACGGCTGGCGGGTCAGCCCGATCTGCCCAGCGAGACCCTCGAGATCGGGGCCGCCTGGGCGGGAGCCACCCTGCGTTTCAAGGAGCTGTCCGGCGACTCCGTGCGCACCTCGGTCTGCGAACCTGGCGAGCACTGGAGCGGGCACTATGCCCAGCACAACATCGAACGGCTGGCGGAGTACTATCCTTTCGAGGCGACTCGCCAGTTCGATCACATCCACAGCAGCCACTGGCTGGAACACGTGCTGGATCTGGAAAGCACGCGCCGCGCCCTGGCCAGCCAGCTCAAGCCCGGTGGCACCCTCTTCATGGAAGTGCCCAATTGCGGTGCGCCCTACTGGGAGCTGAACCTTTCGGACAACCCACACATCCACTTCTTCACCGCCGCCTCGCTGCGCCGGGCCTTCAGCGACCTGGGCCTGAGCTGCCTGCACTGCGCCGAGTACGGCATGAGTCTGCAGGAGCGCGCCGCCGGTGTAAGGCCCGCGGCCGAACAGCACGCCGCCAACCCGGGCGGGATCTGGCTGCGCGCGGTGTTCCTCAATCCCGCATGAATGAGCAAGGCCCGGAAATCCGGGCCTTGCATCTCATCTGATCCACGGGCGATTGTCACTGGGGCTTGCCGTCCAGATCACGCACGGCGCGTTCCTCGCGGGCCAGGCGCAGGTCGGAGTCCACCATGTGCGAGACCAGTTGCTCGAATGAGGTGCGCGGGGTCCAGCCCAGCACGCGGGCAGCCTTGGACGCATCGCCCTGGAGCAGGTCCACTTCGGCGGGGCGGAAGTACCATGAGTCGATTTCCACGTACTGGGTCCAGTCCAGATCCAGGCGACCGAACACGGCGGTGAGGAACTCCTTGACCGAGCGCCGCTCGCCGGTGGCGATCACGTAGTCATCGGGCTGGTCCTGCTGCAGCATCAGCCACATGGCTTCCACATAGTCGCCCGCGAAACCCCAGTCGCGTTCGGCGTCCAGGTTGCCCAGATACAGCTTTTCCTGCAGGCCCAGCTTGATCCGGGTGGCGGCCCGCGTGATCTTGCGTGTCACGAAGGTCTCGCCGCGGCGCGGAGACTCGTGGTTGAAGAGGATCCCGTTGCTGGCGTGCATGCCATAGGACTCACGGTAATTCACCACCTGCCAGTAGGAATAGACCTTGCCGCAGGCGTAGGGGCTGCGCGGATGGAAGGGCGTGGTCTCGCTCTGGGGCACTTCGGCCACCTTGCCGTACATCTCGCTGGAACTGGCCTGATAGAAGCGCACGGGCTTGTCCAGCCGGCGAATGCCTTCGAGCAGACGCAGGGTGCCCAGCGCGTCCACATCCACGGTGAAGATCGGCTGGTCAAAGGAGACGCGCACATGGGACTGGGCGGCCAGGTTGTAGACCTCGTCCGGGTTGACCCGCGCGAGGATGTGATCCAGGCTGCTGCTGTCGGTCAGGTCGCCGTAGTGCACGCGCAGATGCACGTCCTGCCCATGGGGGTCCTGATAGATGTGCTTGATCCGGTCGATGTTGACGCTGCTGGAGCGGCGCACGATGCCGTGTACCTGATAGCCCTTGTTCAGCAGGAACTCGGCCAGGTAACTGCCGTCCTGGCCGGTGATGCCCGTGATCAGTGCGGTTTTCATGAAGTCTCCTCGCTTGGGGTGGCCGGGTCGTTCCGGTCATCCGGGGCTGACTGACCCGAAGGCCAGGGGTAGACGGGCATCCAGCGGGCCAGGGTCGAGCTGGCCGAGGAACACCAGAAACGGACATGGCCTTCGCGGCTGGCGATCTCGCGCAGCCAGGCGCTGATGGGAATCAGGCCGCTCACGGCCTGGTCCGTGTAGTGCACGGGAGCGACGTCCGGGTCCTGCTCCGGAGTGGTCTTCTCCTTGCGTGGGCCGTAGAAATAGCCCTTCTCATTCAGGTCCACACCACAAAGCACGATCTCGCTGAAGCCGTGCTTCAGCCCGAAATCCACCGCACTGGAGAGTGAGCCACGCAGGTGGTACAACCCGTCCTGCCAGAAGCGGCGATTGAGCCAGCGGCTGAATCCCAGCATGGCCAGACTGCGGTGTCGCGCGAAGAGCACGGGCACCAATTTCAGCCGTTCGCCGAAGACTTTCCGCATGGCTGGCAACATCTCCTGCATGCCGGAATTGGAGCGGATACGCTCCAAGCAATACGAAGGAAGCAGGGCCAGAGATGGCAGAACCCCGGAGTAGGCGGGCAACTTGTCCAGCCATTGACCGCGAACCTCCTGATCCGGGATATGCTCAAACAGATACACATCAGGCAAGAATGGGGAGTGGAGAAACAGGTTCAGGGCAATCGAATCCCCGTTGCGTATGTGTTTCCAATCTTCAGGCTTCAGCTCCAGGATCGAGCGGCCCGTGGCCAGTACAAACAGAATCGTACCCCTTGGACAGTAGTCCCCGGGTTTGAATTCCTTCAGATTCGTGGCGCTGAGCACTCGCCGGTGAGTGTTGCGGCTGCGGAAAATCTGGCGCAGATTCGCAAGCACGTCCACGACGGGCGTGGGCAGCATCATAGCAGGGCCCTCCACAGCACAAGCCCGGCGGCACTGCCCATGGCCAGCAGGCCGTTACGGCAGGGGATCTTCTGCAGTCGCCGGGAGATCAGATAGCCCACAAGGAACATGAGCAGGTTGCTGGCCAGAGTTGCCCAGGCAGCTCCCATGACCCCGAACTCAGGGATCCACAGCAGATTGCAGACGATGTTCAACAGCGCCGTACTGCCCGAGATCAAGGGCATCACCTTTGTTCGATAAGCTGTGAAGATCGGGATCGAGACCACATTGTAGCACAACATCACGGCGAACCCAAGGGTAAGCACGGGGATCAGTTCGCGGGGCAGGGCGAACTTGCTGCTGTGATCCAGCAGGTCAACAGCCCAGGGACCGGCAATCCCCAGCACGAGGGTGCCTGCTGCGATGAGGACAAGCATTCCGTTCGAGACAATGCTGATGGAGGCATCACCCGAGTCCTGCTTTCGGTCGAATCGTCGGAACATCCAAGGGATGTAGGCCATCTCGAAAGGGGCCATTGCTCGCTGGATCAGCACACCCACTCGTGCGCCCAGATCGTACAGCCCCACGGCGGCCGGCCCGATCATATACTGAAGGAGCAATCGGTCAACACTGTTGTTCAGCACCATGTTCAGCTTGTGCGGAACGATGGGCAGGCTGAAGGCCAGCAGTCGATTGCGAAGCGCTCGATCCGTGCGACCCCGCAGGTAAAGACCACCATAATCCGCAAGTCCGACAGCAACTACCAGCAGCGCGCCCCAGAAGCGCGCCCAGAGGATGCCTTCCACTGCCATGCCCAGCCCCAGCAGGAAAGCCACAGTCAGTACCAAGGTCACCCCGAGACCCATTGTGGTCACCAAAGAATAGCGACGTGCCCGGCGTTGGATGCGCCAGAGGCTTTCAAACACTCGCTGAAGCAGCAGCAATGGCAGGGTAATCAGGGTGATACGAAGCAGCAGCACTGATTCTGGCCCCAATCTCAATGCGAGGATCACAAAGGGGGCGAGCAGTTGCAGCAGCAGCATGGAACCGATGCCAGAGAGCAACAACGGGTTCACGCCTGTGCGCAACAGGTTGGCAAGCTGGCGTTCTTCGCTGCTGGCCATTCGGACCATGGCGTGAGGAATGCCCAGTCCGATGAGTATCAGAGCCAGACTGGAAACCAGCTCGATCAAGGCCAGGGTGCCCAGGCCTTCGGGCTTGAGGGCATGGATGTAAAGGGGAATCAGCAGAGCGCCCAGTGACTTCTGCAGCAGGCTGCCAGCCCCAAAACCGAGCACTTGGCCACCCAGGCTTTCCTTTCTCATGCGTTTGCGCAGGATTGGAAGCCACTTTTTCAGTAGGGATTTCAACTGGGCTCCGTCCCCAAGGAGGTTGCCAGGGCACGGCAGATCAGCAAATCCTGTTCCGTATCGATGTCCACAGCTTGCTCCTCGGGCACCTCGAGCATCGCCATTCGCTCGCCGTAGATCCGCTCGCCGGCCCGGATCACCGCGGGGCGCAGCACGTCCACCACTCCGTTGAGGCGCCAGACGGGGGGCAGATCCTGACTGCGGGCGTGGCGCGCGGGATCGGAGTCCGCCATCACGGAGCGCATCCCGCCCTTGCCATCGTCCACATACATCCAGTAAGGGTGATGCACGCCCGCGGCCAGCGTCATGGTGCGCAGCGAGTCGGCCCCGCTCTCGCGCAGGCGCTGCACGGCACGGTCGATCAGTTCCGCGGTCTTGAAGGGGGTGGTGGGGCGCAGCAGAACCAGCAGTTCCGGATCCTGACCGTCTGTGTCACGCAACCAGTCCAGCAGGTGCAGCAGCACGGGGCGGTCGGTCACCGTGTCTCCGGCCAGTTCGGCAGGGCGCAGGAAGGGGACTTCCAGCCCGCAGGCCCGGCCCGCGGTGGCGATCTCGGGGCTGTCGGTGCTCAGCAGTACCCGGTCGAGAGTGCTGGCGGCCAGTGCGGCGCGTGCGGTCCACTCCAGGAGGGGTCTGCCCGCCAGAGGCAGCAGGTTCTTGCCCGGCAGACGCTTGCTGCCGCCCCGGGCGGGAACCAGTCCGAGCACGCCGCTCACGCCGGTTTCCGGCTTGCGGACAGTTCGCTGCGCAGAGCCTGGATCACCCGCTCCTGTTGCCCTTCGCTCATTCCCGGGAAGAGCGGCAGGTTCAGCACCTGGGCGGCCAGGGCCTCACTCTCGGGGCAGGGCAGGTGGCGGCAGATGGCCTCGCCGCCGTCGTACACCGGTTGGCGGTAGAGGGGCAGCGGATAGGCGATGCGCGTTTCGATGCCGTGATCGCGGCGCAGGGCCTCGGCGATCCGGTCCCGGTCGGGAATGCGCACCGAATACAGGAACCAGGCATTGCGCCCATGCTCGTTGGCGGCCACCGTGCGCAGGCCCAGGGGCGCCAGTTCAGCCAGACCTTCGGTGTAGCGCTGCGAGATCAAGCGGCGCTGCTCGAGCACATGATCCAGGCGATCGAGCTGGGCCAGGCCGATGGCGGCGGCCAGATCGGTCATGCGCGCATTGGTGCCCAGCACCTCGTGGATGTACTTGCGCGAGCTCTCGCCCTGGCTGCGACGTGCGCGCAGGTCCCGGGCGTGGGCGTCGTCGTGGCAGAAGAGCATGCCACCTTCCACGGTGGTGATCACCTTGGCCATGTGGAAACTGAGCGAACTGATCACGTCGTCACGTCCGCAGGGGGCATCGCCGACCGTGGCACCCAGGGACTGGGCCCCGTCGTGCAGCACGAACAGTCCCAGGCGGGCGGCTTCGGCGCGGATGGCGGCCGCATCGGCCGGATTGCCGCCATAGTCGATGTAGATCACGCCGCGCGTGCGCTCGCTGACCGCCTCGGCCATCCGGCGCGGGTCCAGATTCCAGCTGTGGGCGTCGATGTCCACGAAGACCGGCACCGCGGCCTGCCAGCTCACGGCGGCCGCGCTGGCGAAATAGGTCATCGCGGGCACCAGCACCTCGTCGCCGGGGCGCAGTTTCAGGCACTTGAGCGCCAGATCCAGGGCCACACTGCCATTGCTCACCGCAACCGCGTGGGGCACGCCCATCCGGGCGGCCATCCGGGATTCCAGCTCGGCCACCTTGGGGCCCATGGTGAGCCAGTCGGTGGTGAAGCAGGAAAGCATCTGACGCTGCTCCTCCTGCCCGATCAGGGGCTGGGCCCAGGGGATCACGGACTCGTTCATGGGGTTCCTCGGGGGTGTTCGGGCCAGAGCGCTTCCAGGCGGCGCGCGCTGCGTGTGATGGCCTCAAGGCCGCTGTAGACTTCCAGGGTCATGCACGTGGGCGGCGCGGGAAGACGGCGCAATGCCTGCATCACGCTGCCTTCCTCTAGCAATTCCTCGTTGCTGTCGCGCAGGCCATCGTTGTCGCTCAGGTGCAGGTAATCGGTTTCGGCCAGCAGCTCGGCCGCTTCGGTCTCGAAATCCAGTCCCAGGCTGCGCGCGGAGACTTTCAGGTGCGCCAGATCCAGCAGCAGCCCGATGCCCAGAGGCGCCAGCAAGGGCTTCAGCTCGCGCCAGTCCGCCGCGCAGCAGAGCAGCAGGGGATTCTCGCCGGGCCAGGTGCGCCGGTTGCGTTCCGAGAGCACATTGTTCTCGACGTACAGCCGCACGGACCCCGCATGGGGTGCCAGTTCACGCAGGCTGGCCACGAAGCGTTGCAGAGAGTCGGCGTGTGCGGCCAGCGGACGCTCCCCTAAGGCGCCACCCAGTTCACCGGGTGGCACATCAAAGCGAAATCCGGCGTGCACGGCCAGACGGGTGGCTCCCAGCTTGCGTGACAGATCCAGCGCGCGTTTCACATGGTCCAGGCTGGCCTGGAGGATCAGTTCGTCCATGCTGGCCAGATTGAGCACGAAAGGACTTGCAGGCGGCGGAAAGTAGTTGTGCAGCTGGAATCGCAGCCGGCCCCCGGCAGCCAGTTCCAGCAAGTCGCTCTCCAGTTCCGGATAGGGTTCGGTACCGCCGGAGAGTTCCAGCTGAGTGAATCCGGCCTCGGCAAGCTGCTGCACGGCAGCGGAGATCCGGCGCGCACGCACGCCGCTGGAGGAGACCCAGATCATGGTTTCTCCCGTGCCGGCACACCCAGCAGGGTGCATCCGGCTTGTGCGTCACGGATCACGGCGGCACCCGCGCCCACGGTCACCGAGTCGCCCAGCGTCAGATTCTCGATGACCACCGCTCCCATGCCCACGACACAGCATTCGCCCAGCCGGGAACGTCCGGCCACCCGGGAACCGGGCGCCAGGTGGCAGCAGGCGCCCAGCACCGATTCGTGATCCAGACTTGCACCCGTGTTGAGGATGCAGCCGGCACCCAGCTGGGCTCCGGCGCAGACCACGGCACCCGCATTGACGAAGACGCCCTCTTCCAGCCGGGCGTGAGCCGAAACGCTGGCGTCCGGATGAATGATCACGGGAAGAGTGTGGCCAAGTTTCCTCACTCGAGCCAGCCACCCGGCGCGCAGCCGGTTGTCGCCCATCGCGACGGCACAGGCCACGGGCGCCCGGTTCTCAAGCACCTCGGGACCGCCCAGGACAGGGTGTCCCAGAATGGTTTCAGCCTGACCCTTCCAGTCCAGATCGATCAGTCCGGCCACGGTCCAGCCGGCTTCCACGGCGGCATCCAGCACCACGCGCGCGTGCCCGCCACAGCCCACGATGAAGAGGGGCCCGCTGGGAGACACGACGCTCACCGGGCCAGATCCTCCCACTGCAGGGGAGTGCCCGCAGGAATCGCGCGCGTCACCCGACGTCCCAGCAGGTCCAGGCCATGGAATGCGCCAATGCCCTGACCGCCCGTGCGCAGCGCGCCCAGATTCCGGCGAGTGAGTGTCTCACCGGCCTGCAGATCCTGCAGCACGACCAGGGCCTTCTGCAGCGAGGGCCGGGTATCCGACTCCGATGGGCTGGGCCCCAGCTGGCGTGAGCCAAGTTGCAGTTCCACCTCGCGGATCCGCCGGACCCATTCGGTCAGTTGGGCCGGGTTCAGCGAGGCGCGGTGGTCGGGGCCGGGCAGATCGTGATCCAGGGTGTAGTGCTTTTCGATCAGCACCGCGCCCATGGCGGCGGCGGCCGGGCTGGCGCCCACTCCTTCGGTGTGATCGGAGAACCCCACCAGCTCGCCGGTGAGCGCGGCCAGGGTGGCCATGGAGCGCAGATTCACCTCGGCGGGAGGAGTGGGATAGTTGGAGGTGCATTTCAACAGCAGCAGCTCGCGGCAGCCCGCGGCGCGCAGCGTGGTGGCGGCCGCCAGCACTTCCGCGGCCGTGCTCATGCCCGTGGACAGAATCACCGGGCGCCCGCAGGCTCCCACTTCCTCGAGGAAGAGCTGGTTGGTGGTGTCCGTGGAGGCGATCTTGATCACGGGCACCTGCAACGACTCGAGCAGGGCCAGGCTGCGGCTGCCATAGGGTGTGGACAGGAAGCGGATCCCGCGCTGCTCGCAGCGGGCGATCAGCGCACGGTGGAACTCCTCGTCGATCGCCAGCCGTTCCAGCATGGCGCTCTGGCTCTCGCCGGCATCGCCCGTACGCTGCTGGTAGGGGGCTTTCTTCACCCCGGGCAGGATCAGCTCGTCCAGCCGGTAGGTCTGGAACTTGACGGCGTCGGCACCGGCATCGGCGGCCCGGTCGATCAGTTCCTGGGCCAACGGCAACTCGCCGTTGTGGTTCACGCCCGCTTCCGCGATCAGGTAGATCGGCTGGTCCGGGCCGATGGCGCGTCCAGCGATCGAGAAGGTGTGGCTTGGATTCATGCGTCGCCTTGTGTTTCGGGTTCCGCGGGAAAGCGGGCGCTTCAATCCAGTCGGGCCGCTTCCCTGAGAAACTGGTCCACCGGTGATTCGCGCAGCAGCTCGCCAATATACTCATGGCAACGGGCGATCATCGAGCGCCGCAGCTCGCCATTGGAGATCACAGCGGAGATCGCGCGTGCCAGATCCCGGGGATCTCCGGGAGCCGCATACTGCAGGTAACCCACATCGCCCAGACGGCCTTCGATGTTGGGAATCCGGCTGGCCACCACGGGCAGCGACTGGGCCATGGCCTCGAAGATCACCCGCGGAAAGCCTTCGCTGAGCGAGGGCAACACGAAGAGGTCGCTCTCGCGGTAGCGCTGGATCAGGTCCGGTCCATTGGCCACGTAGCCCGCGAATTCCACCGCATCCTCGAGACCCCGTTCGACACAGAGTGCGCGCAGACGGGCACCCGTCTCGGGCTGTTCGCCACCCACGAGCGTCAAGTGGGTTTCCTGCCCCTCGCTGCGCAGCAGGGCCATCGCTTCCAGCAGGAACTGGATGCCCTTGCGCGGCATCAGACCGGCCACGCAGAGCAGGCGGACACGCGGCGTCTGGCAGGTATCACGCCGGGGCGCGATGTCCGCGGGGCGGATCGTGACCAGGGGCTTGGTTTCCACGGTGCGCCCGGGCAGCTTGCCGTACTTGCGCACCAGGCTGACTCCATTGACGATGCGCAACTGGGCGGCGCCCATGGCGCGGCGCTCGGCGAACCCGCAGAACCAGCGAAAGAACGGATACACCAGGCGAGCCAGCGGCCCCTTGAACTTGTAGGAACTGGCCATGTCCGCGTACCAGTCGTTGCCCGAATAAAGGATCACGCGGCGACCGCGCAGGCGGCCGGCCACCGCGGCGAAGGCCGCACGGAAGGTGGACATCATCACGAACACGGTATCGTGGCCATCGAGCTGGCGCCAGATCAGCCGGAACTGGCTCAGCACCTGACGCAGTCCGCCCCGCAGGCTCACCGAGCGGGTCTTGTAGTCGGGGAGTTCCAGAATCTGCAGGGCGGGCGTCGAGAAGCGATGATTGTAGCCCGCGTAGACCGCCGCGGTCTCGTCCTGGCCCAGTCGCTGGATGGGGCAGAGCAGGGTCATCGAGCGCACGCCACGGGCGATGCCTTCGAGATAACTGCCGTCCAGATTCTGGTAGCGCAGTCCGTCGGGGCCCAGCACGGCCCCCGCCCGGGAAACCACCAGCATGTGATACGGCAGTCTTCCGGGCGGGGTACTCAGCGTATCGGCAGGTGCCTCGGAGGGGCCTGCCGGAGTGTGGCTCAGGGTGCTCAGTTTGAGTAGAACTCGCCAATTGTGCTGCAGACCAGCTCGATCTGTTCCGGGCTCAGTTCCGGATACATGGGCAGGCTGAGGATCTCGTCGCAGATCCGCTCGCTCAGCGGGAAGTCGCCCTTCTTGTAACCCAGGTTGGCGGTGGCGGGCTGCAGGTGCAGGGGTACCGGGTAATGCAATCCGCTGGCGATGCCGCGCGACGAGAGGAATTCCATCAGTTCGGCGCGCTGCGGCACGCGCACCACGTACAGGTGGTAGACGTGGCGAGCGTTGACCCGTTCGACGGGTGCCAGCACCGGACCGATGCCGCGCAGGCCTTCGTCGTAGAGCCGCGCGTTGCGGCGGCGGGCGTCGGTCCAGGCTTCGATGTGATTCATCTTCACGCCCAGCACGGCACCCTGGAAGCCTTCCATGCGGTAGTTGTGCCCCCAGACCTCGTGCACGTACTTGCGCGACATGCCATGGTCGCGGATCATCCGGGCCGTCTTCGCCAGCTCGTCATCGTTGGTGAGCATGGCACCGCCCTCACCGTAGGCGCCCAGATTCTTGCCCGGGTAGAAACTGAAACCGGCGGCCACGCCGAAGGTGCCGATGCGCTGGCCGTTGATCTCGGCGCAGTGGGACTGGGCGGAATCCTCGATCAGCTTGAGCCTGTGCGCGTCGCAGAAGGTCTTCAAGGCGGGCAGATCGGCGGGCTGGCCGTAGAGGTGCACGGCCATCACGGCCTTGGTGCGCGGGGTGACCAAAGCCTCGAGGCGGGCGGGGTCGAGGGTGAAGGTGCTCTCTTCCACTTCGGCGAACACGCAGGTGGCACCACAGAGATGCACGGCCTCGGCGGTGGCGAAGAAGGTGTGAGTGGGCAGGATGACCTCATCGCCGGGGCCGATGCCAAGCGACCAGAGGATCAGGTGCAGGGCCTGGGTGCCATTGCCGCAGGCCACCGCGTGGCGGGCATTGTGTGCGGCCGCGAAGGCCTGTTCGAAGCGGGCGACCGTGGGGCCGTTGACGAACTCCGTATTGTCCAGGATCGTCTGGATGGCCTGGTCAATTTCCGTTTTGATTGATCTATATTGGGCCTTCAGATCGACAAAGGGGACGTTCATCTGGGTCTCCTGAGCAGCAAATGGTGATGGAATGACGGCTCTTCATTCCCTGGAGGGCTGTTTTGCTGCAGGCGTTACCCGAGGCGGTTCGTGGCACGGACGCGGTTCCACAGCGATTCAGGGTCGCGCACAAGGTGCCAGATTGTCGCAGCTTCTGCCAGCCCTGCTGGATTTTTCCTGCTTTCCCCGCTTGTCGTCAAATTCGCCGGGCCTTTCTGCCGATGATGTGCTTTCCGGCTCCCTCCACCGGAGCCGCGGTGAATCCATCATCATCCGGGCACGCCCGACCTGAATCAGCATGCTTTGCGACGGCACCCCCACCCGTCCTGGACGTTCCGGCCAGCATTCGCGGGAGTTCGTTTGAAGACGCCGAAATACAAGTATCTGCTTGCGCTGATTGACTGGTTGACTCTGAACCTGAGCTTCATCTTCGCCCTCAAGCTGCGCACGGCCTCCCGCATCGACGTCTTCTTCGAGCACGCCCCCTGGGTCGCCCCGGAAGTGCTGTTCTTCATGCTCTACGGCGTCGTGGCCGTGCTGATCTTCCGCCAGCAGAAACTCTACAAGATCAATGTCTTCCTCAGCGCGGGCGAGCATGCCTGGAGGCTGAGCAAGGCCTACTTCCTGATGCTGGCCGGCATCGCCATCCTTTCCTTCTTCACCAAGTCCTCGGTGATCGTGGACAGCCGCCTGGCGCTGCTCTACTTCGCCGGGCTGAGCATGACCCTGTTCCTCTTCGTGCGGGTCATTCTGTTCCGCAGCATCTTCATCCTGCTGACCAACATGCGGGTCTACAGTCGGCGTGTGCTGGTGGTGGGCACGGGGGAGACGGGGCGGGAACTGGTGAGTCGCCTGGAACGCCACAATCCCTACGGGCTGAAACTGGTGGGCTTTGCCGACGACGAGCTGCCCGAAGGCTTCATGGTCCAGAACGGGCTGGCCGTGCTGGGCAGCACCGAATCGATTCCCGCCCTGGTGCGCGAGCACCGTGTGAACGAAGTGCTGCTCTGCCTCGACCGGGCCGATCACAACGCCCTGTTCCGGGCGGTGGACATCGCCATGAACACCTCGGCCTTCATCAAGATCGCCTCACCGCTCTACCGGGTGATTCCCGAGCGTCTGTTCACCGACAAGTACGCCAACATCCCCGTGGTGGATGTGACGCGTTACGGGCAGCAGCTGCCGCACCGCATCTTCAAGCGCGGGGTGGACGTGCTGTTCAGTCTGGCGGGCATGCTCGTGCTCTCGCCCCTGTTTCTGACCCTGGCAGCGCTGATACGGCTGGAAAGCAAGGGGCCGATCTTTCACACCCAGACCCGCGTGGGCAAGAACGGCCAGCATTTCCGCTTCTTCAAGTTCCGCTCGATGCTGGTGGGCTCCGATGCCGACCCGCAGCGCGTCCAGAACCTGCAGGCCTTCATTCGCGCGGGCAAGGTTGCCGAGCCCGGGCAGACCAAGATCGTCAACAACACGCGCGTGACACGCGTGGGCGCCTTTCTGCGCAAGACCAGCCTGGACGAGCTGCCCCAGCTGCTGAACGTGCTGCGCGGCGAGATGAGCCTGGTGGGGCCACGCCCCTGTCTTCCCTACGAATACGACAACTACAAGCCCTGGCACCGCAAGCGACTGAGCGTCGTGCCCGGCTGCACCGGCGTCTGGCAGGTGAACGGCCGCAGCGAAGTCGGTTTTGACGACATGGTGATCCTGGACCTGTATTACATCCAGAATCCAAGCATCCTGCTGGATCTGGGCATCATTTTCCGGACCATTCCGGTGATGCTCTTCGGGCGGGGAGGCGGATGATGGCAGCGCAACTGGAGAGAGCCATGAAGGCAGGAGTCATCGGTCTTGGTTATTGGGGACCCAATCTGGTCCGCAACCTGCTGTCCACCCCCGGCATCGAGGGAGTGGTGGTCTGTGATCGTGATGCGGGCCAGCTTGAGAAGATCCGCCAGAAGTTCCCGATGGTGGAAACGGTGGAACACATCGATCAGCTGCTGGGGCGCGATGACGTGACCGCCGTGGCCGTGTCCACCCCCATTTCCACCCACCATCCCATCGGCATGCAGGTACTGGGTGCGGGCAAGCATCTCCTGCTGGAGAAGCCCATGGCCGCCTCGACCCGGGAATGTGACGAGCTGATCGCCCTGGCCGAGAAGAAGAACCTGCGACTGATGGTGGACCACACCTTCATCTACAATGGCGCGGTGCGCAAGGTCAAGGAACTGATCGACCGCGGCGAGATCGGCGAGATTCTCTATTTCGACTCGGTGCGCGTCAACCTGGGCCTGTTCCAGCATGACTCCAACGTGGTCTGGGATCTGGCGCCCCATGACATCTCGATCATGGACTGGTTCATTGGCGACTCACCGATTGCCGTGTCGGCCACCGGTTCCTGCCACTTCAACAACTACGAAGACATCGCCTACCTCACCGTGCACTTCCCGGGCAGCGTGATGGCGCACTTCCACGTGAACTGGATCTCGCCGGTCAAGGTGCGCCAGATCCTGCTGGGTGGCACACGCCACATGGTGGTCTACGACGACATGGAGCCCAGCGAGAAGGTCAAGGTCTACGACAAGGGCGTGGAAGTCACCGGCAAGGAGCAGGTCTGGGAAACCCTGGTCCAGTACCGTACCGGCGACATGTGCGCTCCCAAGATCGACCAGACCGAAGCCCTCAGCCGCATGATGCGCGAATTCGTGGACTCGATCCGCGAAGGCCGTGCACCACTGACCGACGGTCACGCCGGTCGCACGGTCGTGGCCGTGCTGGAAGCCGCCGATCGGTCGCTCAAGAACCAGGGCGCCCGCATCGAGATCGCCCGCTGAACCCTGCCTGTTTCGCGTGCGCCCGGGCTTTGGTCCGGGCGCGCCGTGTTCCATTCCCCACCGGCCGGCCGGCCGGGCACAGACCTCAACTTCAGGATCCCATCATGGAAATGTATCAGCGCATTGCCGAGGATGTCTGCATCGGCGAAGGCAGCCGCGTCTTCGCGTTCGTCAATCTCTACGGCTGCAGGATTGGTCGTGACAGCAAGGTCGGGGCCTTCGTGGAAATCCAGAAGGGCGTGACCATTGGCGACCGCTGCAAGATCTCGAGTCATACGTTCATCTGCGAGGGTGTCACGATCGAGGACGGTGTCTTCGTGGGGCACAACGTGAACTTCATCAATGACAAGTACCCGCGCGCCGCCAACCCGGATGGCAGTCCTCAGACCGAAGCGGACTGGAGCGTGGTGCCCACGCGCGTCGGTCGCGGAGCCTCGATCGGCACGGGCAGCACGATTCTCTGCGGCATCGAGATCGGCGAGAACGCCATCGTGGGCGCAGGCAGTGTGGTCACGAAGAATGTGCCCGCCAACACGATCGTGGCGGGAGTGCCCGCCCGGGTCAAGCGCAGTCTCTGAGACCGGCCCGAGCGGAAAGGACCGTATGGAATTGCGTGTGCGCCCAGGCGTCGTGCTGCGCGAGTTCGAAGAGGAACACGCGGCCGAACTGTTCCGGGTAACCGATCACAACCGGACCCACCTCCGGCGCTGGCTGCCCTGGCTGGATGCCACCCGCTGCGAGCAGGACAGCCTGCAGTTCATCCGCGCGGTACGCAAGCGCGTCCTGCTGTACTTCGAAGTGCATTTCGGAATCTGGGTGGACGGGCGATTGGGGGGCGTGATCGGCACCCATCAGGTGGACCGTGTCAACGGCCGCACCAGTGTGGGCTATTGGCTGGACCAGCGTCTGGAAGGGCGGGGGATCGTGACCGCCTGTGTGGCGACCATGCTCGATCACCTGTTCGGCGAACTGGGTCTGCACAAGGTGATGATCCAGTGTGCCACGGGAAACGCCCGCAGCCGCGCGATTCCCGTGCGCCTGGGCTTCACCTCCGAAGGAGTCTCCCGCGAGAACGAGTGGCTCTACGACCACTATGTGGATCACGATTGCTTCAGCATGCTCGAGGACGAATGGCGCGTGCGTTTCACGGATGATCCGGCCAGACGGCCCGGGATGCCGGATCAGTGACGTCCCAGCAGTTTCCTGAACAGCGAGCGCACACCTTCTTCGACCTTCTTCTTCAGGGCTGAGGTGTCCACACGAAGTTCCGGTTTCTCCAGGCTGCCCGTGACCGTGCCCTTGATGTGCAGGATGCCATCCGGGTCGGCCAGCCATTCCAGCCCCTGATCGAGTCCGCCCGGAAGCGACAGCTGCCGGCGACCGGATTCATTGAGAGCCAGATCCACCGCGAGCGCCAGTTTCTGGGTGGGATCCTCTGGATTGCCCAATGGGCCCGAGGCCGTGATCAGGCCCAGACTCGTCCACAGCTCCATCCGGTTCAGGCGGCTGCTGACCGTATCACCCACCAGCTCCATGCTCAATGAGTCGGCCATCAGCGGATCCAGGAACTCGAGTCCCAGTTGCTTCTTCAATTCCAGTGCCACGGGCCAGCTGGCCAGTTCCACATCCCGTGCGTGTGCCACGAAGGAATGGGATGTCCTGCCGCTGCGCGACTGACGGATCCGCAGGGTCACGTCCGCCAGACCACCCAGAGTCCAGCTGCGTTCAGGATAGAGCAGGGCCCAGAGACTGTCCAGGACCAGGCGTTCCGACTGCAGGTCAAGGGTCCATGCGGGCAGGGCACCTGGCTTGCGCAGCACCAGCCAGCGCCCGTCCAGCGCCTGTCCCGCCAGTCGTGAATGCAGGTTCTGGACTTCAAGGGTGTCGGCAACCAGTCGCATGCGTCCGCTGAGCCCTTCCAGGGGCAGGCGGTTCCATTGCGCATGGCTCACCCGCAGGTCGGCCAGCAATGGCTCGTCCGCGGACCACCAACGGCGCAGCGACCCGAGGCCATCCGCTTTCAGGCTCAGGGATTCCAGCCTCAGGCTGTCCCGTGAGATGGCAAGTGTGATCGCGGGCCAGCGCAGGGTGGGACCGGGCCAGAGGGTCAAGGTGCCATCCTTCCAGCCACCCGGAGGCAGCCCCGCCGGCAGCCAGCGCAGGGGCCAGGAGACGGACAGTGCGGCCGCGAGGGCCAGCACCGCCAGCACCAGCAGGATCAGAAAGAATCGCACGATTCGGCGCACCTGGACTCCGGGTTGAAGGATCTGACCACCGACCGGTCGCCGGCAAGCCGCCCAAGGTACGAGGGCCCGTTGGCGATTGCCAGCCGGGGCTCAGAGTTCCAGGCTCTCCAGGCGATCGAGGAAGTCGTTCCATTCGCGGCGTGAATGGCCCCGGGTGGCCGAGAGCGCCACGGCCATCGGTTCGAAGCCCTGAAAGCGGTCGCAGAGCGCGATCACCCGGGCAATGTCTTCCTGGGTGGGCGTGAAGCGCAGCTTGCAGCTGGCGAACCAGCGCAGCACGTCTTCTTCGTGGTCCAGTCCGCGCACCAGCACCCAGACTCCCTTCAGTTCGAAGAAGCGGGCCAGTCGGTCCAGCACCCGCACGCTGGGGCTGTGGTCCGGGTCGTTGAGAATGGCCTGAACGCTGCCAACGCCGATGCCGGCCTGTCGTGCCAGGCGAATGATGCCGATACCACGCCCGTCGTTGGCCTGGTCCATCAGACGTCGGATGGTGCGCCCGATGGACGAATGGGTGACCCGGGCCTGGGGATCGATGCGTTTCCGTTTCAGCACGTGCTGACCTCCTGACAATGCGGCAGCCTGGATCCGGCGGTGAGGGGGAATCGACCGGTTGCCTGTCGGGATCTGCGCGTCTCCCGTCAGGCAGGCAGGAACTCCGGGACACCCTGTCCTGGTTCCTGCGGGCTTTCTTGTTTCAACGAGGAAGATCCCGAATCAAGGCTGGCTTGCCAACGCTTCTTTCGCATCAGCGACTCTTTTGACCAGGTGGGCCCGGCAGAAGAGTCGGGATCCATCCGGGGTCAGGGCTGGATACGGTCTCCTACCGGACCCCGGGAAATCGTAGATTGCACGCCACTTCCCGTATACGAACGCCAACCATCGGAATTCTGGAGGCCAGGACATGCTGGACCGAATCGTCAACCTGCTGGGTGAGAAAGACGCTCGCCTGTTGCTGGATCACACCTGCACGGGCATCACCAAGGACCGCCTGCATCTGCCGGGCCCCAACCACCTGGACACCGTCTTTGCGGCTTCCAACCGCAGCAATCGCGTGCTGGGCAGCCTGAGCCGCCTGCACCATACCGGTCGTCTGGCCGGCACCGGGTTTCTCTCGATCCTGCCGGTGGATCAGGGCATCGAGCATACCGCGGCCGCCAGCTTCTCGCGCAATCCCGATTACTTCGACCCGGAAAACATCGTCAAGCTGGCCATCGAGGCGGGCTGCAATGGGGTGGCCTCGACCCTGGGCGTGCTGGGCATGGTCAGCCGCAGGTATGCCCACAAGATTCCCTTCGTGGTCAAGCTCAACCACAACGAGCTGATGACCTATCCCAACACCTTTGACCAGATCATGTTCGCCGATGTCGATCAGGCCGTCGAAATGGGTGCGGCCGGCGTGGGCGCCACGATCTACTTCGGCAGCGAAGAGAGCAACCGCCAGCTGATCGAGATCAGCCAGGCCTTCGCCTATGCCCATACCCAGGGCCTGTTCACCATTCTCTGGTGCTACCTGCGCAATCCCGAATTCGTCAAGGACGGGGTCGACTACCATGTGGCCGCCGATCTCACCGGCCAGGCCAACCACCTGGGCGTGACCATTGAAGCCGACATCATCAAGCAGAAGCTGCCCGAAAACAACGGCGGCTTCAACGCGATCAAGTTCGCCAAGACCGACAAGCTGGCCTATGGCCCGCTCTGCAGCGACCACCCTGTTGATCTTGTCCGCTGGCAGCTTGCCAACGGCTACATGGGACGCTGTGGGCTGATCAACAGCGGCGGCGCCTCCGGTGCCAATGACCTGGCCGATGCGGTGCGCACCGCCGTGATCAACAAGCGCGGTGGTGGCATGGGCCTGATCCTGGGGCGCAAGGCCTTCCAGAAGCCGCTGGCCGAGGGTGTGGAAATCATCAACGCCGTGCAGGACGTCTACCTCGAGCAGGGCGTGACCGTCGCCTGAGCGTGCTGTCAGTCAACGAGATGCGGGGCCTTCGGGCCCCGTTTTTCGTTGACCGGGCATGGTGGATCTGAGCAACTCCCTTGCCGATACTCCCTGTGTCTATTGTTCCGAATTCCGGAACAAGGTTTGGTTCCGACATTGATCGCACACTCCGCGCGCCCCGCTGAACGCGGCTCTTGGAGCACAGATGATTTCTCAGCCAGACCGGATGCCACGCCAAGTACGTCAATCCCGCCACACCCTGCAGGTGGACGCGTTCTACCAGGTGGGTCCCCACTCAGAACCGAATCCGAAATCGGAGCATGCCGTGCTGGATCACGCGGCCATGGAATCCTTGGTTGACTGGCTCAAGGGCATCAGCGGCGAATTGTCGGTGCTTGCACGCAAGCTGGATGGCATTCCGGCTTCCAGCGCCGAACAGGCCGGGCTTCCCGCACCCGCGCGCCGTGCTCTGGACGCACTCGAAGAATCAATCGTGAATGCCTGCTCGGCCTCCCGTCAGGTATTGTCCCTGCTCTCGCCGTCGGCGCTGGGGCGGGAAACACTCAGCCCCGACCAGCTCTGGCTGATCCTGCGCAGCACGCTCCAGGTTTCAGGCCATCGCAATTTGCGCCTGCATTGGGATTCCAGGAACGTCGAGGGCTGGCTCCAGCTGAATCCCGCCACACTGCTCAGCGCACTGCAGGAACTGCTGCGCAATGCGATGGAAGCCATGCCCGATGGCGGAGTTCTGGGCATTCATCTGCAGGAATGTGTACTCAGCGCCACCGAGCTGACCATGCTGCGTCGAGGTGTCACAACCGGGATCGATCCTGGTTCCTCGAACCGATCGGGAAAACCCGGGCGGGCCTACCTGAGTCTTTGTGTCTCCGATACGGGCTACGGCATTCCTGTCGAACTGATGGAACGTGTGCTCGCCGGAGGGTACAGCACCCATCACGGGCGTGCGGGCAAGGGTCTCGAACGGGCACGCGAGATCATTCTTGAGCATCAGGGATTTCTGTTGCTGGACAGCCGGGTCGGCAGCGGGACACAGGTCCGTGTGCTGCTTCCTTTGCTGGATTCCGCTCCGGGCGAGCAGGTGCTGCCCCAGACAAGCAGAGTCCGGACCGGTCAGGGCAGGATCCTGCTGGCCGAGGATGATTCGGGCATTCGTGAGACGACGTCCGAGATCCTCGAGCGCCTGGGCTACACGGTGGTCTGTGCGCGTGACGGAGAAGATGCCCTCGAACGCCTTTCCGACTCCCGGGAAGCGTTTGATCTGGTGATCCTGGACCTGGTCATGCCCCGCCTTGGCGGTCTGGAAACCCTGAAACGTCTGAAGGAACGCAATCGTGACCAGCGTGCCCTGATGGTGACCGGTTTCATGATGGACGAGGACGTGGATGCCATCGCGCGGATCTGGGGTGTGCCCGTGATCCAGAAACCTTTCAAGCTGATTGACTTCAGCCACCGGGTCGCGGAACGGATATCCGGGCCGCTGCCGCCGGGCCTCTGATCGAAAGCACCCAGTCTTCCACATGCTTCCAGCCCTTTCGGGGGCTGTTTTCATTGGAGGGGTGACGGTCGCTTCGACCACCATGGTGTCTGACGAGATGGCGGACGAGATGGTGGACGAGATGGCGGACGAGATGGTGGACGAGATGGTGGACGAGATGGTGGACGAGATGGCGGACGAGATGGTGGACGAGGTGGCGGACGAGATGGTGGACGAGATGGTGGACGAGGTGGTGGACGAGGTGGTGGACGAGATGGTGGACGAGATGGTGGACGAGATGGTGGACGAGATGGCGGACGAGATGGCGGACGAGGTGGTGGACGAGATGGTGGACGAGATGGTGGACGAGATGGTGGTCGAGCTAGTGGACGAGCTGACGGTCGACACGACGGTCAAGGTGTGGGTTGACACAACCGTCGTACCGACCGTCAACACACTGCTCGATGCAACGGTCCTGTCGACCGTCACCCAAGGCAATCAATCCAGCGCGCGATGCAGCTTGCGTGCCGCTTCCTCGGGCCAGTCCGCGAAACGGAAGACGGCCAGCATGGCCAGTCCCTTGAGAACCGCGGAAATCAGGATCGCCAACCAGACGGCATTGATGCCCAGGCTTGTATACTCCACCAGACCCCAGGCCAGCGGGATGCGCAGCAGGTTGCCGGGAACCGAGACCATGAACTGCCTGCGGGGCACACCGGCACCGCTCAGACAGTCGCCGGGAATGTTCTCGATCAGCTGGAACAGATTGGCGATGGCCGCCATGCGCAGGTAGACCACGGTCAATTCCGTGACACGCGGATCCTGGGTGTACAGACCGATCAGGGGCAGGGGCAGGAACCACCAGACCAGACTGAAGAACAAAGCGATCGGCAGTGCGGCGCTGGTGACCCGCCAACCCGTGAGACGCGCACTGTCGGCTCGTCCCGCGCCAATGGCCTGGCCACTGAGCGCCGAGGCCGCCACCCCGAATCCCATCAACACCATGAACCCGATCGACTCGATCCCGCGGATGCCGATGCCCAGCACTCCGAAGGCCTCCTGCCCAAAGCGCGAGAGCAGGCGATTGAGCACCATGAAGATGCCCGAATAGAAGGCCACCGAGAGACTTGCCGGAATGCCGACCCGGATCATTTCCAGCAGGGTGGACATGCGTGGGCGCCAGCTGAGCATGGGCGGCAAGGGCAACGGATTGCGGCCCCGGGTCAACAACCAGAACCCACGGGCACCGGCAATGGCACGCGAGAGAATGCTGGCCGCGGCGATTCCTGCCAGGCCTCCGTGCAGGGCGAAGACAACCACCGTGTTGAGAGCCGTGTTCAGACCCGTGGCCATCAACTGGTTCTGGAAGACCGTGCGCGAGTTGCCGCGGGCCAGAAAGATCGAGTCGATCATGGGCTGAAAGGCCAGCACCGGGAACCCCAGATAGATCATGCGCAGGTAGCGGGTGGCCAGCAGCAGTACCTCGTCGCGTCCACCCATCCAGGCCAGCAGGTGGGGAGCGATCAGCCAGCCCAGCACGGCCACCGGAATCGTGATGCAGAAACTGAGCAGGATGCCCTGGGCGGCCGCGCGGCCAGCGGCTTCCGTATCACGTGCCCCGGTCAGGCGCGCCACCAGCGACAGTGCCCCGCGCGAAGCCAGCACGATGAACGCCGCATTGAAGATCAGCACCATCATGCAGAGACCGATGGCGTTGTTGGCGTCCTGGCTGATCCGGCCCGCGAAATAGAGGTCGTTGATGTTGTAGAAGTTGCTGAGGATGAAACTGCCCGCCGCCGGCAGGGCCAGCTTCAGGATCTGCGAACGGGTCGGGGGCTGCCAGGAACGGAGACCTTCCGGCACGGAATCGGAACGGGAAGCGAGCGGCATTCGGAATTCATTTCTGCAGCTGGGGGGTGACCTTCGACTCGCGTATACAAATCATCGATGCGGCAGGCTCAGGGGTCCTGGGTCAACAGGCCCTGGAGTTCGTTGACACCCGCCGCGTTGGCGCCGAAACGCTGGGCCAGGTCCAGGTGCAGGCGCGCGCGCTCGCGCTGGCCTCCGGCCCAGGCGGCTCGGGCGGCCAGCAGCTGCAGCTCCGCGTCCTTGGGGGAGTCCGCGAGCAGCTCGTCGATCATGGACAGGCCTTCGGGAAAACGACCCTGCTGGCAGCGCAATTCAGCCAGTCGGCGCAGGGCGGGCCGGTATCCTGGCTGGAGGTCCAGCGCCCGTTGCCAGGCCAGTTCGGCCCGCTCCGGATCGCCGCTGAGCAGCAGGGCATTGCCGTGATGCGCGGGCCAGGCGGGATCACCCGGGTCCATTCTTTCGCCCTCGGCAAAGAGTCTGGCCGCTTCGGTGCTGCGCCCCGTCTCCAGCCAGTGCAGGCCCAGGCTCTGGCGCGCGCGTTCCAGTCCCGGGGCGCCCTTCAGGCCTTCTTCGACCAGTGTCCAGCCTTCCTTGACCTGCCCGTGGGCCACCAGAAATTCCCCCAGCTCCACCTGCAGCGCATGGCTGCGCGGTTCGGCCCTCAGGGCCAGCCGGTAATGCATTTCGGCAGCGCCGGGATCCTGCCTGCGCTGGGCGACGCGGGCCAGCAGGATCTGCATACGGTGGTCCGGCGCCACTCCGTACGACACGGCCAGTCGGGCATGCTGGCTGGCGATCTCCAGTTGTGTGTCACCGGCCTCACCTTCCAGCAGGCTGGCCCGATCGAGAGCGCTGATCGCACGCCAGCTTTCCCACTGGATCCATCCAGAATGCGCCACGAAGAGCATGACGATCGCCGCCATTCCCAGAAAGACTCTGCCCCCTCCGGTGAGCTCTCCGTCCCGGCGCAGCTCCCAGGATTGCACGCGGAACTGGTGTTCCCGGAACAGCCGGTAGACGCTGAGCCCCAGGAAGGCCACCATCACCGCGACTCCCAGAGCCAGCAGAAACGAGACCTTGCCGTAGAGACCGCGCAGGGCCAGGAAGGAGGCCAGCGCCAGCAGCAACAGCATTCCTTCTTCGATCCAGATCAGACCGCGTGTGCGCCGATCACGCGTGCGTGCCGCCGCGCGACCCAGGGCGGGCAGTCCCCAGCCCAGGCGCAGGGCCTTGTTGGGGCAGGCCGCCACGCAGTCCAGCGTCTTCATGCAACCGCTGCTGACCACCATGCCGTGAGTGTGCACCTCGCGGCTCACGTTGACACCCGAGGTGCAGACGCTCGTGCACAGCGCACAGCCCGCGCAGGAGGAATTGACCCGGATCCGCAGGGGCGAGACCTTGTCCACCACGGTGAAGGCGGCGCCATAAGGGCAGGCGTAGGTGCAGAAACCCTTGGCGCCCAGAAACCAGACGATCAGGGCCCCGCAGAGCACGAAGGTCAGAATGCCCAGGGTCCAGCCGGGAAAGGTGGCCCAGAAGGTGGGTGTCATCAGCTCCAGACGGCCGGAAACCTCGCGTGTCTGCAGCAGGCGCGCCAGCAGCGGCCAGAGGAACATGTAGACGAAGGCCAGCATGGGCACCCAGCGCAGCACGCGTGATTCAAGCGGGCGGGGCTGAAGCCCCAGGCGCGCCAGCAGCCAGCGCGAGCCGTCCTGGATGGCCAGCAGATGGCAGCTCCAGCCGCAGAAGAAGCGCCCGAAGAGCGCGGTGACCAGAATCGCCAGCAGCAGGAGCAGAGTGCCCGCATTGATCAGCCCGTCCCGCGAGAAGGCGATCGCCTCGGAGGGTTCCAGGGGGCTGAGGGTGCTTCCCGTCAGTTTCCAGTGCAGGATGTGTGCGCCAATCGCCAGATGAATGCCCACCAGGACCAGCGCACGACGGCGACCCATACCGGAGCCGGAGGGAATCGTGACACGCGCGGCGGCCGGTCCCTTGAACTGTGTGGCAGACTTCACGTGCGCGTTTCCTGGCTTTCTTCCATGAATTCGAAGCGACTGTCGCCCGCGGGAACCCCTTCGGGAGCCCAGCGGCGTTCGCGCAGGATCCAGCGGCCGCTGTGTTCGCGGATCAGCAAGGTGCTGGCGCGCGTGCCGTACTCGCGGCCCCGGATGAACAGGGCCGAGAGGCGGCGCTCCAGTTCCGGGCCCACTCCCGTGTCGGGCAATTGAGCGTCGGGCCAGGTGCGCTGGTCAAGCAGCAGGTCCAGCAGGGCATCTTCTTCGGGTCTGGCCTGTTGCAGCAACAGCTGCTTCAGGCGCAGGCGACCCTCGCGCACCTTGGGCCAGTCTTCATTGAGGGTGCCATTGCTCAGACCATGGATGCCCGGGTCCAGGCGGCGGCAGATCGACTGCCCGGCCGCGGACACCAGCGGCAACCGGTTGCTGACCCAGTACCCCGAAGCCCCTTCGCCCAACAGAAGATTGTATCCGGGAAATGAGCCCGCACTCTCGGCCAGGCGATCCAGCCAGTCGTGCAGACGCTGGGAGCGTGCCAGAAACTCCAGGCCCAGTTTGCCGCGACTGGGGGCGTTCGCGGGCGGTTCGTGTGCGCTCGGACGGCGCACATTGGTCGTGGCGCACCATCGGCCGCGACGGGTCACACCCAGCCAGATGCCTCCCCGCTGCAGATCCCGTCCGGCCAGCAGTCCGGGTGTGTCGGGCCACCAGCCGCAGTCCTGGCTGGGCCGGGCATGGAACTCGTCCCGGTTGCCCAGCAGCAGCAGGCTCCAGTCGGGGTGTGGATCCGTGGCGAGAAAAATGGTGCACATGGCCGCTTCCTTGAACGGCCGGAATGTAGCGAATCGGGCCCCCGGACGCCGGACGCCCGGGGCGGGAAATTCCTCCTGAGGACAAAAAGATTGACTGCGAGCCCGCCGATTGGCTCCTTCCACGCACCCAACGACCCGATTTCCAGCACCCGTCTCCGCCTCCTGCCGCACCGGGAGAGTGGACCGAACTCCAGGAACCGACATCATGCGCGCGTCCTTTTCCCTTGCTCTGCTGCTGTGCCTGGCCGGTCTGGCCCCGGCCCAGATCGCGTCCCACGTTGTCATCGATGAAGTGTTCTACGATGGCGAAGTCAGCGGCGACCTGGATGAATTCGTCGAACTCTACAATCCCACGGCGGCCGCGGTCGATCTGTCCGGCTGGTACTTCGGCGATGAGGAAACATCCGGCGGTGGCGAGTATTACGGCCAGTTGCCCGCCGGGACCGTGCTCGGGGCGGGCCAGCGACTGGTCATCGCCAAGGACGCCGCCACCTTCACCACGGTCTTCGGATTCGCTCCCGATCTGGTGGCCGCTTTCGCCCTGGGCAATACGGGCGACGAGCTGATCCTGAGCACGGGCCCATACACTGGCATCGTCGATGCGGTGGCCTGGGAGGGGGGCTCCTTTCCCGGCGTGGTGTCCTTTGGATCCACGCCTTCGGGTTCCTCGATGGCCCGCCAGCCCAGCGGCAGCGACAGCGACGACTGTCCCGCGGATTTCGTGGTGCAGGCGCCCACTCCTCAATCCGACGGAGGCACACAGCCGCCCACGACCGGGGCCGTGAGCGTGTACTTCAATCGCACGGTCAATACCGCCGTGGCCAGCTGGCAGCCCGCGAACGGCAACGCCAACTTCTACACCCCGGCTCTTGCGCTGATCAACGGGAGCCAGCACTCGCTGGACGTGTGTCTCTATTCGCTGACCGACAGCCAGATCGGCAACGCGATCCTGGCCGCTCATTCACGGGGAGTGGTCGTGCGCGTGATCACCGAGGCGGACTATCACAGCGGCAGTGTGTTGAGCTCGCTGGAGAGCGCGGGCATTCCGGTGATCGACGACGAATTCGGTCTCAATGACGGCACGGGCCTGATGCACAACAAGATTCTGATCGCGGACGCCCGGGCCGGCGCTCCGGCGGGCCAGGCCGTGCTCAGCTCCGGTTCCTGGAATTACAATGCCGGTGGTCTGAACAACGACGCCAACAATCTGATGGTGATCCAGTCCGATGCGCTGGCCGCGATCTACACCGCGGAATTCGACGAGATGTGGGGGTCCAGCGGCGACACACCCAATGCCAGCCTCAGCCGGTTTGGCTCACGCAAGACCAACAACACCTCGCACAGCGCCCAGGTGGACAGCATTGCGGTGCAGAGTTTCTTCTCGCCCAGCGATGCGGTCATGAGCAACATCGCCAGCCTGCTGGCCAGCGCCGACCATGAGATCCAGTTCTGCGCCTTTTCCTTCACCCGGATCGACGTGGCCGACGCGATGCGCGCCCGGCATCAGGCCGGCGTGCTGGTCGAGGGAGTCTTTGATGCCGACCAGATCGACGTGTACTCACAATACAACAACATGACCGGCACGGGCAGCAGTCCCTGGAGCCCGCCCGCCCCCGTGATCCTTGACAATCTGGGCGGCCTGCTGCATCACAAGTACATCCTGATCGATGCCAATCATCCCGACAGCGATCCGGTGGTGATCATGGGCAGCACGAATTACAGCACGGCGGCCAACACGGTCAACGACGAGAACCTGCTGGTGCTGCACGACGCCAATCTGGCCAACCAGTACTATCAGGAATTCGTGGCCCGTTATGGATCGGTGCAGGTCGTGCCCACCGCGATCCATGAGATCCAGTACACCACGGATCCCTCGGGGGATTCGCCCTTGGCGGGGCAAAGCGTGATGATCGAGGGCACGGTGGTGGCGGCGGCCCTGGCGGGCAATGCCTGGGTGGTTCAGGATGCTGCCGGAGCCTGGAATGGCGTGCATGTCTACGCTCCGGGGCAGAGTGCCCAGATCGGCGATCGTGTGAGCGTGACGGGCACGGTCAGCGAGTACTTCGGGCTCACGGAAATCACCTCCGTGAGCGCCTTCGGTGTGATCGGCACGGCAGCTCTTCCCGAACCGGTCGAGATCGATTGTGCCACGGCCGCGCTCGAGGACTGGGAAAGTGTGCTGGTGCGGGTCCCGTCGGTCACCGTCAGTCAGACCGACCTGGGCTTCGGTGAGTGGGAAGTGATGGACAGTGGCGCCAGCCTGGTGGTGGATGATCTCAACTTCGCCCATACCCCTTCGGTCGGCGAATCCTTTGGCGCGATCATCGGCACCATGCACTGGAGTTTCGACCTGCCCAAACTTGAGCCGCGCAGCCTGGCCGACCTGATTCCGCCCCTGCAGTCGGTCACGGACCTGCAGATCACTCATTCTGGCAGCTTTCTCAGCCTGAGCTGGTCGGCCGTTCCCCAGGCACTGGCCTATCAGGTTCATCGCCTGAGCGATCCGGCTCAGCCCCTGTCGCCGGCCACCCTGGTCGCCACCGTCACGGGCACCGGTCATGCGGAACTGCTGCCGGCCGCCCCTTCGCTGGCGCTCTACCGGGTGGTCGTGGTCGGTCCCTGAGCCTGGCGCACGAGACACACGAATCGTGCCTCCAGCTCCCCCGGGAGAGAATCGGGCCGGACGTCCCATGGACGTCCGGCCCGATGTCTTGTGGACAAGATCCGGAGCTCAGTCCAGTGCGATCACGCGCACGGTTTCCACCTGATTGGATGGCCCGACGGCCAGACGCGAACTCAGATCCATGCTGGTGGCGGCGGTGGTGCCCAGATCTTCAACCACTCCATCCACGGTCACCAGCACACGGTAGGAACTGGCGCCGGGTACCGGGTTCCAGCTGAGCGTCAGCGAATTGCCGCTGTAGCTCAGTTCGGCGGCAGGTGCCGGCAGCAGGGACTGGCAGCCATCGGGGATCCAGTCGTTGTCCAGATCACCCGCGCTGCCGTGCCGGTACTTCAGGGTCACCACCATGTGATTGCTCGGCCCACAGAGCGTGGTGTTGACATCGGACGAGGAATGGAAACCGAACACGTCCGCACCGGCGCCGAGGGCCGCGTTGAACACCGCGGGACTCAGGTCCAGTTCCCGGCGGGAGGGGCTGCCGGGGCAGTCGGAGGCGCCGCTGGCGAAGAGGGTGCCCAGCACGGTGCCGTTCAGGTCCACCGTGACCGATTCGGTCGGGGAACTCAGGTCGCCGCGCGCGCTGACACACAGAGTGACGGTGTCATCGGCCGGCGGCAGATCACCCGGACTCCAGCTCTCGCCGAAGAGGGTCGAGGGCATGGGCATGAAGTGGGTGCCCGAGACCAGGAACTGCGACTGGTCGTCATTGCCGTCCTGGTCACAGTCGCCACAATCGATCAGGCGCACATCATCCACATACCAGCCCGTGCTGCCCGTGCAGCCGTCCTTGCCCAGGCTGAAGACCAGACGCAGGCTGTCGGCCCCGGCCAATACGGGTCCGAGGTCCGCCAGTGAGTGCCCCCAGCTCGAGGTGTTGCCCGTGAAACCCGGGATGCCGCTGAAGGGATTGCCAGCATTCAGGGGAGCGTTGGGCGGATTGAAGAGCCAGGCATCGAAGCCCAGTGTCGTGGTACCAGCGGCAGTCTGCACCTGCACGATGCAGCCATCGTAGCCACCCTCGGTGTTCACGAAGTGCCGGAAGGAGAGCAGCGGGCGACCAGCCAACGTGCCACACTGGATCCATGGACTGGTCAGGGTATGGCTGCCCGTCTCGTCCTGTCCCGCACAATCACCCACGTTGCGGTCTTCGCACCAGGCGGCGTTGCCCGCGCGCCCTACGGGCAGGTTGCCGGCGCCGACCCAGTCGTAGGGAGTGGGCATGGCGCTGTGTGACACGGTCCAGCTGCCCAGACCCGCCTCGAAGTCCTCGCTGAAGAATGTGTCACCCGCGGGGCAGGCGCTGATTTCATCGGAACTCAGCACCGAACTGCCACCGCCGCAGGCGCCTTCGGTGTTCATTTCCACCGCGCGCAGGGCACGGTCAAGCTGGACAAGGTCCGAACTGTCCACAATGTGGCCGGAGGCCAGGCCCGTGCGCGGATCGGCCAGGTTCACTCCCAGCAGCGAGCTGCCAGCCAGATTGAAGGCCAGATAGGCGTCCTCGAAATCGGAGGAGGGCACCAGGTACCAGGCCAGGGTCTGGTACCAGATCGCCCCGGCCTTGATCGTGCCGATGCCACTGACCGAATAGCCGTTGTAGTCCTTGCCGTCCACCAGAATCGCGAAGGCGTGATTGGGAATGCCGCTGCCCGAGTGCACACCGCCCGAGTCACCGGAAGGGCAGGTCTGCAGCGGGCTGTTGGCGTAATCCGGGTCGCCCAGGCAGGTGGGATCCCACATGTCGCGGATCTCACCCCCGAAGGCCGCGGCATCTTCGCCGATCAGCCAGCGCACACCGTCCGTGTGACTGGTGCTGCAACTGCTGCGGGCGTTGTTGGGTGTATCCAGCCCGGGGCCCGTGCCGTGTGCCGGCCAGGCGACTCCACCGGGGGCACCGGCCACGCTGGCGTCGCCATTGTACAGGTCCACCAGCTCGCCGAACACGTCGGAGAAGCTTTCGTTGAGCTGGCCCGACTGGTTCTGGTAGATCAGCCCGGCGGTGTTGCTGGTGACACCGTGGGTCAGTTCGTGGGCCACCACGTCGTCGGTGACGGTGCCGTTGCAGAACACCATCTGCTGCAGGCCATCGCTCCAGTAGGCGTTGGGGCAGGGCGGCGAGGTGGAATGGGTGGTGGCCACCATCGGCAGGCCCAGCCCATCGATGCTGTCGCGCCCGTGACCACGCCAGAAGTATCCGTATGTGTCACCGTAGTAGTCGTAGGCCGCGTCGATGTCGAAATTGCCGGTGGCCGCCTGCCCCTCGCTGCGTGCGAGGGTGCCGGGCAGCGCCGAGCCGCCATTGCCATTGTAGATCCGCCGGTCCTGCACCGTGTGGATCAGGCTCCAGGAATTCATCAGTTCGCCCGAGAGCGCATCCACCAGGATCGCCTGCTCGACGGCGCGCTCGAAATCGGCGCCCTCGATGTGCCAGGCCAGACGCAGGCCCGAGTCGGGCAGGCCCAGCCAGGCCAGGTTGACCCAGACCAGTTCGGCCTTGCCGATCCGCGGGTTCCAGTCACGGGTCACGTCCATCAGACGGTCGGCGACCTGCTGCACGTCAATCGGCTGACCCGCGTCCACCTTGCCCGGCAGACGGGGCACACGGCCGTTGAGCGAGACCAGCGCGCCCTTGCTGTCGAAGTGCAGCACCACTCCCTGCCCGAAGAGCAGACGATTCTTGTAGAACAGGTCATAGGCCAGATGCTCGGCTCCTGCGGGATCCTTGCCCTGGCGCTTGAGCTGCAGGTCAATACCCTGGGATTGCAGTTCCAGTGCATCTCCCCAGGTCTGCACGAAAGCCCGTGCCGTGGCGACCGCACTGCCCGAGGCCGGCCAGAGAGGAGCACCGGGGCTGCCGATCAGGGCCGCCAGATGGGCCCCATCCGCGCTGCGCACGGCAGTCCCGGGAAGGGCACTGCCCAGTGGCACCAACCCCAGAGCCAACAGGCAACTGCCCAGCTGCAGGGCACGACGGAAGGACGGATGAGAACAAGACATCGGGGTCTCCTGAACAGGATGAAGCCGCCACTCCGGATTCCGGAACGACGGACAGGTTGTCTGTGCTGTGCAAAGCGGTTGGGAACCGGCTGTCACGATAGCCAACCGGAGGCGGAGTTGCCAGAGACAACTCTGTCCTCACAATTTCCATCCGGCATGCTGCGGCGCAGCCGCGGGCAGGTAGCAGGCATTGCCCGCCTGCCACCGGTTGTGCATTTTGCTCGCCCCGGCCCGAAGCTGCTGTACCAGGATTTCCGGGAACCCGCAGACGACCCGGGTGTTTGCAACAGGTCGCGTCGCCAACAGGAGTGTCAGAATGGGCATCGCGCTGGGTTTCCTGCTGGTCGTCCTCTGTTCGCTGTCCCTTGTCAGCGTGTTGTTTCCCGGGGGGCCACGCCTGATGCAGTTGCTGACCCTGTCGCTGGCCCTGCTGGCGCTCTGGCTGCTGAGCCGCTGGCACATCGAAGCGGCGCTGGTGTGGTTGGTGCTGTTTGGCGGACTCAAGCTGGGCATCTGGACCAGTTGGAAACGGCTGGAGGCTGCGCGCAGCGTGGTCTCGGGGCAACCGGCTCGTTTTCTCAGCCTGGCCCGTCCCGATCGGGGCGAGTTGCCCTTCGTGATGTATCTGCCACCGCTGCGCGCCCCGCTCTACTTCATCGCACGACGAGCACGGGTGGCCGTGCCCCAGGCGGGCAACCGGATGGCTTCCGAGATGCTGGTGCCCCTGCTGGACATGCTGTTCCAGAGCAGCAGCGGATTCACTCTGGATACGCGCCATCTGGCCGGACGGATGCCGGGCGGCCAGCAGGGTCCGGCCTTCGTGATCCGCTGTCTGTAGGCCCCATCCGACCCCGGGCCTGCACTGGACCGAGTCACAGTGGAGGTAAGGAACAGGCATGGCGGGCTTCGAGACCCTGCTGGACCGAGTGCGAGCCTGTACCCTGTGCGAATCGGCCCTGCCACATGGAGTGCGCCCGGTACTGCAGGTGCATCCAAAGGCGCGCATCCTGATCGCGGGCCAGGCCCCGGGTCGAAAGGTCCACGAGACGGGCATTCCTTTCGATGATGCCAGCGGCAAGCGTCTGCGCGAATGGCTGGGCGTCTCGCGGGAAGTCTTTCTGGACCGGCGGCGCTTCGCGATTCTGCCCATGGGATTCTGCTATCCGGGAAGCGGAAGCAGCGGAGATCTTGCGCCTCGCCCGGAGTGTGCGGCCACCTGGCGCGCTCAACTTCTGCAGGTGCTGACGCAGGTGGAGCTCACCTTGGTGCTGGGGACCTTCGCGCAAGCCTGGCATCTGGGATCGTCTGGGAGGACGCTGACGGAAACCGTGAAGGACTGGCGCAGCCATTGGCCCCGGGCCTTGCCCCTGCCGCACCCCAGCCCCCGGAACGGACTCTGGCTGCGACGCAACGCCTGGTTCGAAGCGGAGGTGCTTCCCGCATTGCGCGAGCGAGTGGCCAGCCTGCTGGCCTGAAGAACCGCCGGGAATGACCGGCAAAGCCCGGGCCCTGGGCCCGGACCTGAAGGCCGACACGCAGGCGTATCCTGTGAATCGCCCCGTGATCCGTGGACCTGACACGAGCCCGACACCCAGAAAGGAAACCCGATGAAGACCCTGACAAGTTTCGTGCTGATGGCCCTGCTGGCGCTCGTGCTGGGTACCACGTTCAATGCCCTGCGTCCCCAGGGGCTCTCGCTGATCGCCAAGGATCTGATCGAGACCGGAGCCGCCGGCGCGGATACTCTGGTGGCGGCGCAGACTCCCCAACTGGCCACGGTGACCTTCGCCGAAGTGGATGCGCTCTTCAGCAAGGAACTGGCTGTCTTCGTGGATGCCCGCGACCAGGACAAGTTTTCCCAGGGACACATTCCGGGTGCGATCAATCTGCCCACCGATGCCTATCGCAACGAAGAAATTCCCTTCACCATGCCCAAAGGCATGCTGCTGGTGCTCTACTGCGATGGCGGGGATTGCGAATTGTCGCACGAGCTGGCCGACCTGATGATCGAGCGCGGTTATCAGAAGGTGCGCATCTACACCGGCGGTTTCGAGGAGTGGAACCAGCTCAGCATGCCCGTGGAGTCTGAAAGATGAAACACATCCTGGCCCACCCGGCCACGCTGTGGACCTGCCGCATTGTGCTGGCCGGACTGTTTCTGCTGGCAGCCTGGGGCAAGATCAGCGAACCTCACGATTTCGCCACCGTGATCCGCAACTTCAAGCTGGTGCCACGCGCCTTCAGCAATCTGCCCGCGATCGTGATGCCCTGGCTGGAGGCCCTGGCGGCCCTGGCCCTGCTCAGCGGCATCGCGCGACGCGCGGGGCTCTGGTGGATCACATTGATGCTGGGTTTCTTCACCCTCAGTTTCTTCTGGGTGATGTCCCAGGGCATCGTGGTCGACTGTGGCTGTTTCGGCAAGCTGGGAGCAGCCCTGGCCGGGGATGTGGGGCTCAAGTCCGTGATCCGCAACCTGATTCTGTTGTCGTTCTGCGGCATCCTGCTGAAATACGACCGTGCCTGAACGTTCCGGCACACGCCTGAGTGTGTTCCTGGAGGTGCAGGGATGGCGACTTCACGTGGAGGCGCTGGGCTCCGGTCCGCCTCTCCTGCTGCTGCACAGTGGTGGAGGAGGCTGGAACGCCGGCGAATGGGACGAAGGCTGTCGCCAACTGGCCCGCAGCCACCGCCTCTGGCGCTACGAGCGCCCCGGATATGGCCTGAGCCAGCCCCGTGACCACTTTCCCCGGGATTTCTTCGACCAGGAAGAGCGCCTGCTGCAGGCTCTGCGTGAGCGGCTGGGACTGCAGGCCGCACTGCCCATCGTGGGCACCAGTGACGGCGGTACCATCGCCCTGCTGCACACGGCGCGGCGGCCACAGTCCGTGCTGGGTCTGGTGGTGGAGGGGGCGCACGGATTCTTTCAGTCTTCAATGGAGGAAGAGCTGGAGCGTCGGGCCCGCAAGCTGTTGGTGAAATATCCTCCGGGCGCGGCACGGCCCGTCTTCGCCGAAAGCATGGAAAAGTGGTTCGAGGGATTTCGGGATCCGGTCTGGCGCGACTGGTCCATTCTGAAGGAACTGGGCGCGATCACCTGCCCCAGCCTGGTGGTCCAGGGCGACCAGGATGCGTTCGTGGATCAGGCACACGCCCATCGCCTGGCCGCGGCCATTCCGGGCGCGAGTTGCCGGATCCTGCCCGACTGCCGACACCTGTGCCACCGAAGCCAGCCTCTGGCATACTACTCGCTGCTGGCACAGTTTCTCAGCCAGCTGCCGCCCCGCCCGGCCTGATTCTCAGTTGCAGACCGAATCGATCAGACGGCCCATGATCAGGTCGTCGACGCGATCCATGTCCACACCGTACTGGCTGTACAACGAGCGCGAGCGCGACTGCAGCAGGCCATTGGCCGTGGAGATCAGGGCGATCACGTAGGTGGTCGAGTCCACGTCCTTCAGACAGCCCTGGGCTTTCATGGCATCCACCAACTCGATCATCCGGTTCACCAGTTCAGCCCGTCGGGCGATGATGTCCCGCTGGACCTCCTCGGACAGTTCGGCGAAGACTTCGGGGTGCGAGGCCATATACAGCAGCAGAGTGAAATGCTCGGGGTGGCTGCGGCTGTAGTCGCGGTAGCTGTTGAAGAACAGGCGCAGGCGGCGCTTCAGATCGGGCTCCTTCAGCACCTTGCTCTGGATCTCGCCTCGCAGGAGTTCCCAGGACTCGGTCACCAGAATTCCCAGAATCTCGGCCTTGTTGCGGTAGTTGGAGTAGATCGCTCCGGTGGTCAGCTCGGCCTGGCGTGCGATCTGGCGGACAGTGACCGCATCGTAGCCATCCGCCAGGATCAGTGTCCGGGCTGTCTCGAGCACAAGTTCCTTCTGACAGGCTTTTGGCATGCTCACCTCTGGGTTGGGCTTGAATCGTCAGGAGCGCCAAGAATGCACCATGAGTTCCGGCGGAACGGAAAACCGGAATTGGTTGTAGAGACGCAGGGATGATGATGTCAGGTGGTTGCCTGTGGGGTACCGGCTGCAACCGGGCGTCATTTTACCATATGTCGTGCGGGAAACCGAAGATCTTGGGTCAAGGGATACGGAACTCAGTCTCAGGATGGCCAGAAAGTGGCCGATACCTTGAAACGTACCCCTTCGATGCGGATGACGGCTCCCACGACGCGCATCGGAACACTGGACCTCAAGCCAGGATCGCCCCATGCCCACGCGTTTTTCTCACCTCACCGCCACCGGATCGGGCCCTGCGCCGCTGGCTCCGGAAGCCCTCGATGACTCGCAGCGCGAATTCCGCCAGACCCTGTGCCAGTTCGCCAGCGAACAGCTGGCACCCCGGCGCGCCGACCTGGAAAATTTCGACCTGGCGCTGACCCGCCAGCTGCTGGACCAGTGTGCCGAACTGGGCCTCTGCGCCGTGGACATTCCTGAAGCGCACGGTGGCCTCGAGCTGGGCTGGATCACGGCCGTGGCTTCCTCCGAGTACCTGGCCGAGTGCCGCAGCGCCAGTTTGATGGTCAGTCTGGGCGCGGTCACGGGCATTGGTCTGCTGCCGATCCTGCTGTACGGCACCGAGGAACAGAAGGCGCGCTGGTTGCCCGGCGTGGCCAGCGGCGAGCTCAAGGGTGCCTACGCCCTCACCGAGCCCGGCAGCGGCAGCGATGCCCTGGCCGCCAGCTCCCGTGCAGTCGTCGATGGGGAGCACTGGGTCATCACGGGGCGCAAGCAATACATCACCAATGCCGGATTCGCCGACTACTTCATCGTGTTCGCCCAGGCCCGGTCCTCCGAGGGCCAGGGTTTCAGCGCATTCTTCGTGCCCCGTGACACTCCCGGGCTCTCGATCGGGCTGGAGGAGCACAAGATGGGGCTCAAGGGCAGCAGCACCGCTCCATTGATCCTGGAAGAGGTGCGCGTGCCACTGGATCACCTGATCGGTCAGGTGGGCGAGGGCACGGCCATCGCGCTGGTGACTCTGGACCTGGGCCGTCTCAAGCTCGGGTTGATGGATCTGGGCCTGAGCCGGGTCTGCATTCGCGACACCGTGCGTTACACGGGCGAGCGGCGCCAGTTCGGCACGGCCATCGCCAACTTCGAAGCCCTGCAGGGCAAACTGGCCGCCATGGGCAGTCGCCTGCTGGCCCTGGAGAGCATGGCCTGGCGCGTGCTGGGGCTGCTGGCCGATGGCATGGGCACTGGGGACGCACGCCTGCATGGGCGCGAGGCGGCCGTCGTGCTCGAAAGTCTGGCCCTGGAAAGCTCGATGGTCAAGATCCACGGCAGCGAATCGCTGTTCCGCATTTCCGACGCCGGCCTGCAGAGTCTGGGCGGATACGGTTTCATTGAAGAGTATGGACTGGCCGGCATTTTCCGCGACAACCGCGTCGACCGCATTTTCGAAGGCACCAACGAGATCAATCGCCAGGTGATCGTGGGCAACCTGCTGCGCGCCGCTCTGGAAGGGCAATTGACTCTGCGCAATGGCGACCGCGAGACCCCGGCACTGCCCGGGGATCCCCCCGGACTGGCCCCCGCCCTGGACGTGCTGCACAGGGTGAGGCGCGCCTTCTGCACCCTGCTGGATGCGGCGATCACGGCCTGGGGCCAGGATCTGGCCCTGCGCCAGCTGGCCGGCGAGGATCTGGCGGACCTTGCGACCACGGTCTTCGCGCTCGACAGCGCCTGCCTGCGAGTACGCCACTGGCACCGGGAATTCAAGGACCCGCACTGTGTGATGCACGCCCTGGGACTGCTGGCCTGCGAAAGCCTGGCCGAGGCCCGGCATTGCGCCGCCCGTCTGCGCGCTGGCCTTGGCGATGCGGGTGCCATTGCCGACGAGGCACTGACCGCCTTGGATGTCCACCGGGATGCACAGCTGAATCCCTATGCACTGTCGCGTGCCCTGGCACACAGCCTGGCGCAGCACGGCGGCTGGCCCGAAGGACGCTGAGGCCGGAATCCGGCGGATCACGAGCATCGGGCTGCCCGGCCCGGACAACTGGAAGGAGCTAGAACATGGCAACCCGTGCGGTCATCGTGGATGCGGCGCGTACCCCCATCGGCCTCAAGAATGGCGCTCTCAGCCGGGTGCGTGTGGACCAGCTGACCGCCGACCTGCTGCGCGGGCTGCTGGCACGCAACCGCGGCATGGCCGGCCAGGCCGTGGATGATGTGGTGCTGGGCTGTGCCTTTCCCGAGGGAATCCAGGGCATGCTGGCCGCGCGCGGAGTGGCTCTGCTGGCCGGTTTGCCCGATTCGACTCCGGCCCGAGTGATCAACCGCTTCTGCGGCTCGTCCATGGACGCGCTGCATGCCGTATCACAGGCCATCGAATGCGGGGATATCCAGTGTGCCATCGCCGCGGGCATGGAGGACATGTTCGCGGTGCCGATGGGCGGTTACAATCCGGACTTCCACCCCGAACTGGCTCGTGCCGGCTATTACATGAACATGGGCGAGACCGCCGAGAATCTGGCGCGCGACCTGGGCATCACGCGGGAAGACCAGGAAGCCTTTTCCGCCGAGTCGCACAGGCGTGCGCTGGCGGCCCGCGAGGCCGGTCTGCTGGACCGCGAGATCCTGCCGGTTCAGACTCCCGATGGCATGATGGCACACGACGAAGGGCCACGCACGCCGGATCTGGAGAAGATGCGCTCGCTGGCACCGGCTTTCCTGGCCGCTGGCAGCATCACGGCGGCCACCAGTTCGCCGGTATCCAAGGGTGCGGCCGCGCTGCTGGTATGCTCCACTGAGTTCGCCGCCGAACACGGCCTGACCGTGCGCGCCGAAGTCGTTTCCCGGGGAATTGCTGGTGTGGATCCCACCCGGATGGGGTCCGGCCCGATTCCCGCCAGTGCCAAAGCCATGGCCGCAGCCGGGCTGGACTGGGACGCGATCGATGCCATCGAACTCAACGAAGCCTTCGCGGCTCAGTCGCTGTATGTGATCCGCCATGGCGGCTGGCCCGCCGAGAAGGTCAACCTGCACGGCGGTGCGCTGGCCCTGGGGCATCCGCTGGGCGCCAGTGGGGCCCGCATCCTCTGCACCCTGCTGAGCGTGATGGAACACCGCAAGCTGCGCACGGGCCTGGCCACCCTCTGCATCGGGGGCGGACAGGGCATCGCCACCATCGTGCGGAGGCCCGACCATGACTGAGATCCGCCGTGTGGCCGTGCTTGGAGCGGGTGTGATGGGCAGCCAGATCGCCGCCCACTGCGCCAACGCCGGGCTCGAGGTCCTGCTCTTCGATCGTGATCTGGAACTGGCCAGTCAGGGTCTGCAGCGTGCCACCAGCATCCGCCCCGCAGCCTTCTATTCGCCCGGGAGCGCCCGACGCATCACGGCGCTGGGCATTGACGAGGACGCGGCCCGGCTGGCCGATGTGGACTGGGTCTGCGAGGCGATTCCCGAAGTGCTCGACTGGAAACGCCAGCTCTTCACCAGCGTGGCTCCCCATCTGTCCGATGGCGCGCTGATCAGCACCAACACCAGCGGACTGCCCGCCGCCGAGATCGCCGCCGTGCTCAGTCCGGCACAGCGCCGCCGCTTTCTGGTGACCCATTTCTTCAACCCACCGCGCTACCTGCGCCTGCTGGAACTGGTCGCCCTGCCTGAGACGGATCCGGAATTGCTGGGTACTTTCGCCCGGTTCGCGCGTGAGACCCTGGGCAAGGGGGTGGTCGAAGCGCGGCTGACCCCCAATTTCATTGCCAACCGCATTGGGGTCTTCGGGCTCCAGCGCACTCTGCAGCTGGCCCTGGAACACGGACTGAGCGTCGAGGAAGTGGACGCGCTCACCGGCCCGCTGCTGGGACGTCCCAAGAGTGCGTCCTTCCGCACGGCGGATGTGGTGGGGCTGGATACGCTGCTGCACGTTACCCAGGGGACATATGAGGCCTGTGCCACCGATCCCTGGCGGGCCGTGTTCCAACCCTCCGAGTTGCTGATTCAGCTGGTGGAGAAAGGGGCATTGGGCCAGAAAAGCGGCGCCGGATTCTATCGCAAGAGCGCCGCGGGCCTGGAGCAACTGGACCTTGTCACGCGCGAGTATGGGCCACTGCTCAAGCCGCGCTTCGAGAGCCTGAAGCTCTGGCGGCGCTGGAAGGACCTGGGCCGTCGCGTGGAAGCCCTCTACTGGGAAGAGGACCGGGCGGGCCGTTTTCTGCGGGCCCTGCTGGGCGAGACGCTGCTCTACGCGGCCTGGCAAGTGGAAGAGATTGCCGGCGGCAAGCTGGAAAGCCTGGATCGCGCACTCTGCTGGGGGTTTGGCTGGGAGATGGGGCCCTTCCGTCTCTGGGACTCGATCGGTGTGCGCCGCAGCCTGCAGCGCCTGAAACGGGAAGGCGCACGACTGGCGCCCTGGCTGGACAGATTCCTGGCCAGCGGAGCCGAGACCTTCCACCGCTGGAACGGCGGGACGCGCGAAATCCTGGAGCCCGCCACCTGCGAGTGGCGCGCCGTGGAGAGCATTCCCGGCGAGCTGGATCTGGAAACCTGTCGCCGGATCCATCCCGTGCTGCATCGGGGCTGGTCGGCCAGCCTGCTGGATCTGGGGGAAGGAGTGGCCGGGCTGGAATTCCACAGCGTGCTTCAGCCCCAGCTGAACCCGATTGACGAGAGCGTGATCGAGACCCTGGCTGTGGCCCTGCGCGCCGTGCCCGACAAGGGCTATCGCGGTCTGGTGATCGGCCATGGTGGAGCCAACTTCTGCGCCGGGGCCAATCTGCAACTGATCCTGCGTCTGGCCGAGTCCGGTGACCGGGAGGCCATCGAAGGCGTCTGCGAACAGTTCCAGCGGGTGATTCTTGCTCTGCGTCACGCTCCCTTCCCGGTGGTGGCCGCGCCCTTCGGGCTCTGCCTGGGCGGAGGAGTGGAGCTGACTGCCGGCAGTGATGCGGTGGTGGCACACGCCGAACTCTATGCGGGGCTGGTGGAAGCGGGCGTGGGCGTGATTCCTGCCGGGGGAGGCTGCCTGCGGGTGCTGGAACACTGGATCGACCGGTTGGCTCCCCGCCGCCCGGGGCCTTTCCCGCCCGTGCAGCAGGCCTTTGAAACGATCGCCTTCGCCAAGGTCAGCGGATCGGCTGCCGAAGCGATCTTCTTCGGTCTGCTTCCGGCGCACACGGAGATCGTGCTGGATCGCGCGGCGCTGCTTGAGCGAGCCCGTCAGAAAGTACTCGAGCTGGCCACCGATTACATCGCGCCCGTCGCGCGCCAGGACCTGCGCCTGCCCGGCCCCGGTGGGCGAGTGGCCATGGAGCTGGCCGTGCAGGGATTCCGCGCGTCGGGAAAGATCACGGAACACGACGCGGACATCGCCGCCAGCCTGGCCCGGATTCTCAGTGGGGGCGAGCAGGCGGACACGAGCCATCCGGTGGACGAGGAGTGCATCCTGCGCCTCGAGCGCGAGGAATTCGCCCGGCTGGCGCTCACCAGAGCAACCCAGGACCGCCTGCGTCACATGCTGAAGACCGGCAAGCCGCTGCGCAACTGAGCGCAGCGGTCCGGCTGGCCAGGATCAGTTGGCTTCGACCACGGTCTTCAGCTTGCTCAATCCCGTGTCGAACATCGGGCCGACCATCGTGTCCATCAACAGGCAGAAATACCCGCCGATCACGGGCAGCTCCATCCGGCCCGTCATGCCCCAGGTGACACGCACTCCGCCGGGATCATCCTCGTAGCTCATCACGCCCTTTGACCTGTGCCGGTTGTCGAAGACCATGTCGTAGGCGATGCCCTGCTCGAGCGAGCACTCGGTGAAGGTCAGCTCGCCCGGCCCCTCCTTACTGGTCCAGCTCTGGCTGGCGCCCACGCCAGTGGTCTTCTCGCCCAGGGTGGTGACGATGGTGGGATCGTTCTCCAGCCAGGGCGACCAGTTCGGCCAGGCCCGCAGCTCGCCCACCCGGGCGTGCACGGCCTCGCGGCTGGCCTGGATCACGATCGAACGCGAGACCTCGTAGTCGCGGGGCAGGAACAGACCCACGACCACCACCACCAGGATCAGCACTCCCAACCCCTGCACAAGGCGTTTCATCAGTGACATGTCAATCTCCGGATTCTGTGGATGCGAGTCTGGCGAGCACCCGAAGATTGGACCCATGGACGCGCCGTGCAAGCATTGAACACCAGCAGCGACACATAACATCGTTCCCGGTTGGGCGGGTGGGTTCTCGAGCCGGGCATGTCCAACCTGAGACCCCTTTCGTTAGCTTGGCGCGTCGTGATGTGGTCCCTTTCCAACCGGAGAAGCGCCTTGACCGCCACCCGCTGGCTGCTGCTGGCCACCCTGATCTGGGGGGCGACCTTCACCCTGATCCACAAGGCTCTCGCGAGTGTGGATCCGGTGCTGTTCGTCGCCCTGCGCTTTGGACTGGCCGCTCCGCTGACGCTGCTGTTCTTCCATCGGCGGGTCCGGCTGGGCAGCCTGCTGCAGCTTGGACGCGGGGTGCTGCTGGGCACTGTGCTGTTCCTGGGCTACCTGCTGCAGACCTTGGGTCTGGTGCACACCAGTGCCAGTCGGTCCGGCTTCTTCACCTCGCTGGCGGTACTGTTCGTGCCCATGATCCTGGCCGTGCTGGAGCGCCGCAGACCCCGGGGAGGCGTGATACTTTCGGTGGCTCTGGCCCTGGCGGGTCTCTGGGTCATGAATCCCGGCATTCTCGAGGGAGCAGGCTCGGGCACCGCTCTGGGCGACGCCCTGACCATCGGCTGTGCGTTCGTGTTCGCGGTGCAGATCCTGCTGATGGATCGTACTCCCACGGCCGGACACACCTGGACCCTGACCTTCTGGCAGGTGCTGACCGTGGCCGTGCTCGCCACCGCCTGCCTGCCCTTCCGCGGCCCGCTGCAGCTGGACTGGACCCTGGACCTGGTGCTGGCGCTGCTGATCTGCGGTCTGCTGGCCACCGTGCTCGCCCTGGCCCTCCAGATTCGCTTCCAGCGCGAGATCGCCCCGGAGAAGGCGGCCGTGATCTACACCATGGAACCCGTGTTCGCGGTGCTCTTCGCCTGGATGCTGGCCGGAGAACATCTCAGCACGCGGGAAGCCCTGGGTGGCCTGCTGATTCTGGGTGGCCTGCTGGGGGCCGAACTGGATCGCGCCCGCCTGAGCGCCCTGCGTGTCTGGTTGTTCGGTTGACGTGCTGGATGAAGATTTCACCCATGAGTGCTTGCTTCTCTGGCGAACGAGTTTTATTGTTGGCGCCACTATGCTGATTCGCACTCCCCTCAATAACCGCTAGAACAGGCGTCACAGCCCCGTTCCTGGCTTCCGCGAACGCGTCAACCGCGTCGCGTTTTCACTCATTCCAATACAGCCATCGTTCATGACACCCCGTTCCGGGTGATCCATAGTCTCAGGAGTCTCCCATGTGGGACGATGATTCCGGATTCGAGGAGCACGAAGCTCCGCCCCGCTTGCCCACCCTGTCGCTCTTCCGTCGGGTCTGGCCCTATCTGCGACCCCATCGCTGGGCTTTCCTGGGCGCGCTGCTGCTGACCTTGGTGGGAGTCTGCCTGGTCGTGCTGCAGCCAATGATCTTCAGGCTGATCGTGGACAAGGATTTCCCCTCCGGTGACGTGTCCTCGCTGCTGCGTCACGCCTCGCTCTATCTGGGCCTGATGGTGGCGGGCGGATTGGTTTCCGCGGCGGCCACCATCCTGATGGGGCGCACGGGCGTGCTGGTGATCAACCGCATCAAGCGCGTGCTCTTCACCCACTTCCTCAGCCTGGGGCTGGGCTGGCTCGAGCAGCATCCCGTGGGCAGCCTGGTCTCGCGTACCGAAAGCGACAGCCAGCGTCTGGTGAACCTGTGCAGCACCATGGCCATGCGCATTCTCTCGCCCCTCTGCCTGGTGGCCGGCGCCCTGGTGGTCATCGGTGGCACCGATCTGCGCCTGCTGGCCATCGCGGCGCTCATGCTGCCGCTGATGATCGCGGGCACACTGCTCATGTTCACGCGCATGCGCAGCAGGTTCCGCGAGGAACGGCGGCTGTACGCCAGTCTCACGGGTCAGGTGGCCGAAGTGGTGCCCGCCTCGCGTCTGCTGCAGGCGCTGGGCAGATTGCGCTGGGCCGAGGCCCGGGTGGCCGTGAGCAACAACATCTACAGACGCTTCACCACACGGCTGATGTTTCTGGAGTACGGCTTCTGGGGAGGCATCGGACTGGTCGAGATTCTCATGACCGCACTGGCGCTCTGGCTGGGAGCGGGCTGGATCCAGGACGGCAGCCTGACCACGGGCACGCTGGTGATGTTCGCCCAGTATGCCGCGATGATCTACTGGCCCATTCTGCAGCTGTCCGAACAGCTGGCCGAGATCCAGCGTGCGGGCGGGGCCGCCGATCGCATTTTCTCGGCGCTGGACACGCAGCCCATGGTGCCCGGCCATGCATCGCCCAGGCCGGTGCCCGACGTGCCCGGAAAGATCGAGTTCCGCGAGGTGAGCTTCGAATACACTGCAGGCGAGCCGGTGCTGCGCGAGGTCAGCTTCAGTCTGGAACACGGCCAGACCGTGGCCCTGGTGGGCCCCACCGGCAGCGGCAAGTCCACGATCATCAATCTGATCACCCGGCTGCGTGATGTGAGCTCGGGCAGCATTCTGATGGACGGCGTGGACATTCGCGAGCTGGAGCTGGACCAGTACCGGCGCCGCTTCGGGCTGGTGCTGCAGGACCTGTATCTCTTTCCGGCCCCGGTGCTCGACAACCTGCGCGCCTTCCGTGACGAGATCCCGGAGGCCCGCGTGCGCGAGGCGGCCCGGACGGCCGGAATCCTCGAGGCACTCGAGAATCGCCCGGGCGGATTGCAGGCCATTCTGGCCGAGCGTGGCAAGGATCTGTCCTACGGTCAGCGCCAGTTGCTGGCCTTCGCGCGCGCGCTCTGTGTGGACCCGCCCCTGCTGATTCTGGACGAGGCCACCAGCAGCGTGGACCCCGGCACCGAGCGTCGGATCCAGCGTGCCCTGGACGCCTTGACCAGCAACCGGACCACCCTGCTGGTGGCACACCGGCTGAGCACGGTCAAGCGCGCCCACCAGATTCTGGTGCTGGACCAGGGCCGCATCGTCGAGCGTGGCACCCACGAGAGCCTGCTGGCCCTGGGCGGCGTCTACGCCCGGCTGGTGGAGATGCAGGCCCGCGAAGGTCTGCATGACACGCACGAGGATCTGGCGGACATGCCCCAGGGAAAGGGATCTCGCGACGAGATGCTTGCCCCGGATCCCGGAGGAGAACGATGAAAGTCCTGAGAAGAGTCCTGCGTTGGCTGGCGCCGCTGTGGCGCCTGCAGCGGAAACAGTTGCTGCTGGTGCTGGGACTGACCGTGCTGGCGGTGGCCATTCGCACGCTGTATCCGCTGATCTTCAAGTTCGTGCTGGATGCGCTCGTCGATCCGGGCAACGCGCTCTCGGCCAGAGGCTGGGTGCTGGCCCTGCTGGGTGCTGGAGTGCTGCAGCAGACCATTCAATGGCTGCTGCCCGTGAGCCGGGCCAAGGCCAACCTGGATCTGGGCATGGCCATCCGGATGCGCACATTGCACACGGTGCTGCGCAAGAAACCCGCGTTCTACACGCGCTATCGCTCCGGTGACCTGGTGACCCGGCTGACCGACGATGTGGACACCGAGGACAAGCTGAGCTGGTATTCCTGCAGCGGCGTGATGCGTCCGGTGGAGGCCAGTCTGGTGCTGATCTTCAGCCTGGTGGTGATGCTGACACTCAACTGGAAACTGACTCTCTTCGCGACCCTGCCCCTGCCGATCGTGGTCTGGGCCCTGTCGCGCACCGAGAAGATCCAGGAGCGGCACTACTCCGAACGCCAGAAACGCACCAGCCAGACCGTGGATGTGCTGGAATCGGCTTTCAGCGGAGTGCGCATCGTGCTCAGTTATGTGGCCGAGGCCGCGCAGTCACGCCTGCTCGACCGTGTGCTGCACGACCGCGAATCCAGCGAGAAGAACGTGCTGACCCTGCGCGCGCTGCTGGAAGCGCTGGGCGCCCTGCTGAACCAGCTGGGCGTGATCGTGGTGCTCTTCGCCGGTGGGTACTACCTGATCAAGGGCCAGCTCAGCCTGGGAGATTTCTACGCCTTCGTGACCTATCTCTCCAGCCTGACCGAACCGCTCTGGACCCTGAGCTGGTTCTTCGTGTCCACCACTCTGGTGGGATCCAGCGTGGATCGCCTGAGCCAGATCGAAGAGGAGCCGGAATTCACCCCCGGTATCCGGCGGCCGGCGCACACGGGCACCCTGCGCGTGCACGACCTCGCCTTCCGCTGGGAAGGCGGCGTGCCGCTGCTGGAAGGCATCGGACTCGAGGTGGGCCGGGGCGAGATGGTGGCGTTGGTGGGCCCCGTGGGGTGCGGCAAGAGCACTCTGCTGGATCTGGCCGCCGGGCTGCTGCCCGCCGAACACGGGGTTGTCACCCTGGATCACGTGCCGGTCGAGGAACTGGAAACCTCGCGCCGCAGCAGTTGGCTGGGCTATGTGCCACAGGAAAACCTGCTGTTTTCGGGCACCGTGGGCGAGAACGTCTCCATGGATCGCGAAGGCATCGACGCCCAGCGCGTGCTGGACAGCCTGAGCACGGCCTGCGTGCTGGACGAGTTTCCCCCCGAACGGGAAATCGCCCAGGGCGGCATCGGACTCTCGGGCGGGCAACGGGCCAGGGTGGCGATCGCCCGGGCACTGGCCACCCGTCCCGACGTGCTGCTGCTGGACGACGTCACCAGCGCGCTGGACGCGGCCACCGAACAGCTCTTCTGGACGCGCCTGCGCCAATGGCTGCCCCAGACTGGTGTGCTGGTTTCGACTCATCGCGAAGCCACTGCCAGAGTGGCCGACCGGGTACTCTGGCTGGACCGCGGACGCATCGTGCACAGCGGACGCCACGAAGACCTGCTGCGCGCCCACCCCGAATACATGGAACTCTTCGCCCGGGATGAGCAACCCGCCTGAAGTGGGACTCTTGCCGGGTCGCGTGCTGTGCGACCTGCCGGATTCACGGGCGGGCCAGGCCCGCTGCCCGGTGCAGTGGACAACAGATCGCCGAGGAGTCTCAGGGTGCGGGCGGTTGAACCCGATAATCCAGCGACGGCTGTTCTGTTCAGCTTTGAACATGCGAGTGGAAGAGCCGTGGCAAGCAGGAAACCGCCGGATGTTCCCCGTAGCGTCCACCAAAAGGAGTGATTCATCCATGATGCGTCTATTGGCATTCTGTCTGGTATTCTGGCTCTCCCAGACCGCACAAGCGGCGAACGTCGAGGCAAGCTGGACTCAGGACTTTCAGAAGGAAATCGACTGGCAGAAGCTGAGTGATGCCGGGTATCTGGTCATTGGCAACAAGGACGCCATTTTTGGCGTGGATCCCGCCGACGGCAAGATCGTCTGGACCCTCGAGCAGTTCAAGAAGATGCCCGAGGACTTCCTGGAAGTGCTTGATGGCACCCAGTTCGGCGCCATCACCTACAAGGGCGGTGTGCTGGGCTTTGGAACCACGACCTACCTGGTGGACCTGATCACCGGCACGATTCTTTGGGACACATCCACCATCGAACTGGGCAATTGCAGCGGCCAGTTCTATCTGCCCGAAGCGGGCGGGCTGCTGATCTTCGGTTACGACAAGAAGGGCAAGCCGATCACCAAGCTGGTGGACCTGGCCACGGGCAGCGCCTTCTGGAGCGCGGACGACTGGTACAAGCCGGGCAAGACGCCCCAGCTGTTCAGCATCAGCACCGAGAAGAAGTCCCGGCTGGGCGTGATGGGCAACCAGCGCCCGCTGTTTCTCGAGGACGGCAGTTTTCTGGAGCTGATGTCCGTCATGGGTCTGCGCCGGATCAACGCGGAAACCGGCAAGATCATCTGGAGCTGCGATCTGAAGATCAAGGGCGTCCCGGCCCCCAAGGCGGGGTATGCTCCGATCACCCTGAGCACGGATGGCAAGACCGTTTACGTTCCTCATGACAACAACGTTGTGGCCGTGAATGTGGCCGATGGCAAGGTGCTCTGGAACAAGCCCGAAAAGCTGCGCGGCATCGCCTATCAGATGGCGTACACCGAGAAGGGTCTTGTGGTGCGCGGTGGTCCAGGCGGCAGCGACCCCAAGGGCAAGCCCTTCATCATGACCCTGGACACGAAGAGTGGTGAGAAGAGCTGGAAGAAGCCCTTCAAGGATCTGGAGAGCGCCAGTTCCTTCGTGATCGACGGCGACAAGATCGTGATCTATGCCGACTCCGAAATCCACCAGATCGACATCGCCTCGGGCGATCACAAGGAGCTGGCCGACAAGATCAAGCTGGGCGACGGCGAGATCCCGCACACTCTGGAGCTGCGTGACAACGGGTACCTGCTGATTTCCAGCCAGAACCTGGCGCTGTACGACACCAAGGGCAAGCAGGTCTACTGGACCTACAATCGGGCTCCCCAGGCGGGCATGCTGGCCAAGATCGCCAGCACGGCGGTGATCCTGGCCGTGAATGCGGCATCTGTGGCCAACGCCTACGGTCAGGCCAACGCCCGCGCCGCCCAGAGCGCGAGTGGGCGCGGCGAAGCATCCTACACTCTGATCACCAAGAACCCCGTCATGTCAGAACGCTTCGCCCAATCCGAGAGCTCGCAGAACTTCGTCTACATGCTGGCGGATGTGGGACCCGGCGGGCAGAAAGCCGGTGCCGGCGTGATCCAGGTCGACAAGGTGACCGGCGCGAACATGAAGTCCGTGGTCCTGGGCACCAAGGACCCCGTCTACGAAGTCGACGAACTCGGCGGCCGCCTCTTCTTCAAGTCCGGCAAGTCCGAAATCACCTGCTTCAAGTTCTAGTCCCGATCCCGATTCACACCCAAGCCGGTTTCCCCACGGAAACCGGCTTTTTCATACTCGACCTCCGAGATCGCATACAATGAGATCCCCGTACTCACCATTCAGCACCCCCACCCCTCAACCCCCACAGGATTCATCATTCCCATTTCCAACACTGCCCGTCACACAATTCGAACCAACCATTTCTTCATCCCGCATGCACAGCACAAGTCCCACAACCCCAGACCCCCAAAAGTGGTGCGCCGCAGGCAGCACCAAAACCCCCGTGCTCAACGCGACACACGCCACCCGATCCTTCCCGCCCAAGCGCGCATCGCGCGCCACACACGCCACCCCTGAGGGCCTTTCTTTTGGCCCCACCTTTTCTTTGGGCCCCAGACCAAAGAAAAGGTGGGAATTGCCCCGCCACACGCCTGATGGCACAAAAAACCGGAGCCCCACAGCGAGACTCCGGCAATCAAAACCAACGTGGATCACACCCGATCAGTAGCTCTTGAGAATCCTGAAAAACGCCTCATTCTCGATCTCGAGCCCAAAGGTCACACGCACACAATGCGGAAGCCCGAACGCCGGCAATGGCCGAATGATGACCCCCCGTTCCAGACAGTACTGGGTGAACTTTGCCGCCTCGGCATCGGAGTCCATCGGGCACATCAGGAAATTGGCCTGCGAGGGAAGTGTGCGCCAGCCCTTGGCGGCAAAAGCGGCTTCCATCCGGGGCTTCTCACGCTGAACCAGTGCCAGGGTGCGCGCCAGAAAATCATGGTCTTCCAGGGCACCCAGCCCGGCCGCCGCTGCCGGAATGGACGGTTCGAACGGCAGTTTCACCTTCAGCAGATTGTGAATCAGCGGTGCCGCCGCGAAGCCATAGCCGATACGCTGCCCGGCCAGCCCATAGGCCTTGGAGAAGGTGCGCAGCGTGATCACGTTGTCGTAGCGATAGAGCAGGCTGTCCGGATAACTGTCGGCCGCATCGACGAATTCGATGTAGGCCTCGTCCAGGATGATCAGGGTATGCTCGGGCACGCGTTTCATGAACACATCGAATTCCGCCCGGGTGAAGATCGTGCCCGTGGGATTGTTGGGGTTGGCCAGATAGACGATGCGCGTGCGCTCGCCAATCGCCTCGGCCAGGGCCTCCAGGTCGAAGTGGTAGTCCTTCAGCGGCACGGTGTTCAGCTTCACGCCACGGCTGTTGGTGAGCACGTAGAAGCCCACGAAGGTGCCCTCGGAGGTCAGCACTTCGTCGTCATGCTCCAGGAAGGTGCGCATGATGTTGGCCATGATGCTCTCGCTGCCCGAACCCGCGATCACGTTGTCCGGACCCAGTCCGAAGCGCTCGGCCAGAGCTTCCCGCAGTGGCAGGGTGCCGATGGCCGGGTAGCGGTGCAGCTCGCCCAGGCTGGCCTTGAGCGAGTCGATGGCCATGGGGCTGGGGCCCAGCGGATTCTCGTTGGATGCCAGTTTGTAAACGGTTTCCAGGCCCAGCTCGCGCTTGACCTCGTCAATGGGGCGTCCGGCCTTGTAGGGGACCAGCCGTTCGATGTATTCGGGAACCAGAGGGCGATGCATGGAATCCTCCTTTGAAACAACGGCCCCCAAGGTATGAAAGCCCGCCGGGATGACGGGAGCGTCAGCTTGCCCCTTGAAAGCGTCAATGCGATGTTGAGCCCTGCATCCGACCGGTCCGGGCAGGAACCCACAGCCTGGAACCGATGGGTGAGGCAGCCCGCACCGGGCGATCCGCGGAGCGACCCGCTGGACGATCCATACATTCATAGCACCTGCCCCGGAGAGGGATGAAACGGCAACTCGGTCTGGTTCTAGGAGGTGGCGGCGTGCGCTGCCTGGCCCATCTGGGAGTGTATCAGACACTGCTGGACAACGGACTGCGCCCGGACCTGATCACCAGTTCCTCCACGGGCACCCTGCTGGGCATCCTGCTGGCCAGCGGAATCACTCCCCGGGAGATACGCCGCAAGCTGGACCAGTCGCCCTTTCGCTGGGGCTGGTTCACCCCCAGCCTGAAACACGGGGGCCTGTTCTCCCAGCGCAACATGATCCGCCTGCTCAGGCACTTCAACGTGCCGGAGCGGCTGGAAGATCTGCAGGTGCCTCTGCACGTGATGGTGACCGATCTGGTGCGCGCGCGCCCCGTGGTGGTCTGCGAGGGGGATACGATCACGGTGGCCCTGGCGTCCTGCGCATTGCCCGGAGTCTATGCGCCGGTTCCGATCGGCGATCTGGTCTATGGCGATGGCGGCGTGACCAACAATGTGCCCGCCGACGTCTGCCGCACCCTGGTGGGTCCTGAAGGCGTGGTGCTCACCAGCAGTCTTGAAATGGACACCAGCGTGCCCTCCACGGAAATCCGGACCTTTCTGGAAGTGGCCTATCGCTCGATCTATCTGCCCATCGTGAACGAGCGCTATCGCCTGTTCCGCCAGCACAGCGATGTGGTCATCGAACCCTTCGCCCAGTGCCCGCTGTGTTTCAGCCAATGGCGCGAGATTCTGCGTTTTCACTCGGTGGGCGCCATGCGCCGCCACTACCAGTCAGGCCGGACCTGCATGGAACGGGCCATGCCGCAGCTGCTGGAATGTCTGGCCCGTGAGCCGGACAAGGTGAAGGAGGAGCAGCCGTGAGCCCGCTGGGACGACAGGCCCTGGTCACCTTTTTCGCGGTCCTGGTGGTCGTGCAGATCTATTCGGGCATGACGGCCCAGGGCTGGCTGCCCCAGGTGGCGGCCGCACTCGTGCTCACGGGCATCAATCTGCTGGTGCGGCCGGTACTGCTGGTGCTGACCCTGCCGATAAACATTCTCAGTCTGGGGCTGTTCACTCTCGTGGTCAATGCCCTCTGCCTGCGCATGACCGACTGGCTGGTCAACGGCTTCGAGGTCAGGTCGGCATTCATCGGGGCGCTGCTGCTGTCCCTGACAACCCTTGTGATCAACCAGCTGGTGCTGGGACCCCGCCGCTGATTCCGGCGCTCCGGACCCGATTCCCGGAACAGGAACAGTCACGGCAACGATGCCCCGCTGCGCGGGGATTGGAACGACACGAACGATCCGGCCCGCCACGGTGTCCGGAGATCCATGGAGGAGAATCCGGTGACCACAGGCACTGAACTGCGCACCCGACTGCATGCAATCGCCAGCAACCTGGTCTGGGTCTGGCGCCCCGCCCTGCGGGACTTTCTGGCCTCGATATCGCCCGCGGACGCGGATTTCATTCACAATCCGGTTGCCGGTCTGCACGCCCTTGGTGACGAGCAGCTGGCGGCCCTGGATGCCGACAAGGCCTTCCAGAAGCAGCTGGTCGCGGCGGAGAAGAATCTGGCCGACGAGCTGGCCGCGTCACATGAGCGCTGCCCCGAGGAGTTCCGCGGGCGCGTGCTGGCCTATTTCAGCGCCGAGTACGGCATTCACCAGAGCCTGCCGATCTATTCGGGAGGTCTGGGCGTGCTTTCGGGCGATCACACCAAGAGCGCCCACGATCACGGACTGCCCCTGGTCTGCGTGGGGCTGTTCTACCGTCAGGGCTACTTCACCCAGCGCATCAACGAACACGGCCAGCAGGTGGCCCGCATGGACACCCTCGACCCGGCCAGGCTGCCCGTGCGCCAGGTGCTGAATGCCGATGGCTCGCCCCTCAAGCTCAAGGTGGACATGCCCGAGGGTGAACTGGTACTCCAGCTCTGGGAAGTCGCCATAGGCAACACGCGCCTGCTGCTGCTGGACAGTGACACGGAGGAGAATACCTGGGAGCAGCGCCCCCTGACATGGCAGCTCTACGGCGGGGATCGTGATACGCGCATACGTCAGGAGATTGTGCTGGGGGTGGGCGGCGTGCGTGCGCTGCGGGCCCTGGGCCTGACCCCCGATGTCTGGCACATGAACGAGGGACACAGTGCCTTCATGGCGGTGGAGCGTGTGCGCGAGCACCTCGCGACGGGCATGGGTTTCGTCGAAGCCGTCGAGGCCGTGGCGGCCAGCACCATCTTCACTACCCACACTCCGGTGTCCGCCGGCAACGAAGCCTTCATGCTGCCCCTGTTCCACAGTTACTTCCAGCCCTGGTGCGAGCACCACGGGATGGACTTCCATGCTCTGCTGGACCTGGGCACACTCACCGAGAAGAACGGCTACAAGTTCTTCTCACTGACTGCGCTGGCGATCCGGCTCAGTCGCTTCGCCAATGGCGTGTCGCAGTTGCACGGGGATGTCAGCCGCAAGATGTGGCACCACCTCTGGCACCAGGTACCGATCGCCGAGACCCCGATCGGCCATGTGACCAACGGAATCCACACCGGCACCTGGCTCAGCGACGAGTTCCGTGAGCTTTTCGTGCAGCACGTGGGTGCCGACTGGGAGCAGAAGCTGGAGAACCCGGAAGCCTGGCAAGTGATTCAGGACGTGCCCGACAGCGACATCTGGTCGCGTCATCTGAGCCTCAAGACACGGCTCTACGATGTGATCGCGGCCGGTCTCAAGCGTCGCTTCGAGGGCACCGGCGTCAACTGGCCGCACATGGTGGAGCGACTGGCCCCGGCGAGTCTCACCATCGGTTTCGCCCGGCGGTTCGCCACCTACAAGCGTGCCGACCTGCTCTTCAGCGATCTGGACCGCCTGGATCGGATGGTGAATCACCCCGAGCAGCCCGTGACCTTCATCTTCGCGGGCAAGGCCCACCCGGCTGATCTGCCCGGGCAGGAAATGATTCGCCGGATCCACGAAGTGTCGCTCATGGAACGCTTCCACGGGCGTGTGATCCTGCTCGAAGGCTACGACATGGAACTGGCCGCCCGCCTGGTGCAGGGCGTGGACATCTGGATGAACAATCCGCGCCGCCCCCTGGAAGCCTCGGGAACCAGCGGCGAGAAAGTGCCCCCCAACGGCGGTGTCAACTTCTCGATCCTGGACGGCTGGTGGGTCGAGGGGTACAGCGAGTCCCCGCGCAATGGCTGGAAGATCGGTCGCGACAAGGACTATGGCGACGACCGGATCCAGGACTACTACGACGTACGCAGCCAGTACCAGTTGCTGGAGAAGCAGATCATTCCGCTGTTCTACAAACTGGGCGAGGATGGCCTGCCCACTGGCTGGGTTGACGTGATGAAAGCCAGCATGCAGAGCCTGGTGCCCGTCTACAGCACCCAGCGCATGCTGCGGGATTACATGGACCTCTATTACGGACCCGCACTGCGCAAGGGGCTGAAGGCCCAGAGCGAGAACTGGGGCCGCGTGCACGCCTTCGTGGAGTGGAAGACCCGGCTGCAGGCCTATTGGTATCACATGACCGATACCTTCCTCGATGCCCACCGCGATGCGGAGAAGGTGCAGTTCAAGGCGGGCCTCTACCTCGGTCTGCTCAATCCGGCCGATGTCCGGGTCGAGCTGCACCAGCAGCGCAATGGCGACACCCTCTCGATTCCCGCCGTACTCGAAGGTCCTTCGGGAGAGCCGGGTGAATATGTGTACACGCTCAACTACCGGGGTGAGCATCTGGCCGACAGCCAGTTGAGACTGCGTGTTCTGCCCAACCACGACTACCTGGACCACCCCATGGAAATGGGCATGTGTTTCTGGTTCTCCAAGGCTCTCTAAGCACGAGGATATGGCACCATGTCCCAACATGTACTCGAGCGCGCCAGCCAGTTGCTGGCATTCCTGGATTCAGGTCCCAGTCCGTGGCACGTGGTTCACACTGCCTGCCAGATGCTGGGCGCACTGGGATTCCAGCCCCTTGTCGAAGGTGAGGATTGGGATCCGCGGCCCGGGGAAGCACGTTATGTGATCCGCAACGGCTCCTCGCTGGTGGCCTTCGTGGTCGGCGAGAAGAGTCCGGGCAGTGCCGGGTTCCGCCTGATAGGCGCGCACACCGATTCACCCACTCTGCGGATCAAGCCACGTCCGACCAGCGAGGTCGAGGGCATGCTCAAGTTGGCCGTGGATGTCTACGGAGGGCCCATTCTGGCCACCTTCGTGGACCGCGACCTGGATCTGGCCGGACGCCTGCTGCTGGCGCCCGACAGCGAAGGCGGTGAACCCGAACCCATGTTGCTGCGCTTCGGCCGACCCGTGGTACAAGTGCCCAGCCTGGCGATCCACATGGATCGCGACGTCAACACCAATGGGCTGGTACTGGACAAGCAGAAGCACCTCAGTCTGCTGGCCGGACTGTTGCCACTGGGACACGACGCCCGCAGCACCTGGCTGGGCATTCTGGCCAGGGAGGCGGGTGTCGAGCCGGAGCGGATTCTGGCCTGGGAACTGAACGTGGCCGACTGTCAGCCCGCCAGCTTTTCCGGGTTCGGCAATGAATTCATCAACAGCCCCCGGCTGGACAACCTGGCCTCGTGCCATGCGGCCCTGCTGGCACTCTGTGGATGTGTCACACGCACACGGCCAATGGAGCAGACCTGCGTGATCAGCCTCTTCGATCACGAGGAAGTGGGCAGCCGCAGTTCGCGGGGCGCCGACGGCGCCTTCCTGCGGGATGTGCTGCAAAGGCTTTGCCAACGCATCGACCCCGGCCCCGAAAGCCTGCAGCGGGCCCTGGCCAACAGTTGGCAGGTGAGCGTGGACATGGCCCATGCCTTTCACCCCAACCGGCCCGAAGTCTACGAGGACCTGCACCGGGTGCGGCTGAACGGCGGGCCCGTGATCAAGTTCAATCCCAACCGGCGCTATGCCACCGACGCCGTGGGCGACGTCTGGTTCCAGTTGCTCTGCGGCGAGGCGGGTGTCCCGTTCCAGCACTATGTGCACCATGGCAACCTGGCCTGTGGCAGTACCATCGGTCCGCTCAGCGAGTCCGGGCTGGGAGTGCGCACGGTGGATGTGGGCAACCCCATGCTCTCGATGCACAGCATCCGCGAGACGGCGGGCGTGCTGGATCATGACGCCATGGTGCGCGCCCTGTCCCAGTTTCTGCAGCGTGACTGACATCCCCATGCGGAGCCGACCGGACCTGTCCGCCTCGCCCGGAACGAAAGCAGACACATGACCCATCATATTCATCTGCTGGCGGATCCAGGTCCGATCATCGCTGAGTTCAGCGGAGTGACCGTTGTCATCGGGCATCCCCAGCCCCTGGGAGTGTCACGCTGTGGTCCCGCGACCAACTTCAGCCTGCCCGCCCGACGAGCCAGTCAGGTCTGTCTGGTGCTCTCCGATGCCGAAAGCGGAACGGACAGAATGCTGATCGAGCTGGACCCCCGCTGGCACCGCACCGGCGAAGTCTGGCATCTGGCGGTCACTGGCCTGCGCGAGCCGGTGTGTTACAGCTGGCGTGTGCGCGGAGTCACGGACGTGCCTCCGGCTCCGGGGCAGCTGGAGCTTCCGGGTCGCAATCTGCTGGATCCCTGGGCCAAGGCCGCACGGCTGCCCGACACCCCCGGTGAAAGCTGGCGTGGCCTGTTTCCGGTTCGCCCGTACACCTGGCAGCACAAGGATCGCCCGCGTCATCCGCTGCACGAAACCGTGATCTACGAGCTGCACACCCGGGGATTCACGCGGCATCCCAGTTCGGGCGTGAGCCATCCGGGCAGCTGGCTGGGGCTGATCGAGAAGATTCCCTACCTGAAGGATCTGGGTGTCACGGCCATCGAGCTGCTGCCGGTGGCGGATTTCGATCACCGGGACAATCCCCGCTTCAACCCGCTCACGGGCGAGGCACTCGGCAACTACTGGGGCTACGATCCGCTGGCATTTTTCGCTCCCAAAGCCAGCTATTCGTCAACGGGCGACCCGCTGGATTCGGTGGACGAGTTCCGCCAGCTGGCCGACGCGCTGCACGGAGCGGGCATCGAGCTCTTCCTGGATGTGGTCTTCAATCACAGTGGCGAGCGCAACGACCCCGAGCACGTGATCCACTTCCGGGGCATGGACAACCGTCTCTGGTACATGGTGGACGCGGCGGGTCACGATCTGGATTTCTCGGGCTGCGGAAACTCGCTCAACTGCAACCATCCCCTGGTGCGCCAGTATGTGCTGGAGTGTCTGCGCTGGTGGGTCTGCGAAATGGGCGTGGATGGCTTCCGTTTCGATCTGGCCTCGATTCTGGGGCGTGATTCAAGCGGGCGCGTGCTGGAGAATCCTCCCGTGCTCGAGGCGATCGCGCTGGATCCGGTACTGGCCGACACCAAACTGATTGCCGAAGCCTGGGACGCCCGCGGTCTGTACCAGGTGGGCAGTTTTCCCAACTGGGGACGCTGGGCCGAGTGGAACGGACAGTTCCGTGATTCCCTGCGGCGCCTGTTGCGCGGTGAGGAGGGGCAGATCGGGGCCGTGGCCTCGCGCATCACGGGCAGCGCGGATCTCTATGGCCCCAGCGGCCGCAGCCCCATGCACTCGATCAACTTCATCACCGCTCACGACGGCTTCACCCTGGCCGATCTGGTGCGTTACGAGAAGAAGCACAACACGGCCAATGGCGAAGACAACCGCGACGGCAACAACCACGAGCACAGCTGCAACTGGGGCGTCGAAGGTCCCAGCGACGACCCGGTCATCGAAGGCTTGCGTCTGCGCCAGCAACGCAACGGATTGGCACTGCTGCTGCTTTCGCAGGGTGTGCCGATGCTGCTGGCCGGTGATGAGTTCGGCCGCAGCCAGGGCGGAAACAACAATGCCTGGTGCCAGGACAATGACATTTCCTGGGTGGACTGGAACTTGCTGAAGGACAATGCGGACCTGTTTGCCTACACCCGCTCTTTGCTCGAGCTGCGCCGCCTGCATCCCATGCTTCGCCGTCAGCAATTCTTCGCCACCGGCCCGGACTCCGAAATCCAGTGGCATGGTGTGACACCGGGGGCCCCTGATTTCGGTCCCCGCTCCCACACTCTGGCCTGCCAGCTCAATGGCCGGCGCATGGCTGAACGTCTGCACCTGAAGGGCAATGCGGTGGATCTGTACCTGGCACTCAACTTCTGGAGCAAGGCCCTCGAGTTCGAGTTGCCGCCCGCTCCCGACACGACGGGCTGGCGGGTTCTGCTGGACACCAACGACGGACTGCCGGCCTGCCCTGACCCACGAAAAGGGCGTGCACTGAAGACTGCGGGCCGGATCCTGATCGAATCACGCTCTCTCGTGCTGCTGGGAGCCTGATCCCCGGCCGGGCATCGCTGCCACCCGGAATCCACCCAATCATGGAGGTGAGATCGTGTACACTTCAGCCGCCCTCTGTCTGGGCCTCTGCATTGCCGGACTGTGTTCGGGAGCAGGTGTGGAGCCAATCAAGCTGGTGCCCGTGGGACATTTCGATCATCCCGCGCTCAACGAATGCTCGGGCATCGTGCCCTCGTTCCTCTGGGAAGGAGTGTTCTGGGTTCACAACGACTCGGGCGACGAGGCGCGCATTTTCCCGGTGGATCGCAAAGGTCACACGGTGCAGCCTGAGTGGGCCGGGGACTACCAGGGAATCCGGCTGCCCACCGCGCTGAACATCGACTGGGAAGACATCGGTCGCGACAACATGGGCAACCTGCTGATCGCGGACACGGGCAACAACGCCAACCTGCGCCGGGATCTGGTGGTGTACGTGGTGCCCGAACCCGCACCGCGGGAGGCCGTGCTGACTCGCCCCCTGCGCACGCTGGCACTTCGTTTTCCCGACCAGCTGAGCTTTCCACCCCAGCAGAAGAATTTCGACTGCGAGGCCATTTTCTGGGCCGATGGCGCCATCCACCTGCTGACCAAACACCGCAGCGACAGTGATACACGCCTGTACCGTCTGGATCCGCTCCCCGATCTGGACTGCACACCGCTGAGCTACATCGGAAGTTTCCCGATCCAGGGCAAGGTCACCGCCGCGGACATCAGTCTGGATGGCAAACTGTTGGTGGTGCTGACCTACGACAGCATCAACACATTCGAGCGCAGCGCGCCCGGGCAGAATTGGTTCACGGGACGCCAACGCTGGCTGCCCATCGACGCGGGGCAGTGCGAAGCGATCTGTTTCGACCGAGATGCGCTGCGGATTGCCAATGAGGAGGGAGACCTTTTTCTTGTGCCCCTCTCAGAGCTGAGAGAGCCTGGTGCATCTGCACCGGAATGACCCGAGCCACTGCCCGATTCTGGACATCCCCCGACCGTGGCGAACCCCCTGACGGAGCTTTGCCAGCAAGGGAATCCAGCAGACCCCAACAAAATCAATGGTTTGACGGGCTGGCATGCGACTTGCGACCAATTTGGCAGAATCAGAGTCATTCAGCCAATACAGGAGATCACCCATGGACCCTCGTGAAGATCTTGAACTCTCGAACCCCGTGACCAAGGTGGTTCTGGAATGGTTCATCAAACAGGGCTACGTGATCCAGGACGAAGCCACCGGCGCCAGCATCTATACCATGACCGACGAAGGCCGCAGTTTCTGCAAGCGCTTCCTCTATCATGCCCAGACTCTCCAGGCTGCCCTCAGCCTGGGCGTCAAGGTGGAAGAATTCAAGCCCCATTTGAACTGAATACGATACGACCAGGAACCGGCCGCTTCTGATCTGACCACCACACAGGATTCCGCACCGGTCTCCCAACGATCCGCCCCCCACAGGCCCGCCTGCAGGGGGCGGAAGTTCTCATCGGGGGCACGGCACCCGCCGAGTCACGCCCAGGGCCAAGGGCCCACCCCATCCCGGACCTGGTTGCGCCCGGGGCACGATGCCCGGGGGAGCAATTCCATGGGGTCAATCCCACAGGAACGTTCGTCGGGCTGAAGCCCGGATTGTTCAAGCATTCCGAGGATTTCCTGCCTGAACGAGAGCTGCAGATGGTGATCCCGTTGTCCCGCGATGGTCGCCACCACTTTGCCCCATTCTCCAAGGGCGATTGAGAACGCCGCATGACCACGCTGCCAGTCGAACCGTGCCAATTCGGGACACGGTGCCTTCAGCCAACTGGCGAACGAGGTCTTCAATGTTTGAGCCAACTCGGCCACACGGATCGTTCGGCAGCGGCACGGCGTCCACAGATGACACCCTGACAAAAAGAACCGGGTTCCGTGTGGCACGGAACCCGGTTTGGTTCGCAGTCGCAACAGCTGAAATCAGGCCAGCGTGGCCAGAATCCGGTTCCAGGTCCTGCTGGGGCGCATGGCCGCGTCGGCCTTGGTGTTGTCGGGATGGTAGTAGCCACCCAGATCCACCGGAGCGCCCTGGGCCTGTTCCAGTTCGCTCAGGATCGTGCTCTCGGACGCGGCCAGTTCGTTGGCGATGGGGCCGAAGCGAGCGCGCAGGTCCGCATCCTTCGACTGGGCCACCAATGCCTGGGCCCAGTAGAGACACAGATAGAAGTGGCTGCCGCGGTTGTCCAGCTCGCGCACCTTGCGACTCGGGGACTTCTGGTTTTCCAGCACCTTGCCGATGGCCGTGTTCAGTGCCTCGGCCAGCACGGCGGCGCGGGGATTGCTGTGTTTCTGGGCCAGATCTTCCATCGACACGGCCAGAGCCAGGAACTCGCCCAGTGAATCCCAGCGCAGGTGACCTTCGGCCACGAACTGCTGCACGTGCTTGGGCGCACTGCCTCCGGCTCCGGTCTCGTACAGACCGCCTCCGGCCAGCAGGGGCACGATCGAGAGCATCTTGGCGCTGGTGCCCAGTTCGATGATCGGGAAGAGGTCGGTCAGGAAGTCACGCAGCACATTGCCCGTGACCGAAATCGTGTCCACTCCGCGGCGGGCGCGTTCCATCGAGAAGCGGATCGCGTCCACCGGGGCCAGGATCTTCAGTTCCAGACCATCGGTGTCGTGGGTGTGCAGGTAGCCTTCGACCTTGGCGATGAGCGCCGCATCGTGGGCGCGCATGTGATCCAGCCAGAACACAGCGGGAACCTTCGTGGCGCGCGCCCTCGAGACCGCCAGTCTCACCCAGTCGCGGATCGCCGCATCCTTGGTCTGGCAGGCACGCCAGATGTCACCCTCGTCAACAGGGTGCTCCATCAGGACCGTGCCGGCCGATCCGATCACGCGCACGGTGCCGGGCGCCGTGATCCTGAAGGTCTTGTCGTGGCTGCCGTACTCCTCGGCCTTCTGGGCCATCAGCCCCACATTGGAGACGCTGCCCATGGTGGCTGGATCAAAGGCTCCGTGGCGCTTGCAATCATCGATGGTGGCCTGGTAGATGCCCGCGTAACACCGGTCGGGAATCATCGCCTTGGTGTCATGCAGCTTGCCGTCGGGACCCCACATCTTGCCGGAGTCCCGGATCATCGGGGGCATCGAGGCGTCGATGATGATGTCACTGGGCACATGCAGATTGGTGATGCCGCGGTCCGAATCCACCATCGCCAGGGGAGGACGCATGGCGTACACCGCCTGGATCTCGGCCTGGATGGCCGCCCGCTGCTCTTCCGGCAGCCTGGCCAGGCGAGCTTCCAGATCGGCCATGCCGTTGGCGGGATCCACGCCGATGGACTCGAAGAGCTCCGCATGCTTCTCGAACACGGGCTTGAAGTATTCGGTGACGCAGTAACCGAAGAATACCGGATCGCTGACCTTCATCATGGTGGCCTTCAGGTGCAGCGAGAGCAGCAGGCCTTCCTTCTTCGCGTCGTCGATCTGGGTGGCGTAGAACTCGCGCAGCGCCCGGGCGCTCATCACGGCGCCATCCAGGACTTCGTCCTCAAGGATGCGCAGGCCTTGGCGAAGGATGCGTGTACTGCCGTCTTCGCCATGGAACTCGATCTGCACCGTGTCGGCCTCGCCAAAGACCAGTGTGCGCTCGCTGCCGTAGAAATCGCCCTCGTCCATGTGTGCCACATGGGTTTTCGAGTCGGCGCTCCAGGCGCCCATCCGGTGAGGATGTTTCTGGGCGAAGTCCTTCACCACCCTGGCCACCCGGCGGTCGGAATTGCCTTCGCGCAGCACGGGATTCACCGCGCTGCCCAGTGCCTTGGCATAGCGTGCACGCAGCTCGCGGGAAGCGTCATCGGTGGCTTCTTCGGGATAGTCGGGCAGATCGAAACCCTGGCTGCGCAGCTCGGCGATGGCGGCTTTCAGCTGGGGCACCGACGCGCTCACATTGGGCAGCTTGATGATGTTCGCCTCGGGCGTCTGGGCCAGCGCACCCAGTTCGGCCAGGGCATCGGGTGTACGCTGTGCGTCACTCAGCCGCTCGGGAAAGGCGGCCAGGATGCGCGCCGCCAGCGAGATGTCGCGGGTCTCCACGGCCACTCCCGCGGCTCCGGTGAAGGCCTGGATCACGGGCAGCAAGGAACGGGTGGCCAGCGCGGGGGCTTCGTCGGTGATGGTGTAGATGATTTTCGCCAGGGACATGCTCGCGTCCTTCCATTGGGGGAGGCGGTTGTCGGGATGGCGCGGGCAGGCAAGGGTCGCCCCTGGAGAGACCGGACCGTGGGCCGACACCGCAGGTGTATGATTGTGGTGGATCCGGCATCCAGAGTGAGGCCGGACCGGCCCCCATGATACCATAATTCCCTGCCCGAGTGAATCCGGCCTTGAGGGAATGCGGCGTGCACGGACCCGCCTGCCCGAGAAAGCATGCAGAACATGCAGCCCGGAGCGTGGGCCTGTTCAGACCCGCTGATGTTGCCAGAGGTCGCGCCGCCATTGCCACTGCAGGATCAGCGCCAGCAGGACCAGGTAGAGCGCCAGCCCCAGAAAGGGCAGCAGGATGCCCGTCTGCCAGATCTTGACGCAGACATACGTGAAGGGAATGAAGAACAACCAGTTGACCGCGATTTCCGACCAGGCCACGAAGACGGTCATCCCGCTGCCGCGCAGGCAGCCGGCGGTGGCCATCGCCAGCGCGTCGAAGGCCTGGACCGCGCCCATCAGGCGCAGAGGGCCGCGACCGGCCGCCAGGACGCCCGGATCCTGGCTGAAGGCCCGCAACAGCAGGTCCGGCATCAGCAGAAAGAGAATTCCCAGCGAGCCCATCAGCAGCATGCCCAGCCGCTGGGCCATGTCGCCCGCCTCACGCGCCTGCCCGGGCAGGCCAGCCCCCAGCTTCTGGCCGATCAGGGTGCTGGCGGCCATGCCGATGCCATAGCCCGGCATGAAGCTTACGCTCATGATCGAGATGATCAGGTTGGTGGCCGCGACTTCGGTGGTCCCGATGTGATTCATCAGCGAAATGAACACGGTGAAGCCCGCCATCGCCAGCAAGGTCTGCATGGCCGCCGGCATCGAGAGGGATACCAGTTGACGGATGTCCGGCCAGCGGATGGGGCCCAGCAGGTGCATTCCGTGTGCCGTGAAGACACGGCGCGCGGGAATTCGCCCCAGAAAGAGCAGCGCGCCCAGGGCTGTCGAGAGACTGCTGGCCAGTCCGGCACCGGCCACTCCCATCGCGGGCGAGCCCAGGTGTCCCCAGATGAAGACCCAGTTCAGCACCACATTGGCCGCGTTGATCACCAGCGCGATCCGCATGTGTTCCCGACTGTCGCCAAGACCGTTGAAGTATCCGCGCAGGCTGCTGATCAGCAGGAAGGGCAGCAGACCCAGCATGCGCAATCTGCTGTAGATCACACAGTCGTCGTAGAGAGGATCCTGCGGGTTCTTGAGGATCCAGTTGAACCAGGCCGGAATCAGGGCGTGGGTCAGCAGACCCACCACCAGCCCCAGCAGCACTGCCAATGCCAGCGATTCACGCAGGGTGAGCGCCGCATCGGCCTCGCGCCCCTGGCCCGCGCGCCGGGCCGTGATCACCTGGGTGCCCGTGGACAGTTCGCCCGCGGACCCCATCACCATCCAGACCGCGACTCCCGAGAGCCCGGTGGCGGCCAGTGCGGCCACACCGAGCTGGCTCACCATCCAGGTGTCCACCAGTCCCACCAGGGTCTGCGACATCTGGGAAATGATCATCGGTACGGCCAGTGGAATGATCTGGCGTACGATCTGGCGGTCGAGCAGGGGCATCGGCAATCCGGTTGAGTCGTGCGGCGGTCAGTCCACCAGCGGGATTTCCTCGCCGGGTTCCGGCAGCAGGCAGGTGATGGAAGGCAGGGAAATGGCCATCTCCCGGGCCAGACGTTCCCGTGAATCCTTGCGACCGGGAAGCAGCACGGCCTTGGCCGGGGAGAGTCGCCCCAGCATGTCCAGGAGTTCGTCGCGCGTGCTGTGCGAGGTGAAGTGGAACTCCTCGACGCGGCACTGGCGCATCACGGGGGTGCCATCCACGTCCAGAAGGTCGCCCTGGCGGGATTTGATCACGGCCTTGCCCAGCGTGCCACTGGCACAATGGGAGGTGAAGAACACGCCGTGCACGGGATGGGGTGCCAATCGCCTGAAGAGCCGACGGGCCAATGAGCCCAGACTCAGCATGCCCGTGGCCACAAGGTAGATCTCGCTGCCCCGGTCGGGCGAGTGTTCCAGCAGGTCATCGCTGAAGACATCCACGAGTGTGTCACTGAAGGAGAAGTCCTCCAGCAGACGACGATCCTCGGCAGCGAAGCGGTCGTAAATGGCCGCCACCTTCCAGGCATCGGGCCCCACGTGGATCGGGATCGGCTGGATGCGCCCCTTCTTCTTGAGCATGTGCAGCACGAAGAGCAGTTCCTGGGCCAGACCCAGGTTGAAGACGGGCAGGAGAATGCTGCCGCCCATGGCCGTGACGTCATTGATCGCCTGGGCCAGCCTGCTGATCTCGTCGCGCCGCTTGAGCGTGTTGTGAAAGTCGGACCAGGCCAGGGTCGTGCCCGTGATTACCACATCGGCCGACGCAGGAAGTACGGCGCCCTGGATCACGCTCTGGGGCCGCAGGCAGGAGTCACCGGTATGGAATGCACTGCCCGCGCGGCCTTCGAGCAGAAAGGACTGGCTGCCCAGAATGTGCCCCGCATCGAAGGCGGTGACCTGAGTGGGATAGGGATTCCAGCTGCCCGCCAGTGCTTCCGGTTGGCCGTTGACGATGAATTGGACACGCGATTCGAGTTCGCCGATCTCATTCTCGTCGTACAGGGGATAATCGCCGCTCTGGCCTTCGGCCCAGGCGCGGGCCATCAGGGCCGCCCGGCGCACCAGTTGGAGCCGGGCCAGTTCCCAGGTGGCGCGACTGCAGAGCACACGGGCATCCGGCCAGCGCTGGGCGATGACCGGCAAGGATCCGCAATGGTCCAGATGGGCGTGGCTCAGCAGAATCCAGTCCAGCGGGGCGTTGCCCAGGGGCCGCAGATCGGGCAGACTGGCTTCGCCCGTGCGCGACAGGTCGCAGCCGGCGTCCAGCAGGAAGCCGGTGCCATCAAGATTCAGGTAGAGGCAGCTGCCACCGCAGTCCGCCGTCGGGGAAAGTATGGTCAGGTCCATGCCGGGTACCCGGGTCGCTCGTTGTATTACATGGTGCCGCGAAAGAACGGCAGAAGGTGTTTAAAGCAGCCTTCATCCGCAACGCCGATCAATCCCTACATTGGCCTGCCGGGCGGGAGAGCACCGCCATTGGAGCCATTCAGGCAATTGGCGGATATCCATGATCTTCCCGATTTCGTATACGGAGGCCCGTGTGGCGCTGCGCCTGCACGCGAACCTGCTGGCGGCCCTGATCCGCCAGGTTCTGCTGCGGATGGCTGCCGAGCCTTTCGCCAGTCTGCGGGCGGTCCTGCTGGGACTGTTCCTGCTGGCCTGCCTGCTGGCCTACCTGGGGCTGGCATTGCCCCTGCTGCAGGAGCAGGCCGGTCTGCATCCTCGCATCGGACGCCTGCTGGTGCTTGTGCTGGCCCTGGTGCCGACTCTTGTGCTTGCCCGTCGGGTTGTGGGCTGGATCCAGGTCTGGCAGCGCGAGGGTCTGACCGCCGGTTGGCCCCTCAGTCCTCACCAGCAGCGTCTGATCCAGACCTTGGCCATCGTGGCGCCGCTGGCCTGGCTTCCTCTCTGCCTCGGCAGTTTCCCCTTTCTGATCCAGCGTCCCGATCTGCTCGGCCCGGCGCTTCTGCGAGCGGCCGTGCTGGGGGTGCTGGCTTCCGTGCGCGTACTGGGAAGGCCCCATGGGCATTCCGCGCGACGGCTGCTGGGCGACCTGATGCTGGTCCTGGCGGCTCTGGCATGGACCGATGGGTATCCGCGTCCTCTGCTTCCGCAGGAACCGGTGCTGCTGTCGGTGGCTGTGATGCTTTTTCTGGCCTGGTCCAGATGGGAGGCGGCCGTCTCGACCAATTCGCGCACAGTTCCAATGTCGCCACGACCGAGCCCGCAGGACCCCGGCCGAGATCAGGATCCCTGGGCCCTGCTGGCACGCGCGGGCATGGGAGTCACGGTTCCGCCCCAGCCCGCGCCCCTCCTGCTGGGCCTGCTGGCGGCCCTGCCGATTCTTGCTTTCAGCTTTCTGCCCGACGGCACATGGGTCCAGGCTCTCTGGGCACTGCTGCTGGGCAGTGCCGTGCTGAATCTTGCCTGGGCCAGAATCCACGCGGGGCGCTCCCTGCTGCGGCTGGTCCCATTGGACACACCGGGTTTCCTGCACCAGCACCGGCGAGCCCTGTGGCGTCTGGGGCTGCGGGTGGGGCTGCCCATGCTGCTGGCCGCCCTGCCCGGTGGCACGGCTTCCCAGCTGGCCGTACTGCTGGGCCTGCTGGTCGCGGTGCTGCTCTCGGCCGCCGGCGTGCTGCTGCATCTGGTGGCCGATGGACACAAGTACCGCGAATTGCTGGTGGCGATGGCCTGGCTGCTGCCTCCGCTGGCCTTCTTCTTGGTGCTGCCCCCGCTGGTGCCCGTTCTGGCGGTACTGGCGACCCTGCAACTGTGGCGCCGTACACGCAAAGTCCGGGAGCACGATGCCTGCTGAAATCAACACACCGCAGCTGGTCCTGCATCAACTCAACCAGAGCCGGGGAAATCGGGCGGTCCTGCATGGGCTGGATCTTGTCCTCATGCCCGGCGAACTGGTGGGTGTGATCGGTCCCAACGGCAGCGGAAAGACCACTCTGCTTCGTTCGATCTCGGGACGCCTTCCCGTGACACAGGGAAGCGTATTCATCGCCGGGCTGGATCCGTCGCTGGAACCAAAGGAAGCCCGCCGGCATACCGGCACGGTGCCCGACGGGGATCAGCTGCCGCCCGCGCTCAGCGGCAACCAGCTGCTGGAACTCTGGAGCCAGGCTTGGCAACTGGGCGGAATCCCGGCCGAGACCATCGAGCTGGCTGCGCGTGTGGAGCTCGCCGAGCGACTGGGTGAGCCACTGGAAACCTGGTCGCTGGGAATGAAGCAGAAACTGGCTCTGCTGCTGGCCCTGATGCCCCGTCCGCGCCTCCTGCTGCTGGATGAGAGCTTCAACAGTCTGGATCCGCTCTCCGCCTGGACCCTGCGCCGCGAGCTGCGTGCCCAGTGTGATGCGGGCGCGGCGGCCTTGGCCTGCTCGCACCAGATCGGTCAGCTCGAGAAGGATTGCGACCGTGTGCTGCTGCTGCTCGATGGGCACTGGGTGAAGGGCTGGACGCGTGAAGAGCGTCAGCGCGAAGCCGCCGCCGGACGCGATCTGGAAGATCTGTTCATCGCGGCGCTTGGCGACCGCCCGGCGCAGCAGCCTGTGTATGGCAAAGGGACCCCCCATGGCGACTGAACAATGGGATGTGATCGTGATCGGTGCCGGCGCGGCGGGTATTTTCTGCGCGATCGAGGCCGCACGTCGGGGCCGCTCGGTACTGCTGCTGGATCACGGCAGCAAGGTCGGGCGAAAGATCCTTGTATCCGGGGGCGGGCGCTGCAACTTCACCAACTCCGGTGCCCGGGCCGAGAACTACCATTCCTCGAACCCGCATTTCTGCCGATCGGCGCTCAGCCGCTATCCTCCGGCCCGCTTCATCGAGTGGGTCCGGTCCCACGGCATCGCGTATCACGAAAAGAAACTGGGTCAGCTTTTCTGCGACGGCAGTGCGCGGGAGCTGCTGGATGCCCTGTTGTCGGACCTGGAGCAGTCGGGTGCCGTGTTGCGTACCGAGGTGGAGGTCCAGGAGATCACGGGGCAGCGGCCGTTCCGCATCTTCACGGCCAGAGGATCCCTCGACTGTGATCGGCTGGTACTGGCCACTGGTGGACTGAGCCTGCCCAAGCTGGGAGCCACGGGACTGGCCTACCGGATCGCCCGTCAGTACGGGCTGCCCGTCGTGCCCACCCGGCCGGCGCTGGTGCCATTGACTCTGGGTGGGGCCCTCAAGTCATTCAGTGAATCTCTGGCGGGGGTGTCCTGCGACGTCTCACTGACGGCCAATGGCTCTCGCTTTCGCGAAAACCTGTTGTTCACGCACCGGGGACTGAGCGGGCCGGCCGTACTGCAGATTTCCTCCTGCTGGCAGGATGGCGACCCTCTGGAAATCAACTGGCTTCCCGACCTGAATCCGGGAGAATGGCTCGAGCAGAAGATCCGCGAGGACCGGCGACGGACTCTCGAGAGCTTGCTGGCCGAGGTGCTTCCCCGCCGCCTGGCCCAGGCATTGTGCGCCAGTTTTCTGGGCAACCCGGTACCGGCGTCCCTGTCCGACCCGCAGAAACGTGAGCTGCTGGCCGCGCTGACGGCAATGGTCTGGAAGCCGGCGGCCAGCGAGGGTTACCGTACGGCTGAAGTGACCCGCGGGGGAGTCGATACGCACGCGCTCGAGTCAAAGACCATGGCCTCCCGGGAGATTCCCGGACTGTACTTCATCGGCGAATGTGTGGACGTGACCGGCTGGCTGGGGGGGTACAATTTCCAGTGGGCCTGGGCTTCGGGCTGGGCTGCCGGGCAGGCCGTCTGAGCGGATGTCAGCGCGATGCTGTGTCCTGCCATGGTCAGTCTTCCAGAGTGCGTGCGCCAAGTTCGATGACGAAGAGCTCCAGCTTTTCGAGCAATTCCCTCGACACCGGATCACAACGGTAACGACTGCCCGGTGGATGGCCCTCGTGCAGTTCGCGGATCAGCAGTCCGCGTGTGACCAACAGGTCCAGAGCCAGCGCCAGGGCGCGATCAGTCAGGCCAAGTTCCTCGCGAATGTCCCTGAATCGGTCGGCCCCCTGCCCGACTTCCCGCAACACGGGCAAGGCCCACTTGGCCGCCAGCAGCTCCGACTGTCCCAGAGCCTCCAGTTCCGCTGTCAGCTCAGCGGCCTTTCGGGCAAGTTCCATGCAATCGGGGTCCAGCAGCCATTCGGGGCGCAGGGGATGCCCATGCCCTGGATTCGGAAGGATCCAGCCGCGCTGACGGCAGCTTTCAAGGCTTTTGCGCAGAGTGCCTGGATTGGCCCCCAGCAGTCGATGCAGGCGAAAGACCCGTTCGCCCCCTGATCGCGACAGGGCTGCCAGTACCGCAACTCCCCAGCGGGGCGCCAATGCCCTGGCGAGTTGTTGTCCAAGATGCTGGGTGGTGGGTGTATCCAGCATGCCATTCCTGTTTGCATTGGATTTTCCGCTTGCACTCGTGCGGGACGAGAATTAGAGTAACTATAAATAGTAACCGTTCCAGAGTCAAACAGAATGGCCGGGCAATGCCCGACCACAGCCAATGGAGGAGAATCATGGCCATTGCGTACAAGGGAGATCTGACCTGCGCGATCTGTGTGTCGAATGTGGTCGAGAGCATCGCCTGGCTCAAGGAGATGCTGGGTTTCGAATTGATGTACCACATGGAAGACATGGGCTGGGCGGAAGTGCATACGGCGGTGGGCAACGTGACCATTGGCCTCAGCCAGGTCGAAAAGGTCAAGACCGGCGGCGGCGCGACCCTGGTCTTTGGCGTGCTGGACATCGACGCGACCCGCGCCGAACTGGAAGGCAAGGGCGTGCGTTTCGACGGCGAGACCACCGTCATTCCCGAGATGGTCAAGCTGGCCACTTTCTTCGATTCCGACGGCAACACCTACATGTTGTCCCAGAGTCTGATTCCAGCCCAGAGCTGATCCAGAGAGTTCATCGTTCTAGCGCAGGCACTCCCTCGGGAGTGCCTTTCATTTGGCGCAGGAACGGACTTCCTCCGCAGGCGTCGCGCCTGCTGCAAGGCCAGCACCCTCCGCTGGCGCCATGCCTGCTGCGAGGCCAGCACCCTCCGCTGGCGTCACGCCTGCTACAAGGCCAGCACCCTCCGCTGGCGCCATGCCTGCTGCAAGGCCAGCATCCACCGCTGGCAAGACGCCTGCTGCAAGGCCAGCACCCTCCGCTGGCGTCACGCCTGCTGCAAGGCCAGCACCCTCCGCTGGCGTCACGCCTGCTGCCATGCCAGCATCCTCCGCTGGCATGACGCCTGCTGCAAGGCCAGCACCCACGGCTGGCACAACGCCTGCTGCAAGGCCAGCATCCTCCGCTGGCGTCACGCCTGCTGCAAGGCCAGCACCCACGGCTGGCACAACGCCTGCTGCAAGGCCAGCATCCTCCGCTGGCGTCACGCCTGCTGCCAGGCCAGAATCCTCCGCTGGCACGCCACGCACCCTGCTGCACGCCTGCCAGGCCAGCATCCTCCGCTGGCAGACGCCTGCTGCAAGGCCAGCACCCTCCGCTGGCATAACGCCTGCTGCGAGGCCAGCACCCTCCGCTGGGTGGACGCCTGCTGCAAGGCCAGCACCTGCCGCTGGCACGACGCCTGCTGCAAGGCCAGCACCCTCCGCTGGCGTCACGCCTGCTGCAAGGCCAGCATCCACCGCTGGCAAGACGCCTGCTGCAAAGCCAACTCCCTCCGCTGGCTCCACGCCTGCTGCCTTGCCAGCACCCTCCGCTGGCGTCACGCCTGCTGCAAGGCCAGCACCTGCCGCTGGCACGACGCCTGCTGCAAGGCCAGCATCCTCCGCTGGCACAACGCCTGCTGCAAGGCCAGCAACCGCCGCTGGCAGAACGCCTGCTGCCAGGCCAGCACCCACCGCTGGCACAACGCCTGCTGCAAGGCCAGCCACCATGAACCAATCCGGGTTCCATGAGAGAACTCCCCCGGCTGCCGCAGCTACCCGGGGGAGTTCTGAAGAAGAGTCGCTCCCTTGTTCCCGTGAACAGGGGCGTGTATTACTTCAGCAGCAGCATCTTGCGGGTTTCGCTGCGGCCTTCGCTGTCCAGGCGGTAGAAATAGGTGCCGCTGGAGAGTCCGTCCGCATTGAACACCAGCTGATGCTCACCGGAACCCAACAGACCATCGTTGAGCACGGCCACTTCCCTGCCCATGATGTCGAACACGCTCAGACGCACCGACGCGGTGTGATCCAGACTGAAGGCCAGAGTGGTGCTGGGGTTGAAGGGATTGGGATGGTTGGCGGCCAGTTCGAAATGCACGGGCTGGTCCACTGTGTCCGAGACGCGCTGGGCGTAGAACTGGCCACGGATCTCGCCACCGGGATGCACCGTGGAGTGCACATTGACGTACAGACCATCGGACTGCAGCATCCCGATCTGGGCCGCGGTCAGGTTGTAGGTGTTTTCCGCCTCGAAGTAGGTACCGCTGGTGGAGCCGGTCGCCAGGACCAGAGGAATCAGCACACCGCCATTGCTGCCGGCCGGGGCTGCGTGGATGTGCGACGCCGTGGTGTTGCCCTGCAGACCCGAATAGCTGCCCGACACCACCAGCGTATTGCCCGTGAGCACGGCCGTTACCACTCCGCTTCCGGGGCTGGCGTTGGCGGGCACTTCCTGCAAGCCATCAAGGGAAGCCACATAGGTCTGGGCCAGCGCGGCCACGGACAGCGAGAGCAGGGCGCCCAACACGACGAGAGACTGGGTCTTGAGAGAATGCATGATGCACTCCTTTCTGAAATGGTTGGTAGGGGACGTTGCCGTGTGGGGAGGCAATTGATTCTGCTGTGGTCAACCAAGCAAGAAGTCGGGCGCGGGGCAAGAAGAAAACAGGCGTCTCGAAAAAACTTTGTTGAAACGAATTTCCGTGAAACCAGAATTCGGCAGACTCAGGAGCGGGGCCGGAGCAACCAAGCGCTCAAAGGACCCCAGACAAGGGCCAGGCCGACCGTGGCCAGCCAGACCGGAAGTCTCCCTGCAAGCTCCGGCCTGGCCGAGGCCTGTTCCAGGGCGGGCGCAGCGTGGATGAACAGTCCGGACGCGACCTTGACCATCGCCAACAGGATCACCAGGCCATAGATCCGGTGCAGGTTGCGGTCACTCAGGCGATGTTTGAGCCGGCTGCCCAGAGGGGCACCGATCGTGCCTCCCAGAATCAGCAGCAGGGCCACGCCCGGGTCCAGATTGCCACTCAGAAAGACGTGTCCGCTGGCGGAGAACAGGGCCCCCACAAGAACGGTCAGCTGCACGACGGGAATGATCTGTCTCAGACTGCTGTGGCACAGGCTGAGCAGCAAGGGCGAGAGCAGCAGCGCCCCGCCGATGCCCAGAAATGCGCCCATCACAGCCACCCCGATCGCAGCCGCGATGGGCACCAGCAGGGAGATCGGTTCGTTGCAGAGGACCGTGTTCACACGCAGGAAGGGCAGGCGCAGCAGGGCGTGGGGATGTCGCCCCACGGATGTGGCCGGTCGGCGGAACATCAGCAACAGGGCAATCGCCTGCACGGCCAGAAAACCAGCGCTGATGCCCATGTCCAGAGCGCGCGGGCTGTGTATGCGGGAAACCAGCCAGCTTCCGAACAGGCCTCCGGCCGCGCCTCCAAGGCCCATCCAGAGCCCGACTGTCCAGGAGAAGGATTGGCGGAAGGCGTTGTAGACCGTGGCAGCCGCCGAGTTGCCCACGATCGCGGCGGTCATGCTGGCGGTGGCGAAACGCGGAGGTATTCCGAGGGCCAGCAAGAGGGGCACGGAAACCACACCACCACCGATGCCCAGCAATCCGGCCAGCAGGCCGCCCACCACGCCGGCACCCCCGATGAGCCAGGGAGCGCTGCTTGAGAACGCGGGGCCGCCCGTATAGAGCTCAAGGATCACTCCGGATCGTCCGCCAGATCCTTGTCGGAGGCATCAAGGGGCGGGTCTTCATCCGGAGGAATCGACGGGCCGACAAGGGGGTCATGGCGCTGGCTCGAGGACTGCAGGGTCCAGAGGCGGTGATAAATGCCCTGATTCTCCATCAGCCGGCGATGGGTGCCCTGTTCCACCAGGCGGCCCTGGTGCAGGACCAGGATGTGATCCACATTCTGGATCGTGCTCAGGCGGTGGGCGATCACCAGCGAGGTGCGATCGCGCAGCAATTCTTCGATGGCTTTCTGGATCAGGCCTTCGGAAATCGTGTCCACACTGGAGGTGGCTTCGTCCAGCAGCAGCACGGCCGGATCGTGAGCCAGGGCCCGAGCGAAACTCACCAGCTGGCGCTGTCCGCCCGATAGACTCTGGCCACGCTCATTCACTTCGTGATCCAGACCGTCGGGCTGGCGGTCGATCCAGTCCAGCAGACCCACCCGGCGAGCCGCTTCGCGCAGGCGCTGGTCATCGTAATCAGCGCCCAGCCCGATGTTCTCGCGCACGCTGCCGCTGAACAGGAACACATCCTGCAGCACGATCGCCATCCGGCGCCTGAGTTCGTCCAGTTTCAGTTCGCGCAGATCCACCCCATCGATCAGGATGCTGCCCGACTGGGGCTCGTAGAAGCGCAGCAGCAGACTGGCCACGGTGCTCTTGCCGCTGCCCGTGTAGCCCACCAGCGCCGCACTGCTGCCCGCCGGAATGTGGAAACTGAGGTCCCGGATCACGGGCACGCCCGGCTCGTAGGCAAAGCTCACATTGCGGAATTCGATCTCGCCGCGCAGTTCGCGCACGGCAATGCTGCCGCCGGTGATCGAAGGCTCCTGGTCCATGATCTCGAAGACCCGCTCCGCGGCGGCCATCGCGCTCTGGAGGATGTTGTACTTCTCGGCCAGATCGCGGATCGGACGGAAGAAACGCTCGGCGTAATTCAGAAACGCCACCAGCGTACCGAAGGTGAGCGCGCCGGCCAGAACCTCGTGTCCGCCCTTCCAGATCACGGCGGCCACCGCCACGCTGCCCAGCACTTCCATCAACGGAAAGAACACGCTGAAGTAGAAGATCGTGCGGATGTTCTCGTTCATCAGCCGGTCGTTGATCGCGCCGAAGAGTTCGCGATTGCGCGCCTCCCGCCTGAACAGACGCACCACGGCCAGTCCCGTGATGTTCTCCTGGAGGAAGGTGTTCACTTCACCGACCAGGGCGCGTACACGCCGGAAGGCCTGGCGCACCAGTTTCTTGAACTGGAAGGTGGCGAAGAGGATCGGCGGCAGCACGGCCAGCAGCACCAGCGCCAGTTTCCAGTCGAGCATGAACAGCGCGGCCACGATCAGGATCAGCGAGAGGATGTCCTGGAAGATCAGGATCAGTCCGCCGGTGAAGAGCTGATTGAGATTCTCGACATCATTGGTGAGCCGGGTCATGATCTGGCCCACCGGGTTGCGGTCGAACCAGCCCATCTGCATCTGGCTCACGCGCTTGTAGAGGGCGCGGCGCATGTCCACCACGATGGCCTGCCCGATCCAGCCGGTCACCACCTGCTGGAAGAAGCGCAGCAGGAAGGCCCCCGCGACCACCAGCAGGTACAGCGCGATGGTCCGGCCCAGGGATTCCATGTCCGCATCGTGGATGTCCACATCGATCGCGTGCCGCGTGATCAGGGGCACGGCGGTTTCCAGCAGCGAGGCGCCCAGGATCATCAACAGCGCGAGCGCGGCCATGCCCTTGTAGGGCAGCAACATGCGCACCAGACGCGCCAGAATTCGCGGATCCAGATTGACCTTGGGCGGCGGGGCCTGCTTCATGCGGCCTCCCCGCTCAGTTCGTCTTCCAGTTGCTGGCGCTGGTACAGGTCCGCGTAGACGCCGCCCAGGGCCAGCAATTCCTCATGAGTTCCCGACTCGCTGATCCGTCCCGCGTCCAGCACGATGATCCGGTCGGCCTCCGCCAGCGCGGAGAGGCGGTGACTGGCGATCAGCGTGGTACGCCCCTTCATGTACTCGCGCAGTCCGGCGATGATCTGCTGCTCGGTATGGTTGTCCACGGCGCTCAGGCAGTCGTCCAGCACCAGCACCGCCGGTTCCATCATCACGGCCCGCGCGATGGTGCTGCGCTGTTTCTGGCCCCCGCTGAGGGTGATGCCCCGCTCGCCGATCGCGCTTTCCCAGCCATCGGCCAGCTGGGCGATGTCCTGCTGGATGTGACTGATCCGTCCGCTCTGGTCGAAGAGTGCTTCGGAGGCGTGTTCTCGTCCGAAGCGCACGTTGTTGCGCAGGGTCTCGCTGAAGAGGAAGGCATCCTGCGGGACCACCGCCATGGCATTGCGCAGGCTGTCGAGGGACAGTGCGGCCAGAGGCGTGCCATCCAGTTCCACTGTGCCCTCCACGGGTTCCAGCTCACGGCAGATCAGGCGCAGCAGGGTGCTCTTGCCACTGCCCGTGGGGCCCACGATGCCCAGGATGGTGCCCGCGGCCAGGTCCAGATCCAGCTCGCGCAGGATCCAGGGACTGTCCTCGGAATAGCGGAAGGAAAGCTTGCGCACCTGGATGTGCCCTTTGCCGGGCGCCTTGACCACGCCCTCGCCCAACCGGTCCGGCTCCCGGATGATGCCTTCCAGGCGTTTCATGCCGGCATCCCCGCGCTGCATCAGGTTGGTGACCCAGCCGATCGCGATGGTGGGCCAGGCCAGCATCGCCGTGTACGTGGAGAAGGCCACATAGTCGCCCAGGCTGAGCGTGCCCGCCACGATGGCCTTGCCACCCAGCCAGAGCAGCAGGGCCTGGGCCACGCTGAACAGCCCGGTGAGCATCGGTCGGAAACTGGCGTCCGTGGTGATCAGGCTCATCTGCAGGCGGCGGTAGTCCTCCAGTTCCCGGTCGAAGCGCCCGGCCATGAACTCTTCGCGCGAATAGGCCTGGATCACGCGGATCCCCGAGGCGGTCTCCTGGACCATGCTCGAGATCCTGCCGTATTTCTCCTGGCTCTGCATCGAGAGCCTGTGGATCCGCTTGCTGATCATGTAGACCAGGCTGCTGACCACGGGCAACATCACCAGCACCACCAGCGAGAGCTTCACGCTGATGCCCAGCATCATCACCAGCGCGAAGCTGGTGAGCACCAGAGTATCAAGTGTGTACATCAGACCCGGACCGGCGGCCATCCGCACGTTCTCGATGTCGGTGGTGGCGCGACTCATGATGTCGCCCGTGCGGTTGCGCACGAAGAAGCGCGGCGAGAGTTCCAGCAGGCGCTTGAAGAACAGTGCGCGCAGGTCGCGTTCCACCTGGCGCGAGCTGCCGATCAGGATGCGCCGCATGCCGAAGCGCGCCACTCCGGAGAGCACGCTCAGCCCCAGCAGAACGGTGATGTACCAGCCCAGGCTGTGGTCTTCCAGGCCGCGGCGCAGATCGTCGATGGCCAGACCCAGGACGCGCGGGACGAAGACTCCCAGCACATTGGTCAGGAGAACGAGCAGGGTGCCCAGCAGGATCTGCTTCCGATAGGTACGCAGGAAGGGGAGGATGTTGCGCAGGTGCTTGATGGACTCTCCGGGTTGGCTGACGAGACGCGCAAGATAGGGCATGGGTCGGACAGACGCCCGACCGGCAGGGATTTCCCGACGCAAGCATTACCCTTTCCTCGGCCGCGCGACAGAGCCCGGCCCCAACAGGGAGTCTCTCATGGAACCCAGAGCCTATCGCTGCACGCGCTGCAACGGGACCGAATTCGATACCGACGAGATCCGCACCACCGGAAACGGCTTTTCGCGGTTCTTTGATGTCCAGAACCGCAAGTTCACCGTGGTGGCCTGCCGTGCGTGTGGTTACTGCGAACTCTACCGCCGCAAGTCATCGACGGCCGGCAACGTGCTGGATTTCCTGGTCGGCAGCTAGAACTCCTGTGGGCCCTGCTGTCTGCACAGGGGTTTGCCGCTGGGTGTCCCGATTTTCTGACATCCGCAGGACCGATTTCATGGGCCCCGGGCATTCTTCGTTCCGATGGCCCGGCCCCGCATTATATTGTGCGGGCTTCAGCAACCAACGACACCGGTCAACGGTGCCGGTGCGTGCCCACGCGTCGCCGCACACCACATCCAAGACCTGCAAGGACCTGCCCCATGACGTCCATTCCCGAGACCGTGAGCTATTCCCAATACCTGCACCTCGACGGCCTGCTGGACTGCCAGCATCCGCGCAGTGAGGCGGGCGGGATCAAGGCGCACGACGAGATGCTGTTCATCATCGTGCACCAGGCCTATGAACTGTGGTTCAAGCAGATCCTTCACGAACTGGATTCGGTGCTGGAACTCTTCGGCGGGGGCGAGCTGCCCGAACGGGAAGTGGGCACCGTGGTGCACCGTCTGCGCCGGGTGATCGTGATCCAGGGGCTGCTGGTGCAGCAGATCCAGGTGCTGGAAACCATGACCCCGCTGGATTTCCTGGACTTCCGCAATCTGCTGAGCACGGCCTCCGGATTCCAGAGCTGGCAGTTCCGGCTGCTGGAGAACAAGCTGGGGCTCAAGGAGAGCCAGCGCCTGCGTTTCAGTGGGCGCCCTTATACCAGCTACTATCCCGACCCGATCCGCGAGCGGCTGCTGGCCAGCGAACGGGCGGCCAATGTATTCGACGGCATCGCGGGCTGGCTTGAGCGCACACCCTTCCTGGACCTGGGCCAGTTCCATTTCCTCGAGGAGTACGGTCAGGCCGTGGAACGCATGCTCGAGAAGGACCGTGACACGGTGCGCGCCAGCGACCTGATCACCGAGGAGGAAACCCGGATCCGGTTGCAGATGATCGACGGCACCGCCTCCAGCTACCGCACCATCACCAATCCTGAACAGCACGAGGAACTGGTGCGTGCGGGCGAGCGCAGGCTGAGTCACCGGGCCACCGTGGCCGCGCTCTTCATCAGCCTCTACCGCGACGAGCCGATCCTGCAGATGCCCTTCAACCTGCTCCAGTCGCTGATCGAGATCGACGAGAACCTGGCACTCTGGCGCGGGCGGCATACCCAGATGGTGCAGCGCATGCTGGGCCGCAAGATCGGCACGGGCGGCAGCACCGGCTCGGACTATCTGCGTGACACGGTGGACCGCCACCGGATCTTCACCGACCTGTTCAACCTGGCGACCTGCCTGATTCCGCGCAGCGAGCTGCCCGCGCTGCCCACCAGCGTGACCCGTTCGCTCAACTTCCACTTCGGAGAACAGCGGGACTCCTCATGCTGAAAGCGGGGATCTATCTCGACATCGAGAATCTGGTGCGCAACGGCGGACGCGGGATGCGCTTTCACGTGATCCGCGACCTGGTGGAAGCCCAGGGCGCCACCGTTCTGCGGGCCTGCGCCTATCTGGCGGTGGACAAGGAACGCGAGCAGCGCGACATGGAGTACCGGCGCAAGGGCGAGGACTACCGCAACGTGCTGCGCCGCCAGGGCTACCACGTGATGCAGAAGGAAGTCCGCCGCTTCCGCGACGAGGAGGGCAATCTGGCCGTGAAGGCCAATGCCGACCTGGACATGGCCGTGGACGCCCTGCTTCAATCCGACAATCTGGACTACCTCCTGCTGGGCACCGGCGATGGCGACTTCCTGCGTTTGGTGCAGGCCCTGCAGAACCGGGGACGACGGGTGGACGCGCTCTCGTTCTCCAATACCAGCCATCTGTTGCGCCAGCAGGTGGACACGTTCTTCCCGGGCTATCTGGTGCACGGCCTGTTGCCGCACACGACCGAGGGCCCGCCCAGGCTGCGCGGAGTGCTGCATGCGGTGAACGAAGAAAAGGGCTACGGTTTCATCACGCTGCGCACCGGGCTGGGCCATGCGGATTTCCGTGACGACATCTTCTGCCATATCACCGACCTGCGCCTGGGTGAGATGCCCGTGAGCAACGAGGAGTTTTCCAGGCTGCGCGAACGCTCGCTGATCATCGAGTTCGAGCTCCAGGAATTGCCCGAGGGCAAGGTCAAGGCCGTCAACGGCCGTGTCCTGTCCGCGTCCTGGTAAGCCCGTGACCGAGCCGACAGTCTCCCCCTCATCTCTTGGCGAACGGGCCAGCGACACATTGCGCCGGGTCTTTGGCTACTCCTCTTTCCGCGGTCCCCAGCTTGAGATCATCAAACGGGTCTGCACGGGCGGGGGCGGTCTGGTACTCATGCCCACCGGTGGCGGAAAGTCCCTGTGTTACCAATTGCCCGCGCTGCTGCTTGAGGCCGGTGTGCTGGTGATTTCGCCCCTGATCGCCCTGATGCAGGACCAGGTTTCCGCCCTGCGCGAGAACGGCGTGCCCGCGGCCTTTCTCAATTCCACCCTGGGCGAGGAGCAGGCGTTCGAGGTGATCCGTGGCTGGCGCCAGCGCGAGATCAGGATCCTCTTCGTGGCTCCCGAACGCCTGCTGACCCCGTCCTTCGGACGCCTGCTGAAGGAGACGCCTCCGGGCCTGTTCGCGATTGACGAGGCCCATTGCGTGTCGCAGTGGGGGCACGATTTCCGGCGCGAGTATCTCGAGCTGGCCAGCGTGATGGACGCCCACCCGGGCGTGCCCCGGCTGGCCCTGACCGCCACCGCCGACCCGGAGACCGCCACGGAAATCCGCACCCGTCTGGGCCTGCTGGAAGAACCTGTGTTTTCCACGGGCTTCGACCGGCCCAACATCCGTTACCGGATCATCCGGCGCGATGGGGGGCGCGAGCAGCTCTGGCGCTTTCTGCAGCAGGAGCATCCCGGGGATGCGGGCATCGTCTACGCCCTCAGCCGCAAGAAGGTGGAAGCGCTTGCCGACTGGCTCACGGGCCGGGGGCGCCCCGCACTGCCCTACCATGCCGGCATGCCCCCAGCGATCCGGGCCCGGCACCAGGAGCGTTTCCTGCGCGAAGAGGGCCTGGTGATGGTGGCCACCATCGCCTTCGGCATGGGCATCGACAAGCCGGACGTGCGCTTCGTGGCGCATCTGGATCTGCCACGTTCCGTGGAGGCCTGGTACCAGGAAACCGGGCGCGCCGGTCGCGACGGGCTGCCCGCCAATGCGCTGCTGCTCTACAGCGCGGGCGACGTGATGCAGCACATCCAGTTCATCGAGGAAGGCGAAGGCGACGCGACCTTCAAGGCCCGCGGACGTGAACGTCTCAACGCCCTGCTGGGGCTCTGCGAAACCACCGACTGCCGCCGGCGCCGGCTGCTGGCCCACTTCGGTGAGACCCTGTCCGAGAATTGCGGGAACTGCGACAGTTGTCTGGAACCAGTCCAGACCTTTGATGGCACGGTACACGCCCAGAAGGTGCTCTCCTGCGCGCGTCGCACGGGAGAACGCTTCGGGGCCGGGCACCTGATCGATGTGCTGCTGGCCGTGTCCGGGGAGCGGACTCAACGCCTGGGCCATGAAACTCTGGGTATCTGGGGCCAGGGACAGGACCTCAAGCGAGCCCAGTGGCAGAGCATCATCCGCCAGATGGTGGCCACGGGGCTGTTCGTTCCCTCCGAGCATTCCGGACCCTTCGCGGCGGGACTCAAGGTTGGGCCCGAAGGTTTTGATGTGCTGCGTGGAGAGCGGCCTGTCACCTTTCGGGTGGAGACCAGCAGCGCGGCGCTGCGCCGTGGTGCGACGCCGCGCAAGGCGAACGCTCCCCTCTCCGGGGATGACGGGCTGCGCGAACGGCTGCGGCGCTGGAGGCGGGAGACCGCGGGCGAGAACGGGATTCCTCCGTACATGGTTTTCAACGACCGCACTCTCGAGAGCCTGCTCGACGTGCTGCCACGGTCGCTGGAAGACCTGCTGGGCGTGTATGGCCTGGGCACCCGCAAGCTGGATCGTTATGGCAGTGCCCTGCTGGCGGTGATCAATCCTGGCGATGGCCAGGCGTCCATGTCCGATGCCACTCCGGGGCCGGAGACCGGGTCTGGACCCGCTCTGGCCAAGCTCTCATCCAGCGCCAGCGCCAGCCTCGACGGGATCCGTCGGGGACACAGTCTCGAGGAGGTGGCCAGGCTGCGCCACCTGCGCCCCGAACGGGTCGCCGGGCATCTGGCGGAAGCCTTGCAGTGTGGAGCGGCTACTCTGGAGCAGGTGCTGGATCTGGCCGGGCGGGACCCGGATCAGGCCTTCATCGTGCTGGAGGAGCTGGGTGATACCTCGCCCTCGGTCTTCAAGACCGCCGAAGAGCGCCTGGACGGGCTGTGGTCGCGCGAGGAGCTTTGCATTCTGGCCGCATGGCAGAGCAGCCCCCGGCGCCAGTCGCCCGGGATCTGATCCCGGCGTGTCACGACCGACCATCTTGCCGTCGCCGGTGGATCTCCCTAAGTTGGCGCGTGGCCGGCCCTTGCCGCCGGGCGGCCGGAACCCATGCAGATGACGACATCTTCCACTGCAGGATTGCCCCATGTTTCGCAGCGCACTGTTTGGACTGGCCATCACCGCCTTCGTGGTGGCTCACACTCTGGTCACCTATCCCGCGTCACCGTCGAACGAACCCGGAAGCTGGTGGGCCCCTTTCCTGATTCTGGGCGTGGTCTTCGCCGGGGTGTACCTGGGCATTCTCGAGGCACGCCGCCGGGAACCGAACGGGCAGATCCGCTATGCCCAGGCGATGCGCACGGGGCTGGTGATCGGTCTGGTCAGCGGTGTGGGCACGGGGTCTTTCTTCTGGCTCTACTTCGGGCGTTTGAACCCGGACTTCCTGCCCGCCCTGCTGGCACAGCAGGAAACACTGTTTCACGCCGATTCCCTGGCGGCCGATGTGATCGCCGATCGCCTGGCGATGCTGGAGCAGCGTTTCTCACCGGCAGGTCAGTTTTTCAGCAACATGGCCAGCATGCTGTTCTTTTCAATGGCCTTTTCCGTGCTCTCTTCCTTCCTGCTGGGCCGCGGCGTGCCTGAAATGGACGACAACCGCAGCGAGTACGGCAACGGATCCAGCGCGGATCCCCGATTCACGCCGGCCAGACCATCTTCCGCTTCCGACGGTCCGCCCCCCACGACCGGGGCCTGAGCGCTCGTGTCCGAATCCCTGCTCCATCACCAGCTCAAGATGCTGTACGCCCACGAACCTGACGCCACCGAGCAGGTTGTGGGTGGTTTTCGGATTGATGCCGTGGACGACCGTGGACGCCTTGTGGAAATCCAGACCGGCTCCTTTGCCGCCATTGCCCCCAAACTTCGTCGGCTGTTGAAGAAACACACGGTCGTGCTGGTGCATCCGGTCTGCGCGCGTCGCTGGATCGTGCTCCAGAATGAAGAGGGGGTGGCCGGCAAGCGTCGGGCCAGCCCGCTGCGCGGGCGCTGGGAGGAACTGTTCAGCGAACTGGTGGCCCTGCCCGACCTGATGACGCATCCCCGTTTGCGGATCGAAGTATTGCTCACCGAGGAAGAGGAGTGGCGTCAGGTCCGGCCCGCCCGCCGTCGCCAGAAGCCATACTTGGTTCTCGAGCGCAGACTGTCCTCGGTGCAGGATCAGGTCTTTCTTGAATCGGTCGAGGATTGGCTGCGTGTGCTGCCAGAAGACCTGGAACGCTGGTTCACCAGCCGGGGACTTGCCCAGCGACTGGAAGTGTCCGAAGCACTGGCACGTTGCATCACATACTGTCTGCGGGAAGCCGGATTGCTGCGTGCCTGCGGGAAGGTGGGGAACCGGGTGATCCATGCCAGGGCTGGCGACTCACTGGATCCTGATCCCGAGCAACGACAGCAGGTGGACCTGCGCGAACTCAAGCGCGGCGATTGGGTCGCCTGGAAGAAAACCCTGCGGGCCGTCTACAAGGAACAGGCCGAGACGCGGCTGCGCCTCGAGGGGCAACTCGAGCAACTGGCCGATCTGCTTCGGGCCGGAAAGCCGGAACGGGTTGGTGAATTGCTGGAGGAGGAGCGTCGGCGCACTGAACCGGTCAGCCGAGTCCGGGCAGCGCGCAAGCGCGGATAGGCACTCTGTGCGTATCCGATGACAGGCCATCTGGACACCACACCCTGAATCTTGTCGGTCAGGAGAACGTCAGCGGAACCATTTCTCGCTTCCTGCGTGCCCCGGGTGGGTGGAGGCGGCGGTGGGCGGGAGGGGTACCCCGTGAAATCAAGCGTCCACTCTCCCTGACACATTTCCAACCGAACGCTCCGGACTGGTCAGCCCTCGCAGCGTGTCCAATCTCCTTGTCACTCACTCCCGGAACGTTGCCCGTCCCGGGTCCGACGGGGAACCAATTTCCACTTCCGGCGTGCCCCGGGTGGGTGGAGGCGGCGGAGGGCGGGAGGGGTACCCCAAGAATCACTGTCAAGTCTGCGTGACGGACACCCGACACCGATTGCCAGCGCTCTTCCACCGTCAGGTCGTCCCCCCTGCAATCCCCATCCCGGAATGGCTCTCCCTGAACGCGACCACGGCCAGACAGGCCAGCCAAGAGTTCCTGTGCCCGGAAATGCTCTGGTTTCGGATGGAAGGATCATGCACCGCCGGGATCCGGGCTCAGAGGCCCAGCACGGCCTGCCAGTTCAGCTCCGGGCTCAGGGAAGCGGGGCCCTTGCTGCCTGCCGGGGGCCAGAAGTCACCACCGATGAACCCGATGGTCACATGCAGGTCCTGGGCATCAGGGTCCAGGACCTCAATGGGCAACAGGAAGGTCCGGGCGATGTGCTCGCGCAGCGCACGCAGGTCCGGGGAATCCACCACCAGAAACCAAGTCTGCTTCCCATCCTGTTCCAGACTGCCGATGCCCGGACTGTTCCAGCGCGCCACGTTCAGCATGGGCAGGGCCACGGCCTGGATCACATCCATCCTCAGGCTCGGATCATGTGCCCGAATGCGTTCGGCTTCGGGCGGCGTGATCACCGTGATGTGCGCCTCGCCCCGGTGCTGAAGCACACAGCCTTCCAGGGAGTTGATTCCCGCGCGCAGACGTTCGACGGGAGCCGGGGCCACGGGCAAACCCAGCCAACCCGGGTTGTCTGCAGTGCTGTCATGGGAAATGAAAGTCTGGGGACGATACAGCTCGCGAAAGAACTCAGCGAGGGCGGGAGTCGGAGCACTGCTCTCCGCGGTAGAATGGACAGAAGGCGTCTGAGCCGCATCGATTCTGTGGGCGTCGGGTGTACAACATCCCGCGAGCCCCACAAGGATGCAGAGGATCAGCGGGAGCCTGGGCCGGAAATCAGTGTTGATCCGGGTCATCGTGTTCTTCAGGATCGTTCTCCAGCATGTCCTCGGAATCGCCTTCGCTACCGGCCGGGATCCCGTCCGGATCCGCGAGCGCGCTGTCGTCTTCCTCAGCCGAACCGAAGAGAGTGCTGGAGTGGGCGCCCGCCTCGTGTTGCACCAGATCGAATTCGCGCCCGGCTTCCAGATCCTCACGCTGGATCCTGCCCAGAGCGGCGAGCTGCTCTTCCAGACCCACAACCAGATCGTCGCGGTTGTGCTGGCGCAGGAGTGTCAGAGGCGAGGGCAGCTCGGACACGCAGCGCCCGCCCGGAGTGATGGTGTCACCATGCTTGCGCAGCCAGTGAATGGGCAGATCCGCGCAGGCGGCCAGCTGATCGACGATGTCTCCCGACTGAAGCTCGTCGCTCCAGGTCTTCTTCAAGCGGCTTTCCAGCTGGCGCAGGGCATCCAGTTTTTCCATGGCCAGCAACGCCCGACCCGGTTCGCGCTGGATGCATTCCAGCTGCAGACGAGCCAGCCAGAGCGGCATCAGGCCCTGCTGGGACAATGAGGCCAGCAGGTCTTCTTCGCCACGGGAGCCGCGATGCCAGCGCAGATCGGCCAGGGCACAGGCGTGATCCCTGATCCGCTCCTTGAGCAGCATGATCCTCATCCGGCTTTCGGCCTGACCCCAGCCCACCCGGTTCAGCAGTTCGGGAGCCAGCAGCGCCCAGCCATCGGCGTCCGCGGCCCGATTGAGCAGACGGCCCGCCGCCCGTAGCTCGCGCCAGTGCTGCATCAGCCAGAGGCGACCCGGCAGGGCTTCGCGAGCCAGCAGAACCTGCATTGCCCAGGTGTTGCGGTCCTGTACGAACTCAAGCTGAGCCGGACCATCCAGAGCGGCGATGTCAAGAAAGAACAGCGAGGCTCTGGCCTGTCGCCCCGTGGGCAGCCAATCCCATTCGCTCACCGGTTCCTGCCATGTGCGGGGCAGCAACTCGGGGCAGGCGAAGTTTTCGGGCAGCAATCCCGTGCGTTCCACGAACAGCGACAGGTCACGCAGCTGATGGTTCTGGTAGGCTTCCCATTGTTCCACCTGCGGAGTGTCCTGCCCGAGCTGATGCAGCAACTCCGCCAGGTCCCGTCCGTGAGACGTCGATGGGGAAGTTGTTGCGCTCACGAATCGGCGGCCGAAGTGCTGGGCTTGCTGCTCAAGTTGCAGCAACAGTCGGTTGCGTTCACGTTCCAGTTGCTTCTCGAGGCGATCCGGGTGCCATTCGCGCCCGGTTTCGCCCTTCCAGACGGCACCCAGTTCAGCGTCGCCGAGCGGGGTGGGACGCGAATCGGAACCCCCTGCCAGCAATGTCGCGAGGTCGAACAGTGTCTCACGCGCGGCCGGGGCCTCCCTCCTGAGCAGGGCCAGGCTTTCGTCGCTGCCCTTGAGCCAGCCTTCGGCGCCGTGATCCAGCCAGCGCGCCAGTTCCATGATCGCCGCGGCCGCCTGCCGTGCTCGCCAGGGGGACTGTGTCACCGGCTGGACGCGAACCTGTTCCATCATCAAGGGCAGCCCGCGCAGCCGCTGCACCAGCGCCCCGGCCCGTTCGGGCAGTGTCGCGATGGGCAGCATCAAGAGATCACGCAGACCGATGGAGAGCGTCTCGGCCAGATCGAAGGGGTCAAGGGGCTGAGCCAATTGCCCGGTCAGGCGTTCCAGACGGTCCAGCAGATGCACGGTCGCAGGGTCCTGGGGCAGCGTGTCCCCGGCCAGTTCCCGCAATTCATCCGACCAGGCGCGCACTCTGGCGAGCAGGCGGGCCCGGGACTCGGGAGCAAGGTCCGGCCAACGACCGGCCCAGGCCAGCAGTCCATTGCGGCTGGCCAGGTGGGGCAGGGCTTCCTGCAATGAATCCAGCACCCGCTGATGAAGGTGCAGCAGGCGCACATTGGAACTGGACATGGCTTTCCTTCGAGACCACAAGTGTATTCGGCGGGGCAGAGGCTCCGACACATCCGACCGACGGATCAGGCGCGTGTGCCGTTCAGCGTGTGCTTCCCAACGCGGGCATGTAGCGGGCTTCCAGCACTCGCTGGTGATGCAGTTCGTGCCCGATCAGAATGTGCAGCAGCGAATTGACGGTCAACGTATTGTTGTTGGCCCGTCCCCTGCGCTGCAATTCTTCTGGCGTACGCCCCAGGTACCAGGCCCTGGTTGTTCGACGGGTATCACGGTAGATATCCAGACTGTCGCGGAAGGAACGCTCGTGCCAGCGGCCGATCTGGACCCAGGCGTCCTGATCGAAGCCGGGCAGCTCCCCTTCGGCCCCGCGCGCGATCCAGAGCGCCCGGAAGTTGAACACGCGCTCGCAATCGATCACGTGACCCAGCCACTCCCGGATGCTCCATTTGTCCGGAGCGTAGCGGAACTGGCTTTGCTCCTCGCTCAATGGCTCGAGCATGGACAGGGTGTGCGCATGGATCCGGGCGTCCGCCTCCAGCGGATTCTCCCCACCCAGCAGGCGGATGTAGGTCTGGAAATAGGTGGAAGCGTCGTCAGCTTCCGGCACGGGGAAAGGTCCGGGCATCTCGACTCCTGAATTCGTTGGGTGTCGGCCAGGTTGGACCGACGCGGGCAGGAATGTGGGGCAGGTCCCGGGGTTAAGCAACTCCACCCGGGGCGAATCACTCCTCGTGCCCTTTGAAAGCCCAGAAAAGCATGCCGGCTGCCGCCCCTCCCAGATGGGCCAGGCTGGAGACATTGCTGCCGACTTTCAACTGGAACCAGGCCCCCAGGAGCTGCATGCCGATCCAGAGTGCGAACCAGCCCCAGGCGGGCAGACCGATCCAGCGCAACCCCATCCACCAGCCCAGCATGAAATTCAGGCGTGCCTTGGGAAAACTGAAGGTATAACAGGCAATGACGCCGGAAATGCCTCCACTGGCTCCAACCAGCACCACCGTGGATCCCGGATCGGCCGCCCAGTGGCAGAGGTCGCCCAGCAGGGTGGCCAGCAGCAGCAGGAGCAGGTACTTCCCCTTGCCCAGCTGTTCTTCCACGTTGTCGCCGAAGAGCAGCAGAAACCAGAGGTTGCCCAGCAGGTGCATCAGGCTTCCATGGAGGAAGAAGGAGCTGATCACGGTCATCCCACCGTGGCGTCCCGCCTGGGCCGGCATCATGCCCCAGTCCTTGAAACTGGTCTCGGGGTTGAGCAGACCGATCAGGCTGACCACCACCATCAGGGCACCGATGGTCCAGGTGACGAGCGGTTTGCGCTGCACGGGCGGCAATTCGCTTTCGATCGGCATGCCCAGAAATCCGGGCAGCCATTGCCAGGTTTCCTGAGGTTCGAAAGGGGCCTTCTCGACTGTCGCCCGCATCAGGCGCATTTCTTCGACTTCGGCCATGCCGATCTTTTCGCGCGCCTCAGGAGTCAGCCGGTCTTCCAGTCGGGATTCCCGGGGGATGTTGGGCAGTTGCTCGTACTCACCCCCGTCAAACCAGAAGGCCTGGCAGTGCGTGCAGGCATCCAGCGACGGGGGGGCGCTGTCCCCGGCCGATTGCACACGCATCATCGGCCGGCCGCATTCGGGGCAATTCAACCCCCGTGGCGGCGAGTCCCTGCGGGCGTCGAGCCAGAGCTGTCTGACGACTGCGTCGGGAACGGACTTCTTCAGCGCGGGCAGGGTGATCAGTCGCCCCCCACATGCCTGGCAGGCGCGGTACATCGCCGGTGAACCGGCGACCAGATCGAGGGGCGTGGTACAGCGGGGACAGGAGGACATCGACAGCGGGTCCCTTCCTGGAGGATCGGCGGATTCGACAGCCGGACGCGGACGGCACAAGTTACGCCACAGGGAGCAGCACTGCCCGGGGATCCACGCCTGAACCAAGATTCAATGTCTGCCGGATGCTTGTTTCAGTACTCACGAGGCTGGGACCCTGCACAACAAGAAAGACTGGGCGCTATATTCATGCCAGCTGCAATACCAATGCACGATCAGTTGGTCATTCATCCGATCACGCCGACAAGTTCGTCGTACCAGAAGTCCGCCGAAAGACCCTCATGACATCCCGTTACCTCTCGATTGACCTTGAACTGCCTTCGATGGCCTCCAATCTGAGGGCAGCGGGCCTGTCCACGTCCGTACTCCAGGAGCTGGACACCAGGCTGGAGCTTCAGGTCACCGGTTTGTTGCGCCTGCTGGAGCGTCTGGGCCTGAAGGCCACCGTTTTTGCTGTGGGCCAATTGGCTCTGTCACACGGGAAGCTGCTGGACCGGATCCGGGATGCCGGTCACGGAATCGGCTGCCATGGGCATTCCCACCTGAATCTGCATCGTGCGGATCCTGCTCGTGCTCGCGAAGATCTGCAAGGGGCGACCACCGCGCTTGGTCCTTGGTTGCCCGCTGTCGGCCAACGGGGCTTCCGTGCGCCGGATTTCAGCCTCGATCCTCAGGACTCCCTGTTCTATCGGGCGCTGGCTGAAAACGGGTACCGCTGGTCGTCCAGTGTGATGCGGGCACGAGTCCCGTCCGTGGGCAATCTTCCGCTTGAGCTGCAGCTGGGCAGGGTCTGGCGTGAGCCAGGCAGTGGAGTGCTGGAATTGCCTCTGGGAGGGCATCGGCCTTTCGGCATTCCGCTGGGTCACGGGGGCGGGTTCTGGTTGCGCGTGCTGCCTCTGGCCTGGAGTCGCTGGAATCTGGCACGTGATGCACGCACGGGAGCCCTGCCACAGGTCTACCTGCATCCTTGGGAGCTGGACCCGGATCAGCCGCGACTTGTGCGAGGCTGGCGAGGCTGGCGCCAGTATCACGGGCAGGCCAGTATGGAAACCAGGCTGGAAGTGCTCTGCGCGGGTATGCGGGTGTTGCCGCTGGAGGCGGCAGCCCGGCTTGATTGACGTACTCTTCTGGTTCATGGACCGGTCATGTCCCACACAGGCCGGATTCCCGGGATCCAATCCGGTGCAGACCGGGACCGGCGGGGGCCAGGGATCGTGTCGCCTGGATCCATTCTGGCTGTGTGTTTCCCGCAGTGCGCCTGAGCGCGTCTGCTGGAGGAGGGCCTCTCGGGTTCTTTCAGGATACATGAGCCATTTGCTGCAGGCTTCCTTTCGCCGTGTCCAATCCGGTTGACACGGGTCCCGTAAAAACTGTCCCGTGCTTGCCCATTGGGGAACCGAATGCGGAATCCTGCGTGCCCCGGGTGGGTGGAGGCGGCGGTGGGCGGGAGGTCAACCCCCCACGTGCATGTATCCAGTTATCCTGACACAACACGCTGATTCCCGCAGACCGGAAAAACCCCCGCATACATCAGGCCCCCAGAAACCTTTCCGGTGCAAACCAGGGAATGTGAGGAGGAGAGGGCGCCGGGTGTTCTGGTCCCGGTCCTGATGGAGAACCTCCGGGCTGCGCCCGAGGATGTGCGTTGGCAGGTCGCCGCGTTGGCATGTGGGGACAATCTGAGTCGACCGCTTCAGACACTGGGCCGCCGTGTCCAATCCAGTTGACACGGGTCGCGTGAAAACTGTCCCCTGCCGGCCCATCGGGGAACCGAATGCGGAATCCTGCGTGCCCCGGGTGGGTGGAGGCGGTGGTGGGCGGGGGGCAACCCCCGCTTGCGACATGTCCAGATTCCCTGACATAACACACACTCACTGGGCCGCCGTGTCCAATCCGGTTGACACGGGTCCCGTGAGAACTGTCCCGTGCCAGCCCATCGGGGAACCGAAAGCGGAATCCTGCGTGCCCCGGGTGGGTGGAGGCGGCGGTGGGCGGGAGGTCAACCCCCAATCGCGACGTGTCCAGTTTCCCTGACACAACACACACCTGTACGATGCCGGGAAAAGCCTTGAACCTCATGTCCCCAGAATCCGTTGCGGCTCAAACTGGGGATACGGGAGGGGATGGTTCGTGTAGACCGGTTCCGGCCCGGTTGTGCGCTCCCCGGACCGCGCCCGAGCGCGTGTGCTGGAGGAAAGGTTCGCGGGCTTTTCCGGGCTGCGGCGGAGTGGTGCTTGGCATGGAGGAAGGGAACACGGGAGATTGGGCGTGCCGACCGGTCCGGCGGATGGTGCAGGGTCGCCCGATCCAGAACACTGCCGTGTCGGCGTGTGTCAACAGCCCTCGGGCAAGGTGAACAGCGGCTTGAGTGTTTTCAATTGGATCGGGTTGATCCGGTTGGGGAAGTCGGGGTTGGTGGTCAGGTACCCGATCACCGCGCCGTCCTTGATGATCCGTGGGGGAGCGCTGGCGAATTCATTGGACGACGACCAGGGTGACCAGGGGCTCCCGAAGACCCAGAGCGGATTCCAGACCGAATCCAGCTGGTTCTGGCCGCCGTGTGCTCCGAAATCGTTGAAGATCGAGTTGCCCGAGTGCTCGCTGCTGATGCTGCCCAGATAGGTATTGTGGGCGTCCTGGGCCTGGACCGTGGCATTGTCCAGAGTGCGCACGATATCCGTCATGTCCTCGCTGTGTGTGAGTGGTCTCATGAACAGAACCAGTGCCAATGTGATCAGGCTCGTCGTGCCCATGGTTCTCCGGGCTGAGGGTGAGACGTGCGCCGGTCTGCGGGCATCGGGGCGCGGATCGCCGGGAAACTCCCGGCTCCCCGGAAGGTTCCCATTGTGGACCGTTTACGCGCGTCAGTCCTCGATGGCGGCCTTCTGGTTGCGCTGCTCGCGTGCCCGCTGCCAGGCCTTGCGCGTGTTGAGGATCTGGCCCCGCAGACTCCCCGCGAACTCAGCCCAGTGTTCCTTGTTCTCGGGGTCACCCTTGAAATACAGGGGCTTGCCGAAGACCACGCTGATCTTGCGTGCTTTCGGCACATTGCGGCCCTTGCCCATGGCGGCGTGCGCTCCGTCGATGTAGGCGGGAATCACGGGCAGTTTCCAGCGCGCGGCCAGATACCCCACTCCCACCTTGAAATCCTCGACCTGCCCACTGGGGCTGCGTGTGCCCTCCGGGAAAATGATGATGCTGTGCCCGCGGGACAGCGCTTCCTCGGTTTCCACGAAGGCGTCCTTCATCCGCGCACTGCGTTCGATGGGCAGCACATTCATGAACACGGTGAAAAAGGCCGCCTGCAGCCGGTTCGAGAAGAAGTAATCGCGTGCGGCCACGGGATGCACCCGGTGCATCGTGAAGTAGGGAAAGGCCGAGAGCAGTACTCCCGCATCGTAGTGGCTGCTGTGATTGGCCACGATGATGCAGGGCTGGTTCTCCAGCAGGCGTTGCCGGTAGTGGTAAGTCACCCGGTTGTACCCGATCAGGAACACATCCAGCAGCAGGTGCATGACGATGCGCAGGACCCGTTCGAACAGGGTTCGCAGGAAGAAGATCATGGAGTTCCGGTTTCAGCTCGCCCTGAGTGAGGTTGAGTGGAATACGGGGCGGACCCCGTGCCGCTCAGGCCTGTTTCACGGCCAGTTCGACGAAGATGTCCCGGATACGCTCCGCGGTGGCGCCATCCCACAACGGGATGCCTTCGCCCTTCTTGCCACGTCCATCCAGGATATCATTGACCGCCGCCAGGATCGTGTCGCGGTCGGTCCCTACCAGATAATTGCTGCCAAGCTCAACGGTCACATAGCGTTCGGTATTCTCGCGCAGCGTCACACAGGGAATCCTGAGCCAGCTGGTTTCTTCCTGGATGCCCCCTGAGTCGGTCAGCACCAACCGGGACTGGCTGTACAGGTTGAGGAATTCCATGTAGCTCAGCGGGTCGCAGAGCCGGATGCCTTCCAGCTCCTTGAGCCGGGTCAGCAGACCCAGGTCGTCGATGTTCTTGCGGGTGCGCGGGTGAATCGGGAACACGATCGGCAGGCGGTTCTGCACTTCTTCCAGGGTCCCCAGCAGGTTTTCGAGGGTCTCCTTCACGTCCACGTTGCTGGGACGGTGCAGGGTCAGCACGGCGTACTCGCCGGGAGTCACACCCAGACGGCCTGGCAGGTCCAGCTCCCGTGCCATGGGAATCATCCGGGCCAGGGTATCGATCATCGTGTTGCCCACGAAGCGGATCTTCTCGGCCGGAATGCCCTCGGCCAGCAGGTTGCGATCGGCCTCTTCGCAGGTGGTCAGCAGCAGGTCGCTGAGTACGTCGGTGACCAGGCGGTTGATCTCCTCGGGCATGCTGCGGTCGCGGCTGCGCAGGCCCGCTTCCACGTGGGCGATGAGAATGCCAAGTTTGGCGGCGACCATGGAACACGCGGCCGTGCTGTTCACGTCGCCCACCACCAGCACCCAGTCCGGCTTCTGCTCCAGACAGACCAGTTCGAAGCGCTTCATCACTTCGGCAGTCTGCACCGCATGGCTGCCGCTGCCCACTTCCAGGTTGATCCGGGGTGCCGGAATGCCCAGCTCCTCGAAGAAACTCTGGGACATGCGGTGGTCATAATGCTGTCCCGTGTGGACCAGCACGAACTCGATGGCCGTGTTCTCGAAGGCGCGCATGATGGGCGCGATCTTCATGAAGTTGGGTCGGGCACCGACCACGCCAATGATCTTCATTCAATCTCCCAGAGCAAGGTTTCTTGTGCATCCGTGATCCAGCGGAAGCTGGAGCGCGTGTCAGATGGAATCGGGCAGCTCCGATGCCACCGCCTCCAGGTAACTGCGATAGGGCGACACAGGCAGGTCCTGCAACAGAGCCCGGAAGGCCCCGTGATCAAGGAACCCCATCCGGCGTGCCACTTCCTCGATGCAGCCGATCTTCAGCCCCTGGCGGCTCTCGATCGAGCCGATGAAATTGTTGGCGTCCAGCAGGCTTTCCACCGTGCCCGTGTCCAGCCAGGCGATACCTCGCCCCAGACGGTGCACGCGCAATCGGCCCTCGGTCAGATAGCTGCGATTGAGATCCGTGATTTCCAGCTCGCCGCGTGGCGAGGGTTGCAGGGCGCGCGTCCGCTCGATCACACTGTTGTCGTAAAGGTACAGCCCGGGCACTGCGTAATTGGATCGAGGGCGTGCCGGCTTTTCCTCAATGCTGACCACATGGTCGTGCGTGTCGTACTCCACCACGCCGTAGCGCTCGGGGTCTTTCACCCGGTATCCGAAGATCAGTGCGCCGTCCCGGAAGCCGGCAACCGCCTCGCGGAAGAAGTTGAAATGGCCGTAGAACAGGTTGTCGCCCAGAATCAGACAGACTGGATCATCGCCAATGAATTCGGCCCCGATCGTGAAGGCCTGGGCGATGCCCGCCGGTTTCTCCTGGGTGGCCCAGCTCAGTGTCAGTCCGATCTGTTCACCGTTGCCCAGCAGTTGCTGGAAAGCCGGTTGGTCCCCGGGGGTGGTGATGATCAAGATTTCGCGCAGGCCGCCCAGCATCAGGCTGGAGAGCGGGTAGTAGATCATCGGCTTGTCGTACACATACATCAGCTGCTTGCTGTAGGCCCTGCTGATCGGGTACAGGCGTGATCCGGCCCCGCCGGCCAGAATGATACCCTTCATGGTCGTCCTCCCTGGATCGGCCCGCTCAGACCGGTGTGCGCGTGCCTGTGTAGTAACTGGTGTACCAGTCCAGGAAGCGCTTGATGCCCACGTCGATGTTGGTGGTGGGCCTGTAGCCCAGTTTCTCCGTGGAGTGATCGATGTCGGCGAAACTCTCGGGCACGTCGCCGGGCTGCATCGGCTGGAAGTCGATTTCCGCCTTGCGGCCCAGATAGTCCTCGATCAGGTGCACGAAATCCATCAACCGCTCGCTGCGGTGATTGCCCAGATTGAAGAGCTCGCATTCGTGGTTGGCGTCGATGGCCGCCCGGATGCCCTGGACGATGTCGCTGACGAAGGTGAAGTCACGCTTCATGTCGCCGTTGTTGAAAACCGGAATCGGTTCCCCGGCCAGGATCTTGCGGGTGAAGATGAACAGCGCCATGTCCGGTCGTCCCCAGGGGCCGTAGACCGTGAAGAAGCGGAGTCCGGTGGTGTTCAGGCCATAGAGGTGGGAGTAGCAGTGGGCCATCAGTTCGTTGGCCCGCTTGCTGGCCGCGTAGAGACTGATCGGATTGTCCACCCGGTCGGTCACGCTGAAAGGAATCTTGCTGTTGGATCCGTACACCGAGGAACTGGAGGCGTAGATCAGCCCTTCGATGTGGTTGTGGCGGCACAGTTCAAGAATGTTGAGGAAACCCACCAGATTCGAGTCCATGTAGACCTGGGGGTGGGTCACGCTGTAGCGCACGCCGGCCTGGGCGGCCAGATTGACCACCTTCTGCGGCTCGAAGCTGTTGAAGATCTTTTCGAGGTGGCCCTTGTTGTAGAGGTCCGCCTTCTCGAAGTGGAACGCGGTCGATTCCTTCAGGCGCGCCACCCGGTCCCACTTGAGCTGAGGGTCGTAGTAGTCGTTCACGATGTCGATGCCGCAGACCTCATGACCGTCGGCCAGCAGGCTTTCGCTCAGGTGGTAGCCAATGAACCCGGCTGCGCCGGTGACCAGTATCCGTGCCAAGGGAGTTCCTCCAGGAAATTTCGAAACCGGGCGGCAACCGTCGTGCGGCGATTCCGCGCGAGGTTCGGGCTGCCGGTCTGAATCGGCAGGCAAGGCGTCGGGCTGCAGTGTGCGAAGGCCGCGAGACGGTGAAATCTGGTGGATTCGAGCCAGCACCGTTTGCAAAAGACCCGCCCAATGTAAACATTGGGCGCTTGCCCTGGGAGTCTGTGGGAATCGAGAACAACGCCTGCCGCGCGCACCTTTGGGCCAGCTTTGCACCAGCTCCTTTCCGATCTGAATTTTCTGGTCAGCCGGCCCCCGCTGTGGACTTTCACGCATGGGGTCCGGCGGTCTCCCGATTGTCGATGGAACGCAAGGAAACGCCACGGCACTCCAGAACGGATGGAACCACTTTTCCCCCCACCCAGCAGGAAGACACTGCTGACCGGGACGCATCCCGGCAGGGGGTGCGTGTGCACGACGAAAGCAAACCACCGGACATCGTGCAGGAACTGGCAGGATCTGTAGGCTGCAACACTTTGATCACATTGGAGCTACTCTCCAGTTGATGGGTCAACCTGCCGAAAAGAACTGGGTGACCAGGCCGATTCGCACAGTGAATGGGAACACGGGACTGCAACAGGACGGGATGCGGCACGCGCGATGAAGATTCTGCTGATCAATGCATATGCTATTCCGGCAGCTTGGGGTGGGGGAACTCGTCATTACAGTCTCTGCCAGGAGTTGATTGCCCGTGGGCATGAGGTACTGCTCTGTGCATCCAGTTTCGATCATGTCAGCAAGACCGAACGGCGCCTCAAGGATGATCAGGAGTTCCTGCTCCAGGAAGAGCAGGGTGTGCCCTTCCTCTGGTTGCGCACCACGCCCTATGCGGGCAACACCGGGGCACGGGTGCGCAACATGCTGTCCTTCGCCTCGCGCGTGCGCCGCGGCGTGGGCCTGCCCACAGGATTCCAGCCCGATCTGGTGCTGGCCTCCACACCGCACCTTTTTGCCGCCGACGCCGGTCGCATACTTGCCCGTCGGCTGAAGGTGCCCTTCGTGCTGGAAGTGCGTGACCTCTGGCCCGAAACCCTGCTGGAGCTGGGCGGGATTTCTCCCTGGCACCCTTTCATTCTTTGGCTGGGCATCCTGGAACGGCGCGTCTACCGCAATTCGGTCCGGATCATCAGCCTGCTGCCCGGCGCCTGGCAGCATCTTGAGACCAAGGGCGCGCCCCGATCCAAGGTGCACTGGCTGCCCAATGGCGTGGATCTCTCGCTGCTGCCTCCTGTGTCTCCACCGCCCGTGAATGAGCGATTCACCGTGATGTACGCGGGTGCCCACGGACTGGCCAACGGTCTGGACAGCATTCTTGACGCCGCGGCGATCCTGCAGAGTCAGGGTTACGGCGAGAAGATCCGGCTGGTCTTCATGGGGCAGGGGACCGCCAAGCCGGCCCTTGTGGAGCGGGCGCGCAGCGAAGGCCTCGGCATGGTGGAGTTCCGTGATCCCGTGCCCAAGGAGCAGGTGTACGCCGTCCTTCAGCAGGCGGACGCCTACGTGGCCACGCTCAAGGACTCCCCGCTCTACCGTTACGGAATCAGTCTGAACAAGATCTACGATTACCTGGCCCTGGGCCGACCAACGGTCTTCGGGGTCCGGTCGTACAACAATCCCGTGGACGAGGCCTCAGCCGGCATTTCCACCGCCCCCGAGTCCGCCGTGGAGATCGCCGATGCACTCAAGCACCTGATGCAGCTGTCCCCCGAGGAACGACAGGAAATGGGCCAGCGGGGGCGAGCCTTCATCGAATCCCAACACGAGAAATCGATCCTTGGGGCCCGGTTCGAACGGTTGCTCAGTGAGGTGCTTGAAGCGTGACATTCTATGCAAAAGCTGGCAAGCGCCTCGTGGATCTGGCACTTACCCTGCCGGCGATGCTGCTCATCCTGCCGATCTGCCTGGTGATCGCGCTGTGTGTCCGGATATTTCTGGGGTCGCCCGTGTTGTTTCGCCAAGTACGTCCCGGCAAGGACGGCAAGCCCTTCGAAATGCTCAAGTTCCGCACCATGACCGACGCGCGGGACGCCTCGGGTGACCTGCTGCCCGACGAGGATCGGCTGACACCGTTCGGAATCTGGCTGCGCAGCACAAGTCTGGATGAACTGCCCGAGCTGCTGAATGTGATCCGCGGGGAGATGAGCCTTGTGGGGCCGCGCCCTCTGCTGATGCGCTACCTGCCGCGATACTCTCGAGAGCAGAGTCGACGTCATGAGCGGTTGCCAGGAGTGACTGGATGGGCGCAGGTCAATGGTCGCAATGCCATCGACTGGCCTTCAAAGTTTGCCCTGGACGTCTGGTACATCGATAATGTATCACTGCTTCTGGATCTCCGAATCCTTGTTTTGACGGTTTGGAAGCTTGTGCGACGAGATGGAATCACGCAACCAGGCGAGGTTACTTCTTCAGAGTTCATGGGCGAGACTCAACGCCCGAATGGGAGCTAGACTTTTGGGACAGACGCTGATTCTTGGAACCGGGCGTTTTGCCCAGTCTCTGGCCCGAAGTCTCAATTCCAGATTGCAGTCTGGTCGTGAGGATGTCTCCGGATATTTGCACCTGGAACGCCTGCCTACACCTGTTCGACTACAAGGTTTACCTGTCCATAGGCATTGGACTCCTGAAGGTCTTCCTCGTGGAACCAGTGTGGCCATTGGACTTTGTCATCCCGAAACCATTGCATACTGGCGTTCTCGGCTTGAAGCAGCCGGAGTGCGTGTACTGCTCTCCGAAGAGACTGAAATGGTTGGGGATACGAGTCAATACATCTCGCCTGAAAGCGGTTTCTACTCGTGCAATGCCCCAGAAGTGGCAACGGCGTTGTCAGACTTGTCGCATGACGTCTATCACTTGCCTGAGTACCTGCAACTGTGTGCGGATCAGGAGAATGCTGAGCCATTGTATTACATCGGAAACCAAGGTAGAACGCGAGTACTCATTCCATTGTTGAGGCGACCCATACCAGGGGAGCTGAGTCCCGATGAACCTCTCTGGGATCTTGCATCGCCCTACGGATATCCTTGCCCACTTGTTTCCTTGCCCGATTCGCAAGACAGTTTGGTGTCATTGTTCGAAGGGTTCAGAAAAACTGCTGCGGAGGCGGGTATCGTCAGTGCTTTTCTGCGATTGCATCCTTTGTACTCGATCCCACTGGATCAATTGCGTTCAGTCGGTGAGCTGTTCACACACGGCCAAACAGTTTACATGGACCTGCAACTGAGCGAGGAAGACGGCTGGCGAGAAACACGCCAGAGACACAGAGGCCAGATTCGTCAGCTTCTTCGAGAAGGCTTCCATTGTGAACTTGACTGCTGGGAGTACTATCCGGAATTCCAGCAGATCTATCTTGACACAATGGCAAGAGTTGGCGCCACTTCGTATTACCATTTCGACATTGAGTACTTCGATGGGCTTCGTGAGGCACTGGGGGAGAGGCTGCATCTCGCGTGTGTGCTGTCACCTCAGAACAAGCTGGCTGCCGCCGCTTTGTTCATGCGTCAGTCTGGCCTGTTGCAGTATCATCTCAGCGGGACCCGTGATGAGTTTCTGCAATTGGGTCCTTCAAAGTTGATGTTTCATGAGCTGCGACATTGGGGATGTGACAAAGGGCTACGGTTTCTGCACCTCGGTGGCGGGCTCGGCGGAAGCAATACCGATCCATTGTTTCGCTTCAAATCAGGATTTTCATCACTCAAAGCTGATTTTCACAGCTTCAGGATGGTCATAGATCACGAACGCTTTGAATTTTTGACACGCAGACGCGCAGAACTGGAAGGACCAGGCTTCGAGGAGAATCTGGGGTCTTTTTTTCCTGCATACCGGAAACAATTGCGCTAGGATTTTCAGGAGATCTGTAATGCATGTCTGTCACCCACGCCTGTTTCTGTCCCCACCCCACATGGGAGGACGTGAGCAGGAGTACATCGCCGAAGCCTTCGCCTCCAACTTCATCGCCCCGCTGGGGCCGATGGTGGACCGTTTCGAACAGGAGATGTCCCGGATCACCGGTATCTCCCACACGCTGGCCCTGTCCAGCGGGACGGCCGCGATGCATCTGGCCCTGCGCCTGCTGGGCGTCGCACCGGGCCAGCGGGTGTTCGCCTCGAGCCTGACCTTCATCGGCAGCATCAGTTCGGTGGTGCACGAGGGCGGCGAGCTGGTCTTCATCGACGCCGACCGCGAAAGCTGGTGCATGGATCCGGATCTGCTGGAGGAGGCCCTCGAGCGGGCCAACCGCGAGAATCGCCTGCCCAGGGCCGTGGTGCCCACCGACCTCTATGGCCAGTGTGCCGACCTGGACCGCATCCAGACCATCTGCCAGCGCTGGGAGATTCCGGTGGTGAGTGACGCCGCCGAATCCCTGGGCGCGACCTACAAGGGGCGCCCTGCGGGCAAGGGCACCCGGGCCGCGATCTACAGTTTCAACGGCAACAAGATCATCACCACTTCCGGAGGGGGGCTGCTGGCCTCGGAAGACAAGGCTCTGATGGATGCCGCCCGCCACCTCAGCACCCAGGCCCGCGACGCCGCGGCCCATTATCAGCACACCACCGTGGGCTACAATTACCGCATGAGCAACGTGGTGGCCGCGATCGGGCTGGGCCAGCTGGAAATTCTGGAGCAGCGGGTCAAGACGCGTCGGGAAATCTTCGATCAGTACAAGCAGCAACTGGGCGGGCGACCGGGCATTTCCTTCATGCCGCAACCGGAGTGGGGGCGATCCAACTGCTGGCTCAGCGTCATCCAGATCGATCCGGAGCAGTTCGGCTGCGATCGCGAAACCATTCGCCTGGCGCTTGAAGAACAGAACATCGAGAGCCGCCCGGTCTGGAAGCCGATGCACATGCAGCCCGTCTTCCAGGGGGCGACGGTCGTGGGCGGTACGGTCAGCGAAGATCTTTTCGCCCACGGTCTGTGTCTGCCCTCGGGAAGTTCGATGAGCCGCAGTGACCAGCAGCGTGTCATCGATGGAATTCTGGCTCTGGAAGGGGCGTCGTGCCGCTGAGGGCGCCGAGTGTCCTGCATCACATTCAGGCCGGTTTCCGGCTGTTAGACTTTCGGGCTCGCCGGCAGCCCTGCAAACCGGCGTCATTCACCGTCCTTCCGCAGGAAGGATCAGTCAGGAGAGAACGATGTCCCGCACTGTCGCCCTGGTGGGCATGGGTTATTGGGGCAAGAATCTTGCCCGCAACTTCGACGAGTTGGGTGCACTGCACACGGTCTGCGAAGCGAACAGCGCGCTGGCTGCGACGGTCGCCGAAAAGTACCCCAAGGTCCGCTTCACATCCTCGCTCGACGAGGTGTTGCGCAACGACGAGATCAAGGCCGTGGCCGTGGCCACTCCCGCAATCACCCACCATGACGTGGTGCTGAAGGCACTCAGGGCGGGCAAGGATGTCTTCGTCGAGAAACCCCTGGCCGTCAGTGTGGCACAGGGGCAGGAGCTGGTGGACACGGCCCGCAAGGAAGGCCGGATCCTGATGGTGGGGCACATCCTCCAGTATCACCCGGCCGTGCTGAAACTGAAGGAACTGATCCAGCTGGGTGCGCTGGGGCAGGTGCGCTACCTGTACTCCAACCGCCTCAACATCGGCAAGATCCGCACCGAGGAGAACATCCTCTGGAGTTTCGCGCCCCATGACATCAGCGTGATCCTGGGTCTGATGGGCGAGGTGCCCATGGCCGTGTCCTGTCAGGGCAATGGCTGGCTGAACCCCGAGGTGGCCGACGTGACCGTGAGCCAGTTCGATTTCGCCAGCGGCGTGAAGGCCCACATCTTCGTGAGCTGGCTGCATCCCTTCAAGGAGCAGCGTCTGGTGGTGGTGGGCGCCGACAAGATGGCCGTGTTTGACGACACCGCCGAGAACAAGCTGCTGCTCTACCCGCACAAGGTGGAGTGGAAGGACCGCATCCCCACCGCCGTGAAAGCCGAGGCCGAAATCGTGGAATTGCCCGCGGGCGAACCGCTGAAGGCCGAATGCAGTCATTTCCTCGACTGCTGTCACACGCGCAAGGCCCCGGTCAGCGATGGGGTCGAAGGCCAGAACGTGCTGCGCATCCTGGATGCCTGCCAGGTCTCGCTGGGGCGCAAGGGCGCTCCGGTAGAGCTGAGCAGCGCGGCCCCCGCCGAGAAGAAACTGTGGTACGCCCATCCCACGGCTTTCGTGGACGAGCCGGTCGAGATCGGCGAGGGCACCAAGATCTGGCACTACAGCCATGTGATGAAGGGCGCCAAGATCGGCCGCAAGTGCGTCTTCGGCCAGAACGTCAACATCGACGGTGGCACCGTGATCGGCAACAACGTCAAGGTGCAGAACAACGTCTCGATCTACACCGGGCTGATCATCGAGGACGATGTCTTCCTGGGGCCCAGCTGCGTGATGACCAATGTCACCAATCCGCGCTGCCAGGTGAATCGCCACAGCCTGTACGAGACCACCATCATCCGTCGCGGGGCCTCGGTGGGCGCCAATGCCACCATCGTCTGCGGTATCACGCTGGGGCGTTACTGCCTGATCGGCAGCGGCAGTGTGGTCACCAAGGATGTGCCGGACTACGCCATGATGGTGGGTGTGCCCGCCCGCAAGATCTGCTGGGTCAGCCGTCACGGTCTGCCACTGAAGTCGCCCGATGCCGATGGCGTGTACACCTGTCCCGAGAGCAAGCTGCGCTACAAGGTCAACGCCCAGGGCGAACTGCGCTGCCTCGACATCGACGAAGAAGCCCCCCTGCCGGAGAGCATGACCAAGGGCGGCGAATTCTACGACCAGATCGTCCACGGCAAGCGCCTGACGGGCGAGAACGCCTGAGATCCCGTCGTGTGCCAGGGTGACGCATCACGGCACGTCGTGCCATGATCGGGCCTGCCGCGGTGCAGAATTCCCCAGGGCGCAGCGTGCTGCACCCGGAAGATGAGACCACACTTCGCGAGATGTTGCTCGCGTCATTCAAACCAGGAGACACACCGATGGGTGTTCCACTGCTCGACCTCAAGGCCCAGTACCAGACCATTCGCGAAGAAACCAACGCGGCCGTGCTGGAAGTGCTGGAGAGCCAGTATTTCATTCTTGGCCCCAAGGTCAAGGCGCTTGAAGAACAGATTGCGGCCTACACCCAGACCGCGCACGCCATCGGCGTCTCCTCGGGCACCGATGCCCTGCTGATCAGCCTGATGGCCGAAGGCATCGGCCCCGGCGACGAGGTCATCACCACGCCCTATTCCTTCTTCGCCACGGCCGGTTGCGTGACCCGCACGGGTGCGACTCCCGTGTTCGTGGACATCGATCCGGTGGACTTCAACATCGATCCCGCGCGCATCGAGGCCGCCATCACCCCGAAGACCAAGGCGATCATCCCGATTCACCTCTACGGCCAGATGGCCGACATGGACGGTGTGATGCAGGTGGCCAATCGCCACAACCTGTGCGTGATCGAGGACGGTGCCCAGGCCATCGGCTGCGAGTTCAAGAATCGCCGCGCGGGCAGCATTGGCCACTACGGCTGTTTCAGCTTCTTCCCCAGCAAGAACCTGGGTGGAGCCGGTGACGGCGGCATCGTGGTCACCAACGATCCCAAGCGTGCCGAGACTCTCAGCATCATGCGCGTGCACGGTGGCAAGCCCAAGTACTACCACCGCGTGATCGGCGGCAACTTCCGGCTGGACGCGATCCAGGCCGCCGTGTTGCTGGTGAAGCTGCAGAAGCTGGACCAGTGGACCGAAGGCCGCCAGAAGAACGCCGACCTCTACCGCGCGAAGCTGAAGGCCGCGGGCCTGGTGGTCGACCCCGCCAGCCTCGACTCCACCACCCTGGACATGACGGGTCGCCGTGGAGTCGCGTTGCCCAAGGAATTCGCCGACCGTCGCCACATCTACAATCAGTTCGTGCTGCGCACCGACCGCCGCGAGGAGCTGCGGGCCTTCCTGACCGAGCGCGGCATCGGCAATGAGGTCTACTACCCCGTGCCCTTCCACGAGCAGGACTGCTTCCAGTACCTGGGCTACAAGAAGGGCCAGTTCCCGATCAGCGAGGTGGCCGCCACCCAGAGCATCGCGGTGCCGATCTACCCCGAGCTGAACGACGCCCAGATCCAGGAAGTGGTGAACGCCATCGCCGAGTTCCACAAGGTCTGACGTTCTTCTCGTGTGCATGACGTCCTGAGGCACCTCGTTTCCGCGCGTCGCGTGGGCAACGGGGTGCCTTCGCATCACAAAGTCCCGGGAATCCATGAGTTCATCACGGCCCAGCCTGCTGTTCATCGCCCGCAGTTTTCCGCCGGTGGCGAACATCGCCACCATCCGGATGGCCAGCATCGCCCGACATCTTGCTCGCTGCGGCTGGAAGATCACGGTGCTGGCTCCGCACCCGGATCTGCTGCGGGACTCATCGAACCGTGAGGCGGCCGTCGAATTCTGCCGACAGGAAGGCATTCAGCTGATTCCTACGGGGTATGACTGGCGCAGCCTGGTCCCGGGCTTGCTGCGACAACGCCCGGGACTGCCCGGAATCTTCGGAGGCATCGCTCGCCGTGTGGCACGCTGGCTGGACATCGATGATGGGGCGGGGTGGATCCGGCCCATCCTGAATGCCACCAAGCATCTGCCGGCCGGCAGCATCGATCTGGTTCTGGCCAGTGGATCACCCTTCGCCTCCTTCGAAGCCGCCCGGCTGCTCGCCCGGAGGCTGCGCTGTCCCTTTGTCCTGGACTATCGTGATCCATGGACCCTGCGCGACTTCCGCACGGTGCCGGTCAGGCCCTGGACGGTGCGCAAGGAACGCCGGGTCTGTCAGGAGGCCGCGGCCATCCTGCATGTCAGCCCGATGCTGGTCCCGATTCATGTCAGCGCATTCGGCGGGGCCGAACGGAATCATGCCCTGACCAATGGGTTCGATCCTGAGATGCTGGACCCAGTCCCTGCCAGAGAGTTCGAGCACCCCGCGATCGTCTACGCCGGGCGCTTCTATCCACCACACCGGGTGATCCAACCCGTGCTTGAAGCGGTCAGGATGCTGCATGAGGAGCCGGGAGGGCAGTGGACGGACCTGCGCTTTCACTACTACGGCGTCGACAGCGGCCAGGTGCGCCAGGCAGCCGCAGCCTGCGGGGCGGAGGGTCTGCTGGTGGATCACGGCAAAGTGCCCCAGGCCGAGTCCTTTGCGGCCTCCAAGGGAGCCGCGGTCAATGTGGTGGTCACCTCGGTGCTCAAGTCTGTGGATCAGGGCATTCTGGGCAATCTGCCCGGCAAGCTCTTCGAAGTGATCGGTCTGGGAAGCCCCGTGCTGCTGGTTTCCCCCGATGGCAGCCAGGCGCGCATGATTCTGGATCACGCCGCCAGCGGCATCGGAGTATCCGGTGAGGATCCCGCCCGCATCGCGGAGGCATTGAAGGAGCTTCTGCAGCGCCGGGCGGGGCGTGGACCTCAGGCGGATGCCTACTCCTGGCCCCGACTCGCCCGCCAACTGGACACACTGTTGCGTTCGCTGCTGCCCGCATCACGTGACGGGAGCAGTTCATGATCCAGCGCATCCGGGATGTGGCGTCCCGACATGGAACGTTCCTGCGCTTCGGTTTCAGTTCGACCATGCTCAGCGTGGTGAGCATGGTCGCGGGCATCATCGTGATCCGCTGGATGCCGCCCGAAGAGCTGGGACTGTGGCAATCGGTGCTGATCATCCAGACCTGGGCACTGATCTTCCAGACCGGTGTGATCACCGGGCTCAGTCGCGAGCTGCCTTTTCATCTGGGGCGCGGCGAGGAAGACTATGTGAAGGAGTTGGCGGCCAGTGCCCAGAGCGTGGCGCTGATCGGCCTGGGGCTGCTGATTCTGGGCGGCCTTTCGATTCCCTGGTTCGTCGAGGGCTTCCGTCTGCGCCTGAGCATGATGGTGGTCTTCCTGACCTCCGGCCTGACGATCTACCAGTCCTATCTGGGAACCACCTACCGGGCCAACCGGGCCTTCGAGCAGATCTCGGTGATCCAGATCGTCGACAGCTGTCTGGCGCTGGCCAGCCTGCCCATCGTGTATTTCTGGGGTTACCCGGGTCTGGTGATCCGCTTCGCCACTCTTGTGATCTGCAGCACCAGCATGCGGCATCATTGGCGTCCCATCCGGGTGCGCCCGGCGCTCAATGGCAAACATCTCTGGGCCCTGTTCAGGATCGGTGCGCCGATGTTCGGATTCGGCTACCTGCTGCAGACCGTGGACACCTTCCCTCGTCTGCTGCTGCTGGCCCGCGAGAACGGTGTCCTGATGGTGGGACTCTATTCTCCGGCTGCCGCCGTGCTGGGGCTGATGATGATCCTGCCCAAATCACTGGGGTCGTACATCTTTCCCCAGATGAACTTCCGGCTGGGCAACAGCAAGAGCGCGGGCGCACTCTGGCCCATGTCCTGGAAATCCAGCGTGTACTACATGTTGATGGCGGCCCCGCTGGTGCTGATCGGCATTCTCTGCTTTCCCTGGATCATCCGCAGTTACTTCGCCAACTACACCCAGTCGATTCCGGCGGTTCAGTGGGCTCTGGTGGCCGGGGCCTTCATGGGCACACGCATCTCGATCAACAGCCTGTACAGCCTGAAGGCCTGGGACTGGCTGGCGGTGTACACGGTCTTCAATCTGGCCAGCGCCTGGTTCCTGCCCCAGCTGTTCCTCGACAGGCATGAGCCCCTCGTGGCGATCACGATGGGCTTCGCCTTCTCGCGCATCCTGCTGTTCTTCATTGGCCTCTTCTGCATCCGCCGGGCCACGCTGCGGGTGGCCATATGAATGCGCTGACCTTGAAGGTGCCCGACTCGCGCCGCCGGGAACTGAGCTGGCTGGTGAAGGAATTGCAGCGCCAGGCGGGTGATCACTCGCCGCTGAGGGTTGAGCTCGCTCCCGGCCCTTCGCTGTGGCGTGGTGAACGCTGCCTGCTGGAAGAGGCCGAACTGAGCCGGATGTTCGCGGTGCTCAGTCTGTCTGCCGAACTGGAACTGCCGCGCGACCATTTCGGCCGCCCCGACCAGAGCGCGCCGATCCATGACATTTCCACGCCCTGGCTGCGCGCGCGCGCCCGTGAGGTGCTGGGGGCCGGAGAGGGGGTCCCACCGCTGACCGTGTTCCTGACTCACGATGTCGATCGCACCACCGGTCTGGAACTGACTTCGCTGGTCAAGGCCGCGCGGGGCACGCTCAGCGGAAACCGGCGCCATTGGCTGGGACTGGGTCAAGCACTGGACCATGGCCTGATGCCCCGGCGCCTGCGTCGCCTGCTGGAGATCGAGCAGCGACACGGAGTACGCGGCGTCTACTTCATGATCGCCGGACCGGCCGGACTGGGTCGCTACGACAGCCGTACCGACATCCACTGGCGCAGCGCACGGCACGCGGTCGAAGCGATCCGCGCCGCGGGCGGTGTCATCGGACTGCACGGCGGCTTTCATGTGGCCGAGCGCGATGGCTACCTTGAGGAGGCCGAGCGCATCCGCCGGGCCACCGGCCTGGCCGTGCGCTGCCAGCGCAACCACTATCTGCGGCTGGACATCCACCGCCACTGCCAGCAGCTCGAGGCGGCCGGATTGGCGATGGACTTCACCCTGGGCTACAGCCGTCGCACCGGCTTCCGCAACGGGGTCTGCGGCCCCTTCCGCCTATGGGACCTGGCCAATGGCCGCCCGGGGCGCATCACCGCCATTCCACTGGTCTACATGGAACAGGCGGGCACCCAGCTCGATCCCGGGCCGGCCATGCGGGATCTGGAAGAGCGCCTGAAGGCCGCGGCCGCCTGCGGCGGAGCGATCTCTCTGCTGATCCATCCCGAGGTGTTCGCGGTGGACGAGCGCTGGTACGAGGTCTACGAAACCATCATCGCCCTCTGTCGATCCGTGGGCGCCCGTCTGGATGCCGACCCGGAGGAACTGATGCTGAGCGTCGAGGAAGGTGAGCCCGATGGCGATTGAGACGACCCTGCTGCCCAGGGACCGCTGGTCCGAGTGGAACGACTGGGTGCACGAGCATCCCCGGGGCACCCTGTTTCACACGACCCGCTGGCTTGACCGGGTGGGCGGCGAGCTCCAGGTATACCTCACCCGCGAGGAGGGGCGGATCGTCGCCGGTGCCGCCCTGCTGCGCCGGCGCAAGTTCGGAGTGTCGGGCTGGCATGTTCCGCCATACACACCCTGCTACGGCCCGTTGGTGCTGGATTCGGACAAGAAGCAGCGCGGTGCGGCCCGCACCGAGGAGCGCGGCTGGCTGGGCGCCTTGCTGGACGCCTTGCCCCGCGTGCCACACGCCGACTTCATCCTGCCCACGGGACACCACGATCCTCTGCCATGGCACTGGCGCGGCTGGCAGAGCGACGTGCGCATCACGCACGTAGTCCGTGGCTCGGTGGAAGAGTACCTGGGCAACATCGTCAAACGCAAGGCGGCCTATCTGCGCAAACTGCAGGGCATGGTGGAGCGGGGCGAACTGGTGCTCAGTCTGGATCACGAGGTGGCCCCCGTGCTGGACATGTGGGCCCGCACGGCCGAGCACAAGTCCTTCACGCATCGCGACGACGTACTGCGCGGGTTGTTTCGCGACCCGGGGGAGGGTTTCTGGACCTGTGTGCGCATCAGTGACCGTGAGGGCCAACTGCTGGGCGGATCGGTCCTGGTGCACGACCACCGCCGGGCCTGGAATCTGGTCAACGGTGTGCGTCGCGATGTCGATGGCGTGCTGCGCCAGATCAACATGCTGCTGATGGATGCGGGCATCCAGCACTTCCTGGGCCAGGGCATGGTCTTTGACTTCGAAGGCTCCATGCTGCCCGGCGTGGGAGACTTCTATACCATCATGGGCGGCGAGCAGGTCCCCTGCTACCGTTTCATGCGCTCGCGCAGCCTGCGCTACTTCGCCCTGCGCACCATCGACCGCTTCCGGCGTGAACGCCGGGGAGGGGGAGCCTGATGGGTGCGTTCCTGCTGCACGCCAGAGATGAGCGCATGGACGAGCGCGGCCTTGCCGAGGTGTTCGCTCAGCGTGGGTTCAGTTCCGTACAAAGACTGGAGCTGGGATCCAGCATCCTGCATCTGGCGGGAAAGCGTCATCTGACGCTTTCGAACCTGTGTCAGCGGGAGCTCTCTGGAGCCCATCGGGCGTTGCTTGCGGTCACCGGGTCGCTGGTGTACGACGGGCTGAGCTGGGATGAGGCGCTCGAACGGCTGATGGATGATCTGCTGGAGGATACCCTGAGGACCGACCGGCTGGCCGGGGCATTCTGCCTGATCTTTCACCGCTCCGATCGCGACGCAGTCCCTCGTGTGATTTCGGATCCTTCGGGCTTGTATCACCTCTTCCAGGATTCGCGTGGGCGGGTGCTCTCAAGCTCCCAGTTGCTTGTCCTGCATGCCCTCCCGGAACCCTGGACCATCGATCGAGCAGCGTGTCTGGATCTTCTCACCAGCGGGTATCTGGTTGCACCCCGGACAGTGTTCGAGGACCTGCGCCTGGTCACGACGGCCAGCCCGCCCCTGACAGCAAGCTGTTTCCGCTTCGAAGCACAGCTTGTGGATGTGTCGACTGTTCCCGATGTGCGTGGCGGGCTGGCTGCTCATGTGGAGTTCCAGCTTGAAAGCCTCAAGGAGCATCTGGCGCTGTGCCGGGGTCTGACCCGCACCCTCGGAGTCGACATGGGACTCTCGGGCGGGTATGACAGCCGCTTGTTGATTCTGCTGGCCCATGATGGGCAAATTCCCTTCTCGTGTCATACTCATGTCAAGGAGGGAGACGATCGTGATCGCGTGATCGCGCGGATGCTGGCGGAGCGGCTTGGCCTTCCTCTGGCCGAACTCGTCACCACGGCCCCCGGGGCAATGCCACCCGAGGAGCTGGAAGCCGTGTTGTCCAGCAGCTTCGCCTTCTACGATGGCCATGCGGTCGAGATGATGAACCTGCTCAAGCATGAGTACACGCCCGAGTACAGGGTGCGTGCTCTTGGCCGGATGGGCATCAATCTCAGCGGTGTGGGCGGCGAGATTTTCCGCAACTACAATTACACAAGGCCAGTCGGCAGCATGGACGCCCGCTCCTGGGTCGCCTACCATGTGATCAACCATCGCAATCTTCGCTGCGTGGCGGCGGAGGATGCCCGGGAGTCGATGGTGAATCGTCAGACAGCCGCGATCCTGGGTGCACTGGGACTGGCAAGCACACGGCGTCTGGACTTTCGTCAGACCCGCCGTTACTACGGTGAAGTCTGGCTCTCGAACTGGCATGGAGTGAGGAACAGTGTCGAGAGCACGCTTGCCGTCTATCTGACGCCCTTCAGTGATCGCCGCGTGCTGCGCAATGCGCTGGCATCCAGCGCTCATCTGGGTGTCAGCGGGAAGTTCGAAGCCGCGATGATCCAGGCGCTGAATCCTGAACTGGCCTCACTGCCGTCCAACTACGGACACGATTTCAGTCGGATTCCGCTGAAGCACAGTTTGCGCGCCGGGATCCGGGCCTGGCTTCCCAATCCGCTGAAACTGGCGCTTGCGAGGCGCATGGCACGAACTTCCGGGTCCAGGCAGGCCGCGGATGCACTGATCAGCCGACATCCGATTCTGGCACGCGCTCTGGAACAACTGGAGCGTCTGGAACTCCCTCTGGACTGGAACAGCTATCTGGCCGGTCCGTCGATGCGGATTCTGGCCTTTTCGCTGGGATATGTGCTGCATCGGCTTGAGGCGAGAACCCGGACATCCATCAACCACTCCGATCTGCTTCGGGAAGAGGAGTCTCGATGAGTACTCTTGTGCGGCGCTGGAGCGCAAGCAAGGGCCTGCGTGCGCTGATTCCACAATGGGTGATCCGGTTGATCCGGAGGCACGCACCCATGCACCGGATCCAGCAGGATCTCTGGCTCAGTCAGAACCCATGGGCAGGCACCCCTGCCGAGTGGGAGTACACGGGAAGCAGCCAGCACCGTCTGGGGATCCTGCGCGACCCGGCCCAGCATCACCGCAACATCATGGCCGCCTGCCAGGAACTGAATGTGTCCTACCGCGTGATCGACCTCTTCGCCGAAGATTGGATCGAACGGATCAGGAGCAGCGAGTGCGATGCGTTCATGGTCTGGCCTACCGTGGCCAACACTCTCTGGAAAACGGTCTGTGATGAGCGCATCGCCGTGCTGACCGGCTCTCTGGGCAAAGTGGTGTACCCTGATCCGCTGGCAGTCTGGCTCTATGAAAGCAAACGCCGAAGTCGGGACTGGATGCTTGCCAATGGGGTGGAACACCCACGCACATGGGTCTTTCTTCACGAACAGCAGGCTCTCGACTTTGTCGCAGCAGCGACCTATCCGCTTGTATACAAGACCGATCTTGGCGCGGCGGCTGCGGGAGTGGAAATCGTCCGGGATCCGGCTCGTGCGCGGGCCATTGTGCTCAAGGCCTTCCGCTCTGGAATCGTGGTGCCCCGGGGAGACAACCGGGATCGTTTCTGGGGGCATGTCTTCTTCCAGGAGTATCTGCCCGCTGTCCAGGAATGGCGCATCGTACGCGTCGGGAACAACTTCTTCTGTCGGTACAAGGTACCGGGAGCGGACGGCCTGCACAGCGGATCAGGAACCATTCGCTGGGAGCGTCCCCCGATCGAATTGCTCGAGCGGACCTGGCAGATCACGGAGCGTGCCGGATTCACCAGCATGAACATCGACTACTTCGAGACACAGGATGGCCGCTATCTGGTGAATGAGCTGCATGCGGTCTTCGGCAGCAAACCCAGGGATCGGGAGCTGGGACAGGAGAATCTGGGCCGCTGGCTCCGCGATGCCAATGGCGACTGGACATTCGAAAAAGGGTACTGGTACTACAATGCCTGCTCGAATCTGAGAGTACAGCTGGTGCTGGCGTCACTGGGTGAATCGATCGCGGTGCAGCCTTCATGAGTGAGGCATCCGGGAAGGCCAACCTCAGGGTTCTGGTACTGTCCCACATGTATCCTTCGCGCGTGCATGAGTCCGCGGGGGTGTTCATCCATCGCCATGTCCAGGCTCTCAGACATGCAGGCGTGGATGCACGGGTGGTCAGTCCGTTGCCCTGGGCACCGCGCGTGCTCTGGTTCCGCCCGGAATGGCGTCAGTTCGGGGAAACTCCTCTTGAAGACACATGGGAAGGAGTTCCCGTGCGCCGGGTGCGCTATCCGCAGATTCCGCTGCGTGGCCTCCAGCCCTGGGCGGGCAGGTTGATGTCCTACCCTTTGGCGTGGGCCCTGAGGGACATGCGACGCGAGTTCCCATTCCAGTTGATTCACTCCCACACAGTCACACCGGATGGCTTGGCCGCGCTCCGTCTGGGTCGCGTGTTCGATGTGCCAACCGTGAATTCGGCGCGTGGCAGTGACCTGAACGAGTATCCGCACACTCACGTTCGACGGATGGCATTCACCCGGCAGGTGCTGCGGGAAACGGGTCGCTGCCTGGCGGTCAGCCAGGCGCTGTCGAAGGTGGCGGCAGGCTACACGGATGGCCAGGTCAGGCCCGAGGTGGTCTACAATGGCGTGGACCAGACCGTCTTCCGTCCGGCCGAGGACCGGAACGCCCTGCGGCGCGCTCTGGACCTGCCGACCGAGCGTAAAGTGCTGGTCTTCGTGGGACGCTGCGAGCGGGACAAGGGCGTCGAGGAGCTGCTGGAGGCCTTTCTTGCCGTGCGCAGTCAGTTTCCCGATTGGGTGCTGCTCTGTGTGGGCGATGGTGGCTTCCGTGCCGAGCTGCTCTCACGCATCTCGGCCTTTTCCGCGGATCAGGTCATTCTGGCGCCGGGGCGTGTGGAGCACGCGAAGGTGGCAAGCATGTTGCGCTCGGCAGATGCCTTCGTGTTGCCTTCCTGGGCGGAAGGCATGCCGAATGGTCTGCTGGAGGCGATGGCCTGCGGCCTGCCCTGTGTGGCCACGAGGGTGGGGGGCATACCAGAAGTTCTCAGGGACGGTGAAAATGGTCTGCTGGTGGAAGCCAGATCGCAGGACGACCTTTCCCGGGCACTGGGTGCGCTGATGTCCGATCCGGTCAGGGCAAAAGGCTGGGGCCAGCGCGCTCTTGAAACGATCGCCCGGAGTTTTTCATGGGAGAACAATGCGCACACGCACTTGCGCATCTACCACGAACTGCTGGATCGCCACGCGGTCAGGAGTGTTGGATGAGACTCTGTGTGCTTACCACGGGACACGGACCGGCCGATGACCGGGTGTATTACAAGGAAGTGCTCAGCCTGCTCAAACGCCCCGATGAGCTGTGGCTGGCTGCTCCGGGCACTGCGGAAGAGTGGGCCAAGGTCGATGAGCGAGTCCAGCGGATTTCCCTGGGGGCGGCCCGCGGTGTCGGCGGGCGGCTGCGGGCCATTCCCCGGGCCATCGCCCGGATGCGTGCCCTGCGCCCCGATGTGATCCACTTCCATGATTATGAACTGCTGCTGGCCGTGCCCTTTCTGCGCCTGCTGACACGGGCACGACTGGTCTACGATGCGCACGAGATGTACCCCGACCAGGTGCAATTGAGCGATCGCATCCCCAACTGGCTGAAGCCGTTCGGGACCTGGCTTGTCCACCATTTCGAGCGGGGGATGGTGCGCTTGTGCCATGCCATCATCACGGCCGACCAACCGGTTGCCGACAGCTTTGCCGCAACGGGCGTACCCTGCGAGGTCATCTACAATTTTCCGCGCCTCGAGCTCTTCGTGCCCGACCCGGAGCGGGTAGACCAGATCCGCGCCGAGCGCTCGGGTCGCCGGCTGCTGATCTATCAGGGATCCATGGGCATCGACCGGGGCCTGCTGCAGATGATCGAGTCGATGGATGCCGTGAGACGCACACATCCCGAGACCCTGCTGCTGCTGGTGGGCAACCTGCGACCGGCGTTGAGGACGAACGTGGACCGTCTCATTGCCGAGCTTGGGCTCAAGGACCATGTGGAGTGTGTGGGCTGGGTCGCCCACTCGGATGTGGTCAATTGGATTGCGGCCGCGGATCTGGGGCTGGTTCCCTTTCTGCCGGTCGAGAAATACCGCAAGAACATTCCCGTGAAACAGTTTGAGTACATGGCCTGCCAGCTTCCGGTGATCGGAGCCGATCTGCCACCCATCCGGCGTTTTCTTGACACATCAGCTGCTGGAGTTCTGTATCCCGCGGGGGATCGGCCTGCGCTTCAGGAATGCCTGTTGAATGTACTTGCCGATCCTTCGGGCATGACTCGCATGGGAAAGGCGGGAAGGAAGGCTGTGGAAGAGCACTGGAACTGGGATCGAATGGAAGTGGTTCTGCTCGACCTCTATCGGGAGATTCTGTCCAGCGCAGCGGGCAATCAATCCATCTCGAACAGCGTCTCAAGCAATTCGCGGTGATCCTCGCAGCGCAGAAGATTCAGATACAGTCTTCGCCTGCGCCTGGAGAACACGCGACCCGCCCAGGGCCACTTGCGATTGAGCCACTTGAGATATCGATTGTCACTCAGCAACAGCAGCAGTGTCTCATGTTCGCGAGACGTCGCCCAGTCCTGGTAACGACTCCGGATGATCTCTGGCGATTGGCAATCGCGGGAACGTCTGTGGAATGCTTCCAACCAGAGCTTCTGCCTGTCGTCCGACATGGCCTGTAGACCCGCCCCATCGACGGATTGGAGATAGGGAAGCAATTCGACCTGGTGGTCGAGTGTCTCACGCTGAATGGCCACATCCAGCAGGACTCCTCGATTCCATTCACTTTCACCTCGTGCTCCCAGATCGAAGAACAGATTGCCTTGACCATACACGAGCGTGGCACGGCCAGCTGGGCCACCCGGCACCGACTCCATGGCGCCCGCGATATGGCTGTGCTGGCAGACGACGATCCCCGCCCCCCATTGGGCCAACTTGCGACACAGGATTTGCAGACGCGGTGTGGGCCATGGGTACTTGTTGGGGCCCGCGTGAACAAAGAGGATGGGAAAGTCGCAGGATTTCGCCAGGGCCCTGACCCGGGACTCCATCTCCCACGGGTCCATGGGGGCTGCTCCGGCTGAATTCGGACCCGCGATGCTGTATTCGTGTGCCGCAACGGCCAACACTCCGAACCGCACCCCGCAGCGATCCACGAACGCTGGCGTCCAGGCGGCGTCCAGATCGGGGCCTGCTCCCACATGGGAGATCCGCGCGTCATCCAGCGCCTCCAGAGTACTCAGCAAGCCGCTCGTCCGATGATCCATGATGTGATTGTTCGCCAGAACGGCCAGATCCACGCCGATGGCCAGGATGCCCACAATGGCTTCCCGGGGTGCGCCAAGTACCGGTCCGGTCTTGGGAAGCGGATCCGGCCTGCTGATCAGGGGGCATTCGATGTTCAGGATGCGCAGATCGGCAGACGCGAAGACCTTGTCGAATGGTCCCAGCAAGTGTGCGCGATCGCCTTGAATGAAAGCGGCTTCATTGCGCTGGATCGCGCACAGGTCGCCACCGATCAGCACCCGGCAATCCGCAGAAAATCGATTCGAGGATGTCACCGCAGGGGTTCCTGCAGGCGCGGGACGGCGGCAGTGTTCGGCAAACCGGTTTCATGAACTTCTTCGGCCGTGAGCTCAGCCTCGGGCTCCAACAGGCCATCGCGACCGATGTAATACATGGCGATCAGAAGCATCCATTTGAATTTGTCCATGTAGCGCCAGGAACCCAACTCGAGGCCGGCCGCGAAGAGCACGAACAGTCCCAGCAGCACGTATGTGCTGCGTTCCTTGCGGCGACGCCAGAGCAGCCTCACGAGGGACGCGAAGATCGCGACGTAGGCCACGAAGGCCAGCAGGCCACCCTCGATGTACATATCCAGAAATGTCGAGTGGGTCACACGATCTTCGGTGATGGCGTTCGACAGCTGGTTGGACAAGGCACGGAAGGCACCCACACCCTGTCCGATGATCGGGTTCTCCCGGATGATCTGCAGCCCCGTGCGATAGAATTCCAATCGGATCAGGATGCCCGAATCCTCTTCCGAAGCCGTGACCGTGGGGTCGGTGAAGGTGCGCCAGGCATTGCTGAATCGCCTCAACACCGGGGCATCGGGAAGCACATACAGCGTTGTGCTGAAAGCCATCAATGCCAGCATCGCGAACCCAAGCATGGGGATCTTGAAGCGGGAACGCCTGAACCACTTGATCGCCTCCCAGCCGAGAAACAGCACGATCACCAGCAGACTCTTGCGCGATTGTGTCGCCAGGATCAGTTGAACGGCACAGAGACTGACGAGGATCAGCCAGCCATTCAGCAGTGGACGCCCATTCGAATCTCGCTTGAGGTCCCAGAGGATGCGGATGCAGAACAAGGTGTAGACGGCACAGATACCGGCTGCGTTGGGATTCTCATACAGGGCCATGGCGCGGCCGGCCAGTTCGCGCTGCAGTATCAGGTGTCCCCAGATGTAGGTTCCCATGAATGCCAGTGTCACGGCCAGCAGGGAGTTCTTCAGCCTTGTCGGAGATTCCAGCGTGCTGGAGAAGAACAGCAGCAGCAAGACCAGCAGGCTTGCCTGTGTCACTCCATCGGTCGCCAGATCCAGATAGATCGCCTTGCCCATGAGGATGGGCAGCAGATGTCCGATGATGGTCAGCACAAAAAGGGCGGCGACCGGAGTGACGCGCAATCTGGTCTGTCCGGAAAACTGTTCCAGCAGGAAGAGCGCGAAGACCAGCACGAACATCGCGTTGGCTATCAGATGCCCGGTGGGCAATGGGTCCAGCAGCACCATCAGGAACACGTACAGCGGCAACATCAGATCCAGCAGGCTGTGCCGCTCTTTTGCGATCTCCGCGGTCATCAGCGCGGACCGGCGCTTGGCAACGGCTCCAGAAGAATCGGCTCCACTCGCACCGTATCTGAGTTGGCGGTGGTGCGACCATCTCCGGAAAGGCTGGTTGAAGACACGATGTCTTCCAGATTGGTCGTGCCCCACCAGTTCCGCATGGCAGGCAGATAGCGTCCTGGCAGATAGGCTCCGGTGGTGGCCAGTTCCACGCGCCGCCCGCCTGGGCCGGGCAGGATGTTGTTCTGCTCAAGAAAGACGCGGTCGGCGAAGGGATGGGCGAACAGCAGGGGAAAGTAGACGCTGTTGCTGAACTGGCACTGGGTCAGGATCACAGCGCGGTTGGCAGTGTCCCGCAGACCATAGTAGTTGCCATCAAAAAGGCTGTGGGTGATCGAGTAGGCACTGTCGGTCCCGTCCACGGTGATTCCGCTGCCATTTTCGGTCAGGCCGTTGTTGGCCAGGGTGCAATCCTCGAGCAGCGACTGTCCGCTCAGCAGATAGACACCATGGAAGGCGCACCCTGTCACGCTCACCCCTGAGAGCCGGGTCTTGCTGAACTTGATGTGCGCGCCATCGGAGACGCAGTCGGAAATGCGGCTGTCTTCGATGATCAGGCTGTCCAGGCTGACCGCGTACAGTCCGTACTGCTCGCATTCGGAGATCGTCAGGCGGGACAGAGTCGCCGCGCCTGAGCCGCTGAGGTCCAGGCCGATGATGGCGCCCCGGATCGTCAGGTTGCGCAGATCGACCTGTGCCTGGCTCACTTTCAGTTTCTGCCAGGGTGTGGCATCGGCGGGGCGGAAGGTCACACCCGCACTGGCCGGCACCGAGAAGTCCGCGGGCAGCTCGAGGCTGGTGTTCGCTGACATCAGGAACTCCACCTGGCCGCTGAGCACCAGGTTGCTGCCTTCGGTGAAGGACACGGATTCGGTCACCGTGACCCGCGTGTGATCGCCAATCGTGAGTGTCTCGGACTGCAGACCTCCGATCGTGCGGGAGCTCCAGCCGGCTTTTTCATCGTCGCAGGAGCAACCGACCAGCAGGAGCAGAATTCCGATGGAAGGCAACAGGAGTGGCCGCCGGATCATGTGCGCGTCCTTTCTGGATCTCGCTACTTGTAGAGGCGCACCACGCTGAGAGTGTGCAGACCCGTGGACTTGAACACGTCCATGTCCGTGTGTACCCGGCTGTCCATCACCTGCAGGTAGAAGGGCAGCGAGAAGGCCAGCACCAGCCCCAGCAGCAGGCTGGCGACCGTGTTGAACAGCACCTTGGGTTTGATCGGCTGCATCGGCCTCTGCGCCGGCGAGATCTGCTGGATCTCCATCCGGTCGGCGCTCACGGAGAGGATCCGGGTCTCTTCCAGCTTCTGGTTGATCACGGTACGCACCGACTGCAGGTCGTCCAGCTTCTTCTGGAGGATGGCCTGGCGACTGCTGGCGCGCGACAGTTCGCGCTTGCGCTGCGTGGCATTGACCAGTTGCTGCTGCAGCATGGCCTTTTCGGATTCAAGCAGGGCAAGTTTCTGGCGCTGGCCCGTGATGGACGTCGCGTACAGCGTCTTGAGTTCGGCCTTCATCTGCCCCAGACGCTGGTCCAGCACCTTCATTTCGGGGTTCTCGGGGGTATACATCGAGGACTTCATCAGCCGGTCGCGATACAGCTCGTTGTAGGCGTTGAACATGCTCTGCAGAGGGCCGTTGGCCACCAGCAGGTCCGGCTGGATCTTCACCGGATCGAAATTGCGTTCTACTTCTTGCATGGACTGCAGGCGCGCGTTCTCCTGGGCCAGACTCAGCTCGCGCTCGAGCAGCCCGGATCTCAGCTTGCCGATCTGGTCCAGCTCCTGCCCCTGCTGGGCGCTGAGTATCGCGATGTCGCGGTCGGCGTTGTACTCCGACAGTTCCGATTCGGACTCTTCGATGCGCTGGTCGATGTCCCCGATCATCTTCTCGTAGTTGCTCAACTGGTCGTCGCTCTCACCGGCGTTCTGACGAAACTCCGAATACGAATGCACGAGCTGGTTCACCATGTCCCGGCAGAAATCGGGATCGGAACTGCGGTAGCGGACTTCGATGAAGGTGGTGTTGCGCACCGCTTCGATCCGCAGGTTGGCCATCACCGCACCGGAAAGAGTGCCCTGCGGCAGCTTGCCGTGTGCTTCCATCGTATCCATGGCCGTTTCCAGCAGGGTCCAGGACTTGAGGATTTCGATTTCCGTGGCCACCATCTGTTCCACGTTCAGTCGGGTATTGGCCTCGGTCTGCGTGATCCGCAGACGCTCGTAGTTGATGGCCAGATTGATCTTCGAGCTGGCCTCGTAGATTCTGGGCGAGAGCATGGTGAACACGATGCCCGCCCCCGCCACCACCACGAAGGTGAGCAGAGTCAGCCAGCGGTAGCTGAACAGGGTATAGAGCACGTCCCGCAGGGTGCCCCGGGTCTGGGTCGTCATGGTCGGGTCCTGCCTATTTGAACAACCAGCGGTAGATGAACTCGGGAATCACCTGCTGGCGCTTGTTGATCACGCAGCCCAGCAGGTTCGCATTGTGCGACTTCATGCGCTCCACGGCTGCCTGGGCCGCATAGCGACGGGTCTTGCCCGCTTCGATGATCAGAATCACCCCGTCACACACGGCCGACCAGGTCAGACTCTCAGGAGTGTCCATGGGGGGCATGTCCAGCAGCACCCAACGGTAATGTTCACGCAATTGCTGCATGCGGGCCCGGAGTTGTTTCTCTGGCAGGCGTGTCATCCAGCTCGAATCGGGGCTGCGCCCCAGCAGCATGTCCACGCGAGTCAGCTCGCTGGCCTGCACACAGGCCTCGATGGACTCATCTCCGGTCATGAAGCGCGCAAGGGCGTCGCCGCGCTTCAGTCCCGCAAGCGCCATCGGCGGTGTCTGGGAGCGGTAATTGGCATCCACGATGAGCACCGAACTGCGATCATCCTGCTGGTAGACTTCCCCCAGGATGCCCGCCGTGTGGGTGACGATGCTGCTCACGCCGGCCTCGGCATCCACATTGGTGAACATCACGGAGCGCAGGTCGTTCGCGCTCTGGTAGCGTTCCAGCAACTGGACCAGGCTGCCCAGATCGCGCCGGAAGGATCCGGTGTTGACCTGATGGGTTCCTGTGGACACCAGCGGGGTCTCGGTCCCGGTGTCGTTGTCCAGCTTGTTCAACATGTCGCGGTAAACCGACATGTGTCCTCCCGTTGCTTCAGGGTGCGGGAATCCGGATCAGATCTCCGATACGGATCAGGTTCGGGTTCTTGATGCGTGGATTCAGGGTCAGAATCTGCTGGATGCGGTCCCAGTCGGCCTGCCCGTATTCGCGTGTCACGATCTTCATCAGTGTGTCATTCTGGCGGATGCGCACCAGGGTATTGCCCTGGGCATCGCGGCTGCCTTCGGTGCCTTCGCTCTCTTCGGTCACGTCGGCTGTCCGCACGGTTTCCTGCGCCTGGGGCCTGGTGTTCTCCTGATCGGGAACAGCACTGGCTTCGGCGGTGCCCAGCGGCCTGTTGGCCAGTTCTTCCAGCTGGCGCTGCATGTCGCTCACGCTGTTGCGGGCGGCCGCAAGTTCCTGCTGGAGAGTGGCCAGTTCCTTGTCATTGGCGACCGCTGGTTCAGTGCCTGTCCCGGGGCGGAGGAACAGGGCCCAGGCCAACAGTCCCAGAATGCCCAGATTGAGACCCACGAGCCACGGCATGCGGGATGACCTGCGCGACTCCGCCACCGTGGTCGGTGCAGCCACGGTCGGTTCCATGGGGCGTACCTTGGGCTGTTGCTTGCGGAAGGCGAATTCCTCGTTGGAAACGCTTTGCAGGAATGCCTTGTCAAGCACCTTCAGGCTTTTGCCGTAGCCCTTGAGCAGGGCCGTGTCGCAGACCTGGTTGATCACGCGGGGCACGCCTGCCGAGATCTCCTGGATCACGCCCAGTGCACCACCGTCGAAGATGCCGCTCGCTGCAGGACCGCCGGCAAGGCTCAGCCGATGCTGAACGTAGGCACGCGTCTCATCGGCCTTGAAGGGCTTGAGATGATAGCGGATCGCGATGCGCTGTTGCAATTGGTGCAGGCTGGGATCGGCCAGCTTGTCGTTCAGTTCGGGCTGGCCCACCAGCAGAATCTGCAGCAGCTTGCGCTTGGCGGTTTCAAGGTTCGAGAGCAGGCGCAGGTCTTCCAGGGTGGCCAGACTCAGGTTCTGGGCTTCGTCGATGATGATCACCGTGTTGATGTCCTGGCGGGCCTGTTCAAGCAGCCAGTCGTTCAGGGCGATCACGCCTTCGGCCCGGTTCGCGGGTTTCGCCGCGATGTCGAAGTCACGAAAAAGGTATTGGAACAGTTCATCCGTGTTCAGCGAGGAATTGTAGACCACGGCGGACTTCACCGTGTCCCCAAGACGATTCAGCACACTGTTGATCAGGGTGGTCTTGCCAGTCCCGATGTCTCCCGAGAGCACCGCGAATCCCTTGCGTTGCTCGATGGCATACAGCAAGTGGGCGTAGGCCTCCTCGTGCTGTGGACTCAGCCACAGGAACTTGGGGTCGCTGGTGATCGAGAAGGGTTCCTCGTGGAATCCGTAGTGTGCCAGATACATCCGGACTCCGCCTTATGGCTGCAGGATATCATTGCCCAGACGCCAGTAGTAGCGCATCCGGATGAATGCGTCCACCGGCGGAATCCAGGTCATGATGTAATCGCTGATGAATTGCTGGATGTCGCTGATCAGGCGGTTGGGCACGATCACGATGTCCCGCGGCTGGAGCCAGATCGGAGCAGTGCCGGTGGACGAGAGCATGCTTTGCAGGTCATGCACGGAGTAGGTGTAGACACCGCCATAGCCGACCCGCACGACGATCACGCTCTTCAGCTTGCCGCGGGTGTCCGGTCCGCCCGCCATGGTCAGCGCCGAAAGCAGGTCCAGACTGCCATCCCACTCATAGCGGTCGGGAGTCTTCACGGCACCGTAGACATACACGTACTGGGAACCGGTTCTGGTGAGTGTGACCGTGGGGTGAACACCCAGATAGTCCTTCGCGTACAGTGCGCCCAGGCTGTCGGCCAGTTCGTGTCCGGCCAGACCCATGGCCATCAGATCTCCGTAACGTGGAGAGGTGATGTATCCATCGGGGCGTACCACACCTTCGAAGTTCTCCTCGGGAATCCGGGGGAAGGAGACCCGGAATTCGTCGGCGGGCTGAAGAGTGTAGCGGCCGTCCGGACGGTCCATGGACGGTGCGCCGTTGGCAGGCTGCGCCTGTTCAAGAACCTGGAAGGCCGCAGCCGCCAGTGTATCCTCGTAGACTTCCACCGCGGGCTCGAGGTGCTCACGCGAACGCAAGGCACACCCACTGACGATCAGCAGAAGCAGGAGAAAAGCGAACCCGCGATCCCGGGGGACGCGGCGGGCCTCAGCTCGAAACATGATGATTCCACCCAATTGGTCTGATCTTGCTTTTTGTGGCCAACATCCATCCTTGTCGACCTCAATCGGGAGCCGGGGCCGCATTCCCTTGCCCGATCTTGAAAGAGGTTATCGACCCGAACGGACCTGACCTTCAACGGCTAAATTCACAGTTAACAGCGTTGAAGATTGCCGCGAACATAGCACAATCCGGCGAGTAGCCCGACGCGGACCAATCTAGTCCTTGGCCGCTTGATCGGCGTGACCTCCGTCACGCCGAAAGAACTGGCAGTATTGCGACCGAGTGCGGTGCAATCGGCATTCAGCCGCGGCTATGATTGACATGCCCCATCCCCGAATCCGTGGAATCCATGCCCCACTCACGGGGCTCTCACTGCAACTCCTGTAATTCGGGCACCGTTTCCTGCCGATGTTAGGAGGCACGCCGGAAGGACACGTCCGACGATCCGGAAGCCGGGGTGTTTGTGGGTGGATCCCGTCATCGAAGCCTGTGGCAGTCGCATCCGAAAGCGGATTGTGCAATATTCACCGGCTTCGTACTCCTTCCGCAGGCAGATTCGAGTCATTGGGACGTTTGCGGCCAGCGTGCCGGAACGAGTGCAGAAGCTTCAAATCAGGAGTTCATCAGATGCTGGACAGAATCCGGAATAAACAGTTCGTGGTCGGCATTGTCGGCCTTGGCTATGTGGGCCTGCCCCTGGCTCTCGAGTTCATCGAGGCCGGCATCAAGACCGTCGGTTTCGAACTGGACGGCAGCAAGTGCGAGAAGCTGATGGCGGGAAAGAGCTACATCCGCCATATCCCTGAGGCGCGCATCGCCAAGGCGGCTGCGACTGGCCTGCTGAGTGCCACCACCGATTTCGACCGTCTGAGCGAGGTGGATGCGATCCTGATCGCGGTGCCCACTCCGCTGGACGCGCACCAGGCTCCCGATCTGGGCCCCGTGCTGGCCGCGACCCACACCATCGCCAAGACTCTGCGCAAGGGCCAGCTGGTCGTGCTGGAATCCACCACCTACCCGGGTACCGTGGACGAGGTGATGGCCCCGATCTTCGAAAAGGCCACCGGTCTGGTCGCGGGCAAGGATTTCTACCTGGCTTTCAGCCCCGAGCGCGAAGATCCCAACAACCCCGATTTCAATACGCACACCATTCCCAAGGTGGTGGGCGGTCTGAATCCCGAGTGCACCGAGCTGGCCTGCGCGGTCTACAACCACGTGATCGTGAAGACCGTGCCCGTTTCCAGCACCCGGGTGGCCGAAGCTACCAAGCTGCTCGAGAATATCTATCGCGGCGTCAACATCGCCATGATCAACGAGCTCAAGGTCGTCTTCAGCCGCATGGGCATCGACGTCTGGGAAGTGGTCGACGCCGCCAAGACCAAGCCCTTCGGCTTCCACGCCTTCTATCCCGGACCCGGTCTGGGCGGGCATTGCATTCCCATCGATCCCTTCTACCTCACCTGGAAGGCCAAGGAATACGAAGTGAACACCCGCTTCATCGAGCTTGCCGGCGAGATCAACACCTCGATGCCGCGCTATGTCACCAACCGCCTGATGCATGAGCTGAACAACCACGAGAAGAGTCTGCGTGGCAGCCGTGTGCTGTTGCTGGGCATGGCCTACAAGAAGAACATCGACGACCTGCGCGAGAGCCCGTCGCTCAAGCTGGTCGAGCAGCTGGTCGCGCGTGGCGCCAAGCTCGACTACCACGACCCCTACATCCCCCAGTTCACCGAGCATTACCATGGGTTCAATGTCACTCTGACCAATGTGGACCTGTCGCCCGCGATGCTGGAAACCTACGATGCGGTGCTGATCTCCACCGACCACGATGACGTGGATTACGAGATGGTGGTCAAGCACTCCAAGCTGGTGGTGGATACGCGCAACGCCACCAAGGACATCAAGGTCGGGCGCGAGAAGATCGCCAAGGCCTGATCACCGGACCCACACTGTCGGACATTCAAACGACTGCGCGGGTCGCGCTTGCTTGCGACTCTGAACACGCACTGGATCACGGGGCTGCGGGGAGTCTTCGGACTTTCCGCAGCCATCGTCAAGAAGCGGAACCTCTCCACTGGACATGATCAACAAATTACGCGTCCACAGGAAGTGGTACATCCTCAGCATGGATGTGGTGCTTTCCTGCATCGCCTTCTATTTCGCCTTCCTGATCATCGGTCTGGGCGAGATTCCTCCCGAGCGGATGCCTCTGTTCCTGCAGGCACTCTGCGTGATGGCGGGTGTGCGCCTGCTGGCCTACAGCGTGTCCAATCTCTACAAGGGCATCCTGCGCTACGCGTCCATCGACGACCTGAAGAACATCTTCAGGGCAACGAGCACGGGCACGCTGCTCTTCCTGCTGGCCACCTACATCATCGCCCACGGTGTGCTCAAGATCGAGGTGCCCGAGTATCTCAAGTGGGCGGTCATCGCCGACTACATCCTCAACATCATCCTGATCGGCGGCAGCCGGTTCATGGTGCGTGCGCTGCGGACCTACAGGCCCATGGACCGCAGCAATGTGTCACGCGTTGTGATCGTGGGCGCGGGCGACGCCGGTGAGTCGATCCTGCGGGAAATCCAGTTCAACCCCAACATGAACTACGAGGTCGTGGGCCTGCTGGATGACGACCGCTCCAAGGTCTACAAGCAGATCCACGGCATTCAGGTTCTGGGCACCTCCAGTGACCTGGCCGGTGTGCTGTCACGCAATCAGGTCGACCAGGTCCTGATCGCGGTGCCCAGCGCCCCCGCCGATCTGATCCGGCGCATCGTGGAACAGTGCCGTGAGCGCAATGTCCAGTTCCGCAAGCTGCCCGGTGTGCGTGACCTGATTCATGGCAACATCAGCCTGAGCCAGTTCAAGGAAGTCCAGCTCGAGGACCTGCTGGGCCGTGATCCAATCAAGCTGGACCTGCCCAGCATCGGCCGTTTCATCACCGACCGCACCGTGCTGGTGACCGGCGGAGCCGGTTCCATCGGCAGCGAGCTTTGCCGCCAGGTGATGAACTTCGCCCCGCGTCAGCTGATCTGTCTGGACCACAACGAGAACGGTCTGTACTACCTGATGCAGGAGTTCAGTGGCCGTGCCGACCTGAACAATGTGGTGCCCGTGGTGGGCAGCATCACCGACCCCGCGCGCATCGACTGGGTCTTCCGGACCTACCGGCCCGAAGTTGTGTTTCACGCGGCGGCACACAAGCATGTGCCGATGATGGAGCGCAACAAGCGCGAGGCCGTGCGCAACAACATTCTGGGTACCAAGATCCTGGTCAATGCGGCACACGAACACAAGGTCGGCAAGTTCGTGATGATCTCGACCGACAAGGCCGTCAACCCGACCAGTGTGATGGGTGTGTGCAAGCGCGTGGCCGAACTGGTGGTGCGCGACCGGGCCCGCGAGAGCGAGACCCAGTTCATGACGGTGCGCTTCGGCAATGTGCTGGGCAGCGCCGGCTCGGTGGTGCCCCTGTTCCGCAGCCAGATCTCGCGCGGCGGACCGATCACCATCACCCACCGCGACATCGAGCGTTATTTCATGACCATCTTCGAAGCGGTGCAGCTGGTGATCCAGGCGGCCGCCATCGGGCAGGGTGGGGAAATCTTCGTGCTGGACATGGGCACGCCCATGAAGATCATCGATCTGGCGCGCAACCTGATCACGCTCTCGGGTCTGAAGGTGGGCATTGACATCGACATCGAAGAAGTGGGCCTGCGACCCGGCGAGAAGATGAGCGAAGAGCTGTGGGTGCACAACGAGAAGCTGATTCCCACCGTGCACAAGAAGATCAACATCGCCCTTGCCGAAGAAGGTGCCGAGCAGACCGTCCTGAACGGAAACATCTCCCAGATCCTTGAGGAACTGGATTTCAAGGACGACGCGCGCATCGTCGCCGACCTGAAGGTGCTGGTGCCCACTTTCACCCCTGTGGCGGGAGACAACAAGAGGTATTGATGCATGTCCTGGTGACAGGAGCAGCGGGCTTCATCGGGTCCAACCTGTGCGACCATCTGCTCGCGGCGGGGCACCGGGTGACGGCGCTTGACAACTTCGACAGCTTCTACGACCCCGCCATCAAGCACGCCAATATCCGTCAGGCTCAGGTTCATCCTGCCTACAGGCTGGTCACGGGTGATATCCGCGATGCCGCCTGCCTCGACGACCTGTTCGCCCACAGCCCGATCGATACCGTGGTTCACCTGGCCGCCCGCGCGGGAGTCAGGCCGTCGATCGAAGATCCCCTGCTTTACGAGGATGTCAATGTCCGCGGGACCATGGTCCTGCTGGAAGCCATGCGCCGTGCCGGTGTGGGCCGCATGCTGTTCGCCTCGTCCAGTTCCGTATACGGAAACAACCCAAAAGTGCCGTTTTCCGAGACGGATTCGGTCGACAATCCCATCTCCCCCTATGCGGCCACCAAGAAGGCCGGGGAACTGATCTGTCACACCTGGCATAAGCTGCATGGTTTCCAGATCGCATGTCTGCGCTTCTTCACGGTGTTCGGGCCCCGGCAGCGTCCTGAAATGGCCATTCACAACTTCGTGCACAAGGTGGAACACGGGCAGGAACTGACGCTCTACGGAGATGGGACGTCCCGCCGGGACTATACCTTCATCGCGGATATCGTGCAGGGCATCGATCGTGTTCTTTCTACCGAATTCGGGTACGATATTGTAAACCTTGGCGAATCACAGACCACTTCATTGGCGGAACTCATCCGCGAGATCGAGGTGGCCACTGGAAAATCGGCGAAGATCCGCTGGATGCCCAACCAGCCCGGCGATGTGGATCAGACCTGGGCGGATCTTGAGCACGCGAGGAAGACCTATGGCTACACCCCCACGACCCGTGTTCCACAAGGCCTCCGGGAATTCGTCCGCTGGTATCGTTCCCGCTGACTGGCGGGTCTGGCTCCTGGGGCTGCTGCTGTGCACGGGGCTGTCCCGGGCCGCCACTGTCCGGATACTCTCCCAGGACGAAGACGGCCTGCGGTTCCGTGTTGAACTGGACGACCTCAGCGTGCGTCGCGACACGGTCGAAGGCCGCGAGCAGCTTCAACTTGCCTCCCGGGACGCCCTGTTCCTGGTGGAATCCAATGGCAGCGCTCGCCTGATCCAGCCCATTGAACTGGGCATCCCCGCCGACGCCAGGGTGTACCTGCGGGAACTGACCCGCGATCTGGAACACCCCGACCTGGCACCTCCGCCTCTTCCCGAGAAGGACATGCTGTCCGAGCCGATGCCGGTCTCGGTATCGCTGGTGCCCGGTGCCCAGCTGGCCAACGAGGGCTGGATGCGCCAGCAGCGGATCCAGCGTCTTGTATTGACTCTTGCCACCTGGGACGATGGCTGGAGCCTGATGCGCGCCGGTGAATACGAACTGGCATTCCGGCGCTCGCCCTCCTCGGGGGAGTCGCTTCAACCCGCGCGCGCGGAATCCCCGGATTTCGATCAACTGCTTGACGCTCGCCTGCTGAATGCAGCCCAGGCCCGGGCCTGGCAACGTGCGCGCGTCGCGGATTCTCCTATGCGGACCGTGCACCCGGCCTTTGCGGGCAACCAGATCTACAAACTGAGCACGTCCACGGACGGGCTTTACAAGGTCACCACCGAGTATCTGGCTGCGCAGGGGGTGCCCGTGGCCCAGATCCAGAGTTCGCGTCTGGCGCTCTGGCGAGGCGAGAGCCAGGTGCCCATTCTGATGAGCGACGGCAATGACGGCCGCATGGATGCGGGCGATTACTTCATCTTCCACGGCGAGGAACGTGAAGGCGAGAACTTTCCCAAGTCCTTCTTCGGGCCCGCCAGCCATTATTTCCTGAGCTGGGACCAGGGCTCTAGCCAGCGCTACCTGCTGGACGCCACCGTGCCGGGCGAGCAGGAGCCACGCGAGAGTTTCGTCCAGGATCGCCTGTTCGAGGAGAATCGGGTCTGGGCGCATCTGGAACGCATCACAAGCGCCCCGGAGGAGACGGATCACTGGTTCTGGCGTGAGCTGAGCCGCATTGGCACACCGGGTACCCTGACCCAGACCCTGAACATTCCCTGGCCCGTCGCCGACAGTTCCCGCACCGACCGGATCCGCTTCACCTGCCGCGGCAAGAGCGACATCCAGGCCTCGTCGCCCGATCACCACCTGATCTTCCGGGTCAATGATGTGTTCGCGGGTGATCTGGAGTACCGTCTGCAGGAAGAAGGTCAGAGTGCCTGGTGGCCCCTGCCGGGCACATTGCTGCAGCCCGGCAACAATACGGTGCAGGTGGAGTTGCCTCTGGATCACGGCAACCAGAGCGATCTGAACTACCTCAATCGCATCGAGTTGAGTTACCTGCGCGAGATCCGCCTGGACGACGGCCATCTGACCGTGCCGATCACGGACGCCAGTTTTGGGGACGGTGCGTTCGTGCGCGTGCTGCGGGTCAAGGGGGTCACGGGAAATCTGCTGGCCTTCAGTGAGACCGCATTCATCACCGGCTGCCGACCCGACCCCGAGCTGACCGGAGCCTGGCTGGTGCCCGTGCCCGTGGGAACCGGCGTGATTCACCTGGTGGCGGAGAACTCGCTGAAGTCACCCGACGAGTTCAAGATCACGGAGAATCTCAACCTGCATTCGTCGGACAATCAGGCGGACATGTTGATCGTGGCACCGTCACAATTCCATCAGGACCTGCAATCCCTGGTGACCTACCACAGCCAGTTCCGCACGGTGAAACTGGTGGACGTGGACGCGATCTTCAACGAGTTCAATGCGGGCGACCTGAGCACGCCCGCGATCCATGACTTTCTGGGACATGTCTTCGATCACTGGCAGGCACCCTTGCCCTCCTACATGCTGCTGGTGGGCAAGGCCAGCAACGCCAACCTGATGGATGTGGGGGGTGGTCAGATCTACCAGACACTGGTGCCCACCGACTGGGTCTGGACCAACTCGGAAAGCGGTCCCACCGCCACCGACGAGGAGTTCAGCTACATCGTGGGCGGGCCGGACGACCGCTTCCAGGACATCATGATCGGGCGCTTCTCGGTGGCCAATCGCAGCCAGCTGCAGGCCTATCTGGAAAAGCATCGCCAGTACCGCGAACACGTGGTCAAGGGCCCCTGGATGGAAACCAGCCTCTTCTGCGCCGACAACGGCGACCTGGACTTCGAGGCCGGCGACAACTACGTGACACAGAATCTGGTGCCACCCGCTCAGCGCTTCAAACAGATCCATGTGCGCTCGAACAGCATCTACCACGGTGGAGCGGTCGAATTCATCGACCAGTTCAATTCGGGCTCGCTGGTCAACTCCTACAATGGACACGGCAACGTGGGCATCTACGCGGGCGAAGCCCTCTTCCGGGCCACGGACATCCGCTTCCTGACCAACCAGGGCAAGTATCCGATCTGTTTCGCCTGGTCCTGCCTGGTGGGGTATTACGACGACCCCGACAGCATGAGCATGGCCGAACTGCTGCTCAAGCAGCCCAATGCGGGTGCGATCGCCTTTTATGGAGCAGCGGCCAAGGCCTACATCAAGGTCAACGATCCCTTCGTGCTCAACTACTTCACCCGCTTCTACGATGAACGGGCCCGGACCTTCGGCCAGGGCATTCTGCTGGCCGAAATGTCCATGTACGCCATCAGTCAGGGACGCAACCACATCAGCATGTTCAATCTGCTGGGCGACCCCGCGCTGGAGCCAGCCTTCCCGAAGTACAGATTGCTGCCCGGTGCGGACTGGCTCAACGTGGCCAGCGGTGATGCCATCAGCGTGGAACTGAGCAGTGATCCACCAGGGCTGAGCGGCACCGTGCGTGCCGAACTCTGGCTCGAGGGGCGGCGTGGCGTGAACGTGAGCAGCGCGGCAGCCGTCACGCAGGTGGCATTCAACGGGGCGGCCACGGTCAACATGACGGTGCCTTCCTTGCCCGAGACCGAGAGCCACCGGGGTGTGATCCGTTTCGCGATGGACACCGGCGACAACCGGGCGATCGGGTCGATTCCTGTCTTCATCAATTCCAGTTCACCGGGCGTGGGGTCGCACAGTCCCGAGCAGGGCATCGGCGGCCAGCCCATGACCATCGAGCTGGAGACTCTGCCCGAATTCACCAACGCGCGCCTGCAGGCGAACCTTCTGCTTCCCGGCGGTACACCGCTGTCGAACCAGCGTTCGGTGGCGCCAATGGAATCTCTGGGCGGAGGACGCTGGCGACTGGTGATTCCCAGTCTGCCCTCCACGCCCAACAGTCTGTACTCCATGGAATATCAGTTCGACTACAAGCTCGGGTTGGTCAACTATTCCTTCCTCGTGGACAACAACGAGGTGGTCCAGGAAATTCCCGGAGGCATGTTCGCCATCGGTTCGCAGGAACAGATCCAACCCTTCGCGGACAGCCTGCGCATCACGGGCGATGCCAGCGCCACACGTCTGACGCACCGTTTCAGCGTCAACAGCATGGGTGAGCCACTGTCCGCCCGTCTGGTGCTGCACGACCAGCTCACGGACACGGAACTGCTCTCCGATTCCGTGGCCGTCCTGAATGGAGCCAATGTCTGGGACCGTGTGCTGAACATCCCGGCGGGACCCACGTCCCTGCGCCTGAGCACGGGGCCGGTCTGGGACGCCGCGGGCGTGATGCAATCGCTCAACTCCGTGAGCCAGCAGGATGGGTTCATCCTCCTCACTCCCGGACAGGGCAGCGGCGGTGAAATCGCCCTGGACCCCACGCGCTACAGCCTGCTTGCCGGTACCGGGGCGCTGAGTCAGGTGGTACAGATCGACAGTTCCTTCGTCTCCGGAGCCTTGCCTGAACTTGAACGGTCCGCCCTGGCCCCCGGCCTGGCGCCGCTGGTGGAGGATCCGCAGTCACCCGGCGTGCTCAGCCTGGTGCCACGACTCCAGGTCGGCGGAGAACTGGCAGATATCAATGGGGTGCGTGTGCGTTGCCAACTGGACAGCACCAATCTGTTCCGCCTGGCCGATGGCAGTCAGCTCACAGCTCAGGAATCTCCGCGTCTTGCCCTTGGGCGCTGGAACGCGCAGCGCCAGCTCTGGGTAATGCAGGCCGGTACTCGCACCGAGAACCCGGGCGGCCCATTGCTGGACTCGCAACTGCATGCCGAAGGCGGGCTGCTGCTGCCATTCCGGCTTGACGACGACCAGGGACCCTCGATCCAGGTGGACGTCAACGGCCAGTGGTTCGCCCCCGGCGACCGTGTTCCGCGTTCCCCCGTGTTCCAGATCGTGATCAGCGACCCTGCCGGTGTGGACGTGGGGGACGGGGCCCTGCCGCCGCGCCTGTTCCTCGATGGCAGTGAAGTGGATTTCGCGGACCTGCAACTCAGCGACAACCGCACCACCGTGCTGATCAGCTGGACTCCCGGCGAGCTGGAGGCGGGCAGCACACACACACTGCGCATCGACGCGGCGGACGTGCTGGGAAACTCGACCACTGAAGAACTTGAGTTCCAGGTGGCCATCAAACTGGCCGTGCGTTTCTTCGCGAATCATCCCAATCCCTTCGCGTCACACACGACTTTCGCCTGGGAATTGACGGGCGCTCCCCGCACGCTCAGCTTCACGATCTACACCTCGGCGGGCCGGCGCGTGAAAACCATCAACGTGCCACTGCCGCGCATCGGCTACGATGAATTCAACTGGGACGGCACCGACGACCGCGGGCATGAACTGGCCAATGGCCTGTACTACCTGCAACTCAAGGCGACTGATCCCGGCGGCACGGTGGAAGAAGTGTACAAACTGGCGAGGCTGCAATGAGGAACCCAATTCCCCTGCTGCTGGGCCTTGCCACACTGCTGGGCTGTGGCACGGCCCGGGCCGCGGATCCCTGGTACACGGCAGATTTCCTGACGCTTGGCACCGGAGCCGCGGCGGCCGCACAGGGCGGTGCCTGGGGGACCAGCAAGGCTTCGGCGACCAGTTTCTACTGGAATCCGGCGCTCGTGCTCGATGAACGACCGATCAAGCTCTACGCCGAAAACGTGTCGCTCTTCGATGGCCTGTCCACCCTGCAGACGGCGGCCGCCCAGTTGAGGCTGCGCGAGCACTGGGCGCTGTCCCTGGGCATGCAGCTCCAGATGGACGATGGCATTCCACGCTACGGCGATCTGCTGCCCGGGCGCGATCTGCGCAATCCGGACGACCGCAGCACGGGCGATCCGCTGGGCACGTTCAAGAGCAGCAGTTCGGCCCTGACCGCGGGAATCAGCCGAGAATTCTGGTTCGATGTCCTGATGGGCAGCGGGCTGGTGCGCAACGTGCTGCCATCGAGGCTGGCGGTGGGTGCGTCCTGGCGCGTGATCAACCAGGATCTGGACGATGTGGCGGCCAGTGCGTCGGGCATGGATCTGGGCGTGAAGATGATCATCCAGGGACCCGCGAGTGGTGGACGCCCCTCGCCCAAGGAACTGATTCTGGCGCTCAGTCTGCAGAACATCTACAGCCAGGATCTCGAATGGGATACGGGGCGTGCCGAAACTCTCGCCCTGAATGTCAAGTCAGGCATCGCCTGGCGCGATCGCCTGGCCAGCCTGCCCGTCGGATACCGTCTGGCCCTGGAGAAGGATTCCGCCTGGGAAGGGCAGTGGCACCTCGGCAGCGAGCTGGATCTCTTCCAGAGCCTGTTCCTGCGGGGTGGGCTGCAGGGCGAGAAGCTGTCTTCCCTGGATGGCACCATGGGCGCCGGTGTGCGCTGGAAGGGTGTCAATGTGGACTATGCCTTCCTGGCCCATGATCTGGGTGCAAGTCATCGGGTATCCCTCGAACTGGATTTCTGAGGCATTCCGTCCCGCGCGGGTGGTTCATGTCCGGACAATCTTCCGGGATCCTGTCTTGAGTTGTTTACACCCTGTTCCGCCGCCGGCGTGCCTGGTAAAGGTTGGGCCGGACTTCCGGAGGCGCGGGTACCCACGCCGACCTGTTTCCCACACCAATCGGGATCTTCCCGGCCGCACGGACATCATATTTTCGGGGACCCTCTCCCGACCCCTTTCTCGATCAGCGCCATTCGCGAAACTCTGATCCCCGATCCGTTGTCAGACGCCAAGTGTCTCCGGTACTTGACTCCGGCTGATCGACGCGCACCCGGCAGCATGTTTCTGTCCGATCCTCAAGGATTGGTTTTCCGGACGACGGCCGCCGGGTTCCCGCCAAAGGACACGAATCGTCCCGGATTCCTGCATTTGCGGGCAACTGGCAAAGTAATTGCGATGCGGGTCCTGTTGGTTCCATGGAAACGACCCTCCCGCGGGTGGTTTCCAGGGACGTTGGGACAGGAAACAGGGTCGAGAGGAACCCCGGCCACAAGGCGAGTCAGGTGCAAGCACCGCCTGGTTCGTGCCGAGGTCCTGGAAATGTCCTGAGGCGTCCGGTGATTCCTTGCGCTGCCGGTTGCAGACCAGCGGTCAGGGATATAAATTCCGCGCTTGTCAGAGAGCCAGTCTATCGGGATCCCGCAATCCCCCTCTCCCCGCCTTTGTCAGCCTGCCAGGCAGGCACAGAGCAACTCTCCATCCCAGTTCGGGACTGTTCGCGCCTTGACCGTGGTTTCCGTGCCTGTGGCATGCCGAAGCCGCGTTACCTTGAAATTGCAAATGACTGACAACCAGTAACCCAAGAGACGAAGGGAGTACAGAGATGAAGATCTTCAAGCGCGACGACAGAGGCTTCACGCTGGTCGAAGTCCTGATCGTGGTCATCCTGGTGGCCATTCTGGCCGCCATCGCCGTGCCCAAGTACATGCAGATGGTGAAGGGTGCCCGTGCCTCCGACGCCAAGGTCCAGATCAACGCGATCATGAACGCCGCCGAGATCTACGAGCAGGAAGTGGGCACCTGGCCCAGTGACCTGACCCTCCTCGAGGAGCAGGGCTATGTGGAGCTTCAGGAGAGCACCAAGCGCGCCTGGACCTTTGCCCTGATCGGTGACCAGCAGATCCAGGCCACCTCCACCGCGGAGATGCGTGGCGGACCCGGCAACGTGGTGACCTACAACATCCAGAACGGATCCTGGTCTGGCTATGGTTTCCCCAAGTCCGAGACCGGCGAATAGTTGCTTGACACATTCCTGCCCCGGAACCCGGCCCGCACCGGGTTCCGGGCGCTGGATGCCCGACGGACCCACTTTCACTTCAGGATGATGGAATGAACCTCGACGAACTGCTGCGCTTCGGAGTCAGCAACGGAGCATCCGATCTCCACCTTTCCGTGGGCGCCACGCCCATGATCCGGATCCATGGCCACATGAAGAAACTGGCTCTCCCGCCTGTCACACAGGAGACCATGGCCGGGTATGTCAAGGAGATCATGAACGAGCGCCAGGTGGAGATCTTCGACACCAAGTTCGAGGTTGACTTTTCCTACAAGCTCGAAGGTCTGGCGCGTTTCCGCGTCAACTTCTTCCAGCAGATTCTGGGCATGGCGGCCGTGTTCCGCACCATCCCCGACAAGATCAGCACCTTCGAAGAGCTGGGCCTGCCCGGCAAGGTGCTCACCGACCTGGCGCTCAAGGATCGCGGCATCGTGCTGCTGACGGGCCCCACCGGTTCCGGAAAGTCCACGACCCTGGCCACCATGGTGGACATCGTCAACGAGACCTACGAGAAGCACATCATCACCATCGAGGACCCCATCGAGTTCTTCCACCAGTCGAAGAAGTGCATGGTCAACCAGCGCGAGCTGGGCAGCACCACCCACTCCTTCTCGAATGCGCTGCGCAGCGCCCTGCGTGAAGACCCCGATGTCATCCTTGTGGGCGAGATGCGCGACCTGGAAACCGTGCAGCTGGCTCTGACCGCGGCCGAAACCGGGCACCTGGTGCTGGCCACCCTGCACACGCCCAGCGCCACCAAGACCATCGACCGCATCATCGACATTTTCCCGGCGGCCCAGAAGCAGCAGGTGCGCAGCATGCTGGCCGAATCCCTGGAAGCGGTGGTGGCCCAGCGCCTGCTGCCCAACAAGGACGGTCAGGGCCGGACCGCGGTCACCGAGGTGATGATCGCCAACACGGCCGTGCGCAACCTGATTCGCGAAGACAAGATCTTCCAGATCCCGAACGTGATCCAGGGCGGTGGCAAGCAGGGCATGCACAGCCTCGACAGCGATCTGCTGCGCGTGGTGCGCGAAGGCCGCGTCGATCGTCAGGTGGCCCTGCAGATCGCCGAGAACCCGCGGGCTCTCGAGTCCGAAATGGGCGACCTCTACTAGAGGCACAAGCCCGATCCGCGCCCCGGCAGGGATGCGCGGTCCCGGCGCGACAGGTCCCGCAGCCCGTCGTGCGTTGATAGATCCGGCCGGAGGGAGAGCCCGGCCAGACCCAGCGGTTCCACTCCGGTGGAATGAGGAGGCGACAGTGAGCGACACAACCTGCAGCAAACTGGCGGACGATCGGGGGGGGGTATTTCTGCCTTCCCTGGTGATGGGGTTCATGATTGTGGTCATCACCTCCACCGCCGTCTTCAAGGGCGTGTTCCAGGCCCATCAGCAGAATCTGAACATGTACCGGCGCCTGAAGGCCCTGGAAGCGCTCCAGAATGAAGTGGAGTACTGGAAGGCCGAGATCTTCGTGAAGGGCCCCCAGGCGCAGAGCCCCAACTCGCGCATCTCGGTGCCCATTGAAGTGAACAAGCGCGGCCGCAACGATGTGGTACTGGCGACTTTCGAGCCCGCAGCCCGCATCCGGCGTGTGCCTTCTTCGGCGGGCGTGGATTACTACGAAATCTCCGTGAGTGTCACCTGGCCCGAAGGGCGGGAAGTGCGCCGCGAGACCATCACCACCGCGATCAACCCGCGCTACTAGGAAGGAGGGCAAGATGAACCGACTGATTGCCTCCCTGCGGAATGAGCGCGGCACGACCCTTGTCGAGCTGATGGCCGCGGTGGTCATTCTGGGTGTGGTGTCCATCGGCCTGTTCCAGGCCTCTTTGGCTCTGGCCCAGCATCTGGTGCGTGACAAGCTGGCCAACGACATCCTGGTCTACGGCCAGATGGTCATGGACGAGACCGTGCGCTCGCTGGAAACCTCCAGCGTGGTGCAGGCTGGCGCGAACTCGGGTGGCTCGGGCAAGGAAGAGCTGGAATTCGATTATCTGGGCACACGCAATGTGGGCTTCACCCAGGACACGCGCTTTTCCAAGGCATCGGAGCTGAACGTCGAAATGTCCGACAATCAGGGCAGTGCGCAGTTCCTGCGGCGCTGGCCGCCCGTGGAGCTGGACCGGGATCGCTTCGAAGGCGTGCGCCAGAAGATCGAGATCATCGATTACAAGATGACGCACTACAACGACCGTCCCGCCGTGGACGCCTTCGTGGCGCGCAACCTGTTCGAAGTGTATCTCAAGGTGCGTCTCACCGACGAAACCCTGCAGAACGACTGGTACATCGAACGCGAGTTCAAGCGGGTGGTCTTCACCCCGAACGTCGAGATCAAACGGGTGCGTGAACTGCAGGCCGCCAACGGCTGATCCGCGACTCCGTGGTTGGGGCTTGAGTGCGCCAACCGGTGACCCTCTGGGTCACACCGGCGTCGGGACTGCAGGGCACCGCGGGTGTCTTCCCGGCGCGAATGCTGGCTGGCGCGTACTGCCAGCATTGTTTTGGAGTCCGGAAAGGGAGAGCCGGATTCCCGAAGCGAACACCAAGGAGTGGCCATGAAAAAGCTCACTCAGCCAATCACATTCGACCTGAAAGGGTTGCGCGAGGACCGCGGTGCGTTCCTCGTGGCGGCCATCATCATGACGACCGCACTGGTTGCGGTCAGCTTCGCCTATTTCATTCAGGCCAAGGAATACCAGCACCAGTACATGCGCGAGCGGGCCCGTGTGCACGCCCGCTACTGCAGCGAGTACGTGCTGGCCAGTTATTCCGTGCAGTCCTATTTCAATGATGTGGAAGGCTACAACGCCCAGCAGGGCCGTGTCGTGGTCACCCCGATCAACCTCGTGGAACCGATCCGCAGCGACAACTGGGGCGATGACAGTGCCCAGCGCATGAGCTATGCCAGTGGCAACGCCTACAAGGAAATCGTGGCGGAGAAGAACTCGCGCAAGCCCTATTACTTCGTGTCCGCGGAAGGCAAGGTGACCTACCGCCGCGGCACCAAGGAATTCGAGGTGTCGCACACCAGCGCCATCGCCTTCGATTTCGGTGACTTTTCCAAGTTCCTCTACTTCACCAACAGCGAGATTTCCCCAGAGAACGCGCCGGTGAACTTCTACGGACAGGACATCATCCGCGGCCGAATACACATCAACGGCCAGATGAACGTGACCCCGGGCTCCACACCGACCTTCCTCGGTTTCTTCACCCAGACCGAAGAGACCATCAACGGGCTCACCGAATCCCAGTACGACCAGGTCTTCCAGGGTGGCTATCGCTTCCCCTACCCCAGTTACGAATGGCCCCCGGTAGACGCGATCGAGCAGCTCAAGGGATCGCATACGGCGGCACACACCTATGCCGACAGCGTGGTGCTGGAGAGCTTCGGAAACGTGCATGCCCCGCTGACTACGCGCATCTGGCTGGAGGGGCGCCAGTATCGGGTCACCCAGTACGTGCCCACCTTCTTCATGGCCAACCATGTCTACGGAGGAACGGCCACCCAGCGCAGCGATTCCACCTGGTATGGAGACACCCTCTACGTCGACCCGCGCACTGGTGGCAGCCCTGAATTCAACTACCGCGGGCTGGTGCAGAACTTTCCCCAGGCCGACGGTACCCAGCTGATCTGGGCCAAGGGAGTCTGCCGGATTTCCGGTGAAGTCACGGGCCAGATCACGGTGCTCGCCAGCGACACCCTCTACGTCATGGACAATGTCTACACGTCCGATACGCGCTTCGCCCCCTGCAATGACGACGCGGAATTCGGGATGGTGCCCCTGGGCTCGCCCAACCGTATCGGTCTGGCCAGCGAAGGCAACATCGTGATCGCGGCCACCGCCGAGAATGGTGCATTCAACGGTGAGCAGGTCCCCGGCACACTGTGCGGCCACACGGGTGTGAGCAATGTCACCGCCTGCCAGCAGAGCCGCAAGGATGTGATCATCACGGCCGCCATGATGGCCAAGGCTTGCAGTTTCGAAGTCGAGTACTGGCATTCCAGTGTGACCAACCAGTTCATCGTCCAGGGCTCCAGCGTGCGTCCGGTGCAGGCCGAGGAGTGTGACACGGGGCGCGTGCCCAACAACGTCAACCACATGTGGAACTACAGCCGCAACCGGGCCCTGACCCAGGGCGGACCGCGCGTCAGCGCCTTCCCGCCATGGCGCCCTGTCAACTATTCCTGCAACACGGGACAGAACGACCGTCGCGGAACGATCTGGCTCTGCGGCAGCATGGTGCAGGCGGTTCGCGGTTTCGTGCAGCGCAACCCTCTGGGCATCTACGACCCGGCCACCATCGGTTACGCGTCCAAGCAGTATCGCTACGACGAGAACTTCTTCGTGGCGGGGCCGCCGGTCTGGATCCGGGCCACTTTCGAGAATGGAAATCAAGACATCACGACAGCCATGGTGCTGCCCGATTATCCGCGCTGGCGGCAATTGCGGGTGGACAATGGGCTGGAGGCAGAGACAACCCAATGAACCTGGACAGTCACTGAGTCCATCTATTACAGGAAGCGCACATGTTCTTTGGAGGACCATCCAATCAGACGCTGGGCCTGGACATTGGCACACACAGTGTCAAGGCCGTGCTGATGGAGAATCACCGCAATTCCCACCGGGTGTTGAAGGCGGGTGTGCAAACCATCGCCTTCGAGGGAGAATACGATCCCACCCAGTTCCGGAAAGCGGAAACCATCGTGGCTGTGAAGTCGCTGATGAACGACCTGAAGATCTCGCCGGCCAAGGTGAAACAACTTGTTTCGTCGATCGGCGGGGTGGCCACCAGCATGAAGGAAATCTCGTCCATCCAGATGGCCGAGGAAGAGCTGGCGACCAGTCTGGTGTTCGAGGCCCGCAAGCACCTGCCCCTGGATGACTCGGATACGGTCATCGATCATCAGGTGCTGGGCGAGGATCCCACCGATCCCCAGAAGCTGCGCATCCTGCTGGTGGCCACGACCCGCAAGATGTACGCCTTTCACGAGGACGTGCTCAAGGAGTCGGGCTTCCGTCCCGGTGTGGTCGACATCGACCCGCTGGCCGTGCTCAATTCCTACAGCTTCCTGAGTGAGCTTCCGGACGAAGGGCAGTTGCTGTTCCTGAATCTGGGCACCCGTCACACGAACTTCATCGTGACCGGGCGCAAGAGCAAGCTCTTCAACCGCGACGTACCCATTGGTGGACACCATTTCACCGCGGGCATCGCCAAGCTGAAGGGCGTGAGCTACCGGGAAGCCGAAATGCTGAAGACCAGCGAAGGCGTGGCCGCCTTTGAAACGGGCGCCGAGGGCAATGGCGGTCTTGCGCTGTCCCTGCAGTCGCGTACCGTGCTGGAAGATTTTGTCGATGACATTCGCCGCACCTTGCGCTACTACGTCAAGGAAAGCGGACAGAGTGACTTCGTCAAGATCTGGCTCACAGGGGGCGGCGCGGCTTTCCGCGGCCTTCCCGAGCTGCTGGCCGAGAAGTTCGGCGTCGAGGTGGCGGTCTGGAACCCGGCCGAACAGATCGAAAGCCGGACCGATCTTGGACACTGGGGTTCCCAGATGACCCAGTGCCTGGGTCTGGCACTGAGGAGGGAATAGTGGAACACGTCTATCACATCAACCTCAACAAGGGCGAGGACAAAGTCGCCCATATCCAGCGCCAGATGGAGCTGCAGCGTTGGCTGTTGCTGCTGGTGCTGGCCCTGATCGGTGCTTCCGAAGTCTGGTGGATCAACGACAGCAACAACAAGCTGAACGATCTGCTGGCCCAGAAGGAAAATCAGGTCGAGGAAGTCCAGGCCCAGCTGGCCAAGCTCCAGCGCACGGGCAAGAACCTGAGCAAGCGCGACATCCTGAATCTTGCTGCCCTGGAACAGGGACGCCTGCTCTGGACCAAGAAGCTGATCGGTCTGGGTGAGGAAACCACCCGCCAGATGGCGCTGACCGACGTGCGCTTCGAGAAGGGCAACCTGTACATCGTCGGGTTGCACAAGGTCAAGGAGGGCGAGGATCCCATCGACCTGGTCATGGATTTCGTTCACCGCCTGGAGAACAACCCCGACTTCAACGAGAACTTCTCCAACATCCAGTTCGCTTCCAGCTCGGACATCATTTCCCAGGATCAGCCTGCTTTGCAGTTCGAGATCCGCTGCAAGATCGAACCCAAGTTCCTGAGCAAGACCATCAACTTCAACGCCAGGAAATCCTGAGGAGCGCCCCGCCATGCAACGGATCATCGTCGGTTATGTCCTGCTCATCGCGCTGGCGCTTGGACTGAACCACTATCTGACAAACGTATACCCGCCCAAGCCTGACCGTTTCATCTCGCTCGAATCCAAACTGAAATTCGAGCAGGAAAAACTGATCAGTGCCCAGATTCTTGCCAGCGAATTGGTGCGGGTGGAAAACCTGATCGAGAACAACCTGGCCAGCAACAAGGCGGATGACCTTGTGCAGGAAGCCAGCGTGGATTTCATCAACGAAATGATCACGGTGCTCACGGAACTGAACTGTGAGATCACCGGAATGAAGACCTACGAGAAGGACCGTGCATCCAACTACGTGCGCACTCCCTATGAAGTGAGCTTCAGAGGCACGTACAACAAATTCGGCAAGTTCATCAATCGCATGGAACAGTCGGACCGGCTGGTGATGATGGAGCTGTTCAAGATTGACAACGATCTGACCAAGCTGAATTTCGCACGCACCCTCGACGACCTGAAGTCGCACGATTTCATGGTCAAACTGTCCACACTGACCCTGGTTCGAGGCGATCTGGGTGAAATCGCGCAAGGGAACAACTGATGAAAACCTATTCCCAACTGTTCTGGAACCTGTTGATGCTGCTCTTCGTCGGCGCGCTGGTCTATTTCGGCTGGCAGGGCTGGGAGCTCAGCCAGAAGGTCGAGGAACTTGCCAACCGCCCGCAGATCACCGTGGGCAGTGACAAGGATCTTGAGGAAACCGTGGACCGGATGGAGAACACCCTTGCCACCATCCAGGAACAGGAATTCAACGTGAGCAAGGACCCGCTCGAAATCACCCGTGTGGTGATCGCGCGCAGCCTGCTGCTGGATGACGCCAGTTTCCTGGCCAGTCTTGAAAGCCGCCCGCGCCTGTCCTGCACCATCAAGGGCGAATCACCGCGCGCCATCGTGCGCCTGAAGAGCAAGAATCACGTGGTGAGCGTGGGCGACAGCTTCGAAGGCTATCGTGTGACGGCCATCGGCGACAATTCCATCAGCCTGAACCGCAACGGCCGGATGGAAACCCTGCAAGTCCAGGCGGCGCCCAAGGACATCGCCAAGCGTCTTTCCAGTGGCCAGCTCGACTGGAGCACCCCTGAGTGAACAACGGAACAAGTGAAGACCATCATAAATCCCGCAACAGGAGTCTGCAACACATGAAATCTGCCCGTTTCGCTTCCTGCCTACTGGCGGCGCTGATGATCGGGATCATCGCACCCTCCCAGGAAGCCAGCGCAGCCCGGACCCCCAGTCTGGATACTCCCGTGACCATCGATGCCCAGGATGCCAACCTGGCGGATGTTCTCTCCATCCTTGCCGAGCAGTCTGGCTTCAACATCGTCACCGGACCCGAGCTGTCCGACGACCCGGAAAACAAGGCCAAGTTCGACCAGATCACGATTCACCTCAAGGACACGCCGATTTCCGAAGCCATCGACATGGTGGTGCGGGCGGCCGGTCTGGGTTATGAAAAGGTGGGCAACAGCTTTCTGGTCACCACGACCGAGAAGCTGGAGCAGGAAGTCAGCCTCAACTCCTATGTGATCAATCTGAAGTACGCCAACGCCTCCGAAGTGCAGACGATGCTCAAGGACATGAGCAAGAGCGTCCAGGTGGACACCAGCAGCAACAGCGTGGTGCTGCGGACCTCCACCAAGGTCATCGAGGAAGTGCGCAACGTGATTGCCTCGGTGGATCAGCCTGTGCCGCAGGTCGTGCTGGAGGCCAAGCTGATCGAAGTCCAGATCGACGACCAGGAACTGATGGGCATCGACTGGGCCCGGCTGAATTCCCTGACCACGATCCTGGCTGAAAACGGCAAGTCGCGTCAGGACTGGATGACCCCCGAAGACTGGGGTACCCCCGGTTCCGACCAGGGCTGGAAGAACAACGCCGGCGGTCCCTGGACCTGGATGAACGATGAGCAGGTCCCCCTGGGCAAGCTGCCGCGCAACGGCAAGTTCCAGCCCCTGTCCATGGACAATCTGGGCCACTTCAGCCGCCAGTTCAACGCCTTCGACATCACGCTGAATTACATGCTGCGCAACAACAAGGCCAGCATCCTGGCGTCCAGCAAGGTCTCGACCCTCAACCACCGCCCCGCCGAGCTGCGCGTGGTGGACAAGATCAGCTATGTCTTCACCGCCGGCGGCAACACCCAGCAGATCACCGTCAAGCAGGAAGAAGTGGGCATCGTACTGAACGTGCTGCCTTCGATCAATCCTGATGGTTGGATCACCACGATCGTCGAGCCGGAAGTCAGCTCGATCGTGGACTGGTTGGGACCCAACAAGGACATCCCGCAGATCAAGCAGCGCACCACGCGCACCACGGTTCGTGTGAAGGACGGTGAGTCCATCATCATCGCCGGTCTGCTGGACACGCAGACCCTGAAGGTGGTCAACCGTGTGCCATTGCTCTCCCAGCTTCCCTTCGTGGGCGGCTTTTTCCGAAGCAACGAGGAACGTATCAGCAAGACAGATCTGATCATCCAGGTCACTCCCCACATCCTGTACCCCGAGGGCAATTACACCATGGAGGTGCCGCCCGCGATCCAGGCCATTGAGGAAGAGCTGCGTCTGGAAGACCTGATCAGAGACAACGACAAATAACGGCAGAAAAGGGAGAGTACGCCATGAAATTGTCAAAGGGACTGTTCCTTGCCCTGGCCTTGCCGGTGCTGTTCTACGGCTGCGATTCCCGCACCGTGAACACGTCCGGCATCGACAACGGCACGGGCGTCATTCCGGTGGATCGGGTCGTTGTATCCCTGTCCAACTCGGCGATCTATTACAGCCAGAACACCCTGAACACGGTGGTCGACACGGTGACCGTGCGCGTGCTGGGAGCGGGCAATGCCTCCGTGTCCGGTGCCGCCGTCAGCCTCAACCTGAGCACGTCCTTCGGGTCGCTGACCCCCATCGGGGACAGCAACTCCGGCTACACGGCCAACACCTCCAACGCGGATGGTGTGGCGAAGTATGTGTTTCGCCTGCTGCCCGACGACCAGATCTCCGGCAGCCTGACCGTCAACTTCACGGCCACCAGCCAGAGCCGCACCGGATCGCGCGCCCTGAGTCTGGTGGAGCAGAGCGAAATCCTGCTGGACTTCGTCTCCCCGGCCGAAGGTGCATACCTCAACCGTACCCGGGCCAACGGCGAGACCTTGCCGATCGTGGTCCAGGCCTACCGTGACACTCCCACCGGCGATGGCGGTTTCGAACGCCAGCCCGTGTCGGGCGTGACCATGTCCTTCCGCGTCAGTGCGCTGAACGGAGCCAACCCGGGCAACATCACGGGCGGCGACTTCACCACCGACAACTCGGGCATGATCAGCGGTGTGTACTATGCCAATTCCACGGCCCAGCCCGCGGACACGGTGCGGATCAACCTGATTGCCACGATCAAGAACACCAGCACCTCGTTCACCAACGAGCTGCGCCTGTTGAACCGCTTCGGCACCAAGATGACCCGCGTCTCGCCGCCGCTGAACACCACCTTCCGCAGTGACCTGCTCTGCGCGGATTCCACGGTGTTCGTGTATCGTTTCACCGACCGCAACGACAGCCTGATGGTGAACCAGCTCTTCTCGCTGGACACCGAGATCGGCACCGTGTCGGCCACCTCGGTGGTGACCTCGGAGGATGGCACGATCAGCTTCTGGTGGCGCAGTTGTGGCACCGACTCCGGCAACAACACCTTCAGCCTCACCAGCCAGGGCCTGAATGCCGACAGCTTCAGCGAGAGCTTCTTCGTGAACACTCCGCGCACCATCGGCCTCTCGCTGACCTCGCCCTCCACCGGGTTCCCGCTGGAAATCGACAGCGAGTGCCTGGATGACAACCAGCTGCCGATTCGCGTGACCATGAAGTACACGGACAACGATGACCCCATCGTGAATCAGATCGTGCGTTTCTCGGCCAGCCATGGCCAGATCGGCGGCTCCGCCGTGACCAACGAAAGTGGTGTGGCCACGGTCAACTGGCACGACTGCGACGAAAGCCATGCCGGTCAGACCCTGAATCTGGCGTACTCCTATCGCAATTCGCTTGGGACAACCCTGGTCTCGGGTGCGGCCCCCTTCACGCTGACCCTGCCGCTGGGTGTGCCCTCACGCATCGTGGTGACCACCGGCAACGACACTCTGCCCGATGCGAACCAGACCACGACGGCCGTGTTCGCCCAGGTGTTCAATTCCCAGAATCAGGCTCTGGGTGCCGGACTGAACATCGGCTTCCGCACCAATGGTGTGGGCGCGATCAACAATTCGGCGATCACAAACTTCGCCGGTGTGGCCCAGGCCCAGTTCGCGATGAACGGAACCAATGGCCTGAGCCAGGTGGTGGCCTTTTACGCCAAGCCGAATGTCAGCCCGCCCGAGACCCTCTGGTCCAGCCCCACCACGCTGACCATTCTTTCCGGTACTCCGGCCAACATCACGCTGAACACCAGTGAGCAGCGGATCCAGATCCAGGGCAACGGCAGCTCCAGCGACGCGCTGGTGACCGCCCGCGTCGTGGATGCCGGCGGCAGCCTGGTCAACCTGCCCTACAACGTGTCCTTCACTGTGGCGCAGGCTCCCGACAATGTGTACATGAATCGCCCCGGCGATGACACCCGGTACTACTTCGCCCAGCCCCTGGTCGTGACCACCTCCAATGGTATCGCCCAGGTCACCCTCAACGCGGGTGATCGCCCCGGCCCCATCACGCTCGATGCCTGCATCGATCCGGGTGGCCTGGAGCAGCTCTGCACGCTTGAGTCCCTGGTGACCGTGGTCGCCGGCCCGCCGACCTTCGGCGAGATCGGTTTCGACGGCGTGGGTGAGCAGATCGGTGGCGGCATGTGGCGCGTGACCTGGTCCGTGCACCTGTTCGACCGCTTCGGCAACGATGTGGAAGACTCCACAGCGGTGCTGTTCTCGCCCTTCCCGCCCAACGTCTGTTCCTTCGAAGGCTTTGGTCGTACCGGCTTCAATGCCGATGGCGAGCTGGACATCCACGGCGTGGCCGAGAACTACATGCTCTACCACGGTCTGTCCATCGGTGACACGCTGACCCATGTGCGGGCCCGCTCCGGCGGTTCCGTGCCCCAGATCGACGAAGTCACGGGCGATACCACCTGGGTCACCGGATATGTGGACGTGATCTATCCCGATCCGCCCGGCATTTTCCAGCTGCCCTTCCAGCCCGGCGAGCGCGACGACAACCTGACCGTGGTGGCCTCCGCCGCCCAGGTCGTGTTCCCGATGCGCAACTGCAACAACGTCCAGAGTGAGGTGCTGCTGGTGCAGGGCACCCTGATCGACGGTTACGGAACTCCCATCGCCGACCAGGTGGTGCGTTTCTGGGCCGATCAGCCGGGCCTGTACTTCGACATCGACTCCGGTCAGCCCGTGGGCTCGGTGATCGAAGTGATCACCAATTCCAACGGTGTGGCCCAGACCCTGCTGCAGGTCAGTTCGGTCCTGTTGCCGAACCTGGGTGCCCAGTGCCCCGATACCGACGCCAACGAGAACTGCTGGAGCTACGGCAACCAGACTCTCAACTTCGGTGCCGTGCGCATGCCGGGAGCCAACCCGCAGTCCAATGACATCAGCGTGTTGCTGCTGCGACCCTGCCAGCAGGCCGAAAACTAGGCTCTGTGAGAACGGCCCCGCCCGCTCTGGCGGGCGGGGCCTTTTTTGACGCTTTCGTGTTCCCCCGCATGTAACGGAATCGTCCCACTCTCCCGCAATAGAGGACCGCATGTTTGAGAAACTCGGCGAGATTCTGATCCGAAAAGGCTATCTGGACCAGGTAAAGCTGCAGCAGGCTCTTTCTCAGAACTACATGGAAAAAAAGATCGGGGAAATCCTGATCAGTCTGAATCTGGTGACCGAAGATCAGCTGACCGAAGCTCTGGCCGATCAGGCTGGCACTGACTTCCTGAAATCCGACCAGATCCTCGTGGCGGATGAAAAGGCCTGTCGTCTGGTCTCCGAAGACTTCGCCAAGGCCAACCGCCTGATCCCCATCACCATGGACGAGAACACGGTGCTGGTGGCGATGGTCGATCCCGAAGACATCGTGGTGCTGGACAACCTCAAGAAGAGCCTCCAGGGCCGTACCCTCGTCACCCGCATGGGTGGTGAGCGCGCGATCGCCGAGGCCATCGAGCGGATGTATGTACGCATCCGCAAGTCCAGCGAAGTCTCCGATGCCATCGGCGAAATGGAATTCATGGCCGACCCCGATGCGGACAACCGCGATCAGGGCCTGGAAGTGGATGCCACCGTCTCCGACAGCCCCATCGTCAAGCTGGTGAACCTGATGCTCTCCGAGGCGATCAAGGAACGTGCCACCGACGTGCACGTCGAGCCGGAGGAGAAGGAAACGCGTGTCCGCTACCGCGTGGACGGAATGCTGGTGGAAACCATGCGCATTCCCAACCAGAACCACCCGGCCGTGGTCAGCCGCATCAAGATCATCTCGAAGCTCAACATCGCCGAGCGCCGCCTGACCCAGGACGGTCGTTTCACCATCAAGACCGCCGACCGCGAAGTGGACGTGCGCGTGAGCATTCTGCCCACCGTACACGGCGAGAAGGTGGTGATGCGTCTGCTGGACAAGACTGGGTTCATGCTGGATCTGCGCAATCTGGGCTTCCGGGACTATGAGCTGGGCATCTTCCGCCACTGGATCGAACAGCCCTACGGCATGGTGATCATCTCGGGCCCCACCGGCTCCGGCAAGTCCACCACGCTGTATGCGGCGCTGACCGAGATCAAGTCGGTGTCCGACAACATCACCACCGTGGAAGACCCGGTGGAGTACCAGATCAGCGGCATCAACCAGGTGCAGGTGCGCGAACGCATCGGCCTGACCTTCGCTGCGGCCCTGCGAAGCATTCTGCGCCAGGACCCCGATACCCTGCTGCTTGGTGAAATTCGTGACCACGAGACGGCCGACATGGCGATCAAGTTCGCGCTGACCGGTCACCTTGTGTTCAGTACGCTGCACGCCAACGACGCGCCGACCACCATCACGCGTTACATCGACCTTGGCATTCCCCCCTTCCTGGTGGGAAGCTGCCTGAACCTGGTGATGGCTCAGCGTCTGGTGCGCACGATCTGCAAGAACTGCAAGACCTCGCGTCCCTCGACACCCGAAGACTGGATCAGCCTCCACGAGGATCCCGAGAAGTACACGGGCAAGGACATCTATTTCGGCAAGGGCTGTCCCGTGTGCCGGAACAGCGGGTTCCGCGGTCGTACGGGAATCTTCGAAATCCTGGAAATCCGCCAGGACATCCGCAAGATGATCTACGACAACATGAACCAGCAGCTGATCCGTGAACAGGCCATCGTCAATGGCATGGTGCCTCTGCGCAATGCGGGCATCGAACGTGTGCTTGATGGCACGACCACGTTGTCCGAAGTCAAGCGTGCCACGGTCGAGGACTTCTAAACCTAGCGAGCGGAACGGGATACCCACATGCCGACCTTCAATTATGTCATTCGCAATGCGGCCGGTGAACGTATCGAAGCCGAGATGCGTGCTGCCACCATGGAAGCCGCCATCGAATCCCTGCGCAGCCAGGGAACCTTGGTCTCCCTCAAGGAGCGCAAGGTGGGCGAGAGCACACAGGTCACCGTGCTGGACAAGATCAACCTGGCCTTCGAGCGGGTCAAACAGCACATTCCCCTGCGCAGTCTGGTGTTCTTCACCCGGCAGCTTTCGACCATGTTCTCGGCCGGTCTGACTCTCGAAAAGTCCATTGGCAACCTGGCCATCTCCGAAACCAACAAGAAATTCCGTCGCACACTGGAAGCGGTCAACAGCGAGATCAAGCGCGGTGTCCAGCTTTCCGACGCGATGAGCCACTACCCGTATCACTTCGACAGCCTCTATGTGGCGCTGGTGAAGGCGGGTGAGGTGTCCGGTTCGCTGCACACGGTGCTCAAGGACCTGGCCGACTATCTCGAGAACGTGGAAGACACGCGCCAGAAGGTGAAGGGTGCGCTTTATTACCCCGTGATCATGATGGTGATTCTGGGCCTGGCGCTGCTGATCCTGCTCTGGAAGATCATTCCCCAGTTCAGCGACATCTACGCCAGCCTGGGCGCCTCGCTGCCCGCACCGACCCTGGCGCTGGTGGCCATGTCCAACATCGTGGCCAACAACTTCATCATCGTGATGCTGGGGACTTTTTCGGCGCTGTTCTTCCTCTGGGTCCTGACCCTGACCGACCGTGGCGAGCTGATCTGGGACCAGATGAAACTCAAGATTCCCGTGTTCGGCAACCTGATCTATCTGAACCTGCTCAACAAGTACGCCAAGACCCTGGGCATCCTCTTCGCTTCAGGTGTCACGGTGACCGAAGCGCTCAAGCTGGTGAAGGCGGTCATGGAGAACCGGATCATGGCGGGCGCCGTGGAAGACATCCAGGACATGCTCAAGGATGGTTACAGTCTATCCGTGGCAATGACCCGCACGGGTGTGTTTCCCCCGATCATGCTGCAGCTGACCCAGACCGGTGAGGAGTCCGGCGAGTTGGACGGTCTGCTGGCCAAGGCCTCGGAGTTCTACCAGAAGCAGGTGGATTCCATGATCGAGCGTCTCACCAGCCTGATCGAGCCGATCATCATCGTGGCCGTGGGTCTGATCATCGGCGCGATCGTGATCGTGATCTATCTGCCCATCTTCGACTTCGGTCAGGCGGTGCAGAGCCTGGGTTACTGACGCACCCGGCGGCGGCCCCGGCATGCCGCAGCGTTTACTGACATGTACGACATCAGCGTCCCGCCTCTGGCGGGACGCTGTGCATGGAACGATTTCCTCACGGGAATTCCCGACGGACCGCGGCGGAATCAGTGTCGAGGGCAAGGAAGTGGAACTGATCGTATACACACCGCAGATCCTGGCCGTGTTGCTGGGACTGGCGCTGGGCAGTTTCGGCAATGTGCTGATCCACCGGGTGCCGCGCGGGGAGTCGCTGTGGCACCCGCCGTCTTCCTGTCCGCAGTGTGCCCATCGGATCCGCCCCTGGGAGAACATTCCGCTGCTGTCATGGCTTCTGCTGCGCGGGCGCTGTGCCGGCTGCCGGGGACCCATCGCCTGGCGCTATCCATTGGTGGAAGCCACCGTGGGAGGCCTGTTCCTGCTGCTGGCGCTGCGCTGGCCCCTGGAAGCGGCCATGTTCCACTACATGCCTTTCGTGCTGCTGCTGGTGGTGCTTTCGGTCATCGACTGGGAGACCTATCGCCTGCCCAATCCCCTGGTTCTTGCTCTGGCGATCTGCGGCGTGGGATCCACGGGGCTGATCGCGGCGTTCTGGCCCGGCAGCCCTGACATTCTGGGACCGGGGGCCGCGCTGCTGGGTGCCGCCGCCGGTCTGTTCAGTCTGCTGGCCGTGCGCCAGTTGTCGCTGCTGCTGCTCAAGCAGGAAGGCCTGGGCCTGGGCGATGTGAAGCTGATGGGCGCGGTGGGCCTGTATCTGGGCTGGGAACGAACCCTGCTGGCGATCTTCCTGGCCTGTGTGGCCGGGCTGGTGCTGGCGATCCCTGTGCAGAAGCTGAAGGGCAGCCGCGAGATTCCCTTCGGACCCTGGCTTGCACTTGGGTCCCTGCTGGGCCTGTTCATTGGAGAGCGACTGGTGTCGTGGTACATTGGCTGGGCCCTTGGCGGCATGCCCTGAACCATGGCGTGCCCGAGTGCGCCGATTCCCGAAACCGGAGTGACCCATGAGAACCCTGTTGATCTCCCTGCTGCTCGCCGGCCTGCTCGGCGCCGCCGATGCTCCCTACGTACCCTTCGGGGCCGACAAGGCACTGGAGAAGGGGCAGCAACTGGAGATCCTGCCCTGCCTGTCCTACGAGAAAGCAGATTTCTCTTCCACCTCGCACTACATGCACGCCAGCCAGAGCGTGACGGTGGAGGACTTCGACGGACGCTTCTACCGGGTCAGTCTGGATGACGGCAGCACGGCGTACATCTATCGCACCGAGCTGGGACTGGTGCGCAAGGACTCGCCCGCTTCCACGCGCAGCACTCCCCAGCGCAAGCTGGGCAAACTGGGCGGCAATGGCATTCCGGTCTCCGGGGACAGCCTGGACCTGCTCTCGCCCGTGCTCTATGAGAATCCGGACCTGCTGGCCACAAGCCACCTGCTGCCTGGACTTCAGCGTTTTGTCGTCGTGCAGGGCGAAGGCAGCACCGGCTTCCTCGAGGTGGACTCCGACAGTCTGGGCCATGGCTGGATCTACCGGGTCGAACTGGACTTTGACGAACGTCAGCCCGCGGCGAGCGTCGTCCCCTCGCGGGATGGCGGCAAGTGATCGAACACGAAATCTTCATGCGGATGGCGATCCGGGAAGCCCGCAAGGCCGAATCCAGGCAGGAAGTGCCCGTCGGTGCGGTGGTCGTGCATCGCGGCCACGTGATCGGCCGTGGACACAATGGGGTCGAGCACCTGCAGGACCCCACCGCCCATGCCGAGATCCTGGCGATCGGCGCGGCCGCCAATGCCCTGGGCAGCTGGCGCCTCGAAGACTGCGTGCTCTATGCCACCCTCGAACCGTGCGCCATGTGTGCCGGGGCTCTGGTGCTGGCCCGGGTGCCGTTGCTGGTCTATGGTGCTCCCGACCCCAAGGCCGGGGGGTGCGGCAGTGTGAATGACATCATCGCCGACACTCGTCTCAACCATCAGGTGAGCTGCCTGCCGGGTGTCCTGGAAGGGGAATGCGCCGAACTGTTGCGCAGCTTCTTCCGTGAACTGCGCGCGCGCGCCAGGGAATCGCGCGAATTGCCCGGCGATCCGGCCGGAGGCGCTTCAGCCCGGGACGATCACCGCAACTGAGTGCGGCCCGTTCCCCGGGTAGCGTCGCGGGCTCTCGATTGGCCCCGTTGCTGGGCTTTCCCTACTTTCCGCGGCAGCCAGCAGGGGGACCGATGACCATCCAGCAACGCCTGAAATCAAGCCAGACCCACTTCTGCCTGGGGCTGGATCCTTCGCCCGAACTCCTGCCCCGTGGGTACGGCCAGCACAGCGATCCCGTGCTGGCCTGGAACCGCGAACTGGTGGAAGCCACCGTGGATCTGGTGGCCGCCTACAAGCCCAATCTTGCCTTCTACGAAGCCCTCGGGCTCGACGGGCTGCATACCCTGGCGGGCACGGTGAGTGCCATTGCCGGTCGGGTCCCCGTGATCGCCGATGCCAAGCGCGCCGACATTGGCAACACCTCGCGCCAGTACGCGCGCCTGATCTTCGGCACCCTCGATTGCGACGCCGTGACACTGGCACCCTACATGGGCGAAGACAGCCTGCAGCCCTTTCTGGAAGTCCCCAGACCCTCGGGCCTGCCCGTGTTCGCCTATGTGCTGGCACTGACCTCCAATCCCGGCGCCCTGCGATTCCAGTCTCTTGAGTGCGAAGGTCGGCCCCTGTATCACCATGTGCTGGAGGCCGTCGATGGCTGGAACCACGGCTGGGCCGCCGGCCGTCTGGGCGTGGTGGCGGGGGCCACGCGGGAGGAGCAATTGCTGGAGATCCGTCGACTCTGGCCCCGTCTGGACCTGCTGGTTCCCGGGGTGGGTGCCCAGGGCGGAGACGCGGCGGCAGTCTGCCGGATTCTCAACGAAGGCACCGGCAGTGCCCTGGTCAATGTCTCGCGGGCCGTGCTCTATGGCGAAGACGGAGATGCCTCACCTCAGGCCGTGCGCCAGCGAGCGCAGGTCTGGAGCAATCTCCTGGCGCGGAAGCCGGCCGAATGAGTCTGGTCTTCAAGATCGGCATGGGCGTGCGCCTGCTGCCCGGTGATGACGGCGCCCAGCAGCCGCTGGAATGCACCGTGCGCACCGTGGAAGGCCCTGCGCTGGTGCTGGCGGTGGGCGGACATGCCGTCGATGAAGACACACTGGCCGCACTGGAAGGGCGCACCTTGCGCGCCATGGTCTGCCGCGCGGATGCGATGTATACCTTCGAAGGACTGCTGGGCGCGGCCAGCCCCGGCGGCGAGAGCTGGCGCCTGCGCTTCAGCGTGCGCAGCGAGCCCCGGCGCCACCAGCGCCGACGCTGGTACAGGGTGGAACGCGCTCTGGACACTGTGCTGCGCCTGCCACTGGACAACCGGGCGCTGCGCGAATTGCGTGGCGAAGGGCTGGTACGTGAGTACTGGGTGCGCGGCCTGTGTCACAACATCAGCGCGGGCGGCATCAAGCTCAAGCTGGACCTGCCCCCGGGGCACGAGCTGCTTGCACATCGTGACGCCAGGATTTCCCTGGACGTGGTGGATGTGGTCGACAGCCTTGCCCTGAACGAGCGCCTGCTGCATTTTCTGCGGCTCGAAGGAGACCCGGGTGCGGGCGTGCTGGTCTACGGATTCGCCGATCTGGTGGAAGACGAGAGCAATCGCCTGCACAAGTTGAATGTGCGTTTCGAACAGCAGCGTACTCGCCAGCGTCTGAAGAGCGATCCGGCAGGGGGGCCCCGGTGAACCGTGCCCCCATTCCCCTGCAGACGCGGCTGGATCTGGATCGCAGCGAGCTGGAAATCTGTGTCCTGGCCAGTGGCAGCAAGGGCAACAGCCTGGTCTTGCGCACGCACCAGGGATGCCTGCTCGTGGATGCGGGTCTGAGCGCGCGCGAACTGCTGCGCCGGCTGAGCATGGTGGGTGTGCCGGCCACCGATCTGGCTGGCGTGCTGCTGAGTCACGCCCACAGCGATCACAGCAGCGGGCTGGGCGTGCTCTGCCGCAAACTGGGCTTGCCCGTGTTCACCAGCGCCGGAACCCAGAGCGCGTGTGCCAGGCACCTGACCGGGCATGGGCGGCTGCACACGATCCGGGCGGGACAGCCGTTTCAGGTGCTGGGGCTTGACATCCTGCCCTTTGCCGTCTCCCATGATTGCCGGGAACCGCTGATGTTCAGGGTGGAAGCCGGGCAGACCCGTCTGGCCATCGCCACCGATCTGGGAGTGGCCGATCCGGGGGTGAGTCAGCACCTGCACGGGCTGGACCTGCTGGTGCTTGAAAGCAATCATGATCTGGAGCGGCTGCTGGCGGGGCCCTACCCCTGGCAGCTCAAGCAGCGGGTACGGGGGCCGCGTGGGCATCTTTCCAACCGTCAGGCAGCCGAACTGCTCTGCGAGGTGCTGGGGCCGCGCCTGAAACACGTGATTCTGGGGCACCTGAGCGATACCAACAATACGCCCGCGCTGGCCCTGGAAACGGTCCGTTCCCTGCTGCGCGAACGGGGCCTGGTTCAGCCCGAGCTGCGGGTGGCCGCCCAGAGCGAACCGGGAGAATGGCTGCGACCGGGTGCAGACCGGCTTCCTGCCTCAAAACAGGCGAATTCCTAAGTTGCGCGTCGCCATCGACCGGTTTTCGCCGTCGACCGCGCACGGTTTCATTTCCAAGGAGACAACCATGTCAATTCCCTTCTTCCGGACCGCACGGCTGGGCACACTGCTGGCGGGCGTGACCCTGCTGGGGCTGTTCACCTGGGGCACCCTCGAGTCCAAGACTCCAGACGACCGCTTCGTGATCAAGACCACCATGGGAGACATCACGGTTCAGCTCGATCGTGGCAAGGCTCCCTTGAGCACCGAGAACTTCGCCCGCTACGCCAATGATGGTTTCTACGACAGCACCCTGTTCCACCGGGTGATGTCCAACTTCATGATCCAGGGAGGCGGTTTCACCGCGGACATGAAACAGAAGACGACGCGCTCACCCATCGCCAACGAAGCGCCCAACGGGCTGGGCAATACTCGTGGGACCATTGCCATGGCCCGCACCAATGACATCAACAGCGCCACCAGCCAGTTCTTCATCAACGTGGTGGACAACGACTTCCTCAACTTCCGCGATTCCACGGACACCCGCTCCTTCGGTTACGCGGTCTTCGGCAAGGTGGAAGCCGGCATGGACGTGGTGGACAGAATCCGGGCGGTCAAGACCGGTTCCGTTCCCGCCGAAGGCGGCTACCCCATGAAGGACGTGCCGCTCTCGCCCGTGATGATCCTGTCCGTCAAACCCGCACCCTGAACTCTGGAGAGCCCGTGAGCGCCACCACTCGTACGGTCCGGCTGGAAACTTCCGCCGGCGACATCACCATCCAGCTGGACCTGGAAAAGGCTCCGGCCACCTCGGCCAACTTCCTGCGCTACGTGGAAGAAGGCTTCTACAAGGACACCGTCTTCCATCGTGTGATCCGTGACTTCATGATCCAGGGCGGCGGCATGACCGCGGACATGAAGGAGAAGAAGAACCACGAGCCTATCGCCAACGAGGCGGCCAACGGTCTCAAGAACCAGCGCGGCACCCTGGCGATGGCCCGCACCAGCGACATCCACAGTGCCACCAGCCAGTTCTTCATCAATCACCGGGACAACGACTTCCTGGACCACAAGTCCACGGCGCCCAGCCAGTACGGCTATGCGGTCTTCGCCCGGGTGACCGAAGGCATGGATGTGGTCGATGAAATCGCCGGCGTCGCCACCGGAAACAAAGGCTTCCATCAGGACGTGCCCGTCGAGCCGGTGGTGATTCGCGGCGCCCATCTGCTGGACTGAGCCTCTGCCGCTCCGGCCCTTGCGGGGAGGCCGTACGGACGGTCGAGTTTACGCCTGCATCGAATTCTTGACAGCCTGGAACCCCACGGAACGGAATCGACCGGACCCAACGGTTTTTCAGCAGATCAAGTTCAGCCAGAACAAGCAGTTGACCGGTCCGTCACGGTTGCCGGGACGGGCACGGTCTTTGCCTTTGACAATGGACTGCGTCGGCGCACGCCGGATGCCGTCTCCCCATCCCCCGATTTCCGCGTTTCTCTGGAGGATTCCCATGCGGTTGCGCTCAATGTCCGTCCTGTTGGTGCTGGCTTTCGCTTCGACTGCCCTTGCCACCCTGGACGACTACTACTACACCAACGACGAGATCCGCCATGAGCTGGACTCGCTGGCAGCGGCACATCCCAATGTGATGCGCGTGGACTCCATCGGATACACCTGGGAAACCAACTCGCCGATCTGGTCGGTCAAGCTCAGCCAGAACGTGAGCCAGGAACTGGACAAACCTGCGCTCTGGGTCAACGGACAGTGCCATGCGGAAGAGATCCTTGGCATCAACATTTCCATGGCCTTCATTCGCGAGCTGGCGCACTGGGGCGATCTGGGGCATCCCAACTACGCTCCGCTGCTGCAGGCTCTGGAAATCCACGTGGTGCCCACCAACAATCCCGATGGACTGGACGTGGTGATGAGCGAGCAGGATGTCACCTATCGCAAGAACCTGCACTGGTTCAGCCCCGACGGAGACTGCACCATCATTTCGGGCGTGGGCAACGACAGTTGCGGAGTGGACCTGAACCGCAACTATCCCGCCTGGTTCGAACACGGCGACCCGCTCTGGGCCCAGAACAGCGACGTGGAACAGTACGATTACTATCGGGGGCCCTGGCCGCTTTCGGAGCCGGAGTGCGAAGCGGTGGCCCTGCAGGCCGAACGCGAACGCTTCGTGGCCGCCGTCTCGTACCACAGCGCGCGAACCTCCACGAACCACGAGATCGTGATCCATCCCTGGGAATGGGAAGAGGGCGTGAAACGCTGCCCGCCCCGCGATTACACCATGATGGACAATCTCACGCGCGGCATGGCCGACCAGATCGCCGGCCAGGAGTTCGAGTTCTACCGCAACGTGGCGGGGAGCGGGCGCAAGGGCAACCATCACAACTGGATCTATCGCGAGTACGGTGCGGTGGGCATGCTGATCGAGGTGGGCCTGCAGGAAGATGCCGGCATGCAGCCCCAGAACCAGGAGACCATTGACTTCATCGTGGACGAGAACCTGGACGGGCTCTACTGGTTGTGTCGCCGGATCATCGGCTACCAGCAGGATGCCCCCGGACTGCGACTGCACACGCGCGAGGCGGGAAGCAACACTCCCCTTGAAAGCCGTGTGCGCATCGAGGAAGTGATGCATCCCGACCAGGTGCCCTTCTATCGCACCGATCCGACCTGGGGTGCCTACTACCGTCTGCTGCAGCCGGCCAGTTATACGCTCAACGTGCGCAAGCACGGCTACCAGCCCGTCACCCAGACCATCAACATCGCTCCCACGGCCCCGACCTCGGTCAATCTGTCAATGACTCCCTTGCCCCGGCACACTCTTGACCTGAGTTTCGAATCCTCCAGCGGGCAGTCCCTGCTGCTGGACGTGCTGGAACTGCAGGACCTGGACAACGACACCACCCTGACCTTCCACAACCAGAGCGACTGGAGCCTGGAACTGCCCGAGGGCAACTGGCGCATGGTGGCGCGCAACGTGTATCACGTGAGCAACGTCAGTGAGTTCAGTCTGGACTCCGACATGAGTCTGTCCCCCGTGCTCTTCCCCACGGGGTCCCAGGGAGCCCAGATCGACGCCTGGCTCAGCCAGATCGAAGACTTCAGCCAGGAAGGCACCGGCTGTGGCTGGGTGCCGGTCATGCTCGATGAGTATCCCACGTTCAAGGACAGCGCCGATGAGTTCAGCCCCGACGACATGGACTGCCTGCTGCTCAGTACCCAGCAGTTCGAGTTGATGGCCCCCGTGAGCCGCACCCAGACCGCCGGCGTGTTCGAGTTCGATGCCTGGTACGCTCTCGAGGGCGCGCGTGACTCATCCTTCGTGGAAATCCATCCCGATGGCGGCGACCCTGTGCGTGTCATGGCATTCACCGGCCGTGCCACCGACTGGCGTCACGTCACGGTGGATCTGGGACCGTGGGCCGGCCAGCTGATCCGGGTGGGCTTCCGGACCCGCACCGACGGCAGCATCACCGATGCGGGCCTGCTGCTGCGTAACGTCCACCTCGCCTGGAATGGCGACGCGGTGGCCGTGGAACCGGAGGACGGGCAGCCCATCGCCTTTGCCCTGGATGTCTACCCCAATCCCTTCAATCCGTCGACCACGGTCTCGATCCAGCTGCCCCAGGTCGCCGCGGGCGCAACCCTGGTCGCCGGACTCTATGACCTGCGCGGGGCCCTGGTCGCCCGGGTGGCCAATCTGCAGGGATTGAGCGGGTCAACTTTCGAGACACACATCGACGGCACGGGCCTGGCCTCCGGCGTCTACCTGCTGCAGGTACACGTGGAGAAGGGCGGCGCGGTGCTGTTCAGCGAGAACCGGCGGGTCACGCTGGTCAAGTAGGCCCGGACACAGACAGAACACTTCTTTCAACAAGGCATTCCATGACCTCGAACACTCTCCTGAACTCCTTGCTGATCTGCAGCCTGCTGGCCCCGCTGGCGGGAGCGAGCACCGGGCTGCACACAGCCGGGATGCGCATCCTGGAACAGACTCCGGGACACACCACCATCGAGGTGCAGCCTCAATCCCCCGTGATTTCGGTGGACAAGGATGGCCTGGCCAGCATCGAACTCGATGGCTATACCCTGTACGCCAGTCACGGCGAGTACATGCTGCCCAGCCACACCGAATTCTGGGAAGTGCCCCCCACGGGGCGGATCAGCGTGGTGGTCGAGGAGCTGCGCACCCGTCTGCTGCCCGACCTGCGCCCGGCGCTGGGTGTGGAAGATGCGGCCGGAGAAGTCCGGCCAGGCAGCGCGGCCGCCGCAGGTGTGGATGCCGACCAACCCTACCGCGGGCAATTCACCGACTTCGTGCATCTGGGCGACCCGGTGATTCTGCGTGACCTGCGGATCTGTCCCCTGGGAGTGCAGCCCTTCGTGGTCCGTGCCGAGGGCCTTGAAATCCTGGAGCACGCGGTGATCCGCCTGAGCTATGGGAGCGAAGGACTGGGCGGCAATGAACTGGGAGCCGCGCACAGCTGGTCCAGCTCGATGGAGCAGATCTACGACGGGCTGGTACCCAATCACGGGCAATTCTACGATTCGGTGGACGACACGGTCTTTCCGGTGTACTGCATCACGGGAGCCGACGCCTACCTGAACATGAGCGTGATCGGCGAGTTCGTCTCCTGGAAGCGCCGCAAGGGATTTGATGTGCGTCTGGTGCCCTTCAGCACCATCGGCAGCGAGAACCCCAACACCTGCAGCTACCCGGAACTGAAGGCCTGGGCCGATGCCATCTGGGACAGCGACCGCCCCGAAGTGATGCTGCTGATCGGTGACGAGGACGAAGCCCTGGCCTGTCCCACCAGCTTCGTGGTCTCGGTCGAGGGCGATCATGACGTCACCGATCACGACCTGACGCTCCAGGAAGGCGACGACTACCTGCCCGAGTTCCTGGTGGGTCGGATGAGCGTGGACAACGTGCAGCAGCTGGTCACGGTGGCACGCAAGCCGGTGGTGCACGAGTCCCAGACCCCCGTGGACGACAGCGAGTGTGATTGGCACAAGCGCGGTCTGGTGGTCAGCTGCAACTACGCCGACAATGGCCAGGCCCCGATCAGCCCCAACCTGACCAGCCGCTGGCTGATTGACAAGATGCGCGCCAATGGCTTCTGCATGACTCCGGCCGACAGTGTGTTCTATCCCCCCATTTCCGACGGTGGCACGCCCATCGGTGGTGCGCTCAATTCGGGCCGTGGCATCGTGAGCTACCGCGGCTGGGCCAATTCCAACGGCTGGGTCTTTCCCGCCTTCGACCGTGACGACATCTCGGCACTCAGCAATGGCTACCGCATGCCCATCGTGGCCAGTTTCGTCTGCCAGACGGGCGCTTTCGGAGGTGAGGAGACCGTGCTGGACCCGTGCTTCGGCGAGCGCTTCCTGCAATTCGGCAACCTCCAGACTCTGGGCGGTGCGGTGGCCTTCGTGGGCCCCAGCGACCTGCACACACGCACCCAGTTCAACAACCCGGTCTGCAGCGGATTCTTCAACGCGATCTTCGACCTGGACCTGACCTCGGTGGGCAGTGCGCTGCTGAACGGCAAGTTGGAGCTCTACCGGGGCTACCCGCTGACCCGCGAGGACCCCTACGAGGCCTTCTTCTACTTCCATGTCTACAATGTGCTGGGCGATCCCGACCTGAAGATCTGGCGCAACCAGCCCCGCGTGATGAGCCACGATGCCCCACCATCGATCGCCGCGGGTGTCCAGACCATGGATCTGCACGTGATCGGTCAGGACGGGGAGCCGCTCGAGAATGCCGTGGTGTCCCTGGTGGGCGGCTCCAGCAACAGCCGCATGGTCGCCCGGGCCCGCAGTGATTCCCAGGGCCGCGTGCTGCTGCAGATCGACACCTCCGATCTGACCAGCATGGTGCTGACCATCAATCATATCGACTACACGCCCGGCGGGCGCACCATCTCCGTGGTGGCCAACACCGAAGGCGTGCAGTACAGCAGTGCCCAGATCAGCGAAGAAACCGTGGACGGCACCTACCGGGCCGGTGAGACACTGAGCATCCTGCCCAGCCTGCTCAACACGGGCAGTGCCACCATCGCCAATCTGGAAGCCACCCTCGAAGAAAACAGCGAGCTCTTCGAGATCCTCGACGGCAGCGCCAGCTGGACCGCTCTGGCCGGTGGAACCACGGCCGCCAGCAGCGATCCCCTGCAGGTCCGATTGAATCCCGATCTGGGCGATCATCAGCAGGTACCCCTGGTGATCCGCATCACGGGCGACGCCAGTGCGACCGCCGTGCTGAATCTGGACACGCGCAACAAGGCGATCACCGTGAACGATGTGCGTCTGGGTTCCGGCCTGGATCACCTCGAGACCGGTGCCCTGGACACCCTGATCATTGACTTCAGCTGCACGGGGCTGGCCGCACTCAGCCAGGCCCATGCCGCACTGTCCACCCAGAGCGAGCTGATCTCGCTGCTGGATGAAGAGCCGCAGCTGATTGGCGACCTGGCCCTCGATGCCAGCTCCACCCTGCGTTTCCAGGTGGTGGGTGGGCTGCGGCTCTTCCCGGGCCGGCTGGTCTACCTGACCCTGGAGACGACCGACGCGGATGGTTTCGTGCAGCACGTGCGCTTCCTGCTGCCCAACGGCAGCGACGTGCCCGGCAATCCCACCGGGCCGGACATGCACGGCTACTACGCACTGGAGAGCACCGACTTCGACCTGCAGCGCAATCCGGTCTACAACTGGAAAGAGCTGGACCCGGCCTACGGCGGCACCTTCGGCGAACGGCTTTATCTGCGCGATGACCAGACCACCCAGATCAGCCTGCCCTTCCCGATCACGTATTACGGCCAGACCTTCAACACGCTCAGTGTCTGCAGCAACGGCTGGGTCAGCATGGGCACCACCTGGATGAGCGATTTCAGCAACTGGAACATTCCCAGCGCACTGGGGCCCTCGAACATGATCTGCGCCTGGTGGGAAGACCTGAAACCCAAGTACACCACCAATGGCGACAGCCTGTACGTGCCGGTGTTCACCCGCCACGACGAGGCCGCGGGACAGTTCATCATTTCCTGGAGCCGTACCTGGGCGCGTTATGCCTGGGAGAACGCGGGCCAGCCGCTGCAGGAGTTCCAGCTGATCTTCTTCGACACCGCCACCCGACCCACGGACACGGGTGACAATGAATTCCTGATGCAGTACAAGCAGGTCACCAACGTGGACCTGAACAACAACTACGCCACCGTGGGCATCACGAACTTCGGCCACAACGACGGCATCGAGGTGACCTACGCCAATCTGGCCCACGGTTCCACGAGCGTGCCGGGGCCGGGCCGCGCGATCCTCTTCACCACCGTGCCTCCCGAAAAGGACCAGACCCTGAGCGTGAATGTGCTCCAGCCGGAGCCGCAGCAGTGGCTGATTCCCGGCAATCTCAACGCCAGCTGGGACCACGGTCTGCTGCAGGCGGCCCTGGGAGCCACCACGGTGGAGTACAGCGTGTCGGTGCTCGACGAGAATTTCACCCCACTCTGGACCACCAGCGTCACGGATACCGGCACTCTGGATCTGACTGAAGCGACGGGCAGTCTGCCCGAGGGCGAGCTGCTGTACCTGCGCCTGGAAGCCGATGCCACCACCCCCGATGGAGCGGTACCCGTGGCCAGCCTTCAGGGCGACATCCCCTTCCATCTGGACCTGACGGCACCCCAGCTGACCACCGCCGTGATCGAGAACGGCCTGTTCCTTGACCAGCTTGAACTGGCGGTGTTCTGCAGTGAACTCATGGGGTCCCTGCAGGCCTTCGGGTCCGATGGGCTGGGCGAGAACATCGGCGAGCTGGAGATCATTCCCGGCGAGCACTTCATCGCCGGGGGTCGCGAACTGTATTACCTGCAGGCCCGCCTGTCCGGCAATCTGGACCATCTGCGCATCGTGGGCAGCGATTCCCACGGAATTCCCGTGAGTCAGGATCTGGGGCTGGCCCAGGCCGGGGGCGCCGAGGGAGAACTGGCCCTGCCAGCGCTGAACCTGCAATTGAGCTGGTCGGCCGCCGGCAGCACTCCGCTGCGCGTGCTGGAACTGCACCGTCTGGATGGTGCTCCCCAAGCGCTCAGCCCCTTCTGGCTGCAACTGCCGGATGGCGTGCGTGACCTTCAACTGCGCCTGCCTGCCCGAGGCGAACTGCAACTGGCCCGTCGTGTGGGCGGCAGCTGGCAGCGAGTCGAACAGAGTCGATCCGGCGACGAGCTGCTGAGCCGACCCGTTGAGGGCGGTGTGTACGCCCTGCTGCCCGCCGCTGAGCTCGAGAGCCTGCCCACGGCCTTCGCACTGCATGCCAACTGGCCCAACCCGTTCAATCCCGAGACACGCATCCAGTTCGACCTGCCCGAGAGAGCCGCAGTGAGGTTGACCGTTTACAATCTGCTTGGCGAGCAGGTGCGTGTGCTGCATCAGGGGCCCCTGGCCGCCGGCAGCCACCAGCGGGTCTGGGACGGCACCGGGCAGGACGGCACGGCCCTGGCCAGCGGGATGTACCTGGCCCGTCTGGAAGCCGATGGTTTCAGCGCCACCCGCAAGATGCTGCTGGTACGATGAGGGGAGCCAGGATGGACTTCGAGAAGAGAGAGACACGCACCATGTCACACCGGACCACCACCCGTTTCGTCACCCGCATCCTGCCCATGCTGTTGCTGGGAGGCCTGGCCATCCAGGCCTGTGACGATGATGTGGATTCAACCGCCGGCCACGTCGGAGTGGGCAACTCCTGGACTCAGTTCCAGAGTGGCAATTGGCAGGCCGCCAGCGACGGGTTCCTGTCCGCCCTGAGCGGCGACCCCTTCCACCCGGAGGCCCTCTGCGGGCTGGCCTGGAGTCAGGCCATGCTCAATGACGGCAGCCCGGGTGGACCTGACTATCGCGATGCCATTGAAGACAACTTCCTGCTGGCCGATCAGCTGCGGCCCGGTTACCAGGACGCCTGGGCCGGTCTGGCCAGTTTCTACAGTTCACAGTCCGATACCCTGCTGGCCATCGAATGGTCACTGGATCTGCTGGACGCCGCCGGTGAATCCTATGTATTCACTCATCGGCCCGAGGTCAACAGCCGCGCGATGCACAAGATCGCGGCCTGGAATCTGTTCAAGCTCAGCCGCTATGCCGAGTGCGAGAGCCAGGTGCGCAGCGTGTTCCCCGATTTCAATCCGGACGACACGGATCCGCTCTATCTGGAGACCCTGCTGGCCCGGATCAACGACCTGTGACACAGGCCGCTTGAGCGATTCCACCATGAACACGAAGGCCCGGGGCATGCCCCGGGCCTTTTCACTCAATGTCCGGACCGGTGCCCCAACCCGCTCAGTGTTTTCTGAACATGTCCACGATGAAGGTGTTCACCAGCGAGGGATTCTCCTTGAGGCGGCGGGTGGAGTAGGCGAACCAGGCCTCGCCGAAGGGCACATAGACCCGCAACTTGTGTCCACGTGCGACGATGCGACGGCGCAGATCGGGCAGCACGCCCAGCAGCATCTGGAATTCGAAGGCTTCGCGGGGCAGGTTCAGCTCGCGCACGATTTCGAGGGCCCCATCCACGAGCCATTCGTCATGGGTGGCGATGCCCACATAATTGCCCGCGCTCAGCAGTTCGCGCAGGATGGCCAGATAACTGTCGCGGATATCCTGACGAGTCTTGAAGGCCAGCGATTCCGGTTCCACGTAGATGCCCTTGCAGAGCCGCAGGTTGGCCTTGCCCGGGATCAGCCGCTCGCGCGTGTCGCTCATGGTGCGTCGCAGGTAGGCCTGGATCACGACCCCCACATGGCCCGGCCAGCGGGCGACCAGTTCGTCGTGCAGGTCGAGAGTGGCGGTCGTCCAGGGTGTGTCTTCCATGTCGATGCGCACGAAGTTGCCCAGCTCGGCCGCCCGCCCAACGATGGATGTGTAATTCTCGCGCACCAGCGCCGGGTCCAGCGCCAGCCCCATCTGGGTGGGCTTGACACTGACGTTGGCATCCAGTTTCTCATCGGCGATGCGCTGCAGCACCTCGTGATACTGACGGGCGAAGGTGCGGGTCTCTTCGGCCCGGGTCACGCTTTCGCCCAGTACGTCCATCGTCACGCAGCAGCCTTCGTCGATCACTTCCCGGGCGGCCCGGACCGCGTCGTCCAGACTGGGACCGGCGATGTAGTGACGGGAAAGATGCCCCACCAGGGCCTTTGGCATCAGGGGCAAGGTGTGTACGACAAGGGAATGGAACACGTTCATCTCAGGGTCCACCCAGTTGGTGCGGTTCCGTCGGGAGTCTGTCGGATCTGGGTGCTTGTGTCCTGTCGCGCCCACACGGACTGTGTTTTTCGCCCATTTCTTGCCGGTAACCCACTGCAGGCCATGAAATGGGCGAAAGATCCAGCCTCATGTGTACGCGACATCCATCAAAGCCCCCAAGTCCGACAGACTCCCGGGAACAACGCGTCGAAGGCGGGGCCGGGCCGTCCGTGAAATAGGGAGCTGCCGGCAGCGCGGGCCACAATATAAGTGGCCGCGATGGCATCCGGTTGACCTGTGTCGTTCCGAATGCACCGGGAGACGAGAATTCGTCACATGCCCGGATCGGCGGCTCCCCGGCGCCCGAATTCCCGGTTCATGGTCCGGTGGAATGGGTCCGGATTCAGGGCCTGATCCACTGTATAGGCGCTGCCCGTGAGGACGAGCAGGGCCCCGGGTTCCAGCCGCGCGCGCGCCTCGGCCAGGGCCAGCACCGGATCGGGTTGCACGTCCAGCGGACAGTTCACTCCTCCGGCCCGCAGCTCGTCGCGCAGCAATTCGGGGTCGCGGCCGGCATAGGAGGCGTTGGTCAGCGTGATCCGCCCGACCAGGGGCAGCAGCGGACCCAGAACCTCCATGGCCGCCCGCTGACGACTGAGGCCTGCCAGCAGGTGAATCGGCCGTCCGGGATACTCGCGGCGCAGGTCTTCGGCCAGGGCGCCCACCTTGTCGCGATTGTGCGCCACGTCTGCCAGCAGATCGGTGTCCACCAACCAGAAGCGCCCTTCAAGAGGAGCTGCGGACTGCATCGCGCGCACGGCCAGCCCGGCGTCCAGCGTGGGTTCCAGCAGACGGGCGGCGGCCAGCGCCAGACTGGCGTTGCCCAGCCAGTGCTCGCCCCGGTGCGCGCGAGCGTCCGGCGGCAGCAGATCGCGTACTTCCTCGCGCTCACGCTCGCCCAGAATCACGCACTCGGCTCCCTGGGACTCGGCCGTGCGGCGCACGAAATCAGCGCTTGCGCCAGTGGCCGTGCTCAGGAGGGGGCGCCCCCTGCGGGCGATGCCCGCCTTCTCCAATGCCACCTGCCAGGCCTGGCTTCCCAGAGTGCGCGGATGGTCGTGTCCCACATTGGTCAGCAGGCAGAGCTCGGGGTCCAGCGCCATGGTGGGCGCGTAGCGGCCGCCGACTCCTGTTTCGAAGGCCGCCCAGCGCAGGCCCTCCTGCTGGAACAGGTGCAGGGCCAGCAGGATGCCCGCCTCGGCGAAACTGAGGCCGCGGCCCGCTCCGCTTTCCTCCCGGTCCAGACTGTGGGGCAGTACGGTCTCCTGCCAGATCCTTGCCAGAGCCTGCTTGTCTGCGGGCTCGCCGCGTACGCGGAAACGTTCGACATAATCGAAGAGATGGGGATTGACCCAGCAACCGCTGGGACCCAGCGTGCCCAGCGCGGCTTCCAGCATGCGGCAGGTGCTGCCCTTGCCGTTGCTGCCCGCCACATGCACGATGCGGGTGGGGTGTCCATTCGGCCAGAAGGTGCCAATGCTGCGTTCGAGCAGGCGGATCCGCAGCAGCTTGCCCACCGACCATTCGTAGTGATACAGCTGGTCCACCGTATTGAGCCAGTGCGGATCAAAGGGCGCCGATTCCATGCCGACTCCTTCAGGCATTTCCGCCGGGGTTGATGGCGGAGTTGTCGTGGCGGGCCAGGTAGTCCCTGAGCAGGCGTGCCACCACCGGTGACAGTACCACCAGCGCGATCAGGTTGGGGACCGCCATGAACCCGTTCATCGTGTCGCTGATGTCGATCACCGTGTTCAGCTGGATCAGGCAGCCCACCCCGGCCATCGCGGTGTAGACGATGCGATAGGGGCGCACGGCACGGGGACCGAAGAGGTAGTCCGCCGCACGGTCGCCGTAATAGGACCAGGCGATCAGGGTCGAATAGGCGAAGAGGATGATCGAGAGGTTCACCATCCAGCCCGAGCCGGGCAGGCCAAGCTCGAAGGCCGTACTGGTGAGCAGCCCCTTGTTTGCGGTGACCGCGTCGGCTCCCGTGATCACGATCACCAGGGCCGTGATCGAACAGACCACGATGGTGTCGATGAAGGGTCCCAGCATGGCCACCAGACCTTCGCGCACCGGTTCGGAAGTCCGCGCCGCACCATGGGCGATGGGCGCGCTGCCCAGACCGGCCTCGTTGCTGAACAGGCCGCGAGCCACTCCGTTGCGGATCACACCACCCAGCAGACCGCCGGCCACCGCTTCGGGAGCGTGGAACGCGGCGTGGAAGATGGTGGCCAGGGCCGCCGGAATCTCGCTGGCGTGAGTCAGCAGGATCAGCAGCCCGCCACCCAGATAGAACACGACCATCACCGGCACGATCCTGCCCGAAATGCTGGCGATGCGCCGCAGTCCGCCCAGGATCACCACGCCCACGGCCAGGGCCATGCCCACCGCCATCACGACTCTGAATCCGCTGCCCAGTTGTGCCTCGGGGCCGTAGAGCAGCGAGTTGAGGCTGGTCATCACGTTGTTGGCCTGAAACATGTTGCCGATGCCGAAGGAGGCCAGCACCGTGAAGACGGCAAAGAGCACGGCCAGCCATTTCCAGCGCGGCCCCATGCCCAGTTCGATGTAGTGCATGGGTCCGCCGTGACACTCGCCTCTGGCATCCACGCGCCGGTAGTGCACGGCCAGGGTGCAGCAGGTGAACTTGGTGGCCATGCCCACCAGGGCCGTGATCCACATCCAGAACACGGCTCCCGGACCGCCGGTGAGAATCGCCGCGGCCACGCCCACGATGTTGCCGGTGCCGATGGTGGCCGAGAGCGCGGTGGCCAGGGCGCGGAAATGGCTCAGCTCGCCAGGGTCCTGCTCGTGATCGTAGTGGCCGCGCAGCACCCTGAGACCGTGGCGGAATCCGCGGAACTGGATCAGCCCCATGCGCACGGTCAGGTACAGTCCCGTGCCCACCAGCAGGAGGATCATCGGGGGGCCCCAGGCCAGCCCGTTGGCCACCGACACCACATGCCGGAAGGACTCACCGGCACCCGCGAAGGCCAGATTCGGCAGCAGCAGGGTCAGCGGAACGAGAGCAAGCAGTGACCGGCTGTGCCGGAGACGGGGATGGGTCATGGGATCCTCGACTGGGTGTGTGCGACGAATGCCCCAACCTAACAAGCGCGACCCCCGGATGGAATCCCCGATCGGCGTCCTCCGCAATCGGGCGTGACACCCTTGAGTCCTCAGGGGCAATCCAACGGGCCAGCAGGCATTGTTATGTTTGGCGCCCTGCCCACGGGCCATCATTCAAGGAGAGCACGCATGGCTCTGCACCTGCTGATCATCGGAGCCAACGCGGCCGGACTGGCCGCCGCCATGGAAGCGCGCCGCCGGGATGCCCGCTGCCGGATTACCGTGCTCGAAGCTTCCACGGACATTTCCTGGAGCAGCTGCGACCTGCCCTACAGCATGACATCCGGTCGCAGCCCCGAGGACCTGGTTCTGCGGCGCCCCGAAGACTTTCGTCTGCAGGGCATCGAGATCCTGCTGGAGCACCGGGTGACCGAGCTGGATCCTCTGCGGGCGCAGCTGCGCGGAGTCAGGGCCTTCGGTCAGGCCTTCGAGATTGGCTGGGACCGTCTGATTCTCTGCAGCGGGGCCCGCGTGCGACCCTTGCCCGATCCCCGGGGACGCCCCGCCAACCTGCCCGGAGTGCGCAGTCTGGCCGACGGCCGGCGTCTGGCGGAGGCACTGCCGAGCGCTCGGCGGATCATCGTGATTGGCGGAGGTCCCATCGGGCTGGAAGTTCTCGAGTGCCTGCAGGCGCCCGGGCGCGAACTGATGCTGCTGGAACGGGATCCACGCCTGCTGGCGGACTGGCCGGATTTCGTGGGCCGGGCCCTGGGCGACAGGCTGGACTCCCGCGAGATCCGGGTGCGCTGTGGACAGACCGTGAGCGCCGTGGAGTACGCAGGCGGAGTGGCGCGCGTGCACACCGCCGCTGGAGCTCCGCTGGAAGCGGACCTGCTGGTGAACTGCGCCGGCATCCTGCCCAATACGGACTACCTGCCCGACGGTTTCCTCCAGACGGACTCCCGCGGTCTGCTGGTGGTGGACGCGCAGATGCGCACCAGCCAGCCCGGCATCTTTGCCGCGGGCGACATCGTGTTGCGCCGCTCCTGCGTGGACGGTCGCCTGTTCTGGAACAGCCAGGCCCTGGATGCCCGGCGCGGTGGACGAATCGCCGGCGCCAATGCGATCGCCGCGGATTCCGCCACACCACTGGAACTGCCCCCAGGACCGGGCACGCTGGCGCTCTCGGTCTTCGGGCTGGAGCTGGCGCGCTGTGGACTGCACTGCCCGCCCGGCAAGGAACCCGCGGGCACGCCGGGAGCCCCGCTGGAAGGATTCTGGCAGGATGAGGATGGCGGCGCGGCCCGCAGCCTGTTGCCCGCCCCGCGCAGCGTCGCGCCCCAGGGGCCGGGCCTGCTGGGTCAGCGCCAACCGGGCAACTGGGAGTCTCTGCCCGTTCACAGTGCCGCGCCGGGTGCCCGGGTGGCCCTTGTGCGCCATCGCTCACCCGTGAGCGGACATCGGAAAGAAAGCCGCAGTCTGGAGCTGCAGCTGGAGGCGGAGGCCTCCGGCGGCAGGCTGCGTGGAGCCGTGCTGCTGGCCGATGGGAGCGGGGCGCTGCGCATCAACACGGTGGCCGCCCTGTTGCAACTGGGGGCCGACTGGAGCCAACTGGAAGCTCTGGATCTGGCCTACACTCCGCCGCTCGGACCGGCCGTGGATCCGCTGATCCAGGCCGCGCGCCGGTTGGGCCGACTGATACGACACACGGGAGAACGTGACAATGACTGAGCGCGCAAACGCACTGGTCGAGAGCTGGGAGAGTCGCTGGCTTCCCTTGCGGGATGCCCGGGCACAGGCTCTGGATCAGCTGGCCCGCACGGGCAGCGAACAGGCGATGCGCACACTGGCCACCTGTCTCACGGCTCTCGATCGGCTGCATGCCGAGGCCCACTGGATGGATGCGGTGTTCGACTCGCTGCTGGAACCCCAGGATGACCCGGCTCTCGAAGCGCGCCTCCTGCGTCTGCTCAAGGAAGTCAGTGCCTGCCAGGGGGGACTTTCGGCGCTGGAGCGGCAACGCGAGCTGGAGGCTGAATGCCTTCGGCTGAACTGGAGCTGGCGCTGCCCGGACACGGGCTCGAGCCTGCCCGAACTGGAACGCGCCCTGCTGGCCACCCGTGATCCGGAACCGCGCGAAGCTCTCTGGCGCAAGGCCCGCGCGGCAGGGCGCGAACTGGCGGTGCTTCGTGTGACACTGGAGCAGGTGCGTCGCCAGCGGGCCATCGAACTGGGCTATGGAGACGCCCGCGCGATGAGGTTGGGACTGGGCGGAATCGACCCGGAGACCCTGGATGCCCAGTGCCAGTTCCTGGAACGGCTCAGCCGCTCGGCCTGGGAACAGGCCCGGACCGACCTGGCCGGACAGCTGGGATTTTCCGATCCGGCCTGCTGGGATTTCGGTGATACGCTGGATGCCAACTGGCTGGTTTCCGAGCTGACTCCCCTGCCCGGAGAAGTGACGGCGCGCGCCTGCCTGGAGTTCGGCCGCGATCTCCTGGACAGTCTGGGGTTGCCCATGGAACTGGTGGCCCGTGTGCGCTGCATGGCGGAGTCCACGCACACCGCACCGCGCGACCTGTGCCTGCTGCCCGGGCTGGGCGAACCGGTGATCCATCATCCGGGCGGCGATGGCCTGCGCCTTCCTCGTTTCCTCAAGGGTCTTGGCGGTGGACTGGGCCTGTTTCTGGCCGATCCGGAACACTCCCCCTGCCTGCGTGATACGGAGTCGATTCTCATTGAGTCGCTGGCTCTGATGCTGGCCCGTCTGGCCGATCGGGGTCCGCTGCTGGCACCCTGGCTTCCCGCGGGGATCACGATTCCCGCCAATCCCGCGCTGCGGTCCTTGCGTCTGTACCGCCTGCGTCGAATGCTGCGTGACCAGCGTTTCGAGGCGGTCTTCTGTGCCGATCCGGATCAGGACCCCGATGCCCTCTTCCATTCCCTGGATCAGGAACTGCTCTGGGGGCCGCATGCCCGCTCGGGGCCTGCGGGGGCCTGGGCCGCCGGGCACTGGCCCACGGGAGGGGCGCTGCCACCCGCCGAGCAGGTGGTGGCCGAACTGGCGTCCTGGCAAATGGATGCCGCCATGAGCCGTGATCTGGAATGCGAGGATTCGGCAATCGGCTGGTTGCAGGCGGGCCCTGCCGCGGGAGGCTGGCTGGCCGACCGGCTGATCGTGACGCTGGGGGAATCCGCGTTCGAGGACCAGCTGGAAGACCTCTGCGGCCAGCCACTCAACAGCCGGCCTTTCTGCCTGGCGCTGAACCTGCTGCCGCAGGCGGGCGAGGCGGAAGCCGACGAAGATCCGGACCTGCCCGCCTGACATCCTTCGGATGGCACAGCCTTTGCCTTCTCCCTGCGGAACGGCGTCAATCGGTCACTCTTCTGCCAGAAACACAGCATGCTGGCAGTGAGTCTGACAGAGTGGCAGGGAACGTCGGCAGGGCTACCCCGAAGGAGGATGGATGGACACCAACAAACTCACCAACCGCACCCAGGAATGTCTGCAACAGGCCGCCGCCTGGGTCGCCGAGGCTGGCCAGCAGGCTCTGCGCAGCGAGCATCTGCTGCTGGCCCTGACAAAGGACCGCGAGGGCGTGGTCCGTGGTCTGCTCAAGCGCCAGGGGGTGGAGAGCGCGCCCCTGATTGAGGAGCTGGAAGCGCTGTGCCACAGGAATCCTCGTGTCAGTGGCGATGCTCAGGTCTACATGGATCGGGAGCTGACGGCCCTGATGTCGCAGGCCGGGCGTCAGGCCGAGGCCTTCGGCGATGAATTCATCAGCAGCGAGCATGTCCTGCTGGCCGCTCTGGAACACGGGCACCGGGGGGCGGAACTCTTCGCCACCCGCGGGCTGCAGCGCGATCGGGTGCTCGAGTTGCTAAAGGAACTGCGCGGTGGACAGCGCGTGGACCAGCCCGACGCGGAACAGAGCTATCAGGCCCTGGAAAAGTACACGGTGGATCTCTGCCGGTTGGCGCGCGAGGGCAAGCTGGATCCGATCATCGGGCGCGAAGACGAGATTCGCCGTGTGATGCAGGTTCTGTCCCGGCGCAGCAAGAACAATCCCGTATTGATCGGCGAGCCGGGCGTGGGCAAGACCGCGATCGTCGAAGGTCTGGCCCAGCGCATCGTGGCCGGTGAGGTGCCCGAGAGCATCAAGGGCCAACGCCTGCTGAGCCTGGACCTGGGCGCGCTGGTTGCCGGTGCCAAGTTCCGGGGCGAGTTCGAGCAACGTCTCAAGGCCGTGCTCAAGGAGATTTCCCAGGCCGAGGGGCACGTGTTCCTCTTCATCGACGAGCTGCACACTCTTGTGGGTGCCGGTGCGGCCGAAGGCAGCATGGATGCGTCCAACCTGCTCAAGCCGATGCTGGCGCGCGGCGAGCTGCGCTGCATTGGCGCCACCACCACGGCCGAGTTCCGCAAGCACATCGAAAAGGATGCGGCGCTCGAGCGACGCTTCCAGCCGGTGACCGTGGGCGAGCCCGACCGGGAGGCCACCCTCAGCATTCTGCGCGGCCTGCAGGAACGCTACGAGATCCACCACGGCATCCGCATTCGTGACGCGGCCCTGGTGGCGGCCGTGGAGCTGTCCAGCCGCTACATCGGCGACCGCTTTCTGCCCGACAAGGCCATCGATCTGGTGGACGAAGCGGCCAGCAAACGACGGATGGAAATCGACAGTCTGCCCGAACAGCTGAACGAATACGAGAGCCGGGTACGCCGTCTCGAGATGGAAGTCCGTGCTCTGGCCCGCGAGCCGGATGCGGAGAGTGCGGCCAGGCGTCACGAGGTGGAGAAGGAGCTTCAGGAGCAGAAGACGCTCAGCCAGGGACTCCGTATACAATGGCAACAGGAAAAGGCGCGCCTGGAACAGATTCGCGCGCTCAAGGAGAAGGTGGAACGCACGCGCGCCGAGCTGGAAGCCGCCGAGCGCGCCGGTGAATACGACCGAGCCTCCGAACTGAAACACGGCACCCTGCGCACCCTGACTCGCGAGCTGGATCAGCAACAGGAACAGCAGGACCGTCTGCAACGGGAAGGTGCGGTCTTCAGCGAGGAGATCGGTGCGGCCGAGATCGCCGATGTGGTGTCACGCTGGACCCGGATTCCCGTGAGCCGTCTGCTCGAGGACGAGAAGCGCAAACTGGCCACTCTGGAAGAACGGCTGGAACGGCGCGTCGTGGGGCAGCGGGCCGCCGTGGAAGCGGTGAGCCGCGCGATCCGGCGCAGTCGGGGTGGCCTGGCCGATCCGGATCGCCCCGCCGGCTGTTTCCTCTTCGTGGGCAGCTCGGGCGTGGGAAAGACCGAACTGGCCCGCAGCCTGGCCCTGGAACTGTTCTCCGACCGCCAGGCTCTGCTGCGTTTCGACATGAGCGAGTACATGGAGAAACACAGTGTGTCGCGCCTGATCGGTGCTCCTCCGGGGTATGTGGGACACGAGGAAGGTGGCCAGCTGAGCGAGGCCTTGCGACGTCAGCCCTGGAGCGTGCTGCTTTTCGACGAAATCGAGAAGGCCCATCCCGATGTGCTGAATCTGCTGTTGCAGGTGATGGATGACGGCCGCCTGACCGACAGCAAGGGCCGCACCATCGACGCGCGGCACACGATCCTGATCATGACCTCCAATCTGGGCAGTGCCCGCCTGCGCGAGCTGCTTGAGCAGGGAATTGACGAGGGCGGTCTCCAACGGCGTCTGGAATCCGAAGTGGAACAGGCCCTGCGGGGAGCCTTGCGCCCCGAGTTTCTCAATCGCCTGGATGAGATCATCGTGTTCCGTCCTCTGCAGCGCGAGGACCAGCGACAGATCGTGCGGATTCAGCTCGAGCGGGTGCTCAAGCGTCTGGCCGATCAGCACGTCGAGCTGGCGATCTCCCCGGATGCTGAGAACAGGCTCTGCGAAGAAGGTTTTGACCCGATCTTCGGTGCTCGCCCCGTGCGACGGTTGATCCAGCGCGAGCTGGTGGACCGGCTGTCGCTGGCCCGGATGGACGGCAGTCTCGATCAACACACCAGCTGGCGCCTGGACTGGCGCTCCGGTGAGTTCCTTCTTGAGCCGGTGACGGAAGTCACCGCGTGACTGTTGAGGTTGCTGGCCTTGCCGCAGGCGTCTTGCCAGCGGAGGATGCTGGCCTTGCCGCAGGCGTGATGCCAGCGGAGGATGCTGGCCTTGCAGCAGGCGTGATGCCAGCGGAGGATGCTGGCCTTGCAGCAGGCGTCGTGCCAGCGGAGGATGCTGGCCTTGCAGCAGGCGTTGTGCCAGCGGAGGATGCTGGCCTTGCAGCTGGCGTTCTGCCAGCGGAGGATGCTGGCCTTGCAGCAGGCGTGATGCCAGCGGAGGTTGCTGGCCTTGCAGCAGGCGTTATGCCAGCGGAGGTTGCTGGCCTTGCAGCAGGCGTTATGCCAGCGGAGGTTGCTGGCCTTGCAGCAGGCGTCTTGCCAGCGGAGGATGCTGGCCTTGCAGCAGGTGTTGTGCCAGCGGATGATACTGGCCTTGCAGCAGGCGTGATGCCAGCGGAGGATGCTGGCCTTGCAGCAGGCGTCGTGCCAGCGGAGGTTGCTGGCCTTGCAGCAGGCGTCGTGCCAGCGGAGGGTGCTGGCCTTGCAGCAGGCGTTGTGCCAGCGGCGATTGCTGGCCTTGCAGCAGGCGTCTTGCCAGCGGAGGGTGCTGGCCTTGCAGCAGGCGTCCTGCCAGCTTCCACTCATTCTGGATTTCCGAGGTTCAGGGTAGAATCCCCCTCCGATGCCTGACGATACAAGTCCGGCAGACATTGGATGGAGTGGATGAACTCATTGCACAAGAGCCTCAAGATTCAGCACGCCGGATTGGAAACAGTCCGGCGTGCATTTCCTCTCCAGCGGCGACTGGCGCTCGCGCTCGTGGTCTGGGAACCGCTGCTGGGCTGGATCCAGTCGCACTGGTTCGGAGTGCCCACGGCATGGTCAGGCCGATTGATCCTGTCGCTCTGCGCTCTCGCCCTGGCTCTGGGCAGCCTGCGCATGCCTCAGATACGGGCGAAATGGTCCGCTCTCTGGCTGGCTTTCGCGATCGGCTATCTGGGCTTTCAGCTGACCCTAGCCTGGATCGGGGGACTTTCCGCTCTCAGTCTGGCCTACCCCGCCATCGCCCTGATTGGCTTCGGACTGTTGTGCCCGAGACCTCTCGCACTCTGGATCCTGTTGTCCGCCAGCGCACTGCAGATGGCCCTTGGGTGGGCCATTTTCGCCAGACCCGATGGGACCGATCCCGGGATCTGGCTGGTGGTCTGGGCTGCCTTGTTGCTGGGGCTGGCCGCGGTGGATGCCCTGCGCGCACACCGACGCAGGGAGAACCAGCTGGCAAGCATTCTGCATCAGGGACTTTTTGAAGGAAGCCCCCTGGCCTGCCTGCTGGTGGACCCCGCTCGCGAAGAAATCCTCCTGGTCAATTCCAGTGCCCGAAAACTGCTGGCGATCCCGGCGGCACCCACCGCATCCGCCTTGCGTCTGGCAAGTTTCCTTGACCAGACGGAGCAGGGACGGGAGCAGTGGACCAGCGACATCACCGACAAGGGCTGGACTTTCGAAGCGACTCTGCGTGCCTGTGATGGCCGCTGTTTTCCCGCCCGTCTGGTCTTCAGCCAGATCAAGCTGGACCGGGGCAGGTTCAGCGTGGTCCAGATCCAGTCTCTGGCTCAGGAGCGGGAACGGACCGAGCAACTCGAACAACAGCGCCGTGAGCTGGAGGAGTATGGTTCCAGCCTCGAGGAGTTGCAGGCTCTCAATCGCCTGAAGTTCAAGGACGACGCCGAGCACTACAGGACATGTCTCACGACCGGTTGTCGCCGACTGGACATGGAAGCGGCCCTGTTGGTGCTCTGGGGCGAGAATGCGTCGGAACAGCGCATCCTGTCCCGCATCGCCACCTTCGGTGACGGCACCCTGCCGGGCAGCCCTGACCCTGATCTGCTGGAACAGCTGTACTCGCTGCGTGACATGCTGAGCATCGAGGATCTGGCCAGTGACACGCGGGCACGTGATCTGGAGCTCCCTCTTGAAGCAGGCTCATTGCTGAGTCTGCCCTTGATGCTCGCGGGAAACCAGCGCGGCATGGTGATCTTCCGTTCGTTGCGCGCGCGCCCCCGGCCATTCAGCTCCCTTGAGTTGACCTTCGCCACTCTGCTGGCCCAGGCGCTGGCTCGCAGCGTCGAGATCCAGCTGACACGCGAACAGCGCAACGCGGTACTCACGGAGCAGGAGCGTTTCTTCACGTTGTCCAGCGCCATGCTCTGCATCCTTGACGAACATGGCACACTGCTCCAGGTGAACCCCGAGTGGACCCGCCTGCTGGGATATCCACGTGAATCGCTGCTGGGTCGACCGGTCACCGATCTGCTGGACCCCTCAAAGGTCCACGCGATCATGGAAACCTATGATGCGATGATGCAGCAGGGCGGGGATCTCTCGGTGCAGGTGTGGTTCCGCGCCATGTCCGGTGACTGGAAATCCGTTCAGTGGAGTGCCTGGTTCGATGCGGACACGCGTCTGGTCTATGCTGCCGGAGTGGACAATACACGCCAGCTCGAAGTCGAGAGCCAATTGCGCGACAGCGAGGGCCTGCTTACCGAATTCGTGCTGCATCTGCCTGCGGCGGTGGCGATGTTCGACCCTGAGATGCGCTACCTGATGACCAGCCAGCGCTGGCTCAACGAGTATCGCCTGGAGAACAGCGAGTGGATCGGGCGCAGCCATCTGGATCTCTTTCCGACCCTGGCCCGCGACCTGCGGTCCAAGTTGTCCACTGTGCTTGCCGGCGGGCGAGTCACGGCGAACGAGGTGCTGCTGCGTCACACGGATGGCAGTGAGGACTGGATTCGGACGGAATTGCGCCCATGGCATCGCTCCGATGGTGCGGTCGGCGGGGTGCTGATGTTCAGCGAGGTGATCACCGAAGCCCGCCGGGCCCACGACGAGTTGCTTCACGCGCACGATGATCTGCGCAGTCTGCTGGATGCGCTGCCCGATCTGTATTTCAAGCTGGATGCGGACGGGATCTTCCTGGACAGCCATACCCCGGACAGTGCCGAACTGATCGCCGCGCCTGAGTTGTTCATTGGCAAGCACTTCGCTGAGGTGCTGCCCCCGCAGATCGCCTCTGTGACACAGGAAGCCATCCATGCGCTCCGGTCCGGTGACGAGAGTTTCAATCGCGAGTATCAACTGGAGCTTCACGGTGGTGTCCAGCATTTCGAGGCACGATTCCGCCAGCTCCTGGACGGGCAGTTCCTGGTTCTGGTGCAGAACATCACCCAGCGCGTGCAGCATGAGGAGCAACTGCGCACCTCGCGCGACGCCGCCCACGAAGCACTGCAGGCCAAGTCCGATTTCCTGGCGATGATGAGTCACGAGATCCGCACGCCGATGAACGGGGTGATCGGAGTCACGAACCTGCTGATGGAAACCCATCTGGACGGCGAGCAGCTGGACTACGTGAACACGATTCAGCAGAGCGGCGATACCTTGCTGACCGTGATCAATGACATCCTTGATTTCTCCAAGATCGAAGCGGGCAAGGTCCGTCTGGAATCCCTTGACATGGACTTGCGTGAGCTGGTGGATGATTCGATCGAACTGTTCTCGGCCCGGGCCCGCGAGAAACAGCTGGAATTGCTGACGCACTTCGCTCCTGACTGCCCCGCGCGCCTCAAGGGCGATCCCGTGCGCCTGCGCCAGGTCCTCTTCAACCTGCTGGGCAATGCGCTCAAGTTCACCGAGAAGGGCTTCGTGCGCGTGGAACTGGACGGACGCGAACTGGGCGATGGTGTCACGGAGCTGCAGGTCTCGGTGATCGATTCCGGCATCGGCATATCACCGGAAGCGGCACGGCGCCTGTTCAATCCCTTCAGCCAGGCGGATGGCTCCACCACGCGCAAGTACGGTGGCACGGGACTGGGGCTTTCGATCTGTCGCAAGCTGGTCGAGCTGATGAATGGCCGGATCGGAGTGGACAGTGAGCCTGAGGTGGGTTCCCGCTTCCATTTCAGTGCCAGGTTGTTGCACTCGGATGACCGTCGCACCTTCGGTGACATCATCAATCCGACCCTGCTGGAGGGGAAGCGGATCCTCGTGCTGGGAGACGCGGAGAACACGCGCCGGAGTCTGGTGGAGTGTCTCACAGCCTGGGGAGCCGTGCCTGAATCGGAGCTGCTGGAGGAGACACAACCCCTGTGGCTGCCTTCCAGGGAGACAGCCGATCTGGTCCTGCTGCTGCGTCACCGGGGAATCCCCGATGGCCGGGACAAACTGGCCTTCATCCAGACATTCCGCCAGCCGGACCACCCCGAGGTGATTCTGCTCAGTTCGGGTGAGCGCTCCAGTCTGTACGAAGCCGAGCAATTCAATCTGTTCCACAAGGTGCTGGTCAGGCCAGCGCGCCAGCGTGAATTGCTGAACGCCATCCTTTCCGCTCTGGGCATGGAACGCCGGGCGATTCCCGACCGCGAAAAGGTTGGATCGGGTCTGGATGCGGGCCTGGGAGAACGCCTGGGTCTGAAAGTGCTGCTGGTCGAAGACAATCGGGTGAACCAGAAGCTGGCGCTGCGCATGCTGGGCAAGATGGGTTTCCAGCCGGAGTTGGCCGAGAATGGCCTGGAAGCCTTCGAAGCGGTGCAGGCTCGAACGGTGGATCTGGTACTCATGGACATGCAGATGCCCGTGATGGACGGCCTGCAGGCCACGCGCCTGATCCGGGCCGAACTTTCCGCGGCCCAGCAACCGGTGATCATCGCCATGACCGCCAATGCCATGGACGAGGACCGTCAAGCCTGTCTGGCCGCCGGAATGAACGACTTCATCACCAAGCCGATCTCGATCCAGGTGGTCCAGGAGAAGCTGCGCCTCTGGTTCGACTCCCAACAGGCAAACGTCCACTGAACCTGAGGCTTCCTGGTCCGACTCCTGAACACTGCGTCCCTTCGCGAGACCCCCGGCCGGCCTCCCGGAGGCGCTCCCGCCCTGACTTTCTGCCTTGCAATTCCGACCTTGGCCCGCCTTTCCGGAAGCGACCGGACCCCATTTCCCAGCTGTGATCCAGATGGAAGCGCCCGTGAGTTCCAGTGCCCCCTTGTTCTTCATGGCCGACAGCCACGCCGGGATCCGCGGGGATCTTGACGAGCAGGCCAAGCTCCAGGCATTCCGGGAGCTGGTGGATCGGGTGATCGCCGCACAGGGCTCGCTCTGGATTCTGGGTGATCTGTTTGATTTCTGGTTCGAATGGAAACACGTGGTGCCCAAGCGCAGCATCCACTGGCTGATGGCCCTGCGACGCTGCATCGAAGCGGGCTGCGCCGTGCACATGCTGCCCGGGAACCATGATTTCCGTCTTGAGGGCTTTCTTGAAAGCGACCTGGGAGTGCAGGTGCACGAGGAACCCTTCCGTCTGGACCTGCCCTCGTTGCGTGTTCTGATGCATCATGGCGATGGGCTCGATCCCACCGAGAAAGGCTATCGCCTGCTGCGCAAACTGATCCGCAACCGGTTTTCCTACGCCTGGTTCACGGCCATGCATCCCGACTGGGGCATGGGACTGGCCGATCGCAGCGGCAGCCGGGATCGCAACCATCGCTGGAAGACCGAACACATCCGGGCCTACCTCAAGCTGGCCTGTCAGGCGCTCTGCCAGCCCGGGGACGATCTCTTCCTGCTGGGGCACGCCCATCGCTGCGTGGTGGAAAGAGTGAATGGCGTGGTCGCGGTGGTGCTGCCGCCCTTCATCCATCCCTCCCGAAGCTATCTGACACTGCATCAGGGCCGTTTGAGCCTCGAGACCCTGCGCCCCGACTCCCTCGAAGCCGATGATCCCTCGCCCTTTCCCGAGGACGGCCTGCGGTTCGGCCCAACAGGAGAGTCCGTCTCGTGACAGGACGCATCACCTCCAAGGTCGGCCGGCATCCCTGGCTTCTGCTGGCTCTGGCCAGTGCATTCTTCATCGTCAGCAGCGGAGCCCTGTTCCTGCTCTGGCTCTCCCGGGGCCTGCCCTCGCTGGAAACCCTGGAACGGTACACACCCACTCTCAGCTCGCGTGTCTACGACATTCACGACAACCTGATCGGCGAGTTCTATCAGGAGCGCCGCAGCCACGTGGATCTGGAAAAGGTGCCGCCCGAGCTGGTGCAGGCCCTGATCGCCACCGAAGATCGGCGCTTCCGCGAGCACTGGGGCATTGACCTGAACCGCATCGTGGGGGCGATCTGGGTGGACCTGACCCATCTGAGCTACAAGCAGGGCGCGTCCACCATCACCCAGCAGCTGGCACGCAATCTGTATCTCAACCAGGACAAGAATGTGGTGCGCAAGCTGCGCGAGATCCTGACCGCGATCCAGATCGAGCGCGCGTACTCCAAGGATGAGATCCTTGAGATGTACCTGACCCAGACCTATTTCGGTCATGGCGCCTACGGCGTGCAGCGCGCCGCCCTGCGCTACTTCGACAAGGACATCGAAGACTGCGATCTGGCGGAATGTGCACTGCTGGTGGGGCTGCTGAAGGCGCCGGGGAATTACAGCCCCTTCTTCGAACCTGAAGCGGGCCTGCGTCGACGCAATCTGGTGCTTCAGTTGATGGCCGGCCAGGACCTGATCACTCCCGACCAGCTGAAGCAGGCCTCCGCGAGCCCGCTCACCGAGGTCAGCTATGTGAACAACGACGCGGGTCTGAAGGCGCCCTACTTCAGTGAGCGGGTGCGCAATGAACTGGAACCCTTGCTGCACCGCATGGATCTGGACCTCTACCGCGACGGACTCAACATCCATACGACTCTGGATCTGCGACTGCAGGAGCTGGCGGAGAAGGCCCTTGAGCCCTGGCTGGCCCGTCAGGACACACTTGCACGCGCCGCGTTTCTCAAGACGGAATGGGCGGACCATCTCAGGCGCGAAACCCCCGGAATCAGCGATTCGCGCATTGCGGCCCTGCGCCAGGACAAGGCCTACGTGCAGGAGGTTCTGAATTCCACGATCAATGTCCAGGCGGCCTTCGTGGCTCTGGACCCCCACAGCGGAGCGATCCGGGCGATGGTCGGCGGGCGGGATTTCAGCAAGAGCGAGTACAACCGCGCCACCCAGGCACGCCGCCAGCCCGGCAGCGCCTTCAAACCAATCCTGTACATTGCGGCCCTTGAGCAGGGCTATGCGCCCAGCACCCGCCTGCTGAACCAGGATGTGGTTGTCGAGGAATCGGATGGCACCCAGTGGACGCCCCAGAACTACGACGACAGCCGTGGCGGGCTGACCACCCTGCGCGAAGGTCTGAGGATGAGCTACAACCTGGTGGCCGTGCGCCTGCTGATGGACCTGGTGCCCCCCCGGCGGGTGGCCGAGACCGCCAGCCGGATGGGCATCAGCGCTCCGCTGGAACTGAACTACACTCTGGCCCTCGGCAGCAGCGGGATCAGTCCTTTGGAATTGACCAGCGCCTACGCCTGCATGGCCAACCAGGGCATCTGGTGCCGCCCCTTCGACGTGGAATCGGTGACCGACAGCAAGGGCAAGCTGGTCTATCGCAACCGTCCACTCAGCAAGGATGCGCTCTCGCCGGGCGTGGCCTACCTGATCACGGACATGCTGAAGACCACCATCGACCACGGCACCGGAGGGCCCGCACGCTGGCGGTATGGGTTCACCCTGCCCGCCGGGGGCAAGACGGGCACGACCAATGCCTACACGGATGCCTGGTTCGTGGGCTACACGCCCCAACTGGCGGCGGCGGTCTGGGTGGGCAACGACGATCCACGGTACGCGCTGGGCAAGGGGCAGAGTGGCGGTGCCGCCGCCTTGCCACCCTGGGCGATGGTGATGGCTGCGGCGCAGGAACAGGGGCTGATCACGGCCGAGAACTTCCAGCGCCCCGAATCGGTCGTGGACGTGTATGTGTGTTCCGAGACCATGGAGCGGGCGGGGGCGCTTTGCCCCAGCCCCGTGAGTGAATTGTTCCTGCGGGATTTCGAACCGCGGGAAAACTGTCATCTGCACAAGTTGGATTACTGATCCGATGGACGACGCTGAGTCAGTCGTTGCACCGAAGGTGTCACCGGATCCATCCAGTCAGGAAGCATCATGAAAACTCTGTTCTTGTTCTGTCTGGCCACCCTGTGCGCCAGTGCTGCCGATCGGGCGGCCCTTGATCGCATCGATTCTCTGGATGCCAGCTTCAGGATGATGCAATGCCTCAAGCTGACACAGGAGGCTTCGGGGGGCAGCTCGGTGGACTTCGAGATCCTCTGGCGACTGGTGCGCGCCGAAGTGAACGTGGCCGAAGAGGCCATGGACGCCAACGACAAGGCAACCGCCGAGGACCAGATCAATCAGGCGCTGACCACCAGCGAGCAGTTGGTCGAGCTCTATCCCGGTCGTTCGATGGCGCACTATTACCGTGCCTTGGCGCTGGGGCGACGCGCCCTGCTGGCCGGTGGACGGGAGAAGGTGGAACTGTCGCAGGGCATTGAAACACACGCGCTGAAAGCCATCGAACTGAACCCGGAGAACGGCCGGGCTCACGGCCTGCTGGGTCGTTACTACCGCGAAATGGCACACCTGCCCTGGTTGCTGCGCAAGGTGGCGGAAACGCTCTATGGCAATCTGCCCGAGGGTGGGGACGAGCTGGCCCTGAATCACCTCCAGCGGAGCTCGGCCCTGATGCCCGACTGGGTCTTCGCCCGGTATGAACTGGCCGAAACCTATCAGGTGATGGGACTGAAGGACCAGGCTGCCGCCCAGTTCCGCAGTGTGCTCGAGATGCCCGAGACCGATCATCGGGATCACCTGCTCAAGGACGAGGCGCGCAAGGCACTCAAGAACCTCTGAGACCTGGAGTCCATGTCTCTCGGGACAGGCTGTCCGGATTGGCGTCCCTTGGGGGACGACCGACGGGGAGGTCGTGAGGGACACATCGGCCGCCCCCCGGGAACGCAATCCAGTTCTCCCGGCAGGTTACTGGGAACAGGCACCAGCGCCTGCAGCCTGGACTTTACAAGAGCCGTGCCAGATTCGGTTGGCGGTTCAACACCAATAGAAACATCAAGTTGATTCGTCGCACGGTTCCTGCGGTCGCACGGCCGCTGACTCCACTGACAGAATCACTGCCAGCCGGGACCGGCGGCAAGGGAAGGGATTCATGGCCGGACATCGAGAACTGGTGGAAATGCAGGGCGACGCACGCAAGGACGGCGTGCGCGAGATGTTCAACCGCATCTCCGGGCGCTACGACCTGTTGAACCACCTGCTCAGCGGGGGCATGGACATTCTCTGGCGGCGCAAGGCGGTGAACCTGCTGGGCGTCGCCGCGGACGAGAGCTATCTGGATCTGGCCACCGGCACCGGTGACTATGCCCGCGAGATTCTCAAGCGTGGCCCCCGACGGGTGATCGCACTGGATCTGGCGCCCGAGATGCTGGTGCATCTCAAGCGCAAGGCCGAATCCTGGCCCCGGGCCGAGCGTCTGGAGGTGATCCAGGGCGACGCCGAAAACCTGCCCTTCGAGAATGGCTGTGTCCAGGGCGTGACCATCGGCTTCGGCATCCGCAACTTTCCCGACCGGCCCCGAGCCCTGCGGGAATGTGCGCGTGTACTCAGCCCTGGTGGACGCCTGGTGATCCTCGAGCTGGCGGGAATCCCCAACCCCGTGTTGCGCCGTGTGTTCGACCTCTACTTCCGCTTCGTGCTGCCGCCCCTGGGCGGGCTGATCTCCGGTGATCGTGAGGCCTACCGTTACCTGCCAGCTTCGGTGGCGCGCTTTCCTGAGCGGGAGGAGTTCCTGGGCTGGATGCGGCAGTCGGGCTTCCGCGACTGTCGCTGCATTGACCTGAGCCTGGGCATCGCCAGCATCTTCTACGGAGTTCGCGACACGGACTGAATCCATTGCATGCACCGAACACAGAACGGGGACTCCAGATGGAGTCCCCGTTCTGTGTTCAGCCCAAATGAAACGGGGGCTGCCCGAAGGCAGCCCCCGTTTTCATGGGAACCGAAAATCGGATTACTGGCAGAGGCCGTTGAAACCGATCACCTTGTAGAACAGCTTGCTGCCGGCCACGCTGGCGTCGCCGGTGTAGCTGGTGGTGTACTGGTCAACCGTGGTCACCAGAGTGCCGCCGTTGGGAACGAAGAAGGGGTCGGTGCTGGCATGGATGGCATAACCGTCCACGGCACCCGGGCTGTTCCAGGACAGGGCGATCTGGGCGTTGGGATTGTAGACCAGGTCGGAGGCCAGGTCGATGGTGAAGGGAATCTCGGCCTCGACGCCCCAGGACATCTGGACGTAGAAGCGCAGGTCGCCACCCCACTCGCTGGTGGTATTGGTCAGGTAATCATACCCATAGGAATGATTGACCCAGGCGGGGGCGCCATTGGCATCGGCGAGACCCACGACACCCGTGGCATTCTGATTGTTGGTGCGCACACCGATCCAGACCGGGGTATTGCGGCACTTCAGTTCGGGGAAGTTGCCGATCCAGCGGTTCATGATGTTGGGATAGACATCGTTTTCGTCGATGATGGTGGTGGTGTAGGTCGCCAGCAAGGGGCCGACCACGCTGCTGGAGTCGCCTTCGTCATGGATCACGATGGTGATCTGGTCGCCGGCCTCGACGGCGTACACGGAAAGATTGAGGAACTCGGGATCCCAGATGTGGGTCGGATCCGAGGGCAGCTCATTGTCCAGACGGAAGGGATCGAAGCGCACCAGCGCACCATCTTCGCCGTCGTTCTGGCTCAGGGTCCAGGCACTGGAGATGTTCCCGGGATCATAGCGCAGGAAGCCCACGTTCTGATCGGTGATGCCCAGATTCACGACCAGGGTGTCATTGCTGTGATCTTCATCCAGGTTGGCCCAATCGAAAATGCTGGGGTTGGGGTAGAACTTGGCGGTGTACAGTCCGGCGACCAGCGGGGTCCACTTGAAGGCCAGGGGATCGGTGGTGGCCATGCTGGTACGCACGGTGGACAGACCGGGAACCAGGGTCGCGGTCAGGTGGGCGGGAGTCGCGGTGTGAACCACGGGTCCGTTCAAGCTGTCCTGGTAGACCACGTAGGAGACACGCACAGGGGTTTCGTCGGTGGCACCGTAGTTGCGGATTTCCACCTTGGGCAGCTGGGTCTCGCCCACGACACGGGGATAATCGTACCAGGCCTTGGAGACGCCCAGGTCATGCAGGGGCACCGGGGCGATGGTGATGACCACGTTGTCGACATGCAGGCCGGTGCCGCTGCCGCCATCGGCATTGTCATCGGTGCGCATGCGATAGCGCAGCTGGAACTGGGTCTCGGTGGGCAGGGTCAGGATCAGGCTGCCGTTGAAGACATCGTCATCGGTGTAGGTGGCATAACCCATGTCGATGGGGGCACGGAAGTAGTCGTAGCACGCGGTGACCCAGGTGGCTCCGCCATCGGTGCTGTACTCGATGTAGAAGTAATCTTCCAGGATACCGTCATCATCGCCGTCCTGATCGGGCATGTCGCACCACAGGTCCTGCTGCAGGACGATGCGCATGGGCGGGGTCAGGCCAGTCAGATTGGGGCTGCCGATCCAGCAACCAAGATTGAAGTTGTCGTCGCAGACCCAGTCGGTGCCAGTGTAGGCCCAATCATCACCGAACACCCAATAATTGTGCTCGACGGCTCCGCCGGTGTTGCTGGAGCCATTGTCCGACCAGACGGTCGAGGCATTGGCGGTGACGACGATGTCGTCCACTTCCATGCCTGTCATCAGGGGATCATCGATGGAATCGAACCCAGGGTCGGCACACATCACGAAACGCAAGCGCACGTCGCTGTTGCCCGCGCCGGTGAAGCTGTCCAGATTGAAGCTTGCAGCCTGGACGCCCGGGCCGGTGCCGCCCCACTGGGGAATTCCGGTACCCATGCCGAACTCGGAACCGAACGCAAATGAACTGGTGGCCGTGTAGGCCGGAGTTCCCGAGATCACATTCCAGGTGGTGCCACCATCAACGGAGGCCCAGACATTGCAACCATCCCAGCCGTCGTAACCGGCAGGCTCGCCACCAGGGGTTTCGGTGCGGTAGAACAGGTTGAATGCCAGACTGGCGGAGGATGCAGCGGACAGGTCGATGGCGGGTGTCTGCATGTACACGAAGCTGCTGCTCAGGTAGCCGCCCACTCCGGCGTCGGCGCTCCACCACACATCGGACATCCCGGAGGGGCCGGTAGCTTCCACGTGCCAGGTGTCATTGGTCAGGCCGGTGCCGTGGCTGGTCCAGCCCTGGGTGTCGCCGTTGAAGTCGTAATTCTCGTCGTCGGTGGTCACGTCCTTGCGGACGCCGTTCTCGATCACGGTCACGGGGATGATGGATCCCTGCCCGGCGGGGTGAACCATCGGTGCGCTGACGATGGCTGCCATGCTCGCGGAAGCGGCAAGCAGCGTGCCAAGCACAACAAGCTGTTTCTTCATGGTTGCTCCTCTAAGAAGTTTGTGGATCGGGGATCCAACTCGGATGTCCGTTTCAAAAGTGCCGGAGCCTGTAGCGCCCACCCCGTGGGATGGTGACGAACTGCAAGTGTGTGAGTGTTAAGGATGGGGTACCAAGCGTCAGCAAGCTGATCTTCAGCAAAATCCGGACCAGCCGAAACCATTTTTCATCTTGTGTCAAATCAATGACTTGGGCAGGCAGTCAAAGCGAGCAAAGAGTGATGTGATGGCGGAATCTGCACAGATTTGACAGTCGACCCCATCCGCGCCCGGCGAACGGCCTTGAGGGCGTCCGGTGCCGGACTCGTGCCCGGGGGCATTCCTTGACGTGGGCAGCCCGATCCTGGAGCGAGCACTGTTTGCGCGCTGGTTTTTGATTGCTACACTTGGCGCTTGTCTCCGCTGCGCATGCAGTGGAAGATTCGGGGCGTGGCTCAGCCCGGTAGAGCGCTCGGTTCGGGACCGAGAGGTCGCTGGTTCGAATCCAGTCGCCCCGATCACCCAGAATCCGCCGCAGCCTGTGACCCGCAAGGGCCCTGGCCGGCGGATTTTCTGTTTCACCAGCCCACGAGGACAGCCAGATGGCCGGATACGAACACCAGCGGATCGAGAAGAAGTGGCAGGATGCCTGGGCCGGGCAGCGGACTTTCCGCACCGAGCTCGACCCCTCGAAACCCAAGTATTACATCCTCGACATGTTTCCCTATCCCTCGGGTGCCGGCCTCCACATGGGGCATCCCGAGGGCTACACGGCAACCGACATCCTCGCCCGCTGGAAGCGCATGAATGGTTTCAATGTGCTGCACCCGATGGGCTGGGACGCCTTCGGTCTGCCCACCGAGCGCTTTGCCGAGCGCACGGGCCAGCATCCGGCCGATGTGACTCGCGACAATTGCAACACCTTCCGTCGCCAGATCCAGGCCCTGGGTCTGTCGTACGACTGGGAGCGCGAGATCTCCACCAGCGATCCGGAGTATTATCGCTGGACGCAGTGGATCTTTCTGCAGTTGTACCACAAAGGCCTGGCCTATCCCGCCGAAGTGGCCGTGAACTGGTGCCCGGCACTGGGGACCGTGTTGGCCAACGAGGAAGTCAAGGACGGCCGTTACGTGGAAACCGGTGATCCGGTTGAAAAGCGCAAGATGCGGCAGTGGATGCTGCGCATCACCGAGTACGCCCAGCGACTGCTGGACGATCTGGATGGTCTGGACTGGCCCGAAGGCGTGCTGACCATGCAGCGCGAGTGGATCGGGCGCAGCGAAGGTGCCGACGTGCGTTTTGCCGTGGACGGCCACGACGCGGACTTCACTGTCTTCACCACTCGCCCGGACACGCTCTTCGGAGCCACATATTGTGTGCTCGCTCCCGAGCATCCTCTGGTCTCGCGCATCGTGAGCGACGAGTACCGCACGACGGTGCAGGCCTATCTCGATGACGCTGCGCGCAAGAGCGATGTGGACCGCCAGGACGAGAACCGCGAGAAGACCGGCGTGTTCACCGGCGCCTACGCTCTCAATCCGGTCAACGGTGCGCGTGTGCCGATCTGGGTCGCGGACTACGTGCTCGGTGGGTATGGCACCGGCGCGATCATGGCGGTTCCCGGACACGATGCCCGCGACTGGGAATTCGCGCGCACCTTCGACCTGCCGATTCTCGAGGTGGTTGCCGGCGGTGATGTGAGCCTGGCCGCCCATACCGACAACAGCGAGGGCGTGCTGGTCAACTCCGGGCTGCTGGACGGCCTGAAGGTCCCCGCGGCCAAGGCGCGGATCATCCACTGGCTGGAAGAGCACGGACTGGGTGAAGGACGCGTGAACTACAAACTGCGCGACTGGCTGTTCAGCCGGCAGCGCTACTGGGGCGAACCCTTCCCGCTGCTGCTGGATGACAAGGGAACCGTGCATGCCGTCGCCGAGCAGGACCTGCCCGTGAGCCTGCCCGTGCTGGACAACTTCAAGCCTACCGAAGACGGACGCCCCCCGTTGGCGCGGGCCGGCGACTGGCTGGAGGTGCGTGACACGGAAACCGGCGAGCTGCTGATCCGCGAAACCAACACCATGCCCCAGTGGGCCGGCTCATGCTGGTACTATCTGCGTTTCATCGACCCCCACAACAGCGAGCAGGCCTGGTCTCCCGAAGCGGAGAACTACTGGATGCCCGTGGATCTGTACGTGGGCGGTGCCGAGCACGCCGTGCTGCACCTGCTGTACGCACGCTTCTGGCACAAGGTGCTCTACGATCTGGGTCTGGTGCATACCAAGGAACCCTTCCAGAAACTCTACAACCAGGGCATGATCCTGGGTGCCAGCTTCCGCGATGCCAAGGGCAAGTACCATCCGGCCGAGGATGTGGAGCAGGGGCCCGAAGGCTGGCGCGTGATCGCCACGGGCGAGGCCGTGGTGACCCAGATCGAGAAGATGAGCAAGTCCCGCCTGAACGTGGTCAACCCGGACGACATGGTGCGCGAGTTCGGGGCCGATGCCGTACGCCTGTACGAAATGTTCATGGGGCCCCTGGATCGCGACAAGCCCTGGAGCGACGAAGGAATCCGGGGCTGCCACCATTTCCTAAAGCGAATCTGGAATCTCTGTGTCGATCGGGACGGCGGGCTCTCGCCACGCCTCGTGGCCGATGCGGCCGATGAGGACACGCTGCGCCTGCTTCACCGCACCATCCGGGCCGTCACGCGCGACCTGGAAGACCTCAAGTTCAACACGGCCATTGCCCGTCTGATGGAACTGGTCAACGGCTGCTACCGGCTGGACACCGTACCGCGCTCCCTGACGGAGGTGCTGGTGCTGTTGCTGGCGCCATTTGCACCGCATCTGGCGGAAGAGTTGTGGAGCATGCTGGGGCATCCCGCCAGTCTGGCCTTCGAGGCCTGGCCCACCTGGGACGAGGCGCTCTGCCGGGAAGACTCCCTTGAGGTGGCCATCCAGGTGAATGGCAAGGTGCGGGCCACGCTGAACGTGGCGCTGGAGACCAGTGATGCGGATGTGCTGGAGCTGGCGCTGTCCCATGAGAAAATCGCACCGCTGCTGGACGGCAAGAAGCTGAAGTTCAGTCGCCGCGTATCCCCGCAGGTGGTGGCACTGGCGATCGCCTGAGCGGAGTGGGTCAGGGACCTCGAGGAAAGCACTGGAAACCTCGATCGTCGCCTTGACATTGCCCAGCGATTCAGATAAAATAACAGGTCTTGGCCCTTGCTGCTGCTCGCACTCAGATGAGCAGTGGCCAGCGGTCCGCTGATTGAAATCCGGTAGGGTGCCCGAGTGGTTAAAGGGAGCAGACTGTAAATCTGCCGGCGACAGCCTACGAAGGTTCGAACCCTTCCCCTACCATATATCAGCCGACAGCCACGTGGTTGTCGGCCGATTCGCGGGAGTAGCTCAATTTGGTAGAGCATCAGCCTTCCAAGCTGAGGGTTGCGAGTTCGAGCCTCGTCTCCCGCTTGTCTTGAGTACCCGCTCGCGTAGCTCAGTCGGTAGAGCGCATCCTTGGTAAGGATGAGGTCACCGGTTCGAATCCGGTCGTGAGCTTGTTCGCGCCTCCGGCGCATGCCCGTGCAAGGGTAAGACCGCACAGAACAACGTGGAGTTCTTCATGGCGAAGCAGAAATTCGAACGCACCAAGCCGCACGTCAATGTGGGTACCATTGGTCACGTGGACCATGGCAAGACCACTCTGACCGCGGCCATCACCCAGGCCCTGTCCGCTTCCGGACTGGCGGAGAAGCGCAGCTTCGACTCCATTGACAACGCCCCGGAAGAGCGTGAACGCGGCATCACCATTGCCACGGCCCACGTGGAGTACCAGACCGCGAACCGGCACTATGCCCACGTGGACTGCCCGGGTCACGCGGACTATGTGAAGAACATGATCACCGGTGCCGCCCAGATGGACGGCGCGATTCTGGTGGTGGCGGCCACGGACGGCCCGATGCCCCAGACCCGTGAGCACATCCTGCTGGCCCGCCAGGTGGGTGTGCCCAGGATGGTCGTGTTCATGAACAAGGTCGACGCGGTGGACGATCCCGAGTTGCTGGACCTGGTCGAGATGGAGCTGCGCGAGCTGCTGACCGAGTACGAGTTCCCCGGCGACGAGATTCCCATCATCCGCGGCAGTGCGCTGCTGGCGCTTTCCAACCCGGACGACGCCAGCAAGCAGGAATGCATCATGGAGCTCATGCAGGCGGTGGATGATTACATCCCCACCCCCGAGCGCGACCGTGACAAGCCCTTCCTGATGCCCGTCGAGGACGTGTTCTCGATCACGGGTCGCGGCACCGTCGCCACCGGCCGTATCGAGCGTGGCGTGGTGAAGGTCGGCGAGGAACTCGAGCTGATCGGCATGAACAGCAAGGTCAAGACGGTCTGCACGGGCGTCGAGATGTTCCGCAAGCTGCTTGACAGCGGCGAAGCCGGTGACAACGTGGGCCTGCTGCTGCGCGGTGTGGACAAGAAGGCGATCATCCGCGGGATGTGCCTTGTCAAGCCGGGCAGCGTGACTCCGCACACCAACTTCAACGGCAAGGTGTACGTGCTGTCGAAGGACGAAGGTGGACGCCACAAGCCCTTCTTCACGGGCTACCGTCCCCAGTTCTACTTCCGCACGACGGACGTGACCGGTGTGGTGACCCTGCCTGCCGATGTGCAGATGGTCAAGCCGGGCGACACGGTCGAGATTTCCGTGGAGCTGATCAGCCCCATCGCCATGGAGCAGGATCTGCGATTCGCCATCCGCGAAGGCGGCCGCACCATCGGCGCCGGCGTGGTGACCTCGATTTCCAAGTAATCACCGAACCGGGCGTGTCCGCAATGGCACGCCCGGCTCTTCAATTTTCCCTGCTGGACGCGGTCGGGATGCAAAAGGTACAGGCCAGTAGCTCCAACGGTAGAGCAACGGACTCCAAATCCGTGGGTTGGGGGTTCGAATCCCTCCTGGCCTGCTATTTCCCCCTATGAGCAAGGTGACTGCATACATCCAGGAAGTCTCCGACGAAATGCGGAAGGTGCACTGGCCTTCGTGGGAGGAACTGAAGGAGTCGACGGCCGTGGTGCTGTTCGTGACCTTCATTCTGGCCTTCACGATCTACGCATTCGACTGGGTCATGTCGAAGGCCATCGGTCTCCTTCTGTAAACGGATCGGAAGCATTTCCTGATGACTGAAGAGAACGCATTGCCGGAAGACGCACTGGCCAACGAGCCCAAGGCCCGTTGGTACACGATGCAGGTCTACACGGGGCAAGAGGAGAAGGTAAAGCGCTACGTGCTCGAGGAATCGGTCCGTGAGGGACTCGCCGACCAGATCCTCAACGTGCACATCCCCACCGAGAAGAAGGTGGAGATGCGTGGAGGCAAGCGCAAAGTCAAGGAAGTGGTCAACTTCCCCGGTTACATGTTCATCGAGATGCTGCTGACTCCTCACAGCACACATTTCATCCTGAACGCCCCCAGCGTGCTCAATTTCGTGGGGCCGGACAATCATCCTCATCCCCTGTCGGAGAGCGAAGTCAAGCGCATCATCGGCCGGATCCAGGGTGATGACGAAGCGGTGCTGGAAATCAGTTTCAAGGTGGGGGACACGGTCCGGGTCGTGGACGGTCCCTTCAACGATTTCACGGGCACGGTGCAGGAGATCAACGAAGAAAAGAAGCGGCTCAAGGTCACTGTGTCGATTTTCGGCCGCAGCACTCCCGTGGAGCTCGCATTCCAGCAGGTGGACGCGGTCCAGTAGGGCAGTGCCACACAAACGCATCAGGAAGTCAGGACCATGAAGAAAGTTACCGGCTATATCAAGCTGCAGCTCCCCGCCGGCAGCGCCACCCCCGCACCGCCCGTGGGCCCGGCCCTCGGTCAGCATGGTGTGAACATCATGGACTTCGTCAAGCAGTACAATGCCAAGACGCAGGACCAGAAGGGCATGGTCATTCCGGTGGTGATCACGGTCTACGCCGACCGCTCCTTCACCTTCGTGACCAAGACGCCGCCCGCCGCCAACCTGCTCAAGAAGGTGGCCGGCATCGACAAGGGCAGCCCCGTTCCCAACCGTGACAAGGTGGGGACCATCACCTGGGAACAGTGCCGCGAAATCGCCGAGACCAAGAAAAGCGATCTCAACGCCAACGACCTGGAAGCTGGAGCCAGCATCATCGCCGGCACCGCGCGTTCCATGGGTCTGGTAGTCGAAAAGTGACGAACGAATACAAGAGGCAAGTCAGAACGATAGCAGGAAAGACTCAATGAAAAGGTCCAAACGCTTTCGTGCTGTCCATGCGAAGGTCGACCGGCTGAAGCACTATTCCCTGAATGAGGCCTGCGGCCTTGTCCGGGAGTGCGCGTCGGCGAAATTCGACGAGACAGTCGAAGTGACAATGAACCTCGGCGTCGATCCGCGTCATGCGGACCAGATTGTTAGAGGGACAGTATCGTTGCCTCACGGTACTGGCAAAGAGATCCGCGTTCTCGTGCTCGCAAAATCCGACAAGGCCAAGGAAGCCACGGAAGCGGGAGCCGATTTCGCCGGTCTCGAGGACCAGATCCAGAAGATCAAGGACGGCTGGCTTGAGTTCGACTCCGTCATCGCGACTCCGGACGTGATGGGCGAAGTGGGCAAGCTGGGTCGCGTACTTGGTCCCCGGGGACTGATGCCCAACCCCAAGGTTGGCACGGTCACCATGGATGTGGCGAAGGCCGTACGTGAGGTCAAGGCAGGACGAATCGACTTCCGTGTCGACAAGTACGGCATCCTTCATGTGGGTGTCGGAAGGGTGTCCTTCACCGCCGACCAGCTTGAGGAGAACATCGACGCCTTCGTGCGCACGGTGGTCCGCCTGAAGCCGAGCGGTGCGAAGGGGACTTATGTCAAGGGCATCTCCTTGGCGTCGACAATGGGTCCGGGAATCAGAGTCGATCGAACCGAGGCCCTGGCCCGGGTCGGGAGCTAGGAGATATCCATGCCCACGCCACAGAAAATTGCTGTAGTCAAGGAAGTCAGCGAAAAGCTGCAGCGCTCCAGCGTCGTCTACGTGACCGGATATTCCGGTCTGAACGTGGCGGCCCTGACCGAGCTCCGCAATGATCTCCGCCAGGTGGATGCCGAGTACCAGATCGTCAAGAACAATCTGGTGCGTCTGGCCCTCGAGAGCACTCCCTGGGCCGATGCCGGCAAGGAGCTCGAAGGTGCCACGGCACTGACCTTCGGTTACGGAGATGCGGCCGGCCCTGCGAAGGTGCTGCGCAAGTTCGCGAAGTTCCATGGCGAAAAGCCGGGAATCAAGAAAATCGGTTTCGAGAGCTCCGTCTACGGTGGGGAATACATCGGCACTCTGGCCAGTATGCCCACCCGTCCCGAGGCTCTGGCCATGCTCGCCGGTGTGTTCAACGCCTTCCCAGCCTCTCTGGCCCGTGCCTTCCAGGCATTGGCTGACAAGATGGCTGCCGAAGGCGGGAGCCTGTCGTCCACGGGACCTGCCGCCACCGAGGCACCTGCCCCGGCCGAAACCGCTGCCGCACCCGAAGAGCCCGCCGCCTCCGCGGACGGTGACAACTGATCGACTGGAAAAAGAGTCTTAAAGGAGCATACAATGGCTGCGTTTGATACCCAGGCCTTCCTCGAGCAGGTCAAGGAAATGACGGTCGTTCAGGTCACCGAGCTGGTGAAGGCGATCGAAACCGAGTTCGGCGTTTCCGCTGCTGCCCCCGTCGCCATGATGGGTGGTGGTGGTGATGGACCGGCCCCCGAGGTCGCCCAGACGGAATTCGACGTGATTCTGATGTCCGCCGGTGCCAAGAAGATCGCCGTGATCAAGGTCATCAAGGAAATCACGGGACTGGGTCTGAAGGAGTCCAAGGACTTCGTGGATGCCGCTCCCAAGGCCGTGAAGGAGAAGGTCTCGGAAGACGAGGCCAACGACATCAAGGCCAAGCTCGATGCCGAAGGTGCGACGGTCGAAATCAAGTAACCGACGGCTTCCCTGATTGTGCGCCAACCCCCTCCGGGGGGTTGGCTCTCCGTCTGTTTTTCACAGTTGACGGAACGGGACGACGCCATTACTACGACACACGTGCATCACAGAAGTTGAAGACCGACCCGGCCGGCGGGAGCGGATGATGTCCGCTTGCCGGCCTTTGCTGCATGTACCGGTTGTCTGACGGTTGGACCCGTCAGGGGTCGACACATGTTGTGTGAGCGCCCGATCTCCGAGGTCGGCCGTCACGGTTTCCCGCGCCCGCGGGTGAGTACGCCCATCACAGCCTTGGCGGCCTGTCCACCGGGCTGTCCACCGCTATCACAGCGAGGGAGGAAGCATCCTTGAAGCTGACCAACCAGATCCAGCGCCACTCCTTTTCCAAGATCCGCAAGCTGCTTGAAATGCCCGACCTCCTGGAAATCCAGCTGGAATCATTCCGGCGCTTTCTCCAGGACAACGTCAAGCACTCGGAGCGGGAGAAGATCGGCCTCAGTGCCGTTTTCCTGAATGTCTTCCCCATCATCGACAACCGGGAAGAGCATATTCTGGAGTTCGTGGATTATTCCATCGATCATCCCAAGTACACGGTGGAGGAGTGCAAGGAGCGCGGTGTCACCTACTCCGCCCCTCTCAAGGCCCGCCTGCGCCTCAGCCGCAAGAGCGATGGGGACGAGGGATTCGGTGAAACCGTGGAATCCGATGTCTATCTGGGGTCCTTGCCCCTGATGACGAACACGGGCACCTTCGTGATCAACGGATCCGAACGTGTCGTGGTGAGCCAGCTGCACCGCAGCCCGGGTGTGTTCTTCGGCATCAATTACCACCAGAACGGCACCGAGCTCTATTCGGCGCGCATCATTCCCTTCCGCGGGTCGTGGGTGGAGTTCACCACCGACATCAACAGCGTGCTGCATGTCTACATCGACCGCCGCAAGAAATTCCCCGTGACCACTCTTCTGCGGGCCATGGGTCACGGCAGCAATCTGCAGATCATGAACCTCTTCGGCTTCAGCGAAGAAGTGAGCGTCAATTCCAAGTACATCTCGCGCTACATCGGCCGCAAGCTGGTGGACGACGTGGTGAACATGGAAACCGGCGAGATCGTGGTCGAACGCGACCAGGAGTTGAACGAAGAGCGCCTGGCCGAGGTCAAGGATGCTGGCGTGACCACCCTGAACCTGCTCAAGGTGGATGACACGGTCATCGGCTACGACATTCTGGTGAACACCCTCGCCAAGGATCCCACTCGCAACCAGGAAGACGCGCTGCTCTACCTGTACCGCGAACTGCGCAACGCCGAAGCCCCCGATCTGGACACGGCCAAGGGCCTGCTGGAGCGTCTGTTCTTCGACGACCGACGCTACGATCTGGGTTCCGTCGGTCGCTACCGGATGAATTCCAAGCTGAACCAGACGGTCCCGCTTGAAGTGACCGTGCTGACCCTGCAGGACATCGTCTCGATCCTGCGCTTCGTGCTGGAACTGCGCGACGGCAAGCAGACCACCGACGACATCGATCACCTGGGCAATCGCCGCATCCGTACCGTGGGCGAGCAGCTGGCCAATCAGTTCTCGGTGGCCCTGACCCGCATGGCACGCACGATCAAGGAGCGCATGAACCTGAACGAGTCCGAGCGCATGACGCCCCAGGACCTGATCAACGTGCGCACCATCACCAGTGTGATCAACACCTTCTTCGGCACCAACCAGCTGAGCCAGTTCATGGATCAGGTCAACCCCCTGACCGAACTGACTCACAAGCGCCGCATCTCGGCCCTGGGCCCCGGAGGCCTGACCCGCGAGCGCGCCGGTTTCGAAGTGCGCGACGTGCACTACACCCACTATGGTCGCCTGTGTCCCATCGAGACCCCGGAAGGCCCGAACATCGGCCTGATCTCGAGCCTGAGCACCTATGCCCGGATCAACGACCTGGGCTTCGTGGAGACTCCCTACCGCAAGGTCAAGGACGGTCGTGTCGGGCGTTCGATCGAGTATCTCACCGCCGACGACGAGGACCGTTACACCATCGCCCAGGCCAACGCGGTCATCGATGACAGCGGCAACTTCGTTCGCAACGTGATCAAGGCCCGCAACCGCGCCGAATATCCGGTGGTGGGCCCCTCGGAAGTGGAATACATGGACGTGTCCCCGGAGCAGATCGTGTCCGTGGCCGCCAGTCTGATTCCCTTCCTGGAGCACGACGACGCCAACCGCGCCCTGATGGGCTCCAACATGCAGCGTCAGGCCGTGCCCCTGCTGCGTCCCGCCGCGCCCTACGTGGGAACCGGCATGGAGCGCAAGTCGGCCGTGGATTCCCGCGCCGTGGTGTCCGCCGACGTGGCCGGTGAAATCGTCTACGTTTCGTCCACGCGCATCGAGCTGCGTCCCACGATTCGCGCCGAGTTCCGCAGCCGCCTGGCCTCGCGCACCCGCGTCTACAATCTCCAGAAGTTCGTGCGCACCAACCAGAACACCTGCATCAACCAGAAGCCCCTCGTGGCCGTGGGCGACAAGGTGAAGAAGGGCGACATCCTGGCCGATGGCTGCAGCACCGACCGCGGCGACCTGGCCCTGGGACGCAACGTGCTGGTGGCCTTCATGCCCTGGAACGGCTACAACTTCGAAGACTCGATCATCCTCAGCGAGAAGCTGGTGGCCGACGACGTCTTCACCAGCATCCACATCAATGAGGAAGTGCTGGAAGTTCGTGAGACGAAACGTGGCGAGGAAGAGCTGACCGCCGAAATCCCCAATGTGTCCGAGGAAGCGACAAAGGATCTTGACGAAAACGGAATCATCCGCATCGGCGCCAAGGTCAAGCCGGGTTCCATCATCATCGGCAAGGTGACGCCCAAGGGCGAGATGGAGTCCAGCCCCGAAGACAAGCTGCTCAAGGCCATTTTCGGCGACAAGGCCGGTGACGTGAAGGACGCCTCCAAGACCGCCGGCCCCGGCGAGTACGGCGTGATCATCGACACCAAGCTCTTCAGCCGCAAGAAGAAGGATATCCGCTCCAAGCGCGAGGAGAAGCGCTTGATGGAAGAAGTGGACACCCAGCTCAAGAGCGATCGCGAAGCGTTGCGTGCCCAGTTCGGCGAGGACCTGCGTGACCTGCTGCAGGACAAGGTCTCCGGCGGCATTTCCTACAAGGCCACGGGTCGTACCGCGATCAAGGCCGGCACGAAGATCGAAGAAAAGCACATCGTCAAGCTGGACCTGGATGCCCTCGATCCCGAGAGCGCCTGGACCGAGGATGCCGACTTCAATTCCCAGGTCGAATCGATCTACACCAACTATCTGGTGCAGAAGGACATCCTGGAAATGGAAGCGCGCAACCAGCGCCACAAGATCGAGATCGGTGACGAGCTGCCCGCGGGCATCGTCCAGATCGCCAAGGTCTACGTGGCCAAGAAGCGCAAGATCCAGATCGGCGACAAGATGGCCGGCCGCCACGGCAACAAGGGCGTGGTCGGACGCATCGTGCCCGTGGAGGACATGCCCTTCCTGGAAGACGGCACTCCCGTGGACATCGTGCTGAACCCGCTGGGCGTGCCCAGCCGCATGAACCTGGGGCAGATCTTCGAGACCGCCCTGGGCTGGGCCGGCAGCCAGCTCGACCGTTACTATTCCACGCCCGTGTTCGACGGCGCGAGCCTCGAGGAAGTCCAGGAGCAGCTCAAGGAAGCCGGCCTTCCCGTGCACGGCAAGGTGCGCCTCGTGGACGGCAAGAGCGGCCAGGTCTTCGACCAGGAAGTGACCGTCGGCCAGATCTACATGATCAAGCTGAATCACCTGGTGGATGACAAGATCCACGCCCGCAGCATCGGCCCCTACAGCCTCATCACCCAGCAGCCGCTGGGCGGCAAGGCCCAGTTCGGTGGCCAGCGCTTCGGCGAGATGGAAGTCTGGGCCCTGGAAGCCTACGGTGCCTCACACATCCTGCAGGAAATCCTGACCATCAAGTCCGATGACGTGGCCGGTCGTGCCGCGGCCTATGAGGCGCTGGTCAAGGGAATGAACCTGCCCAAGCCCGGCATGCCCGAATCCTTCAACGTGCTGATCCACGAGCTGAAGGGTCTGGGACTGCACATCCCCGAGTTCACGAAGACCAAGTTCTTCTTCTGATCCGGGGTCACATGAGACGCAGGTCGTGTCTCATGCGTTGATTGTGCCGGCCGCACAGCAAGGCCTGCGCAACCGCCCACGGGCGGAAAGTGAGACAGAGAGCAAGAGGAGGTTCGCGTGGAGCAGGAACTGACCACAACACCCCGGTTGACCATTACCCTCGCCTCGCCGGACATGATCATGTCCGAGTCCAGGGGCGAGGTGACCAAGCCCGAGACGATCAACTATCGCTCCTACAAGCCCGAGAAGGATGGCCTGTTCTGCGAAAAGATCTTCGGGCCGGTCAAGGACTGGGAGTGTCACTGCGGCAAGTACAAGGGACGGCGCTACAAGGGCATCGTCTGTGACCGCTGCGGTGTCGAGATCACCAAGAAGGACGTCCGCCGCGAGCGCATGGGTCACATCACCCTGGCCGTGCCCGTGGTGCACATCTGGTTCTTCCGCAGTCTGCCCTCGAAGATCGGCTACTTCCTGGGCATGACCGTCAAGAACCTGGAAAAGGTGATCTATTACGAGAGCAACGTCTGCATCAAGCCCGGCCTGTCCAAATGGAAGAGTGCCCAGCTGGTGAGTGACGCGGACATCGAAGCCTATCTGGCCGAGCATCCCAACAACCGGGAACTGGCTGAAGACGATCCCGATCGCTTCATCTGGTCCATCGGTGCCGAGGCGATCAAGACCCTGCTGGCCGCCACCGATGTGGACCTGGTGTCACACCAGCTCCGCCACCAGGTCAAGAACGAGACCAGCGTCCAGCGCAAGCACGAGGCGCTCAAGCGTCTGCGTGTGATCGAGGCCTTCAAGCACGGAGCCGAGCTCGAGGGCATTCCCAACGAGCCCGAGTGGATGGTGATGGACATCGTGCCCGTCATTCCTCCCGATCTGCGCCCGCTGGTGCCCCTGGAAGGCGGACGTTTCGCCACCAGCGACCTGAACGACCTCTATCGTCGCGTGATCATTCGCAACAACCGCCTCAAGCGCCTGATCGAGATCAAGGCGCCCGAGGTGATCCTGCGCAACGAGAAGCGCATGCTGCAGGAAGCGGTGGACAGCCTCTTCGACAACGGTCGCCGCAGCGTGGCCGTGCGCAGCGACGGCAACCGCCCGCTGAAGTCCCTTTCCGATGTGCTGAAAGGCAAGCAGGGGCGTTTCCGCCAGAACCTGCTGGGCAAGCGAGTCGACTATTCGGGCCGCTCCGTGATCACCGTGGGGCCCGAGCTGCAGCTGCACCAGTGCGGTCTGCCCAAATACATGGCCATCGAGCTCTTCAAGCCCTTCATCATCCGGCGCCTGCTGGACCAGATGAAGGCCCCCACGGTCAAGAAGGCCAAGCGCATCATCGAGGACGCGCCCAGTTTCGTCTGGGAAATCCTCGAGGAGATCGTCCAGGCCCATCCGATCCTGCTCAACCGCGCGCCCACCCTGCACCGTCTGGGCATCCAGGCCTTCCAGCCCCTGCTGGTGGAAGGCAAGTCGATCCAGCTGCACCCGCTGGTCTGTTCCGCCTTCAACGCGGACTTCGACGGGGACCAGATGGCCGTGCACGTGCCGCTCAGTTTCGAGGCCCAGCTCGAGGCCAAGTATCTGATGCTGGCCAACCAGAACATCCTGCACCCCGCCAGCGGTCGCCCGATCACGGTGCCCTCGCAGGACATGGTGCTGGGCTGTTACTACATGACCAAGATGCGTCCCGGCCGCCGGGGCGAGGACAAGAAGTTCGGCGACCTGGACCAGCTGCGTGCCGCCCTGCATCACGGCAGCCTGGAACTGCATGCGAAGATCCAGTTCCGCCTGGAGAACGGCACGCATGTCGAGACCACTCCCGGACGCGTGCTGTTCAATCAGATCATCCCCGCCAAGGTGCGCGGCCGTCACTTCTTCAACGAAGCGATGGGCAAGAAGGCGCTGGAGAAGCTGATCTTCACCGTGTTCCACAGCGTGGGCCACGGTATCACGGCCAACTTCCTGGACGAGCTGAAGAAACTGGGTTTCACCGAGGCCACCCGCAGCGGCACCTCGATCGGTCTCTCCAACATTCTGATCCCCGATGAGAAGCACACGATCATCGACAAGGCCCAGAAGGAAGTGGACGAAATCCAGGAAGCCTTCCAGATGGGCTTCATGCGAGACGGCGAGCGGTACAACAAGGTGATTGACACCTGGAACCACGCCTCGATCCGCCTCTCCAAGGTGCTGAACCGCAAGCTGGCCGAAGACCAGGACGGGTTCAACCCGATGTTCATGATGGCCGATTCCGGCGCGCGAGGCTCCAACGACCAGATCAAGCAGCTGGCCGGCATGCGCGGCCTGATGGCCAAGCCCCAGAAGCGTCTCACGGGCGGCAAGGGCGAGATCATCGAAAGCCCGATCACGGCAAACTTCAAGGAAGGCCTGTCGGTGCTGGAGTACTTCATCTCCACACACGGTGCCCGCAAGGGTCTGGCCGATACGGCACTCAAGACCGCGGACGCCGGCTACCTGACCCGCCGCCTGGTGGACGTGGCCCAGGACGTGATCATTCGTGCCCACGACTGCGGCACGATCATGGGCATTGAAGTCGAAGCCCTCAAGGAAGGCGAGGAAGTCACCGAGCAGCTGCATGACCGTATTCTTGGTCGTGTGCTGGCCGAGGATCTCACCGATCCCGCCAGCGGAGCCATGGTTGCCGAAGCCGACACCATGGTTGACGAGGAGCTGGCCGAGAAGATCGCCAACCTGGTGATCGACCGGGTGCGCATCCGCAGCGTGCTGACCTGCGAGCTGCAGAGTGGTGTGTGCGGCCTGTGTTACGGTCGCAACCTGACCACCAACGATCTGGTCCATGTGGGCGAGGCCGTGGGCGTGATGGCCGCCCAGTCCATCGGCGAACCCGGTACCCAGCTGACCCTGCGCACATTCCACATTGGTGGTGCGGCCAGCCTGGCGTCGAAGGATGCCGAAATCAAGGCCCGTCACAATGGCCGTGTGCACTTCGAGGAGATTCACACCACCGAGCGCAACGACGGCGTGCGTGTCACGAATCGTCGCAACGGCGAGATCCTGATCGTGGACGCCAAGGAAAATCGCGCCCTGGCCAAGTACAACGTGCCGTATGGCGCCGAGATCAAGGTCGAGGACGGTCAGCAGATCAAGGAAGGCACCACGATCTACGAGTGGGATCCCCACAATGTGACCATCCTGAGCCCGGCCAGCGGTCTGGTCAAGTTCGAGAACATGCAGCCCGACGTGACCTATCGCGAGGAAATCGACGAAGTCAGCGAGAAGAAGACCCTGGTCATCATCGATTCCAAGAACCGCAAGCTCACGCCCATGGTTCTGATCGTGGACGAGAAGGGCAACAAGGTGGGCAGCACCATCCCGCCGGTGGGCAGCCACCTGATGGTCAAGGAAGGCGACAGCATCTCCCAGGGTGCGGCCCTGATCAAGAAGCCGCGTGAGTCGGCCAAGAACAAGGACATCACGGGCGGTCTGCCCCGCGTGGCCGAGCTCTTCGAAGCCCGCAAGCCCAAGGATCCCGCCGTGATCACCGAGATCGACGGCAAGGTCAAGACCGGTGAGATCAAGGCCAACTTCCGCGAGATCACCGTGGTGCCCGACTTCGCCGACGCCCGTACCTACAAGGTGCCCGCCGCCAAGCACGTGGAAGTCCACGACGGCGAAGTGGTGCGCGCCGGCGACAACCTGTCCGAAGGCAACAGCGTGCCCCAGGACATCCTCAAGATTCTGGGACCCAACAAGGTGCAGGAGTACCTGCTGAACCAGATCCAGGATGTGTACCGTACCCAGGGTGTGACCATCAACGACAAGCACATCGAGGTGATCATTCGCCAGATGATGCAGAAGGTGCGCATCACCGAACCGGGCGACACCGAGTATCTCGAGAACGACATGGTGGACAAGCACCGCTTCTTCCACCAGAACGAAGAGATCCACAACATGGTGGTGGTCGAGGAAGTGGGCGACAGCAGTTTCCGTCTTGGGGCCGTGATCACGCGCGAGCGCCTGGCCGACGAGCTGAACCGCATCAGCAACGAAGGCGGCGTGGAACCCACGACCCGTCCCGCGGAGCCCGCGATCTACGAGCCAGTGCTGATGGGCATCACCCAGGCCGCGCTGAACACCGAGAGTTTCGTGTCCGCCGCGTCCTTCCAGGAAACCACGCGCGTGCTCACGGAAGCCGCCATCCGGGGCAAGACCGACCGCCTCGTGGGGCTGAAGGAGAACGTGATCATGGGGCACCTGATTCCCGCGGGCACGGGCCTGGCGCACTACGAGCTGCTGCATGTCGAGGACCCGGATCTGCGCCGCCAGCAGGCCGAAGCCCTGGCTGCCGCCGCCGCTGCCGAAGCCCTGGCCGATGCCAGCATCGCCCAGGACAGCGACGACTGATACCTTCGCTCCCAGTATGGATTTCCTGCCGCCCGTTCCCTCCAGGAACGGGCGGTTTTCTTGGCCGCCAATGCTCGGGTACTGCCGGAGCTGACCGGTCAACCGAGGAACCAGGATGAATGTGAATCCCCGCATCCTGCTGCCACTGTGCGTGCTGGTTCTGGCCAGCCTGCTGCTGCTGGACACCCCGCTCCAGCTCCTGCCGGCCCTTCTCTGGTTGCCGCTGGGGCTGTCCGTGTCGCGGATGTCTGCCCGGGAACTGGGCCTGGCGCTCCTGGGCTTTCGCTGGATGGTGGCCCTGAACCTGCTGTTCCTGCTGCTGCTTCCCCTGTGGGGCACCACGGGCTGGCAGGGTTGGGTGCAGACGGGGCTGGTGCCCGCACTGTTCATCAGTGTGCGCCTGCTGCTGCTGCTGGCCTGTTCGTTGATCTTCGCCCGTCTGGCGGGACCGGAGGACGTACTGGATGTGCTCGAACTGGGTGCCGAGCCCCTGGCCCGCATTGGATTGCCCGCCCGGCGCTGGGTCTTTACCCTGACCCTGGCCTGGCGGCTGTTGCCCGTGATCCAGGAGGAGAGCCGCTGGATCGAGCGCGCCCGCAGAATCCGCCTGGCCACGCCTCCGAAAGGTATGGCCAGGGTGCACCATCTGGCGGGTCTGGCCCTGCCCGTTCTGCAGGCGGCTCTGGACCGGGCGGATGACCTGCAGACCGCCCTGCACTGCCGGGCTTGCGATCCACTCACCCGGCCGGTCAGCCTGCGGCGTTTCCGGCTGGCCACCGGCGAGCTGCTCGCACTGGCGCTGGGGCTGGTCTGGTGCGCTTACCTGTTTGCCCTGCACGTGCGCTGAACGGAGCCGGGCTATGCTGACAGGGCCGCCGGGCAGCTCAGCGGCGGCCTGGCCGGAGTTTCCCTTACGGTGGCGTTCGACTACATTGGGGGCCGGGCCGTCAAGCCAGGTGATCGGGCAGGTCGGTACGGCAGCAAATCAATACCGGAGTCACGCGCCCAGTGGGCCGGAATCCGACGCACAGCAAGGGTTCTCTCCGATGACGCTGCTGCCCGAGCGCAGTTTCGCCCTGGAAATCGCCTACGATGGGACGGATTTCGTGGGCTGGCAGATCCAGCCGGGCCAGCGCTCGGTTCAGGGCACGATCCAGGACTGGCTCTGCCGGATTCTGGACCAGAAGATCACACTCACCGGTGCTGGGCGCACGGACACGGGCGTACACGCCGAAGGCAGTCTCTGCAGTTTCCCCGCACGAACCCTGGTGACGCGTGAACGCCTGCTGAAATCCGTGCGGCGTGTGCTGCCCGAGGATGTGCTTGTCTACCGTCTGCACGAGTTCGAAGACCAGCGCTTCAGCGCGCGCTACAGCGCGCAGGCCCGCGAGTACCGCTACAGCCTGCGCCGCGGCCCCGATCCCTTCGTCCGGCGGAGGGCCTGGTGTGTACATCATGAGCTGGACATCGGGCGGATGCGTGAGGCACTGGCGGCACTGAGCGGTACACGCGACTGCCGGGGCTTCTGCGTGACTCGCAGCCTGCCGCCCACCGCGACCTGCGAGTTCGCCCGGGCCGAACTGCTTGAGAGCGGACAGGAGCTGCATCTGCACCTGCGCGCCGACAGGTTTCTGCACAGCCAGGTGCGCGGCATCACGGGCACCCTGGTGGAGATCGGCCGTGGTTCCTTTCCGGTGGAGCGCATGGAAGAGATTCTGGCCACCGGTCGCCGGGATCTCTGCGGACCGCTGGCCCCACCCGAGGGCCTGCACCTCTGCCGCGTGGATTACGCGCGCTTCCGCACCGGCCTGCGTCCCGGGGAGGTGAACAGCGCTTCCGAGACGGTGTTGCCGCCCTGTGTCTACTGGGAAGGCATATCGCGCTCGCCACGACAGGATCAGTACGAAGACAGACAGAACACACAGTTCCCGGACGGCCAGGATCTGGCACACCGGACAGAAAGGACCGATCCATGAAATTCTTCATTGACACCGCGGACATCAACGAGATCCGTGAAGCCAATCGCCTGGGCCTGCTGGCCGGTGTGACCACAAATCCCACCCTGATCGCCAAGACCGGGCGCCCCTTCCGCGAGGTGATTCTCGAGATCTGCGAAGAAGTGGATGGTCCCGTCAACGCCGAAGTGGTCAGCCTGGACGCCGAGGGCATGATCCGTGAAGGCCGCGAACTGGCGCCCCTGCACAAGAATGTCTGCGTCAAGATTCCCATGACCACCGAGGGTCTCAAGGCGGTACGCGCGCTGGCCAACGAGGGCATCCAGACCAACGTGACCCTGATCTTCAACTCGATCCAGGCGCTGATGGCCGCCCGCGCGGGCGCTTCCTTCGTCAGTCCGTTCGTGGGACGTCTGGACGACATCGGTCAGGACGGCATGGCTCTGATCGCCGAGATTCGCCAGATCTTCGACGCCTACGCCATTTCCACCGAGATCATCGTGGCCAGCATCCGTCACTCGATGCATGTGCTCGAGTCGGCCCGCCTGGGCGCCGACATTTCCACCATTCCCTTCAAGGTGATCCAGCAGCTGGCGCGTCACCCGTTGACGGACAAGGGCATCGAGCAGTTCCTCAAGGACTGGGAGTCGGTCCCCAAGGCCTGAGCGACACCGAGCAGCGAACCGGAGTCGTCCCGTTTTCCACCCGGAGACCATGAAGTTCTTCACCCGCTTCCTCGAAGGCATCTGGATTGCCCTTGGCATCGCCCTGGGTCTGTGGCTGCTGCGAGCCCTGCTGCCCGATCTCTTTCCCGTGCGTGGGCCGGGTGCCGGAGATCCCGTGGTGGTCGTGGCTGACAGCCTGTCTCTGGGCAGTTCGCGTGTCACGGGCAGCCTGATCACGGCGGCGGTGGCTCGCGTCGAGCCGGCCGTGGTGGGCATCAACGTGACCCAGGTCCAGCGGCGCGTGGAGCGCAGTCCCTATTCCGATCCCTTTCTCAGACTGTTCTTCCCCGACCGGGTGGTGGAACGTCCGGTGGAGAACATGGGCACGGGGTTCATTCTCACCTCCGACGGCATCGTGGTCACCAACGAACACGTGGTGGAACACGCCACCCAGATACTGGTGACACTGCCCGACGGACGGGCCGAGCAGGCCGAGCTCCTGGTCAGCGATCACCTCTCCGACCTGGCCGTGCTGCGCATGAAGGGCAGCGATTATCCCACGGTGGCGCTCGGCAACTCCGACAGCCTGATCATCGGGGAATGGGTCATCGCCCTGGGCAATCCCTACGGGCTGTTCGCCGACAGCCGGCCCAGCGTGACGGTGGGTGTGGTCAGCGCCAAGGGGCGCAACTTCGGTCTGAATGACAACAACCGGATCTACAAGGACATGATCCAGACCGATGCGGCGATCAACCCGGGCAACTCGGGAGGGCCGCTGGTCAATGTGCGCGGCGAAGTGATCGCCGTGAACACGATGATCTACTCCGAGAACGGAGGCAGTGTCGGACTGGGATTCGCGATTCCCGTGAACCGGATCGTCTCGATCGTGAACGACCTGCTCACTCAGGGTTTCGTCAACCGCGATGTCTGGACCGGGATCAACATCATGGACCTCACGCCCGCCGACCTGCGGCGCCTGGGATTCCCGGGAAGTGCCGGAGTGCGGGTCGTTTCGCTGATTCAGGAGAGCCCCGCGGCCCAGGCCGGACTGCGCAAGGACGATGTGATCCTGCGGATCAACGGCAAGCTGGTGGACAACGTCAGCCGCGCCCGCCAGATCCTGGTGGAGGAGGACATCAAGGTGGGCGATCGGATCGTGCTGGAGGTCTTCCGGGGCGGACAGGTGCTCACGATCGCGCTCTCGGCTGAAGCCGGAAGTCAGGGGCGCGACGGCTGAAGCCAGCCATCGGGCCAGCGCTCGGGCGGCCAATCTGCGATCTTGCTCCGCAATGACGACAAGAAATGAAGTTTGATTAATGGGCGTGGGTTCTGGTTTTCCAGCCACGTTGACTTTGCTTCGGTCGATTCATACTTTCTGCGGCCCCGGACCGGGGGCTGCCGTTCCGCACCGCGCGCCGGCCCACGGCCCGGATTCCACTGGAGTTGAAGGAGGGGCCGTGGCCAAGCCACAGATCATCGCCGAGGGAGCCACCAAGAAGCTCTCCACCGTCGCGGACGAGAAATTCTGCTCCATGGAATTCACCGACACGGTGCAGACTCCCACCGGCCGACGCAAGGCCTCCTTCGAGGGCAAGGGCGAGATCTGCGCCTCGATCTGCCTCAAGCTGTTCAGCTATCTCAGTGGCTACAACATTCCCACTCACTTCGAAGAGGCCAAGGGGCCCAACAGCCTGCTGGTGCGCCGGCTGGAGATGGTGCCGCTGGTGGTGCACGTGCGCAATGTGGCGGCCGCCGATCTCTGCGAGCGTTTCGAAGTCGCCGAGGGAACCGTGCTGGACTATCCGGTGATCGAATTCTATCGCAAGCACGCCCAGGGCCAGATGGTGATGGTCAACGACAGCCACTGCCTGGCCTTCAAACTGGCCACCGTCGAAGAAATGCGCACCATGCACCGCATCGCCAGCAAAGCCAATGCGATCCTGCGCAGTTTCTTCGACCGACGTGGTCTGCTGCTGGTCGAGCTGAGGCTCGAATTCGGCAAGAGCGGCAGCAGTCTGATCATCGGCGACGAGATCAGCCCCGACACCTGCCGCATCTGGGATCGCAAGACCCGCAAGAAGCTGGACTTCGACAGCCAGAAACAGGGCACCGCGATCTTCGAGGAGACCTATCGCAGTCTCCAGGAACGCGTGATTGCCTGAGCGCATGGCGCGGGCATGCAACGGTCATGGTCTTCCGGCCCCGGGCGGAATCAGCATGAACCAGACGACAGGACACGGAGTGACCAAGACCACAGCGCCTGCCACCGAACGCCGGGGTTCCGGACCCGTTGCGGGGGTGCCAGCGTGACACTGCATCCCCAAGGCCGGACTCCCGTGGCCACATTCCTGCTGCTGGCGCTCGTCAGTGGTTGGGGAGTGGTCTCGGTGGGCAACTGGTTCTGGCTGCCGACCCTGCTGTTCGCGTTCCTTGGGCTGTTTCTCGCCTGGTTCTTCCGTGATCCCGAACGCCACAGCGATGCGGCTCCGGGGGCGGTTCTCTCGGGAGCGGACGGACGGGTGATCCAGATCCGCCAGCTCGAGAGCTGTGCCTGGTTCGAGGGTCCCGCGGTGCAGGTGAGTGTGTTCATGAGCCCGTTGAACGTGCATGTGAACCGGGCCTCGCTGGCCGGCACGGTGGTGCGGGTGGAGTACCGCCCCGGTGCCTACCTGATGGCATTCAACGAGAAGTCCTCGGAACTGAACGAGGCTTCCACCCTGGTGCTGGATGTCCTGGACTCCCGCGGCATGCCCCGCCGGATCGCCCAGACCCAGATTGCAGGATTTCTGGCCCGCCGCATCGTCGGTTGGGTCCAGCCGGGCCAGAGCCTGGCACGCGGCGAACGCTACGGCATGATCAAGCTGGGTTCGCGCATGGATCACTTCCTGCCCGCCGACGCCCGCATCCAGGTCAACCTGGGTGACCGCGTCCTGGCCGGCAACACCCAGATCGGAGAACTTCCATGAGCGTTCCTCTCAGCCTTCCCAACCTGATCACCTTCTGCAACATCTTCTTCGGCTTCGCCTCCGTGGTGGCCGTCGTGCGCAGCAGTGGCGGCGAGTCCTTCGGGCTGACCCAGGCCGCCTGGTTCATCATCATCGCGGCGATCTTCGATGCCCTCGACGGCAAACTGGCGCGCAAGATGAACCGCCAGAGCCACTTCGGCATGGAACTGGACAGCCTGGCCGACGTGGTCTCGTTCGGGCTCGCACCCAGCATCCTGATCTACCACGCCTACTTCCAGGGCTGGTTCGAGCAGGGGCGCTTCTGGGGGCTGCTGGGCATTCTGGTGGCCAGCCTGCCGCTGATCTTCGGCTCCTTCCGCCTGGCGCGCTTCAACATGGAAAGCACCGAGAGCAGCAGCAAGCCCATGTTCAGTGGCATGCCCATTCCGGTGGGCGCCGGTCTCATCGCCACCTTCATTCTCTTCAACCAGGCCCATTGGGGCGAGCTGGTGCTGCGTCCCTTCGTGCTGCCGCTGGTCCTGCTCTGCAGCCTGCTGATGGTCAGCCGGGTTCCCGTGGATCCCATGCCCCGCCTCACCTTCAGGGAGAGTGGACGCAACAAGGTGCTGCTGCTGATGCTGCTGGGCACTCTGGCCAGTATCCTGCTGTTCCAGGCCAAGGTGCTCTTCCCGATCGTGCTCAGCTACGTGCTCTATTGTGTCGGTCGCCACTTTCTCAACCTGCTGCGTCACAGTGCGCCCGACGAGGAAGACATGCCCGACAATTCCTCCTTCTGACCCTCAAAGGAATACTCTCATGCTGCAGGCCCGTATCCGTGTCACACTGAAGAGCGGCATCCTTGATCCCCAGGGCGTCACGGTGGCCCATGCCATGGACAGTCTGGGGTTCCGCCATCCCGACAATTGCCGGATGGGCAAGTACATCGAACTGAGCTACCCCGAAGACTCCGAACCGGCCAGTCTCCATGAGGAACTGCGCAAGGTCTGCGAGCGCCTGCTGGTGAATCCCAATACCGAAACATACTCGCTGAGCCTGGTCCGCGTCGCGGCCGACGGCACAGAAACCGTGCTCGAGGGCAATGGCCGATGAAAGTGGGCATTGTCGTCTTTCCGGGCTCCAACTGCGACGCCGATACCCAGTGGGTCTTCCGCGAGGTGCTGGGCCAGCCCTGCCGATTGCTGTGGCACAAGGAAACCAGCATCGGCGACTGTGAGCTGGTGGTGGTGCCCGGTGGGTTCTCCTACGGTGACTATCTGCGTACCGGGGCCATCGCGCGTTTCAGCCCGATCATGCAGGACGTGATCCGACACGCCCATGCGGGTGGACTGGTGCTGGGCATCTGCAATGGTTTCCAGATTCTGACCGAGGCAGGTCTGCTGCCCGGCGCATTGCTCACCAACGACGGACTGCGTTTCCTCTGCCGCGACGTGCACCTGCGCGTGGAACGCACCGACAGTCCCTTCACGCGCGCCTGTCATCCGGCCCAGCGCCTGCGCATGCCCATCGCGCATCACGGTGGCCGCTATCATGCCGATGACGCCACTCTGGCCGAGCTCGAACGCAACGGCCAGGTCCTGTTCCGCTACTGCGACGAGCAGGGGCAGGTGAGTCCGGAAGCCAATCCCAACGGCAGCCGCAACAACATTGCCGGAGTCTGCAACCGCGAAGGCAACGTGGCGGGCCTGATGCCCCATCCCGAGCGCAACGCGGAAACCGTGCTGGGCAACGGAGACGGTCGCCTGCTGCTCGAAAGCCTCGTTGGAACATCGGTCACGGCATGAGCGCCGACCCGGAGGGCCCGGCCCTGACCTTCTGGGATCACCTGGACGAGCTGCGCACCACCCTGTTCCACATTTCCATCACCACCGTCGTGGCCATGGTGGCCTGTTACGCACTGTCCGACAGCCTGCGTGATCTCCTGCTCTCGCCCTTCGTCAAGGCGGCCGCCACCATCGGCAGCGGGGCAGGATCGCTGGTGCTGCTGCGCCCCACCGAAGGCTTCGTGGTGCAGCTCAAGCTGGCCCTCTTCGCGGGCTTGATCGTCAGCAGCCCGCTCAACTTCTGGCATCTCTGGCGCTTCATCTCCCCGGGCCTTCACGAGAATGAGCGCCGAGCCGCCCTGCCCTTCATCAGCGTGGCAACCCTGCTGTTCCTCACGGGCGTGCTCTTCGGCTTCCAGATTCTGGCCTACACCACGGGCTTCTTTCTGCAGTTCGCGACCGCCGAGGTCAGCAACCAGTGGTCGCTCTCGGCCTACATCGGCTTTGTCACCCAGATGCTGCTGGCCTTTGGAATCATCTTCGAACTGCCGCTGGTGATCTGGATTCTGGCGCGCATGGGGCTGGTCACCCAGCATACCCTGCGCCAGTATCGTCGCCATGCCATCGTGGTGATTCTGGTCATCTCCGCGATTCTCACTCCGCCCGATCCGGTCAGCCAGCTGGTGATGGCCGTTCCGCTCTGGCTGCTGTACGAGTTGTCCGTGCTGGTCTGCGTGCTGGTGCTGCGCGAGCCTCGTCCGCAGGAGCCGGTCAGCGACGGAGCGCAGGACGACTCCCTGGGCAAGGCCACCGGGGGGGACGAGGAAGACGGCCGGGAGTCCACGAACGACGCCGCGGCCAGCGAAGATCCTTCCGAGCGCACCGACACCCGCGGCGGAACGCGCGGCTGAGGGAACAGTCACCCGCACGCTGATCGAGGCCCGGATTGAGGGCACCCACAGCTCCGGCGCAGGTTCCCAGCCCTCCAAACACTACTTTTGCCCGGTCCTTCCGCCCAACCCAAGCCCCGGTATCTCCGGGGTTTTCAAACCGGGGTGACGCACTCCTCTGGAAGCCGCGTCCCTGAGGGTGCGATCCGGCCCCGGCCGCCATTGGCGGCACCGGGCAGTCTGGCCTTCGGGCCAGCCGACCTGACGACATTCACGTAGAGGTTCTCATATGTATCTGTCCCGCCTGGAACTGCTGGGATTCAAGAGTTTCGCCCAGAAGACCATCGTCGATTTCAACAACGGCGTCACCTGCGTGGTGGGGCCCAACGGCTGCGGCAAGACCAACATCCTCGATTCGATCCGCTGGGTGCTGGGGGAGCAGAAGAGCAGCACGCTGCGCTCCGACAAGATGGAGAACGTGATCTTCAATGGATCACGCAACCGCAAGGCCATGGGCATGGCCGAGGTCAGCCTGACCATCGAGAACAGCCGCAACATCCTGCCGATGGAGTACAACGAGATCACGCTCACCCGACGGCTCTACCGCTCGGGCGAATCCGAATACCTGATCAACCGTGTGCCCTGCCGGCTCAAGGACATCACCGACCTGTTCATGGACACGGGCATGGGCCCCAACTCCTACAGCGTGATCGAGCTCAAGATGGTGGAGGAGCTGCTCTCGGAAAAACCCGATGAGCGCCGCTACCTCTTCGAGGAAGCCGCGGGCATCACCAAGTACAAGCACCGTCGTCGTGCCGCCCTGCGCAAGCTCGAGGAAACCCGCACCGACATGCTGCGCCTGGAAGACATCGTCAGCGAGGGCGAACGCCAGGTGAGCACGCTCAAGCGTCAGGTGAGGCGCACCGAGCGCTACCGCGAATGGGACACACGGCTGACCGAGCTGGAACTGCGTCAGGCGCTGGCCGAGTTCAACCAGCTGATGCTGCGCCGTGATCCACTGGAGCAGGCGGTGGGCGAATTGCGTCTGGAGCTCCAGCGGATCGAGCTGGGGCTGGCCGAAGCCGGCAGCCGCGACACGGAACTGGACAATCAGGTGCTGGGCGCCGAGACCGAGCGCGACCAGGCCGAAGAGCGGCTCAAGGATACCATGAGCCGTCTGCGCACGGGCGAACGCGAACAACTGGTGTCCAGCGAACGCACACGCGCCCTGGACCAGGCCTGCCTGCGGCTGAGCACCGAGAGCACACGCCTGGAAGAGCGTCTGGGCGAGAGCAGCGCCACTCTGGAGAGCACGCGTGCGCGTCTTCAGGAGACCGAGGCCGCCGGCGGGGACCTGACCGGCATGCAGCGCGAGGCGGAAGACGCGGCACGCGCCAGCAGCACCCGCCTGGGCGAGATCCGTCGCCAGGCCGACACCGCCCGCTCCTCGATCGTGCAGCGCATCGAACGTCTCTCGCGTCACCAGTCGGACCTGGCGCGTGTCTCGGCCAACGTGGACAGCCTGCACCAGCGCATTGCCGACCTGGACGAGGAAGAGCGCCTGGCGCGCCTCGATTCCAGCCTGCGCCGCGAGAAGAGCGCCAGCCTGGGCGAGGAACTGGGGGAGACACAGGCCGCTCGCATCGCCCAGGAAGCCACTCTGGAAGAGTGTCGCGTGGAACTGGCCTCCGCGGAGCGTGTGCTGCGTGACAAGGAAAAGGAATTCGAGAGCCGCCGCAACGAGCTGCGCGGGGCCACCAGCCGCCGCCAGTTCCTCGAGGGCATTCTGCAGCGCTTCGAAGGCGTGCCCGGCGGTGCGCGCGCCGTGTTGCAGCAGAAACTGGAGGGCGTGCTGGACACCCTGGGCAATCTGGTGCACAGCGAGAAGGACCGGATCCGCGCCCTGGAAGCCGGAATGGGCGACGCCGCCTCGTGGATCGTGGTCCGGGACCGCGCGGCCCTCGAACGGGCGGCCGCTTGGCTCGAGGCCAGCGGCAAGGGCGACTGCACCTTCGTGATCCTCGAGGGACTTCCTTCCGTCACGCGCAAGGCGGCCCCGGCCCCGGGTCTTGAGCCACTGGCCGAGGGAGTGCGCTGCACGGATGCGGTGCGTCCCCTGCTGGAGCTGGTATTGGCCAACTGCTGGCTGACGGAGTCGCTCGAGGGGCTGCAGGAGATCAACCTGCCCGCCGGCAGTTTCTGTGTGACGCCCGCGGGCACCTGGTTCAGGCCTCCGGCCACCTGGCATCGCGGCCTGCGCCCCGAGCAGGATCAGAGCCATCTGGGCCTGCGCTATCAGCTGGATTCCCTGGCCAGTGAGATCACGGACCAGGAGGGCGAGCTGCAGATCAGCGCCAACGCCATCGAGCAGCAGCGCACCGTACTCGAGGGCGTGCGTGCCCAGGTGCGGGAGCAGGAGCAGGGGCTGGATGAGTTGCGCAAGACCCTGCGTGACCTGGAAACCCGCAACGCGCAGCTGGACTTTGCCGAGCAGAATTTCAGCAAGGATGTGGAAAGCGCCCGCCGCAACCGAGAAGAACTGGTACGCCGTTGCGGCTCCGAGGAAGAGCGTGAACGCAGCCTGAAGGCCCAGATCGAGGACCTGCAGATCGAGAAGTCCTCGAACGAGGACGAAGCCGCCGGACTGTTCCGTCTGCTGGAGAAACTGGAAGCCGAGAACCGCGAGCTGGTCGAACGGGCGGGGTCGGCACGCCTGCAGGCCACCGAGCACCGGATGCGCATCGAGAACCTGCAGCGCGAAGAGGAAAACCTGGTCCAGTTCCTGCGCGAAGGGCGTGAGACACTGGAGCGCATGGCGGCCGAACGCAGCCAGCACCAGCAGGAACTGGCCCGCCTGAAAGCCGAGAGCGAGACCCGGGAATCGACCCTCGTGATGCTGGAGGAGGCGCGCACTCGCGAGCAGCAGGAGCTGGACCGCCTGCGCGGAGGTCTGCTGGAGCTGAAGGAGCGCCAGAAGGAAAAGCACCGCGAGCAGGACCAGTTGCACCGCAGCAAGGACGAGCTGACCACGCGCCTGCACTCGGCCCAGCTGGAACTGTCGGAAATCCAGATCCGGCTGGAATCACTGGTCGAGCGGGCGAAAAGCGATCACCAGACCGAGCTGGCCGTGGTGACCGACCCCCAGGAACTGGCGGCCCTGCTGGACCTGGACACGGCGGCGATCAAGCGCGAGGTCGAAGAGCTGCGTGAGCAGATCCGTCGGCTGGGGCCGGTGAATCTGCTGGCCATTGAAGAATACGACACGGAAAAGCGACGGCTCGATTTCCTGCAGAAGCAGCTCACCGACCTGCTCGAGGCGGAAGCCATGCTCAAGGAGACCATCACACGCATCAACCGCGTGGCCACAGAGCTGTTCATGGCAGCCTTCAGCAAGATCCAGACGAACTTCGACTACCTGTTCAAGAAGCTGTTCAAGACGGGCATGGCCACCATCGAGATGGACGGCAGCGACCCGCTGGAGGCGAAGATCAACATCAGCGCCACCCCGTCGGGCAAGCGGATCCAGGCCCTGACCCTGATGAGCGGCGGCGAGAAGACGCTGACCGCCATCGCGCTGCTCTTCGCGATCTACATGGTCAAGCCCAGCCCCTTCTGCATCCTCGACGAAGTGGACGCGCCCCTGGACGACATGAACATCGGGCGCTTCAACAACATCATCCAGGAATTCAGCGAGATGACCCAGTTCATCATCATCACGCACAACAAGAAGACCATGGGGTACGGCCAGTCGCTCTATGGTGTGACCATGGCCGAGCCGGGCGTGAGTTCGCTGGTGTCGGTGCAGTTCTCAGAAGCCGAGAAGGTGGCCCTGGCGTGAGCCGTATGTCCGCATCGTGTCTGGTCCTGCTGCTCTGGTTCGGCGCAAGGGCCATGGCCATTGGCAACACGCCCGCGCTGAGCGTGGACGCCAGCCTGTTCCGGGCCGATGCCTCAGCCGAATCCGGTTGGGTGCTGGATGTGATGCTGCTGGTCGATCGCGCGTCCCTCGACTGGAACTCCGATGAGCAGGGCCTGTTCGCGCGCAGCATGTTGCGGGTCTACCTCCAGCGTCAGCTGGACACGGTCGCCGACACGACCATCGTGCTCGATGATGCCTGCGATCCCGGCACGCTGCTGGCGGGCCAGAAGCTGCCACTGCTGGTGCGGCTGCCCGTGAGCGGCGGAGCCTTGCGCATCCGGGTGGAACTGGAGAACCAAGGCGGTGGCAAGGCCACGCGCGACCGGCGGATCACCGTGCCGGAACCGGTGGCCGATGGTGCCGGCCAGGATTCCGCGCGCGTTGCCGGAGTGCCACGTCCGCCGATGTTGTCGGGCATGCGGTTGTCGGTGATCCCGCCCGAACCCGCGGACGACGGGCCATTCCTGCATCGTGGCTGGCGCTGCGTGCCCTACGCCGACCTGCTGTATGACGCACGTCTCTCGGTGGTTCACGGTCTGATCGAATTGTATGATCTGCCCGGGGACGGCACCGTCTACAGCCTGCGCCTGCTGGACGAGAACCAGTTCATGGTGCGCGAGCTGGAACACGAGGCCAACCTGCCCACGGGCAGCCAGTTGCGCCCGATCGCGGTGCCAGTGTCCGATCTGCCCTCGGGAGCCTGGCTGCTGGAGGCCCGCCTGGAATCCCCCGGGGGAGCCGTGCTGGCCGCAACGCGCAAGTCCTTCTGGATGCTCAATCCCGACGCCGCACCTCTGCCCGGACGGATCACGGAGAACGAATTCGAGAACATGCCGGTGGGAGAACTGCTGGAATTCTGGGAGCGCAGCAGCCTGCTGGCCGACGCGCGCGAACAGATCGAATGGGAGAATTCGGACCTGGTGGAACGCCGGACCTTCCTCAAGGAATTCTGGGATCGGCGTGATTCGGACCCGCGCACGCGCCAAAACGAGGCCCTGATCCAGTTCCGCGAGCGTCTGGCGCTGGCCGACACACGCTGGACCAGCAGCCGTGCACCCGGCTGGAAGACCGACCGCGGCCGGGTGCTGGTGCGCCAGGGGGTACCCCGCGAAATCGATACCAATCAGGCGGGCATCCGCTTCGAGCGCCTGCTTTCAATGGGCGTGGACGCTTCGGATCTGCTGCGCAATTTCTCCGCCGATCCCTTCAGCGATCCGGCACCCGGAGAATCGGAAGCGGCCCTGGGGCGGCTGGCACCCTTCGAGATCTGGTACTACCCGGACATGCAGGGGGGGGTGGTCTTCATTTTCGTCGACGACGTCGGTTATGGGGAGTACCAGCTGGTCCATTCGACGCTTGCCGGCGAGTACTTCGATCCCAACTGGACCCGCCGGCTGAAGAACAACAGTTTCCTGGAAAGGGGGCGTTGAGCGATGATCGAGCTGGACGGACTTCAGAAAGCCTTCGGCAGCGGACGCCAGCGCGTGGAAGCGGTCAGCTCGGTGAGCCTGCAGGCCCATCCGGGCCGTGTGTTCGGACTGCTGGGCCCCAACGGCGCGGGCAAGACCACCACCTTGCGTGTGATCGCCACCCTGCTGCGGGCCGACGCCGGCATGGTGCGCGTGGACGGTGTGGACGCCAGTCAGCACCCCGAGCAGGTGCGCGCACGTCTGGGCTTTCTCACCGGCGACACCCAGCTCTACGCCCGCCTGACCGCCCGCGAGACCTTGCGCTTCTTCGGCCGCCTGCAGGGCATGAGTGACACCCGCATCGACGAGCGCATCGGCGAACTGAGCACTCTGCTGGACATGGACTCCTTCCTGGACCGCCGCGTGGGCAAGTTCAGCACGGGGCAGAAGCAGAAGTGCTCGATCGCGCGGGCCGTGATCCACGATCCCCAGGTGGTGGTGCTGGACGAGCCCACCAGCGGGCTGGACGTGCTCAGCAGCCGCTCGGTGGTCGAGTTCATCCGCCACAGCGCCCAGAAGGGCTGCACCGTGCTCTTTTCCACCCACATCCTCTCCGAGGCGGCAGCGCTGTGTGCCGACCTGGCCTTCGTGCACCGCGGGCGCACGGTGGAGCAGGGGCCGTTGGACGAGATCATGGACCGCCACGGCTCCCGTGATCTGAACGGCATCTTCCTCTCGGTGGTGGGGGAAGAATGAAACGCATGGCCGACTGGAAAGTGGACGTGGCTGCCGGCGGCGACCTGCTGCTGGACATTTCCCGCCGGCCCTGGGAAGTGGGCCTGGAAACCATCAAGCTCATCGCGGGCAGCCTGACCAACTTCTTCCGCACGGGCGGGCTGGTGCGCGCCAGCGCGCTGGCCTATGCCACCCTGCTCTCGCTGATTCCGCTGCTGGGGCTGGTGGTGGTGCTGTTCAAACTGGTGGGAGGCTTTGACTGGCTCGAGCAGCAGTTGCTGCCGCTGCTGAACCAGTTCCTCTCGCCCGCAGGCTCCGAAAGTGTCACACGCGTACTGGCCGGCATCTTCGACAATCTGGATCTGGGCACCCTGGGTCTCTTCGGCACGCTGTTCCTGGCCATGGGTGTATACTCACTGGTCACGACCATCGAGAAGGATTTCAACGGCATCTGGCGTGTCTCGCGCAATCGCGGCATCCTGCAGCGGGTCAGCCGCTACTGGTTGTTGATGACCCTGCTGCCGATTCTGGCCGGCCTGGCGATCTTCCTCTCGGGGCAGGCCAGCGTGATCGCCCTGGTGGACGTGCTGCCCGACTGGATGCGGCATTCCAGTGGGCGACTGGTGCCGATCATGGTGCAGAGCCTGGGCTTCTGGTTTCTCTACTGGGGGCTGCCCAACACCACGGTCCGGGCACTGCCCGCCGCGGGCGGAGCGATCTTCGCCGCCATTTCCTGGGAGTTCGCCAAGTACGGCTTCGCATTGTACACGCTGCGCGCCGGCAACTACAACCTGGTCTATGGCTCGCTGGCGGCACTGCCGCTGCTGATGATCTGGATCTATGTCTCCTGGGTGATCACCCTGGTGGGCGCCGAGATGACCTACGTGATCCAGAACCGCCACGCCCTGCTGCGCATGCGCGACTACCATGCCAAGGGGCGCATTCCCTACTACCTGATCGGGCTGGCCTGCATGAACGAGGTGGCCTGCGCCTTCAGGGAGAGCAGGCGCATCGGGACCGAAAGGCTGGCCCAGAGTCTGGCGATACCGCTGAATGAACTGCGCCCCGTGCTGCAGTCGCTTGAGACCAGTGGCCTGCTGGTACGCGGAGACGTGGAAGGCCACGAGAGCCTGCTGCCCGGCCGTCCGCTGACCGACATCAGCATGGAACACGTGGTGGAGCTGTTCGTGCAGGACCCGCGCCAACTGGGCGAGCAGAGCCGGTCGCCGCGCCTGGGGCGCACCCTGGCAGCCTTCGAGGGTGCCCACCTGAGCTGGATGGAACACTTCCGACCCCGCACATTCGACAAGGACCTGAGTGATGCACTTTCCGACAATCCGTCTGGTGGCGGCCAAGGAAATCCTGGAACTGCTGCGTGACCGCCGCACTCTGATTTCCACGATTCTGGTACCCGTGCTCGCCATGCCCCTGCTGATCGGCGGGATGGTGCTGGTGGCCCGCAACCAGATCAACAAGCTGCAGACCGAAACCATTCCCCTCGTGGTGCGCCAGCTCGAGTCCGCCCCCGGTGTGGCCAGCCTGCTGGAACAGACTCCCCGGCTCGAGCAAACGCCCGACCCGGACCCGGCCCTGCCCGCCGACAGCCTGATCGCGCGGGGCCTGGCCACCCTTGTGCTGGAATGCGACAGCAGCCTGGCCACTGCCTTCGTGGAGTTGCGCCAGTCCGGGGCGCAGGACGCGCCCGCTGTGCACCTGTACTACAACAGCACCAAGGATGAAGCCCAGCTCGCCGCCCGCGAACTGGTGGCCGGACTGGAACACCTGCGCAGCGGGCAGCTCAGCGGTTGGCTGGCCGAAGAAGGCATCAGCGAACGGGCGCTGGAGCCCTGGGTGATCCGTCAGTACGATGTGGCCACCGAGGAGCGGCGCAAGTCCGAGATGATCGCGCGTTTCCTGCCCTACCTGATCCTGGTGCTGGTGGTGCAGAGCCTGGCCTATCCGGCCATGGAGCTGACCGCCGGCGAGAAGGAGCGTCACACCATCGAGACCCTGCTGGTCAATCCGGTCTCGAGGGTCGATCTGGTCCTGGGCAAGTTCACCGCGATCTCGGCCCTGGGCATGGGCAGTGCGGTGGTGACCCTGGGCAGCCAGCTGGGTTTTCTGATGTATCTCAATTCGCGCATCGATCTGATCGGGCAGGCCTCGTTCAGCCTCAGCCCCTTCGCGGCGCTGGTGGCCCTGCTTTTCCTGCTGCCCTTCACCCTGTTCTTTGCCGCCCTGATGCTGATGGTCAGCCTCTACGCGCGCAGCATGAAGGAAGCCCAGAGCTATGTGGCGCCCATGATGATGCTGGTGATCTTTCCCTCGATGATGTCGATGATCCCCGGACTTGAACTGAACTGGGCCACGGCTCTGGTGCCCGTGTACAATGTGACCCTGATGCTCAAGCAGGTGCTGGTGCAGAACTGGGCCATGCTGCCCACCATGGGTCTGGTCTTCCTGGCCAACGCAGTGTATGCGGTGATCGCGATTGGCGTGGCCGTGCACCTGTTCTCGCGTGAAAGCATCATTTTCCGCAGCTGAATGGGCTGGCAATCCTACATTGCGCGGTCGTCCACCCAAAGCAGGACTTTGGCATGCAAGGTCAGTTGTTCCAGCAGATCCGGCGCACGAGCGACCGGGTGGGGCTGCGCGAAATCCAGTTCTACGCCTACCACGGGCATCGTCGCGAGGAGAACAGTCTTGGGCAGCGTTTTCTGTTGTCCCTGGATGCCTGGCTGGACCTCTCGACCGCCGGTCACAGCGACCAGCTGGGTGACACGCTCAACTACTTCGAGCTGCACCGGCTGGTGATGGAGTGGGTTACCGCCCATCGTTTCAGCCTGCTGGAACGTCTGGTGGAGGGGCTGGCCGACGCGATCTTCGCCGCGCACCCCGAGGTGGACGCTCTGCGGCTGTGCGTGCAGAAGCCCCAGCCGCCGATTCCCGATTTCTTCGGTTTCGTGGAAGTGGAAATCTGCCGGGTCAGCCCGCGCCTGCTGACCGGGAAGACGGCACCGTGATCGCCTGGCTGGGGCTGGGCGGCAATCTGGGTGATCCGGAACGGGCCTTCATCCGCGCCCTGGAAACCCTGGAGCGGGAAGGCGACCGGATCACGGGCCTGGCCTCGCTCTGGCGCACGGCGGCCATTGGTCCGGGCGAGCAGCCCGACCATCTGAACAGCGTGGCCCGCTTGCAGACGTCCCGAGCGCCGGGAGAGCTGCTTGTCCGACTCAAGGAGCTGGAGCGCGAGGCGGGCCGGGTGTCCGGCGAACGCTGGGGGCCACGCCCCCTGGATCTTGACCTGCTGCTGCTGGCCAACGACGAAGGCCACTTGCTGCAGCTCGAGCAGGCCGGTCTGGAAATCCCTCATCCCAGGATGAGCGAACGGGCCTTCGTGCTGCAGCCCCTGCAGGAACTGGACCCCGGGCTGCCGGACCAGCGCACGGGCGGGCAGCTGGCGCAACACCTGCAGGACGAGCCGGTGCGCTCGCAGGTGGCGAACAAACTGACCAGGAAGGAGCCATGGTACCCAGCACCCTTCGTTCCATCGCCATAGAAGGTGTCATCGGCGCCGGCAAGACCAGCCTCTCCACCTTCCTGGCGGAAGAATGGAAAGGCCAGCTGGTGCTGGAGGAGCCCCACAAGAATCCCTTTCTCGAGGACTTCTACCAGGATCCGCGCCACTGGGCCTTTCAGGTGCAGCTGACCTTTCTGTTCGCGCGCTACAACCAGATGATCCGCGCCACCCAGATGACCCTCTTCGAGAGCGTGCTGGTGAGTGACTATCTCTTCGACAAGGACCGCATCTTCGCCAGCCTCAACCTGGACGACAGGGAACTGGCCCTGTACGACAAGGTGGCCAGCTCCCTCGAGCGCGAAGTGCCCACCCCGGATCTGGTGGTGTACCTGCAGGCGGGCGTGGACCGGCTGATGCAGCACATCCGCGTGCGCAACCGCAGTTACGAGCGCAACATGGACCGCCAGTACATCAAGCAGCTCAACGAAGCCTACAACCAGTATTTCCTCAACTACAAACGCTCGCCGCTGCTGATCGTGAACAGCAACGAGATCGATTTCGTCAACAGCCCCGAGCACCGGCGTGGCCTGATCCGCCGGCTCGAGCAGCCCGTGGTGGGCACCATGTACTACAACCCCGGAGTCTAGGTCCCGTGATTGCCGCCCTCGTTCGCCTGCTGGTTCCCGTGATCCTGGTCCTGTTGGTGATTCGCCTGCTGCAGCAGACCGGCCTGCTCAATACATTCTCGCCGCCCCCGCAGGATTCCCGGCCCGAGCCCGGCGAATTCGAGGATCTGGGCAGGAAGGACCCGACGGCTCCAACGCCGTGACACAGCATGATCGAACGGGAAATCGTCATCAACGCCACCTCGCGGGAGACCCGCGTCGCCATTCTTGAAGAGGGGCGACTGGTCGAACTCTTCGTGGAGCGCCCCGAGAAGGACCGCATTCTGGGCGACATCATCATCGGTCGTGTGGCCAAGACCGTGCCTGCGATGCAGGCGGCCTTCGTCCAGATCGGCCAGGACTCCGACGGCTTCCTGCCCTGGTCGGATGTGCGCGAGAACGCGCTGGCCTGGCGGCGTGGCAAGCCCATCGAGGGCGGTCCGCACACCCGGCGCAGCAGCGAGAACCCGGGTCTGGTCGCCGGCATGCCCCTGGCCGTGCAGCTGATCAAGGAACCCATCGCCAACAAGGGTGCGCGTCTCACCACCCAATTGTCCCTGCCGGGGCGTTTCATGGTTCTCATTCCCAACGACCGGGTCGTGGGTGTGAGCCGCCGCATCGCCAACCGCCGCGAGCGCCAGCGGCTGAAGGAAATCACCCATGCGATCCGGCCCGAACACATCGGGCTGATCATCCGCACCGTGGCCGAGGACCGCAGCCGCGAGGATCTGGAACAGGATCTGGCCGATCTGCTCAAGCGCTGGCAGGAGCTCGAAGACAAGCTGCACTCCACCGAGCCCGTGGCGCTGGTGCACAAGGACGTGGGCATGGTCTCGGGCATCATGCGCGACCTCTTCACGCGCGACGTGAAACGCGTGGTGGTGGACAACAAGGATCTCTACCGCGAGACGCACGCCTACATCAAGGATGTGCAACCGGCCCTGCTGCCCGCGCTGCAGCTCTACAAGGAAAAGCGGCCGATCTTTGACGCCTTCGGGGTGGAGGAGGACATCACCCGCAGCCTGGAGCACCGGGTGCCGGTCAAGGGCGGTGGGTACCTCTTCATCGAGCAGACCGAAGCGATGATCTCGATCGACGTCAATTCGGGGCGCGCCACCCGGCGCCGCAACCTGGAAGACAATGCCCTGAAGGTGAACCTGGCCGCGGTGAAGGAGATCTGTCGTCAGCTGAGGCTGCGCGACATCGGCGGGCTGGTGGTGATCGATTTCATTGACCTGCTGAAGGCCGAGAACCGCGAGGCCCTGAACCAGGAAATGGCCAACGAGCTCAAGAAGGACCGGGCCCAGTGGGACATTGCCCCGCTCTCGCGCTTCGGCCTGCTGGAAATGACCCGCGAACGGGTGCGCCCCGCACTGATCCACACCTTTCACCAGACCTGCCCCAATTGCCGGGGCACCGGTCTGGTGCCCAGCCCCGAGACCCTGCTCTCGGAAATGGAACGCTGGATCCGGCGTTTCCGGGTCAGCAGCGGCGAGCGGCGCCTCAAGCTCTTCCTGTCGCCCGAGGTACACGAGCTGGCGACCCGCGGGCTGCGCAGTTTCGTGCGCGAGATGATGTGGCGCAACCTCATGCACATCAGGACCGAGATCGACCCGCAGCTCAAGGAACACCAGTTCCGCTTCCATTCCCCCAAGCAGGACCGCGACGTCACCGAGCTCTATTCCAGTTCGGAAAGCTGAGGCGCCCCATGGCCACGGTGCATCCCCACCTGATCCTCAAGCTGATCGGCCTGCTGCCCGCGGGACTGGACCGCCAGACCCTGGCCCAGCGTCTGGATCAGTCCTTCGGCCCCTGGGGTTTCGCACTGGAAGACGGCAGCCTGCTGGACGGTGCCCAGGCCATCGCCTGGCTGGAAGCCGATGGGTCGCTGGCCGAAGAGAATGGCCTGCTGGGCGTGACACCCGCCTGGCGCTGCCGCAAGGAATCGGGCCACACGCACGAGTGAGCCGACACCGCATGACACACGAAGGGGACGCCCGCGGCTGCGGGCGTCCCCTTTCTCAATCTGAGTACGTGTTGTTTGGGTAACAGGAACTTCTGGCGGATGTGCAGGCAGCGCTGGAGATCCCGCAGGCTCACGACGGACAGGCCGGAACAGACGGCGCTGGAGTCGAATGCCGGTTCGTGTGTCCGCTGGCCGAACCTTTGTGAGCCAAGGTTCACGGTCAGGGCGCCACGTGCGTCGTACAATGCGAGACGCAGCGGATGAAGGCTTTCAGGCCCAGGAAGAGTGTGCTGACTGGATTGAGTGGGATCCGGCGAGCATCCAGCAGCATGACAATCTGCGGCTGTTGCTGTGGGACAGGATTGTTCCGACGTTGTTCGGGCTGCTCGCGGACCGAATCTCCCGCGAACCCGCTGAGCCTGCAGTGTTCTCGATGGGCGATGCGTGCCGATAGCCGAGCTTCAGCAAGCTTCACACGACTGCAACAGCCAATCCACAATCGCGAGAGGATCCTGTCAAGGCCCGTGGGTACCGAGGCGCAGAAGCAGGGTAGCAGTCAACAGCGCAACAGTGACGTGCCGCTCATCGCGGCCAATGCCATCCAGTGGACACGGGCACTTCGAACCTGAGGTGCAGTGCGCGCTTCCATCGTTTTTGTGCGGATCACCCAAAGTCAACCGGAAGACTGCAGAACCTGGGAGGACGATCATGGCTGCATTCAGGAAATCAACAAAGCTCGTCGTGGTGGCATTCGTGATGCTGGCAGCACTTTCTGCGCTGTTCGTGATTTATGGTGACTGCGAGGAATATGATGACAGTGCACTGTTGTCTGAAGTGGCGGTCATTCCGGATGCCGACAACGCCTGTACCTGGTACACGCAGGCCGTTGACAGCATGATGTTCGACATGGCACAGAATGACAGCATCTACAGGATCTCCATTCGCGAGATCTGGGATGAGGCCTTCGTTGTCCACTGCCTTGAGGCCAACCGCAAGGTGTTTCCACTTGTGGATGCAGGAAACGCCTGCTTGCGGTTTCAGGCTCCAGCAGCTCCTGATGCATCGGTGCCGGAACCTGACTGGATTCAGTATTACAGAGTGTACCGGCTGCTGGAGTTGAAGGTCCTGCTGGATGTTGCCCAACACAATTCCGGGGAGGCACTGCAGGATCTGCTGCGGATGAACGCCTATGTGCGCAGATTCGAAGAAGGGTCTTCGAGTGTCACGCACAATGCCATGGGCCTGATCATGCTCAAACGGTGCGAGGAGACACTGAGATACGCCGTCGACGCGGGTGTGCTTGACTCCGGCCAGCAGCGGGAACTCATCGACTGGAAGGAACAGCATCCACTGACCTCCCTTGGTGAAGTGCGGGCCTGGAAATCGCAGTTCGCGATGCTGAAGACTCTTGTGGATTCGGCCCATGCGACCGCCAGGTTTCCTGATGGTTCCGATCTTGGCCCATTCAACGATTTCTCGACGGCGACCTTCCATCGGCTGTTCAGATTGAACAGAACGAAGAAGCTTCTGGCCCAGAAGTACGAACGAATCCTGAACCAGATCAGTACGCCGTATGCCCAGTTGAGCAACTCACTGCCGGGGCTGGATGATGCACCTTCCGGGCGTGAAGGTTTTTCACTGTTCAGTCTCCATCTGGTACCCAATCGCCTGGGAAAGTATTTCGTCGATGCGCATGTCCCCGTGTTCGGCAAGACCCATCATGGGCGATTGTTTATCCAATGGGAAGAACGCGCGAACCTGATTCTGATGGCGATGAGGGTTCATCATGCCCAGCAGGACGTGCCGGTACGAAGTCTCGAGCAACTCACCCCGGGCATCCTTGCGAAGGTTCCCGATGATCCTTTTGGTCGTGGCGCGATACTGTATGACAGTGATCTGGGCAGCATTCGATCCGTTGGGTTGAACAGGCTGGACGATCATGGTTCAGTGGAACTGCTTGAAGAAAGTCTGCGAGTCAACTTGTTCAAGGGTCAACTGGATCATCTTGACCTTGTACTGGACCTTGGCCGATAGCTCAGGCCGATCCATGACCGCATGACACACGAAGGGGACGCCCGCGGCTGCGGGCGTCCCCTTTTTGATGCTGGGTGCGTGTTACTTGAGCAGCAGGATCTTCTGGCTTTGAGTGCGGTCCGTGCTGCCTGCCTTCAGGGTGACGAAGTACAATCCCGAGGCCAGCCCTTCCGCGTACAGGCGGATTTCCGACTGCCCCGAGGGATGCAGGCCTTCGGCAAGGGTGCGGACCAGCGCCCCCCGCGAATCGTGCAGAGTCAGGCGCACCATGTCGGTCTGATCCAGCTCGAAGCGGATCACGGTCGACGGGTTGAAGGGGTTGGGATAGGCATCCAGCAAGCGGAAGTTGGACGGAATGTCCTGGATGTCGCTGGTCTGCGGGAAGAGCGTTCGTACCACGCGCAGCCCGAATCCGCCGGCGAACCAGGGCGAGCCGGCGGTTGCCGTTGGTTCAAGCGAGCGGCGGTAGCCCGTATTCATCTGCTGCCACTCAATGCTGGCAGCCCAGCCGCCACCGCGAATCTGTTTCAGGGTTCCCGTGGGGGCACCCAGAGGGTCCTGGGCTTGGACACTTGTATTCGGACTGAACCAGTCATTCACCCATTCGTAGACGTTTCCGGCCATGTCGTCAAAGCCAATGTCACTTCGGCCATTCGGGTAGCTTCCCACATCCACTCCCCACCCGACGCAGTAATAACCGGGTCGGATGTTGGCCAGATCGCATGTCGGATAGGCATCGCCCCATGGGTATGAGCGATCGTCCGGGAAACTGGCGGCATACTCCCACTCCGCTTCAGTTGCCAATCTGTATCCCAATGCGGTATATGGGTTGTGGAATTCGTCGCTGTTCCAATTGCCGTTGTAGAAGGCGGGCAGGTCGTTCATCATGCTCAGCCAATCACATGCCGCGGCGGCCCCGAACCAGGTCAGGTAGTGAGTGGGACGATTTTCCGGATTGTAGCCTCCGACCGGGCCCCAGCCGCCATATGTTCCGTACCCTGCGGACAGGTAGAATTGTTCGGTCTGGGCATCGAAGTGGATATCCGTGAATGTGTATGGTGCCACACTCAGACGCATGAGATCCCGACCATATCCTCTGACCCAATCCCCCGAGACAGTCGCATATCCATGGTCATAGGCCCACTGCAGAACTGGCAGGAAATCACCCGCTGTGACCTCGGTTCGGCTCATTTCGAAATCATGTGTCAGGCTCACGAGGTGCATGGGTTCGGTCAGCCCTTCTTCGCCCATCATGAAGCTGCCAGCAGGCACTTGCAGCATCTCGATGGCCGTTGAAGTGAGAACAGTTCCGGTCAGGCACGCGAGTATCAGTGGCAAGCGCATGGTGGCTCTCCTTGGTTTGTATTGAAGCTGAATCAGGTATTTTTGAACCTGACTTGCCATGACAGAATCCTGTAGTGGAATTGCAGTCAAAAGTTTGTCTTGGCGAAGTATCCTGCAGCGAATAGTCCAATGCCTCTATTGCATTTGCAATCCCTCTTCGATAGCTTCGTGGTCTTTGAATTTCAGGATGTGGAGGATTCGATGTACGCAGTCGCAGAGATCGCCGGCATGCAGACCCAGGTTTCCGAAGGGTTGCGCCTGCGCGTTCCCCTGCTCAAGGGAGAAGCCGGTGCCAAGGTCCAATTCGACAAGGTTCTGGCGATCGTTGACGGGGCCGACATCCGTTACGGCACCCCCCTGCTCGAAGGTGTCTCCGTCGAAGCCACCATCGTGCTGCACGGCAAGGGCCGCAAGGTGATCTGCTTCAAGAAGAAGCGCCGCAAGGGCTTCGTGCTCAAGAAGGGCCACCGCCAGAACTACACCGTGCTGAGTGTCGACAAGATCAGCGCCTAGACCCACAGGAAGAGGACCCATAGATGGCACACAAGAAAGGCCAGTCGTCCACCCGCAACGGACGCGACTCCAATCCCCAGTTCCTGGGCGTGAAGAAGTATGGTGGCGAGGCCGTGATCTGCGGCAACATCATCGTCCGCCAGCGCGGGACCCACTTCCATCCCGGCAAGAACGTGCGTCGTGGCAATGACGACACGATCTACGCGATCGCCGATGGCAAGGTGCTGTTCCACAAACTTCGTGGTCGCCGCACCATCTCGGTGGAAACCCCCGCCAGCTGAGCCCGCCGGGCAACCCGTTCATTCAAGACAGCCCGCTTTTCCGAAGCGGGCTGTCTTTTCGTTTTTGTGCCTGCGCGCGTTACTTGAGCAGTGTCACTTTCTGCACCCGGCGCTCCTGGTCCGCACTCAGGACCAGCAGGTAGACTCCGCTGGCCAGAGTCTGGCCCTCCAGCTGCACACTGTGCTCGCCACGGGAGAGCAGGCCATCCAGCAGGGTCATCACACGCCGGCCCTGCAGGTCGAAGAGCTCCAGACGCGCGGGGGCGGTCTGCCGCATCACGATCGTGCAGCGGGTGCTGGGGTTGAAGGGGTTCGGTGCGGGAGCCAGCAGATCGAAGTTTCCCGGCAGGTCGGCCACGTCGGCCACAGCGCCGCAACCGGGTCCGAAAGCACCGATCAGACCGCAGTCCGCGCCCGTGGGATGCTGGCCCGGCAGGGCTGGTGAGGTGCTGTAAAGCGTGTACGCATCCGGGCAGAAACGGGGGTCGGCGATGATGTTGCCCCCCAGGTCGTGCATGTACTGGCTGCTGGGCCAGATGTCGCCGGTCTGATTGTTCCACATCTCGTTGCAGGATGTTTCCACCCAGGCGGAATAGGCGAAGTCCAGCGGATTGCTGTTCAGATTGCCCACGATCAGGTTGGCGTTCAGGGTGGGATGGCAGCCGGGTTCCGAGGCGGCGATCGCGCTGCCGATCCAGTGGGCGAAGTTGCCCACCAGGGTGTTGTTCTGGATCAGCGGCGCACCGTACAGGATGCGAATGCCACCACCCTTGCCACTGGGCTGGGTCGTGTTGCCCGTGATCAGATTGCCCACGACGTCGCTGGTGGAGTTCATCAGAAACAGACCACCGCCGTAGTGGCTGCTGTTGGCCTGAATCCGGTTGTCCTGGATGCGGGGCGCGCAGGACCAGACGAAGATGCCTCCTCCCAGGCCCTGGGGTGCGCTGGCGACATTCTCGACAAGGACATTGCCCCGGATCACCGGATCGGCGCCATCGTGACAGAAGATTCCTCCACCCACTCCTCCCCGGGGAATGCCGCTGACACTGAGCGCAGTGCCCGTGCCGCCCGTGAAGGTGAAGCCCTGGATCACGCAGGCCTCGGTGATCAGGGAACCGTGAATCCGCAGCACGCTGCCGGCAGCCATGCCATCCACGATGGTCAGTTCGGGTCCGGAAACGCTTTCCAGCACCAGGTTCTTGTTGGCCAGCACCAGATTCTCGGGCCAGATGCCTGCGGACACCCTGACCGTATCCAGGTCGTTGGCGGCATTCAAGGCCTGCTGGATGGTGGAATGGTCCCCGGGGACCGTCAAGATCGCGGCGTTCAGGGTGCCGCAGAAGGACGCGAGGACCAGCGAGATCTGACACAGGGATCGGGACATGGGGGGACTCCTTTGCTGGATTTGGCGCAGCCTATCATTTCTGCGCCAAATGGCAAAGCAGGATTGTCAACCCCACCAGTATGTCCATCACTGCCGTGTTTCGCTGTTCGATGTCTCTGCCAATCCGGTTTCTGGTGGAGACAACCGCTTTCCAGCAGCGGACAGAAGGTGGAATCGGCATCAAGGACGGTGGCTTCGATGTCCGGGAGTACTACTTCAGGAATGCCCAGAAAGTGCGTCCGTAATTCTGGCCCTTTTCGAATGGTGCATCGGCATCGATGCCCAGCCTGATCGCCTGCGAGAATCCTCCAGCGCGCAGTACCAGTTTCGAGACGTATTCGGGAGACCACCCTTTCAGCTTGTGACGGAACCATGCTTCGTGTTCCTCTCCCGTATCCAGGAAAAGCACGGTTCTGGTCTTGCGGGCCAGGCCGGCGATGATCTGTTCCACTTCGCCCGGTTCCTTGCCGATGGCGTAGTGATGCAGGAGGCTGAGAAAGAGCACGACCTCGGCTGAAGGCGTGGAGTCGTCGGCCAGATAGTCCTCGGCGCGCGAGACCAGCAATTGGGACGGTTCCAGCCCATAACACAGGCGTCCCACATCCAGGGCGTTGGGATCACGATCCACGGCCTTGACATCGGGAATGCCCCAGTTCTTCAATCCAGCAGAGAAGTATCCGTAGCTGCTGCCCAGATCGATGGCTGTGTGGGGGTGCAGCCCGCGTGCGTCAAGGAACTCGGTGATCATCTTCAACCGGTCGTGGCACACGCGAACCACGGGCCAACCTTTCACTTCGGGCAGCTCGATCGGCTGGTACAGTTCGCTGCGACGGGTCATGTTCACCCGGTGCAGTTTCCGCACCCACCAGGAAGGCACGGCGCCCTGAAGCAGCACCTCGCCGCGGGTTTCACCTGCGGCCAGTGCCATGGCGACGCGGTGGTGTCCATCGATGATCTCGTACAGGTCCTTGCAACCAATCAGACGAGCCACGCGCACGGATTCGATGAGAGAAGTTCCGGTGTCCGGCGTGGACTGCGCGAATCGTCTGGCCAGCTCCACGACCTCCTGTTCACTGCGCGCGTCGTGGTAGTGTCCCACACGTTCCAGCACTCGCAGCGCATGTGCCAGATACTCGCTGCCCCGCGGGTCGCTGTGTCCCGTGTCGCGCGCCTGTCGCAACAGGGCCAGATGCGGAGAGTCCTGCATGGAGCGCGACACAAGTGAGTCATCCCCGCTGAGCCGGGCCCAGGCCTCCATGGGCAGGCCAGCCTGCTGGCCGACACGCAAGCTCCCCAGCTCCACGGTGATCCGGCGTGTCGGCATTGCCAGACGGCGCATTTTCCACAGACCGGCTTCAATGCGCATGCGATTCGAAATCATTCCCACTCCTGATTCACCCGATTCCCGCGCCCGGGGCAATACTTGGCCCCGGAATCACTCCAATGGGGCCACTGAAGATAGAAACCAGACGCTGACCTTTCAGGGAATCCGTTGTGAAGATCCTTGCCCGGGCATGCGACCGGCTGACGTGCATCATCGGACCACTCCTGTGCCCATCCGGGTTGCGCTTCATTACCTTTGGGGCCACCAATCAGTCAGCCAGGTGCGGACAGATCGCCATGCCCGGGTTTCCCGGGCCGGCTGCAGCTTGCACTCCCTACTTGAACAAAGGATCAGGAATGACTCCGGAAGACACTTCCAGGACCCGGAACCGGGTACTCATGATTGCGGTGCTGGTGCTGCTGGCCGTGCTGCCCTTCCTGCCCTTCTTCACGGGCGAAACACTGTCCGCCTCGGACACGATCAAGTCCATTCCATTCATGCAGTGGGGCCTGGATCACCTGGCGCAAGGCAGTCTTGGGCAGTGGATACCCGGTCTCTTCGGCGGCATGCCGGCCTTTGCCGCTCTCGTGACCGCCCCGGTCAATCCGGTGGAAGTCTCATTGCTGGTCTTTGGTCAGAAACTGCTGTTCAATGGATACGCCGATCCCGTGCTGCCTCACATCGTGTACCTGATGGTTCTCGGGCTGGGAGTCTGGCTGTTTCTGCGTCACGAAGGACTTTCGGCTGCAGGAGCCCTGCTTCTGGCGGGTTTGGCGATGTCCATGACCACACTGGTGGGACTTGCGGGCGCCGGACATACGGTCAAGCTCTGGACGCTGTGCCAGATGCCGCTGTCCTTGTTCCTGCTGGCCCGTGTCTACCGGAATCCCGGCTGGATCCGGGTGTTGCCGGCCGGATTCTCACTGGGCCTGCTGCTGCTGTCCAAGCATGTCCAGGTGGCGTACTACTTCCTTCTGGGGGCCGGGATCTACTTCCTGGTGCGTGCAATTCTGGACCATGGCCCCGGGGCCTGGAAACTCATTGTGTCACGCCTGGCCTTTCTTCTGGCTGCTGTGGTCAGTGCTGTGCTGCTGGCCTCCATACTGTTCCTGCCGGTTCTCAACTACAGCGACCAGTCCATTCGTTCTTCCGCGTCGGAAACCGTGACGGATGGCGGGTACGCGGCGGCCTACTCCTATCCACCGGAAGACCTGCTGACCTGGGCGATTCCCGCGGCCAAGGGATATGGTGGCGGAGACTACTGGGGAGGTCTGGAGTACACGGCCTTCCCTCTGACCATGGGCCTCGTGCCACTGGTCCTGCTGGCTCTGGGACTGTTTTCGCCCGGACGACGCAGGATCTATCCGCTGCTGCTGGCGGCCGGTTTCCTGTTCCTGATGGGCATCGGACGCAACGGGGGCCCGCTGTTCTCGGTCTTCGTGGACTTGTTTCCCTTCTACGCGAAGTTCAGGGCGCACATGTGGGCCATTGCCGTGAGCCAGATTCTGCTGTTGCTGGCGGCCGCCGAAGGATGGCGCATGCTGGTGCCCGCTCAAGGAACACCAGCGAACCCGGGGCGCACATTCCGCGCGGGTCTCGTGTGTGCTGCGGGGGCCGTGCTGCTGGCCATCTGGGGCATGGTCGTCTCACCGGGTGACGGTGCCGTGGCCGATGGCGATTCCCGCTTCGGCATGCGTGACCGGATGCAGATCGAGGCCTATTTCGCCGGCAGGGGACAGACACTGAGCCCGGCGGAGTTCAATCAGGTCAAGAATTCCATCCGGGCCCAGCGCGGCAAGGTGCTGGCCGGAAGCCTCTGGAAGGAGGCCGTGGTGCTCCTGCTGCTGGGTGGTGTGCTTGTGATGTACAGCCGGGGCAGCGTCAAGGAGGGAGGACTTGCGGTCCTGTTGCTCGTACTTGGAGTGGCCGATGCGAAACCCGAATACGGCAAGGCGCTGCATTTTTCGCCACGTCAATCCATTCTGCAGGAACTGCGGCCTGACCCGATGATCCAGCACCTCCAGGGGCTTGCCAGTCAGGATCTGTTCAGGGTCTGGCCCAAGGGCGTGTATCCATACAATCAGCTGATCGCCTGGAATCTTCAGTCCGTCCTGGGATACCAGGGCGCGCGCCTCAACATCACGGACCAGTTTCTGGATGCCGGTGCCGCACAGGGTTATGGCATGGATCGCGAGATCCATCCGCACGTGCTTGATGTGCTGAATGTGAAGTACACCATCGCACGGGAGATGCTGGAAGGCCAGGTGGTCGTGGGCAAGCAACAGGACCAGCTGCTGCTCTCCCGTGAGTCGGCTGCCGAACGGGTCAGTCTGCCCGGGCGCATCACCACGGTGGCCAGTCCCAAGGATGCTCTGGAGAGGATCCTGGCTCCGGATTTCGATGCACGCTCCGAAGTGGTGCTGCTGGAGAGTCCCGGATTCACCAGCAATGCGACCGGGTCGGCTCGTGTGACGGACTATCAGGATGAGGAAATGACCATTGAGGTCACTTGTGATGGTCCGGGAGTGTTGCAGATCAGCGAAATCTTCTATCCCAACGGGTGGACGGCGTCAGTGAACGGACAGGATGCCGCGATTCTCAACTCGAACTTCGCGACCCGTGCCATCCTGTTGCCCGCAGCAGGGGACCACCGGATCGTGCTGCGCTTTGCTCCCACGGATTTCCGGTTGGGTGCGGGCATCAGCGGTCTGACCCTGCTGGCCATGCTGGGTGCCTGGGGAGTGCTGTGGTTCCGGGGCAGACGCAAGGACTGAAACTCCCAGCCGGTGCTCGTCGGTGCATCAATTGGGGCGCTGCGAGACATAGTCCGCACGGCTGCAGTGGATAAGCGAAAAGCCGGATCTGACGGGAATCGTCAGATGCCCCGCCTCCCCTGACGGTTCCTGCACAGCTTTGGAAGAATCTGGACACTTGCGGCGGAACAGAATTTTGAGACCTGAAGGCAAGTGATGGATAAACAAGAAGATGGCCCGGGCGTGGAAAGTGGCATCCATCTTGCTCTGTCTTGTGCACCGGTGACGAGTCACTGGGACTGCTTCCGATCCGCAAGGGGGAAACTGCGGAAAGAAGAAGCGGAAAATGGGGGTCTCGAATGAGTCAACTGAAGAAGTTCCTGAACATGGCCAAGCGCAGTCGTCTTGATATGGCCGTCGCCTCGCCGCTGTTCCTTGTCGTGATGATCGTCGGCATCATCATCATCTGATTTCGCAGCGATTCTCACAGGAACGCTCAAGGCCCACCGTCAGGTGGGCTTTTTTCGTGCCCATGATTCCAGGGTGGCTCCCGCGGCCCCACCTTGCCCGCCCAGCGGGCACATCCTAACTTGACAGCCCTTGACCGGCCCCTCGGTGGTGCCCCGGAGTGAAACCGATTCCCCCCGATTCCGTCGAAGCCGTCACGTGTCCGGTGGGCAGCCGTTCCACCGCTCTCCGCTTCGTCCGCCTTCATCAACTGGAAAGTGAATGACAATGGTACGATCCGTTCTCCTGATCGCTGTCTTGCCTGTTCTGGCAACAGCACAGGCTTTGCCCACTCTGGACAGCGACCTGGTGGGCAGCCTTTCCGGCGCGGAGGGTGCGTCCGGTGCCTACAGCAATGCGGCGTCCGCGTGGTACGACGAGGAAACCAGCGAATTCGAGTACTTCGGTTCACTCGAGGATACCGACAACAGCCGACACGGCGACTGGTCCTTCTACAGCAAGCTGGGCAGCCTCGGCTTTGGCGTGCGCCACACCGACCAGCCCGGCGATCGCTACATCAATCGCTTCCGCCTGGGCCTGGGCATGGGCGAGCGTGACAACATGATCGGCCTGGCCTACGCCTGGAACAAGGGCAATGCCGTCGGCGGTGATGGCCCCGACGAGTTCCTCTTCAGTTCTCTTGGCCGCTACGCCCCCTTCGGCCTTCAGATGCCGCAATTCTCGCTGGGCACGGTACATCACTTCCTGCTGGGCAACGACCTGGCCAACCAGAACTTCCACCGCAATCGCTACTGGGGCGAGGGCGGCTTCTCCATGCGCCCGGCACCGGCGGTCACGGGCATCCAGACCTTCAGCCTGTTCTGTGACGCGGCGTGGGACCGCAACCTGGAATTCCACGGCGACCGTGTCTGGTACGGTGCCCAGTGGTCGCCCTTCAATGTGGTGGACCTCTCCTTCCGCAAGAATGTCAACCGGGACGACATGGCCCTGGGAGTCGACCTGCACATGGGTGGCCTGGGTCTGGGGTATGTGGGAGCCGAGCAGGAGAATCCGGCTGGCGGCAGCAATCTCAGCGCCAATCGCAGTCACGTGCGCCTGAACAGCAGCATGTTCCACAACATGCGCGTGATGACTCCCCCGCGGCGCAGTTATGCCCATCTCAAGCTGGAAGGCATGGCCAGTGAATACACCTGGCTGATTTCCGGTGTCAAGTTCCGCCTGCCCGATTTCCTGGAGCAGATGGAAGCCATCGGCAAGGATCCCACGGTCAAGGGTGTGCTGGTGGAAATGCGCCCCGGCTTCCAGGCCGATCCCGTGATTCTCTGGGAAGTCCATCGTGCCCTGAAGGAATTCAAGGACCAGGGGCGCGAAGTGGTCTTCTACAGCCACAGCCTGAGCCTGGGGTCGCTGTATCTGGCCTCGCTGGCCGATCGTGTGGCCCTGTTGCCCATCGGCGAGGCCGAAATCAATCCCTTCGGCAGCGAGCGGCTGTACTTCAAGGACGCTCTGGCCAAGGCGGGAGTCGAATTCACCCGCTGGAACGTGGGTGCCTGGAAAGGTGCCGGCGAGGAGTTCAGCAACTCGGCGATGTCCCCCGAAGTGCGCGAGAACGTGGGGCGGGCCCTGACCGAAGTCCACGACCATTTCGTGGCCGAGATCAAGTCCGGATTCGGTCTGGGCGACGAGGAACTGGGCCAGTTGCTGGATCACTATTTCCACGATGCCGACCAGCTGGTGGAGATGGGCATCGTGGACACGCTGCTCTACGACGACAAGGTCGAGGACTGGGTCTGCCATCGTGATTCCGACAAGAAGGACGATGAAGACGGCAAGTCCGGCATCAGTTTCAGTCTGGGCTTTGGCAAGGACAAGGGCGAGAGCGGTGGCAAGGAATCCCTGCGCCCGATCCGCAGTTTCATCACCCCGATGGCTCGCACCCAGTGGATGGACGATCGCCAGGTGGCGGTGATCTACGCCTCGGGCCCCATCCGCGAAGGCACCAGCATCGGCCCCTTCGTGATCGGTTCCGAAACCGTGATCCAGCAGCTCAAGGCCTGCCGCAAGAATGACCGCATCAAGGCCGTGGTGCTCTACGTGGATTCACCGGGTGGCAGTGGCTATGCCTCCGATCTGGTCTGGCACGAGATGCAGCGCCTGCAGGAAGACAAGCCTCTGGTGGTTGTCCAGGGCTTCCTGGCCGCCAGCGGGGGGTACTATTTCTCCATGTCCGGTGACCAGATCATCACCACCCCCGTCACGATCACCGGCAGCATCGGCGTGGCCGCGGGTGCCTTCTTCGACAAGGGCCTGATGGCAGCGTCCGGTTTCAGGCAGGACGGTGTCTGGGCCGGCCAGGCTCCCCTTGGGGGAGCCGTGATGCCCTTCGGGCTGAACCTGGAAGCCGGCAATGTCAGCATGCGTCTGCCCACCCTGCCGGTGGCGGGACGCCCGCTGAGCGACCAGCAGGACCGCGAAATCCGCGGACTGATCCGCAGCTTCTACGACGATTTCGTGGACAAGGTGGCCGAAGGCCGCGAGATGGAGTGGGACGCGGTGCATGCCATCGCCGAAGGCCGTGTCTGGTCCGGACCCACTGCCATCGAGCTGGGCCTGGCCGATTCGGTGGGCGGACTGAAGGAAGGCATCGACGAGGCCATCCGCCGCGCCGAACTCAAAGGTCCGGTGGACGTCGAGGAAATCTACCCCCGCTTCAGCCTGAGCCAGATCTTCGAATTGGCCGGTGGCATGGCCACGCTGTCCCTGGATGAAAAAATGAGCGAGATGAGCGCCGAGGCCCGCCAGACCGCCCAGGATGAGCAACTGCTGCAACTGGGCAGCAGCCGCCCCGAACTGCTCTTCGACTTCTTCATGTTCCAGGACCTGCGCCTGCTGAACTAGACCCAGGTCCACACACCACGCACCAACTCTCCGGGTTGAGGCCCCGTCACCACGACGGCCCTCAACCCGGATTTCCTTTGCAGGAATCCCGGTGTGCCGCGCCAGCGTGGGGGAAGCGATGTGGCGGTGACCCCCGTGCAACATGTCAAGATCCCCGCTTCCGCAAAGATGACCGGCCCGGTGAAGCGTCGCACACGGAAGAATCCCAGTGTGCCCGGGGGCAACGTGGGGTACCAGCCTGCCTGCCGCCCAGAGGTGAGCATGCGACGGCGGGCGCGCGCAGCGCAGGCCCGTCCGGCGGAGTGAGAGAACAAGATTTCTTTTGGCTCCACTCTTTTCTTTCTCGGAAAGAAAAGGTGGAATGCGCGGCGCGACCCGCCCGCCCCGGATTCCGCAGAAAGTGTGCAGCAAGCACGAGACGAAAGCTTCATTGGGCCCGGCTGGAAGCTACGTCGCGAAAGGAAAGCGTTCGGGGAAGCAAAGCGGTGGGAACCCCGTGCAACATGTCGAGATCCCCGCTTCCGCAGGGATGACCGGCCTGGGGAAGTGTCGCACACGGAAGAATCCCAGTGTGCCCGGGGGCAATGTGGGGTACCAGCCTGCCTGACGCCCGGAGGTGAGCATGCGACGGCGGGCGCGCGCAGCGCAGGCCCGTCCGGCGGAGTGAGAGAACAGGATTTCTTTTGGCTCCACTCTTTTCTTTCTCGGAAAGAAAAGGTGGAAAGCGTGGCAGGCCCCGGCCGCCCATTGCATGGCGCCCCGATTCCACGGAAAGTGTACCGACAACACAAAAATTCATCGGCATCATCCAGCCCAGCAGGACGCTACATCAGGGGTCAGCTTGCTTATTGGGGAATGACAGGGTATCTTGGCCCTCCTTCTGGCGCGTTCGTCTAGTGGCCTAGGACGCTGGCCTCTCACGCCGGTAACACGGGTTCGAGTCCCGTACGCGCTATGACCTCAAGCCCCCGCATGCGGGGGCTGTTTCTTTTTTCCCCCCGGCGCTGCACCCGTTCGGAATCTGGCGCGCTTGAACTGCCCATTTCCCCCGTTTCGGTTCATCACGACCAGCAGTCTGTGCGGCGGGTACACAGGTTTTTCCTGCCAACTCCTTGCAAATCAATCGGATCGAACTGGCTGTCAGAAATGGCATCCAATTTGTGAAGTGGGTCACAGGACAGCTGCTCGGCGCCTCCAGGTCCCGGGAGTGTCGAGCGCGGCCAATGCCCCCCGGATTGCCGCCTGTCCCCCGGGAATTCCTGGCTGCGCGCGCGTGGCAAGGATTCCAGCGAACGACTCCTCTGTGCGCTGCCGGCGGTGTCTCCCCATGGGGAGCACCGCCGGTTGGTTTTCAGGCAAGGATCATGCATCGTTCAAGCCGATATTGCAGGCCGGGACGGGGACAGTCCCCCTCTCGCCATGGGCCCGCGACCTGCGGGCGGAAAGGCATCCGATGCGCATCCTGCTGGCTGAAGACAACCCGGTGACACTGACCATGGTGCGGCAGGAACTGGAACGCCTCGGGCATGAGGTCACACCCGTGTCCAATGGAGAACAGGCCTTCCAGCGGGCGTCCAGCCATCCGGTGGACCTGCTGGTCACCGACATCCAGATGCCCGGCTGGAACGGTTTCAAGTGCATCGAGGCACTCGCGGTCACCTCGCCGCTGCTGCCGGTGGTGGTCCTGTCCAGCCTCGAGCCGGAGGACGTCCGCCGTCAGCTTCCCGAGGGCCATCGGGTGATCGCGATCCTTTCCAAGGAAGAGGGCCTGGATGCCCTGGGCAAGGCGGTGGCCAATGCGGAAATCCAGGATCGTCAGGCACGACGGCGCCATGCGCGCATCGTCTGCACCATCGGCCCGGCCTCGCACAACCGCGATGTGATCGGCCGGATGCTGCTGGCCGGGATGGATGTGGCCCGGCTCAATTTCTCCCACGGCACACACGAAGACCACAGCCGCGTACTGGCGGAACTGCGCGCGGCCGAGGAAACCTGGGACAAACCCCTGGCCGTGCTGCAGGATCTGTGTGGACCCAAGATCCGGGTGGGCAGCATGCAGGATGGGATCGTGCTGGAACGCGGGAGTGACCTGGTGATCCAGGCGGAGCCGATCGTGGGAAACGCCCGGCGCTTCAGCACGATCGCCCCCGAAATCCTGCCGGACCTGCGGCTGCACGATCCGGTGATGCTTGACGATGGACTGCTCGAGCTGGAAGTGATCCGCGAAGGCAGCCAGGAAGTGCATTGCCGTGTGATCCATGGCGGGCCGCTGCGCTCGGGCAAGGGCATGAATCTGCCCGCCTCGCGTCTGGGGCTTCCCGGGGTGACCGACAAGGATCTCAAGGATCTGGCCTGGGGCGTGGCCAACCAGGTGGACTTCGTGGCGATTTCCTTCGTGCGCCAGGCCGAGGACGTACTGCGCGTGAAACGCTACCTGGCCGAGCACGGCAGCACGGCCCAGGTGATCGCCAAGATCGAGAAGCCCGAAGCCGTGGAAGCCATCGACAGCATCATCGAGGCGGCCGACGGCATCATGATCGCCCGCGGTGACATGGGCGTGGAACTGAGTGCATCGCGCGTGCCCTGGATCCAGCGCGACATTCTCAAGCGCTGCGAGCGGGCCGACAAGCCGGTGATCACGGCCACCCAGATGCTCGAGAGCATGACCGTGAATTCCCGGCCCACCCGCGCCGAGGTCACCGATGTGACGGTGGCGATCCGCGAAGGCAGCGATGCGGTGATGCTTTCAGGCGAAACCGCCACCGGCATCGATCCGGTGCTGGTGGTGAGCACCATGGCCGGCATCATCCGCGAGAGCGAAAGCCATTCGGGTCTCATCGAAGGCCTGGAAGCCGACGCCCCGGAATCCTGGCAACGGGGCCTGCTGGCCGCCGTGAATCAGGCCGGCACGACGGTGACCATCGCCCTGGATCGTTACGGACGCCACCTGCCCAGCCTGTCCAAGAAGATCCGGACCCATCCACTGGTGCTGGTGACCGACCGGATCGAGGTGGCCCGTCGCAGCACGCTGTATCACGGCGTGATTCCGGTGATTCTCACCGAGGGCGGCGGCTATGTGAGCATCCTTGGACGGACCCTGGATGAGCTGCGCCGACGGTCCGTGGTGGCCACGGGAGATCTGGTGGCCGTGCTGGAACTGCAACCCGAGCATCCCTTCCCCTACCGTCAGGAAGGGTCGGTGGTCTTCATCCGGGCCTGAGCGGAGGAGGGCCGGCGCCCGGAATCCGGCACCGCTGTGCATGAGTCGTTCACGATTCCCGGCGATCTGCGGGGAATCGTGAATTTCTTTTCGTACCCATTGCTTCGGTGAAAGACCTTGAACCGAACTGTTGAGGTACGATTTTTGCCGGTGCTGACTCGCCGATCCGGATCGGCACCCCTGCCGGACCCCAATGCACCCAGATTGATCGCCCGCCTTCTCGAGGGGGCTTCGCATTCCCTGAAGGATCGCGCGACATGGCCTCTCACCGCCTGCCCAGTGCCCTTTGGCTGTCGCTTCCCGGCGGTTCGGGCCTGCTTTGTGCACTGTTGCTGTCCGCCAGCACCCTGGGGGCCTACTCGCTCAAGCTGCCTGACAATCCCCCTTGCCAGCATGACGGACACGAGCACTGGGCCGACCCCCCCGGCAATGACCTCTGCCAGGATGCCGAGTACCTGAGCGATCAGGATCTCGAATTCAGTACCCGGGGCGCGAGCACCGATGGTCCGCCCCACGCGGTCTGCCAGTTCGACGGCCAGGTCTACAATGACATCTGGTACCGCTGGAACGCGCCTCTGACCGGCATGCTCTGGATATCACTGTGCGACAGCGAGTACGATACCGACCTGGCGGTCTACGATGGCTGGCAGTGTCCGGTGGACGATTCCCGTCTGCTGGGGTGCAACGACGACGCCTGCCCCGGCAGTGGGTCCGAACGCTACCGCTCTCGCTTGGCTGTACCGGTGGAGCAGGGGCAGGACCTGCTCCTGCGGTTGGGGGGCTATGGCCAGTGGGACCGCGGCGATGGCAGGCTCGAACTGTCGTGCCAGGCGCTGCCCGATGGCTGCGTGATCGAGGAAGAGCTCCAGGGCCCCGACACGATCGTGGGCAACACCTCCGCCGCCTGGCAACTGGGTCACGCCCAGTGCGGCTGGTCCGACTGGAGCCCCGCGCTGATCTATCGTTTCCAGCCCGCTTGTCCCGGCCCCTGGCAGGCCAGCCTCTGCGGCAGCGGCTTCGATACCGTGCTCTCGGTGCACACGGCCTGTCCTCCCGATGCCAGCAACCAGCTGGCCTGCAACGACGATGCCTGTGGATTGGCGTCACAACTGGAGTTCACAGCTCTGGCCGACAACGTGTACTGGCTGCGTGTGTCCGGTTACAATGGCGCGTCGGGGGCCTTCGTGCTGGATCTGGACTCGCCCGTCTGTGGCGAGCTGCCCCCGTTGAACGATGAGTGTGCCCAGGCACAGTCCGTCGGCGACGGCAACTGGCCGCTCAGCACTCTGTTTGCCAGCCCGGACGGCCCCGATCAACCGGGCGCCTGTGGACTGGAGGCGGACTCGTCCCTGCATGAGGACGTCTGGTTCCTGTATACGGCGTCCTGCACGGGCACCGCACGGTTTGACCTTTGCGACGGAAACTGGGACAGCCTGCTGGCCGTGTATCCGGCGGGGCAGTGCCCACCTGCGGCGGACTCGCTTCTGGCCTGCAACGACGATTCCTGTGGCATGCAGTCGTGCCTGGAACTGCCGGTGTCTGCCGGGCAGCAGCTGCTGGTGAGGGTCGGGGGGCATTCGGGAGAACGTGGCACGGGCACGCTGGGCATCCAGTGTCTGCCGGACTGCCAGGTTCCGTCCCTGCCGGCAGCGGAGCTGACCATTCGGAGGGCGGAGGACCAGATCCTGCTGGAGTGGCCCGCGGTGGTGGAATCGCTGGAGGGCTGCCCGCTGGCCGGGGTGGAGTACCGTGTCTGGGGGCGCACCCCCGAGGCACTGGAGTGGCAGTTGCTCGACTGCGTCACGACTCCGTCATGGACCGAGCCTCTGGATTCCGGGCTGCCTCGCGTGCAATGTTACCGGGTGAGCTGCCATCTGCCCTGAGCGGCGCCCGCGCGCATCACGCGGCGATCAGGTACTGGCGAGAGTCTGCTGGACCCAACCCACCGCTTCCTTGTAGATTCCGGGCAGGCTCTCCGCATCCAGTCCCAGTTCGTCACTCAGGCTGGCGACCCGATCCACATTGCCCGACTCATAACACTGCACCAGCTCCAGACGGGCATGCAACGATCCGGTATGCTCGAGCAAGGCCCGGTTCAGCGTGGGACTCAGGTGCAGTTCGGGCAGGATCTTGTGCATGGCCATGTCCAGCATGGCATCAAGTCCGCTCAACAGACCTGTCAGAAATGCTTCGGCCATTTCGGCAGGATTGCAGTTCAGGTGGCCCGAAATGGACTCGCAGAAGCGGGCCCGGATCAGACACAGCTTCAGCAATTCTATGCTGTGGCCCTTGTTCAGTTCTCCCACGGCCACCACACTGGCCCAGCGCCGGATCTGGGATTCCCCCAGCATCAGCAGGGCCTGGCGAATGCTGCCGATCTCCTGTCGACGCGCCATGGCTGCCGAGTTGATGTAGCGCAGCAGTTTCCATGACAGGGAAATGTCCGCTGAGATGATGCGTTCCAGCTCGCCCACATCCAGCTCGGGACTCGATATCTGGTTCAGCAACTGGGTATAGTGGAGGGCGCTGCCCTTGATGTTGCGAGCCTTGAGCATCTGGGGGCGGCTGAAGAAGAAACCCTGAAACCGTGTGTAGCCCAGCTCGCGGGCCTGCTGGAACTCCTCATGGGTCTCGACCTTTTCGGCCAGCATCTGTTTGCCCCGGCCAAGCAGTGCCTCCACGGCCCGCGGATTCTTCCAGTGCTCCGTTTCGCGCAGGTCCACCTTGATCACATCGGCCAGCTGGACCAGAGCCAGGTAGTCGGAGCGGAAGGTGAAGTCATCCAGGGCCAGGGTATAGCCATCCTTCTTCAGTTGCCGGCTGGCCTGCAGCACTCCGGAACTGGGCTCCACGCTTTCCAGCAACTCCAGCACCACCCGGTCCTGGGGCAGCATGTGGTAGCTGCCCTGGAGCAGCGCATCTTCAATGAGATTGATGAACACCCGGTGGTCGGCCGACAACTCGTCCAGTCCGAACTGGATCAACGCACTCTGGAGCACGCGGCAGGTTGCCACATCCTCTTCCCCCACGGGAAACAGATTCCGTTCGGAGGAACGGTAAAGCAATTCGTAGGCGGCCAGATTCTGGTGTTCATCCAGGATGGGTTGACGGGCTAGGTACGAGTGCATGGGGCTGCCTGGATTCCGGTCGTGGACTGGTGGATCGTCGCTCTTCCTTATCTGCAGCCCACAAAGGTGACTTGACCCTCCAGAAGCCCATTTTCGGGCAGTCTTGCCGGATTGTTGACAGGTGTTCCCCATGCCCGGATTGGGCGTTCATTCCGGGCGACCGGATTCCAGAACTGTGTTATGGAAAAATCCTTGGTGCGACAAAGCTTGTTGCGCCAAGGATTCATACGGAATACTGCCTGCCCCATCCCGGACTCCAGACATGCTCGTCATGACAATTTTCTGGAATGGTCTTTGCCAGAGGTGGATCACCCAATCAACTTCTGGAGACAGCCATGACCTTTCCAACCGCAATCCTGCTGATCCTGCCCGTACTCGCTCAGGCCTATTCCGCCGGTCCGATCGATGGAGTCAGCGGAGCACCGGGCGAACTCAACTGCACCGAGTGTCACATCTCCCATCCGCTGAACTCGGGTGACGGCAGCCTGAGTCTCAGCGGCCCACTCTCGTGGGTCCCCGGCGAAACCTACCTGCTTACCGTCACACTCCAGGATCCAGGCCAGCAGCGCTGGGGCTTCGAAGCCTCCCAGGTGGGCCTGGGCAGTTTCAGCATCGTCGATCCTGTGCGTACCCAGTGGAGTACATTCGAAGGACGAGAATATGTGAAGCACACCATTGACGGCACCTCACCGCGCCTGTTTGACGGGCCATCCGAATGGTCCTTCAACTGGACGGCGCCCGAGGATCCCGAGCTGGGCACGATCACGCTCTACGCCGCGGGCAACGCGTCCGATTACAGCGAGGATCCCTTCGGCGACTACATCTACACCACCTCCCTGGCGATTCCCGTCCAGCTGCCGCCTCCCGCCGCCGTGGCCGATCTCAGCATTCAGTACTCCGCTGGTCTGGTCACACTTGACTGGAGTCTCGCGGCGGGGGCCACCTCCTACCGGGTGCTGCACGGTTCCAGCCCGGACGCCCTGCTGCCCGTGGACGAGGTGGCTGCGCCCCCCGTGTCGTACACGGTGTCCGTGCACACCGGGATCTACAGGATCGTGGCCATCAACTGAGTTCCGATGCCAGCCAGAAACGCCCCGTGGTCCTGTATGGACAACGGGGCGTTTCTGGCTGGGCCGGTGGCCTTGGTCCTCAGTCGGCCAGCGACTCGGGGCCCGTGTATTCGGTGAAGATCGTCGGTGTTTCCTGCAGACGCAGACGCACCAGCCGGCAGCCCTGGAGGCGCGGGGCGATTTCCTGCCAGATCCAGACCAGCAGATTCTCCGTGGACGGTTGACGCTCGGCGAACCAGGGAATGTCCGTATCGATGCGGCTGTGGTCCAGAACCTCCACGACCCGCTCGTTGACCAGGCGCTGCAGGGGGTCCAGGTCGGCCAGGAATCCGGTGCGCGGGTCCACGGTGCCGGTGACGCCCACGGTCAGCTCGTAGTTGTGTCCGTGCAGGCGCACATCCTTGCCGAAGGCTTCCAGATTGCCCTGCTCGCCCAGTTCCGGATTGTAGTACCGGTGGGCGGCGCAGAAGGTGAAGATCTTGTTCAGAGTCAGCATGTCGCTCCCCGTGTCTGTGTGGCGCCTTTGTCGGTGCGGGCGGGCCGAACATAACAAAACGGTCACGGGGGAACGGAAGCCGGGAATCGCCGGTTGGCAGCCATATCTTGAGGCGCGCTGCCTGCCGGAGCGCCCGCCTGCACGCACACCGAGCAAGGCCCTGACAATCCGCCTGAAATCCACTTCCGCGGGGGGAGGGCAAGCGAGAGGATCCCCATGAACAAGCGCAGCCTGTTGCGTGTGCTGGCCGCCATTGCCGTGGGCCTGCTGCTCTGGCGGTTGCCGGTCACGCCCGCGCTGGCGGCGGCCGTGGGCTGGATCCAGAGCCTGGGGGCGCTGGGTTGGCTGCTCTTCATCCTGCTGTACCTGCTGGCCACGGTGCTGTTGGTTCCCGGAGTGGTGCTGACACTTGCGGCCGGTTTCACCTGGGGTCTGCTGGGCGGTACCCTGCTGGTCTCCGCTGGCAGCGTGCTGGGGGCCGGGGCCGCCTTCCTGCTGGGCCGGCATCTGGTGCGCGAGTGGGTATTGACCCAACTGGCCAGTCGTCCGGTCTTCGCGCGAATCGACCGGGCTCTGGGCGAGAAAGGCTTCCGCATCGTGCTGCTGACCCGGCTCTCGCCGCTGTTTCCCTTCTCCCTGCTCAACTATGCCTGCGGACTGAGCGCCGTCAGCTTTCGAGACTACATCAGTGCCTCCTGGATCGGGATGCTGCCGGGCACCGTGCTCTATGTCTATGCCGGTACCCTGCTGGGCGGGCTGGGCGAGCTGGCCGGAGGGCCGGCACCCGACAAGTCCCTGCCCTTCCGGTTGCTGGGCTGGGCCGGGCTGGCGGTGACTCTGCTGATCACCGTCTGGATCACGCGCATCGCCCAGCGGGCCCTGAGCCAGGAAGGAGTGGCCGCCGATGCCCACTGACCCCACCCGCAGTCTGGCGCCGCTGGACCGTCACAATCTGACCCTGCTGGAGAATGTGCGGCCGGCACAGCATGCCACTCGACCCAGCAGGGACGAGTATCACGCAATCGTGCTGGGAGCGGGGGCGGCCGGCCTGGTGAGTGCCTCGATCGTGGCCGGACTGGGCGGCAAGGTGCTGCTGGTCGAACGCGCCCTGCTGGGGGGCGATTGCCTGAATGTGGGCTGTGTGCCGTCCAAGGCTCTGATCCGTTCGGCGCGCGCCGCCGCGGCGGTCCGGGCGGCTCCCGGTTTCGGGATCGGCCCGCAGGAGGCCCTGGTCGATGGTGCTGCCGTGCTCGAAAGACTGCGCGAGCGCCGTGCGCGCATTTCCCCCGCGGATTCCCTTGCGGGCCTTGAAGGCAAGGGCGTGGAAGTGGTCTTTGGCCAGGCCCGCTTCACGGGAGCGGATCGGGTGGAGGTCAATGGGCATACGGCCCGGTTCAGGCGAGCCTTCATCGCCACGGGCGGGCGCCCGGCGATTCCGCCGATCCCCGGGCTGGACTCGGTGCGCTTTTTCACCAACGAGAATCTCTTCAACCGCGAAAGCCTGCCCGGACACCTGCTGGTGGCCGGGGGCGGTCCGATCGGCTGCGAGCTGGCCCAGAGCCTGGCCCTGCTGGGTTGCCGTGTGACACTCGTGGAGCAGGCGGAGCGGCTGCTGATCCGGGATGATCCCGAGGGAGCCCTGGCCGTACAACAAGCCCTGGAGGCGGCGGGTGTGGACGTGCGGCTGGCCACTCGTCTGGTGCGCCTTGAAGGTCGGGGAGAATGCGGACAGGCCTGGCTTGAACACACAGCGGGAGGCGAGGAACTGGGATTCGATGCGCTGCTGCTGGCCACGGGACGCCAGCCCAACACGGAAGAGCTGGATCTGGAACACGCGGGCATTCTGACCGGCAGTCGCGGGCAGGTACTGGTGAACGATTTCCTGCGTACGGCCAATCGCCGCGTGCTGGCCCTGGGCGATGTGATCGGCGGGCCCCAGTTCACCCATGCCGCCGATGCCATGGCGCGCGCGGCCGTGCGCAATGCGTTCTTCTTCGGGCGTGCGCGTCGCAATCAACTGCTGATTCCCTGGTGCACTTACACCACACCCGAGCTGGCCGGTGTGGGCCCCGACCTGACCACGGCTCTTGCCGCGGGTGAGCGGGCCGCCGAGCTGGTCGTACACTTCCGTGATCTGGACCGAGCCGTGCTGGACAGCGAGGAGAACGGTTTTCTCAAGGTGGTGCACGACGCGCGTGGGCGCCTGCTGGGAGCGCGCATCCTCGGACCGCATGCCGGGGAGCTGCTGGCGCCCGTGATCGCCTGCATCTCCGGCGGTGTGAGACTGGGCCAGCTCTCCGGAATGGTCTTTCCCTATCCCACGGTGGGCGAGGCCCTGCGCAAGCTGGGCGACCAGTACCAGCGCACACGCCTGAGCCCGGGCCTGGCGGGTTTGCTGGGTCGAGTACTGCGGAGTCGGCGATGAGCGTGTCGCTGCTGCTGCCCCTACGCAACGAATGTGCCCGGGGCGAGGCGGACCTGCAGGCACGCCTGGAGTGGCTGCGGGCCCTGCCCGGAGTGGAGGAATGGATCGCCGTGGACGGCGCCAGCCAGGATGCCAGCGCCGATGTCGCCCAGCGTGCCGGATTCCAGCTGCTGCGGACCGAAGCCGGCCGCGGGATCCAGCTCGAAGCGGCGCGCCGGGCAGCCAGGGGCGATCTGCTCTGGATGGTGCACGCCGACACGCGCCCGCCACGCAATGGCGCGGAGCTGATCGAAGAGGCCTTCCGTGATCCACGCGTGCAGGTGAGTGCATTTCCACTGTCCTTTCAGCCAGAGGGCTGGGATCTGCGGCTGGTCGCCTGGGGCGGCAACCTGCGCTGTCGTCTGCGGGGCACTCCCTACGGCGACCAGGCCCTGGCCTTTCGCGCCTCCAGTCTGGCCGCCCTCGGTGGACTGCCGGCCTGGCCCTATCTGGAAGATCTCTGGTGTGTCACGCGGCTCAAGGCGCCCGGTTTTCTGCGACTGCTGCCCGGCCACTGCCCCACCAGCGGGCGGCGCTACCGCGAGCGGGGAGTCTGGCGCACCCTCTGGCAGCACCAGCGCATACTGGCTCACTTCAGGCGGCATGGCTGCCCTTTGCCGGAGGATCGCTGAGATGATGCGTCACACCACAGTTCACCGATTGCTGATCCTGCTTGTGATCGGTCTGCTGGCCGGGTCGGCTGTCGCAAAGCAGGCGCTCGAGAGTGCCGCGGGAGCCTGGGGCCGGCAACTGGCACAGGTCGTCAGCGATGGCCGTGTGAGCTACCGGACTCTGGCGCGCGAACCGGGGCCACTGGACGCCTGGCTGGACCAGGTGGCCCTGCTGGATCCGGACTCGCTTGCCGCCTGGCCCCGTCCTCGCCAGCTGGCCCTGTTGCTGAACCTGTACAACGGGACCACCCTGCGGCTTGTGCGTGACAACCTGCCGGTTGGCTCGATCAAGGAGATCGGTGGCTGGTTCCGCAGCCCCTGGAGCCTTCCGGTGGTCCGGCTGGCCGGCGAGACCTTCAGTCTGGACGAGTTGGAACACCGGCGCATTCGCCCGGTGTACAATGATCCTCGCATCCACGTGGCTCTGGTCTGCGCCGCGCGTGGCTGTCCGCCCCTGCGGGAGGAGCTGTACACCGCCTCCGGGCTGGAAGAGCAACTGGACGACCAGGCCCGGCGCTTTCTTCAGCGGAGCCCCACCAAGAACCGGCTGGAGGGCGGCACGCTCTGGCTCTCGCCGATCTTCAAATGGTATGCTGAGGACTTTGGTGCCGACGAGGCCGCCCTCAAGGCCTGGCTGGAGCCCTGGCTGCCGGGGGCGTGCCAGGCACGCATCCGCTGGACCGACTACGACTGGAGCCTGAATGCACGCTGAGCGCGTGCCCGCGCAATGGATGGTGTGTCAGGGAGGATCTGGATGGAGTCATGGGTGACGATCTGCCTGCTCAGCCGTCGCCCGCGCCTGGGTCAGGGAAAGTCCCGGCTGGCGCGCGAACTGGGGCCGGAAGCCGCCTTGGCGATCCAATGGCAGTTGCTGGAACGCTGCTGTCACACACTGGACCAACTGCCGCCACCCTTCCGGGTGAGCGTGCACTGGACGGGCGAGGCGAGCGGGTTCGAGGCGCGGACCCTGCCCCCCTGGGCGCTGCCCGGCGCGGAGCAGCCCGCTGGTGAGCTGGGGGCACGGATGGCCGCGATCGTTGAGGAAAGTCTGGCACACGGTTCCCGCGCGGTGATTCTGCTGGGCAGCGATTGCCCCTGGCTGGAGGCGCAGGACCTGCACGACGCCGCGCGAGCACTGGAGCGGACCGACTGTGTGCTGGGGCCCGCCGAGGACGGAGGCTACTGGCTGATCGGCGCCCGACGCTGGCATCCCGGACTCTTTCCGGACACGGTCTGGGGTGGACCCACCGTGCTCCAGGATACCCGGGATTCACTTGCGGCCACCGGACTGGACTGGAGCGAATTGCGCACCCTGCCGGACGTGGACCGGCCGGACGACTGGACACGCTGGCAAGAGGAAAGGAACACGCACCATGGATAGCTACTACCGCCCCGAGGATCTGCCCCGTTTCGAGGAAGTGGGCCAGAACGCCAGCGAAGCCTGGAAGGCCTTCATGGCCTGGTACGGCCCCCTGATGAAGGCAGGCCATCTCAGCAAGCGCGAGAAGGCCCTGATCGCGCTGGCTGTCTCACACAGCGAGAAGTGTCCCTACTGCATCGACGCCTACACCCAGACCTGCCTTGAGAACGGCATCACCCTGGACGAGATGACCGAGGCCGTGCATGTGGCTGCCGCCATGCGGGCCGGGGTGACTCTGGCCCACGGGGTGCAGATGCGCAATGTGGCGCAGAATCTCAGTTTTTGAGTGGGTGTGTACGAGGATTGCAGTGTGTGTGCCCATTGCATGGCGCCCCGATGTCGCTGCGCTTCAGCGGGCCCGGCTGGACGCTGCGTCGTGGGGCCGGGGGATTGGATGAAATGGTGAAGGATTGAACTGTTGACTCACGAAAAACCACAGGTCAGCCGGGAAGAGCAGTTGCAGCAGGAGCGTCTCGAGGCGATCCAGCCGGGGCTGGCGCGTTTTGACGAGCATCTTGAGCAGGCGGGCCAGTTTCCGCTGCAGGCCACCGGCATCGAGATCCTGCAGCTGAATGTGGGGCGGGTCTGCAACCAGACCTGCCGCCATTGTCATGTGAGCGCCGGGCCGCGCCGTCGGGAAAGCATGGCGGGCGAGATCTTCGAGCTGGCGCTGGATGTGCTGCGCACGCAGCGGATTCCCGTGGTGGACATCACGGGCGGGGCTCCGGAACTGAATCCCCATTTCCGCGGATTCGTGACAGGGGCGCGCGCGCTGGGCTGCACGGTCATCGACCGGTGCAACCTGACCGTGACCCAGGAGGCCGGCCAGCAGGATCTGGTGGACTTTCTGCACCACCACGAGGTCCAGGTGGTGGCCTCGCTGCCCGCTCCCACCCAGGCCGAAACGGACGCCCAGCGCGGAGAAGCGGTCTTCGAGCGCTCGATCCTGGCACTGCGCCAGTTCAATGCGGCCGGCTACGGCACGGGCGACCCGCGCTGGCCCCTGCATCTGGTCACCAACCCGACGGGCGCCTTCCTGCCCGGCGATCAGACGGAGCTGGAGCGGCACTGGAAGCAGCAGCTGCTCGAGCAGCAGGGGGTACGTTTCGACAGCCTCTTCACCATGGCCAACATGCCCATCGGGCGCTTCCTGCACTGGCTGGACGGCAAGGGCCAGCTGGTGCCCTACCTGCGTCGCCTGCAGGCCGCCTGGAATCCCCGGGCCGCCAGCAGCGTGATGTGCCGCAACACCCTGTCCGTGGACTGGCGTGGCTTCCTTTACGACTGCGACTTCAACCAGATGCTGGGGCTTTGCGTGGACCACGGCGCCCCCGTGCATCTGCGCGATTTCCGGCCCGATCTGCACCACCGCCGCCGGATCGTGACCGGGCTGCACTGCTATGGCTGCACAGCCGGTGGTGGCAGCTCCTGCGGCGGGGCTCTGGATTCCCCCGAGGCCTGAGCGGGGCAGGCCGCCCCGGACCGGACGGGCGCAGCGCCAAATCCCGCTTCTTGCTTCTCCCGCCCCTTTCATTTATCCTCTCTGCCTTTGTTCGGACCGAACTCTTCCCCCTGGAAGCCCTTCGGTCCGGGCTGATTTTCTGTGCCCATTGGCCAATCCGTCGGCCCGGTCGCGCGCGGTTCCGCATTGCCGAATGCACGGACCGGATCCGGGCCCCCTGCGCAGCTCGTTCCATCCGTCCGTCGGGCCTTCTGCGTCCCGCGGGCTGGATCGTCAAACGACCGGGCCACTGCCCGTCGTCATTTCTGGAGGACCCGTGTTCGACGCCTTCGATCCCCTCAAGGGCAAGATGCTTCGCATCCTGGACGAGCAGGGCCGCCTGCTCAAGGCAGGGCAGAAGTACCTGCCCGACCTCAGTCCCGCGGAACTGTGCGACGGGTACGCCGCCATGGTGCGGGCCCGGGTGGCCGACGAACGGGCCGTGAGTTACCAGCGCCAGGGCCGGATCTACACCCTGCCCACCAATCTGGGGCAGGAAGCGGCGGCCGTGGGTTCCATTCTGGCCCTGCGCCCCGAAGACTGGATGGTGCAGTCCTACCGCGAGCTGGGCGGAGTGCTGGCCAAGGGCGGCACCGTGAAGAACCATCTGGCCTACTTCTCGGGATCGGAAACGGGCAGCGTGCACCCCGGGCGTCCGCGCCTGCTGCCGCTCTCGGTGCCCATCACCAGCCAGGTGACCCATGCGGCGGGCATTGGCCACAGCATCGTCTATCGCGGCGGCAGCGAAGTGGTCATCACCTTCTTCGGCGATGGCGGCACCAGCCAGGGCGACTTCAACGAGGGCCTCAACTGGGCGGCTGTGTTCAAGTGCCCCGTGATCTTCGTCTGCAACAACAACCAGTACGCGATCTCGCTGGGGCGCAAGAGCCAGACCGGTTCGGAAACCCTGGCCCAGAAAGCCATCGCCTTCGGCATGCCGGGCATGATCGTGGACGGCAACGACTATCTGGCCGTGGTGGCCGCCACCCGGGCCGCCGCCGAACACGCGCGCGCCGGCCGTGGCCCCGTGCTGCTGGAAATGTATACCTACCGCATGGGCGCGCACACCACCTCCGACGATCCGTCGATCTACCGCAGCAAGGAGGAGGAGGAGTCCTGGAAGCACAAGGATCCGCTGCTGCGCATGCGGGCTTACCTAGACTCGCTGAAACTCTGGGATGATGCCAAGGAAGCCGAGCTGCGCGAGCAGGTGGGGCACGAGTGCGATCAGGCCATGGCGGAAGTCGAAGCCATGGAGCGCACGCCCATCGAGGACATCTTCGGCTACCAGTATGAAACCATGCCCCCCGAGCTTGTGCGCCAGATGGCCGAATACAAGCAGTTCCTTGCCTGGAAGGAGGCCCGTTAGATGCCCGCGATGAACCTGGTACAGGCCATCAACAACGCCCTGGACCTGAAACTGGCCCAGGATCCGGACATCCTGCTCTTCGGCGAGGACGCCGGACTGGAAGGCGGCGTGTTCCGCGTGACCCAGGGACTGCAGGCCAAGTACGGCGAACGCCGCGTGTTCGATACGCCGCTCTCCGAATCGGTGCTGCTGGGTGCCGGGCTTGGCATGGCGGTCACGGGGCTGCGCCCGATCGTCGAGATCCAGTTCTCGGGGTTCATGTATCCGGCCATGAATCAGCTGGTGACCCACGTGGCCCGCATGCGCAACCGCAGCCGGGGCGTGTTCACCGTGCCCATGACCATCCGCATGCCCTACGGCGGCGGCATCCGGGCCCTCGAGCTGCACAGCGAGAGCATGGAGGCGATCTACGGACACATCCCCGGCCTGCAGGTGGTGATTCCGTCCTGTCCCTACGACGCCAAGGGCATGCTGATCAGCGCCATCGAATCCAACGATCCCGTGCTCTTCATGGAGCCCAAGAAGGTCTACCGCAGCTTCCGCCAGGACGTGCCCGAGGAGATCTACCGTGTGCCGCTGGGCAAGGCCACCATCGCCCGTCCCGGCAAGGACCTGACTCTGGTGGCCTACGGCGCGATGATGCGGGTGGCCAGCAAGGCCTGCGAACTGGCGGCCGCCGAGGGCTTTGACGTGGAACTGATCGACCTGCGCTCGATCTACCCTCTCGACCGTGAGACGGTCTACGAGTCGGTACGGCGCACGGGGCGTTTCCTTGTGCTGCACGAAGGTGCCCGCACCTTCGGCGTGGCCGCCGAGCTGCTGGCCCAGGTCAGCGAGAATCTGATCGATTGCCTGGAAGCCCCGCCCGCGCGCGTCTGCGGCTTTGACACGATCATGCCGCTGCCCATGGGCGAAGACCATTATCTGCCCAGCCCCGAGCGTGTGCTGTACGCCATCACGCATCTCCGGGACTTCGCCGCCTGAACACGGCGCTCCCCGGGGAGTGCCCAGCAAGGATGAGATCCATGCCCTACATCTTCCACTTTCCCGACATCGGCGAAGGCATTGCCGAAGGCAAGATTCTGGAGTGGTACGTCAAGGTTGGCCAGACCGTCAAGGAGGGCGATCTGGTGGTCAAGGTCGAGACCGACAAGGTGGTGGCCGACATTCCCATTCCGCGCAATGGCACCGTGCTGAAACTGATCGGCGAGGTGGACCAGGTTATCAACGTGGAAGACGAACTGGTCGTGCTTCAGCTCGAGGGCGAGAGTGCGGCTCCCGTGGCTGAACAGCCAGCGGCGGCTCCTGCCCCCGCGGCCAAGGAATCGGCGGGCGAGGAGAGCTTTGGCGTGGTGGGCACCATTGAGGTGGACAACACGGGTGACGTGATGCCCGCGGGCACCGAGGGCCGCGCCGCGACCGGCAGCCCCGAGCCGACTCGCGTGCGCGCCACCCCCGCGGCCCGCGTGCTGGCCCGCGAACTCGGCGTGACCTTGCCCGGTCTGGCGGGCAGTGGCCCCGACGGCCGCATTCTCAAGACCGACATCCAGCGTGCCGCGGACTCGCCTTCGGGCAGGACCGTGCCGGCAGCGGCTCCCGTTGCCGCCGCCAGTCCGGGTGCCTTGCGTGCGGCGGACAGCGGTCCGGCGGTCACCGAACATCCCCTGAGCCAGATCCGCAAGACCATTGCCGCCCGCATGAGCCAGTCCAAGTTCACCGCGCCCCACGCCACCACCTTCGAGGAAGTGGAGATCTCGCGCCTGGTGGCCCTGCGTGCCGAGCAGAAGGAGGGGCTGGCCGCCGAGGGCATCAAGCTCTCGTACATGCCCTTCATCTTTCGCGCCACGGCCCTGGCCCTGATGGCCAATCCCACCCTCAACGCGCGCCTGGACCTGGCGGGCAACCGGGTGATCCATCACCACTTCGTCAATCTGGGACTGGCCGTGGACACGGCCGATGGGCTGGTGGTGCCCGTGATCCGCAACGCGCACCAGCTCTCGATCCGCGAGCTGGCCCTGCAGATCGACAGCTTCGCCCAGCGTTCGCGCGAGCGCAAGCTGACCCTGGACGAACTGCGCGACGGCACCTTCACCGTCACCAACTATGGCGCGATCGCCGGGATCCACGGCTGCCCGATCATCAACTACCCCGAGGTGGCCATTCTGGGCATCGGCCGTATTCTGGACACGCCCGTGGTGCGCGACGGAGCCTGTGTGCCGGGCAAGGTACTGCCGCTCTCGCTGAGCGTGGATCACCGCATCGTCGATGGCGGCGACGCCGCCCGCTTCCTGCGGGACTTGATGGCCCTGCTGGCCAATCCCGTCTCGATGCTGCTCTGAGCGTCGGCCCCTTCGCTGCGTCAACCAAGTCTGGAGCCCGAATGCAGAAGTACCAGTGCCTGATCATCGGAGCCGGCCCCGGCGGGTACGTGGCGGCCATCCGTGCCGGACAGCTTGGCCTGAAGACCGCGATCGTCGAACGCGAACACATGGGCGGGATGTGTCTCAACTGGGGCTGCATTCCCTCCAAGAGCATGATCGAAAGCGCACGGCTCTACGAGCGCCTGCACAAGGCGGCCGCCTGGGGCATCGACGGGGTCGATCCGGCGGCGCTGAGCTTCAACTGGAGCAAGGCGCTGGCCCGCAAGGATGGCATCGTCACCAAGCTGGTCAAGGGCGTCAGCTTCCTGATGAAGAAGAACGGCGTGGATGTGCTCAAGGGCGATGCCGAACTGCTCGACGCCCACCGCGTGCGCGTGGGGGAACTGGAGGTCCAGTGTGATCACCTGCTGCTGGCCACCGGATCACGCCCGGACCCCGCGCCCTTCGGCGAAATCTCGTCCTCGATCGTCCAGGACATGAAGCAGTTCTTCGGCGAAGGCGACCGTCCGGCGTCGGCCCTGGTCTACGGCGGCAACATCGTGGCCCTGGAAATCACCCTCCTGCTGAAATCCCTGGGCAGCCACGTGGAAGTGGCCCTGCCCGGTGACACCCTGCTGCCCGGCCTCGATGGCGCGCTGCGTGCCTGGCTCATGCAAAGGCTTAAACGCCTGAAAGTGCCTGTGCACACGGGTGTCACCCGACTGCTGCCCTGCGCCACCGGAGTCCGGGTGGGCGAGAAGGAGCTGGCCGTCGAACGGGTTCTGAACTGTGCCGACCGACTTCCCGTGATCCCCGCGGGGCTGAATCCGGCCACCACGGGCAAGGCCCTGAAGGTGGACGAGCATTGCCGCACCTCGATACCCTCGGTCTACGCCGCGGGCGACGTGACGGGCCAGGAACTGGCCCAGGCCGCCATGACCATGGGCATTGCCGCCGTGGAACACATGGCCGGCAAGGGCCAGCCGGTTGACTTCTCGCGAATCCCGCTGAACATCTACACCGACCCGGAAATCGCCAGCGTGGGCCTGAGCGAAGAGCAGCTCCAGGAGCGCAACGTGCCCTACCGCAAGGGCGAGTTCCCGCTCTCGGCCAATGGCCGTGCCCTGGCCGGGGGAGCCGCCGAAGGATTCATCAAGGTGCTGGCCGACGAACGGCTGGGTGAAATCGTGGGCGTGCACATCGTGGCCCCCAATGCCACCGACATGATCGCGCAGGCGGTCAGTCTGCTGAATCTGGAAACCACCCTCGAAGAAGTGGCGCGCATGGTGCACGCTCATCCCAGCTTGTCGGAAGTGCTCTGGGAAGCCCACCTTGATGCGCTGGGGCGGCCGCTACACAAATAGCCCTGCAACTTCCTCGGTTCGTGAGCCGGGGTCTGGATTGTCTCTATATGATCGCCGGGGTCTCCGATGTGGGGGCTCCGGCTTTTTTGTGCCACCACTTGGGTGGGCGGGGCAATTCCCACCTTTTCTTTGGACTGGGGCCCAAAGAAAAGGTGGGGCCAAAAGAAAGGCCCTCCGGGGCGGGGTATGTGGCGCGCGATGCGCGCTTGGGCGTGGGTGATCGGGGGCTTGTGTCGCGTTGATCACGGGGGTGGGGGTGCGGCCTGCGGCGCACCACTTTTTGTGGTGTGTTTCGAAACCGTGGCTGGTTGGTGGATTGGGAAAGATTGAATTCTGGCCATGGGGGAGATCAGGGCTGGAGGAAATGGATCCGTCAACATCTTCACACCTGGATTTCGACGCACACTCTCGCCCGACAAGCCCCGGATGGGGCATTGTACATATGTAGCCCGTGGGGAATGCACGGTCAGGGCAATTCCCACCTTTTCTTTGGACTGGGGCCCACTAGTGTCCCACATCATGCCAGCTTTAGCTCAAGTTGGAGATCGGAAGATGCTTGCGGCGGGATAGTGGCATGGATCACAACACCCCACAGGTCACGGTGATCGAAAAGCGTTGCCCGGATGAGACGGAAAATCTGGGTCAATGAATGGTCCAGATGCCGACTCAACTTTACGAATGCAGTAATCAGGTAGGCAATCAGAGCTATCCAGATCTGTGTCATGACCGCATTCATGCTGTTGCCGACAAATCGCTTGATTTTGGCGCGCTGCTTGATCCACTTGAAAAACAACTCGATCTGCCAGCGCTCTTTGTAGATGGCTGCGATTGTGGCAGCAGACCACTTGAGGTTGTTTGTAATGAATACAAGATCCTTTTGCGTTCCCGGATCGAAGTAGTGGATCCTTCGGAGCTGTCGTGTGTGTTTTTTGCCTTGAACACCGGTCAAGTGGATGTTCTGATCGGCCAGCACACCGGACCCAGGAACCAGTGGGCGATCCTTCACAGCTTCGTACCGCATGTTGAACTTTGCACGAGTGACAAACGGGCAGTTGGCTTTCGTCAATCGGTCGAACCAGGCATAGTCACAGTACCCTCTGTCAAAAATGTACACCGTTCCAGGTATGAGTTTGACCTGCGGGAGAACCTGGTGATCATGCCGGCGACCTTCCGTGATGCAGACGATTTCCGGGAGCCAACTGGCATGATCAAGACCGACGTGGACTTTGACCCCTGCTTTGTAGGCACTGCAATCAGCCCACGGAAACAGCTTCAGACAAAGGTGGATGAGGGTGGAGTCCAACGAGATCAGCTTCCGGTTCACTGGCAGTTTTCGTTGTCCGGCGAATTCCTGACAACGGGACAGAAGCCGCTGGAACAGATCACGATACAGGTCTGGCGACTGCCGAGAATTCAGCCTCCCAAGTGTAGACCTGTTCAGAGGCTTGCATCCCAATCGCAGGAGATGCGGCTGCAATGCTTTGCCGCTATGATCGATTTCCCGCAAGCTGGAATGCCCGGCAAGTTGAGCTGTAAGTAAGACCACGAATTGATTCCAGCGCGTCGTCTTGCGAAAAGGCTGGCCAACATGATGTTGTTCTGCAAGAATTTCGAATTCCCGACGTGGAGTCAGCTTGAGGAGTTGTCCGAGTACGCTACTTTGGCGCATGGGTCTTCCTGTGTTGTTAGTCTTTGTTTTTAGGCGACATAAGATAACACAACACACGCGGGAAGACCCTCTTTTTATCAGCAATTATCTATGAGACACTAGTGGACTGGGGCCCAAAGAAAAGGTGGGGCCAAAAGAAAGGCCCTCCGGGGCGGGGTGTGTGGCGCGCGATGCGCGCTTGGGCGTGGGTGATCGGGGGCTTGTGTCGCGTTGATCACGGGGGTGGGGGTGCGGCCTGCGGCGCACCACTTTTTGTGGTGTGTTTCGAAACCGTGGCTGGTTGTGGATTCGGACGGATGGAATTCTGGCCATGGACAAGACCCGGGTTGGAGGATATGGATCCGTGCCCATCCTCATGCTTGGATTCCGACTCACACTCTCGCCCGGCAAGCCCCGAAAGGGGCATCGAACATATGTAGCCCGTGGGGAATCCACGGGCGGGCGTGGATGTCCGACATGATGGAATCCTGACCATGGATACGACCCGGGCTGGAGCTGATCCAACTGTGCCCATCGCCACACTTGGATTCCGACTCACACTCTCGCCCGGCAAGCCCCGAAAGGGGCATCGAACATATGTAGCCCGTGGGGAATCCACGGGCGGGCGTGGATGTCCGACATGATGGAATCCTGACCATGGATACGACCCGGGCTGGAGCTGATCCAACTGTGCCCATCGCCACACTTGGATTCCGACTCACACTCTCGCCCGGCAAGCCCCGAAAGGGGCATCGAACATATGTAGCCCGTGGGGAATCCACGGGCGGGCGTGGATGTCCGACATGATGGAATCCTGACCATGGATACGACCCGAGCTGGAGCTGATCCTACCGTGCCCATCCTCACGCTTGGATTCCTACGCAAACTCTTGCCCGGCAAGCCCCGAAAGGGGCATCGAACATATGTAGCTCGTGGGGAATGCACGGTCAGGGCAAATCCCACCTTTTCTTTGGACTGGGGCCCAAAGAAAAGGTGGGGCCAAAAGAAAGGCCCTCCGGGGCGTGATGTGTGGCGCGCGATGCGCGCTCGGGCGTGGGCGATCGGGGGGCTTGTGTCGCGTTGATCACGGGGGTGGGGGTGCGGCCTGCGGCGCACCACTTTTTGTGGTGTGTTTCGAAACCGTGGCTGGTTGGTGGATTCGGAAGGATGGAATTCTGGCCATGGGGGAGACCCGGGCTGGAGCTGTTCCATCCGTGCCCATCGCCACACCTGGATTCCGACGCACACTCTCGCTTGTCAAGCTCCGAATGGGGCATTGAACATTTGTGGCCCGTGGGGAATTCATGGGCGGGGGTATTGACGCGGCTGCTGGCTCCCTTTCGCTGCCGGGTCGGCCAGTGAATCCGGCCCCGGGTCCTGCCGATTCTGCCTGCGACAGCAGCCGAGCAGCGTCCAGGAAGTCACAAGCGATGAGCATAACCCATCTGAAGCTCAGTCAGTACCGCCTGCTCAGGCGCGCGGATGAGCTCAACCCCGACCATCTCGAGCAGCTGAACGCCGGGGCGATGGCCCACATCGCCAAACGCGCGAAGTCGGGCCTGCTGTTCTATCCGCTGATCTATGCGGCGATCCAGCTCATGGTCCCGCTCTATTCCCCGCCGATCTTCCAGCTGGGCCTGCTGCTGCTGCTGGGCTTGCTTGCCCTGATGCGGATCGTGCAGCTGCGCCGGCTTGGGCGTGGCCAACTTGAACCTCGCAGATGGAACCATTTCGTGATCGCCTCGCAGGTCACGGCGGCCGCCTGGTCGCTGGGCATGTGCACCGAGGCCATCCAGGGCGGTTTCCAGCCCGGCATGATCCTGTTCCTCACCGCCAATGTGGGTGTCGTGCTGGGCATGCTGTTCTCCTACACGCCCAACCTGATGCTGATGTTCAGCCTGATCTCCCTGCTGGTGCTGCCCATCACCTTCTCATCGATCTGGCTGGGAGTGCAAGGGGACGCGGGAGCTTTGCTGGCCGCCGTGCTCAATGGCCTTCTGATGGCCTACCTGGCGCACCAGACCCTGCTGCTCCACCGGGATTACTGGAATGCCCGGATGGACAACCTGCAGTTGCAGCTGCGCGGAGAAGAACTGGAACGCGCGCGCAAGGAGGCCGAGGAAGCCAGCGTGACCAAGTCCCAGTTTCTGGCCACCATGAGCCACGAGATCCGCACCCCGATGAACGGCATCATGGGCATGACCGACCTGGCCCTCGAGACCGAGCTGAAGCCCGACCAGCGCGAATTCCTGATGACCGTGCATCAGTCGGCCGAGTCCCTGTTGCGCATCATCAATGACATCCTCGACTTCTCGAAGATGGAAGCCGGCAAGCTGGAACTGGATGCCTCTCCCTTCTCGCTGCGTGTTCAGTTGAAGGACATCCTCGGGCCACTGGAATTCAGGGCCACCAGCAAGGGGCTTGGCCTGCACAGTCATGTGGGAGCCACGGTGCCTGAAGAGCTCATCGGCGACTCGCTGCGCATCGGTCAGATCCTGATCAACCTCTGTGGCAACGCGATCAAGTTCACCGAGCGGGGCGAGATCCGACTTCAGGTCAACGGAGCTCCCGAGCGGGAACGCCTGCCCCAGCCGATCCGCGACTCACGTCATCCCTTGCCCGACACCCTGCCGGAACACGATTACTGGCTTTATGTGTCCGTGCGTGACAACGGGATCGGGATGACACCGGAACAGACCGATCGGATTTTCCGCAGCTTCACCCAGGCCGATGGCTCCACCACCCGGCGTTTTGGTGGCACGGGTCTGGGGTTGAGCATTTCCAGTCAGCTCGCGGCCCAGATGGGAGGCGAGATCTGGGTGGACAGCGAGCCCGGGCAGGGCAGTGTGTTCCATGTGGCGATTCAGCTGCAGACCACGCGCAAGCTCGAAGCCGAGCGCGCCAATCGGCTGGCGGGCAAGCACACCCTGCTGCTGTATCGCAACCAGACCAGTCGCCTGCATCTGGAAGAGCTGTTGCAGGAATGGAAGATGGAGCTGACCGTCACCTCGCGCCCGGAGGACACGGTCGACCTGCTGGCCAGGGCCAACCCGCCCTTCGACTACCTGCTGGTGGATGGTCTGCTGATCAAGGACCGGGCAGAGGATCTGGAACACGCACTGCGCGATCTGGCCAATCCCCCAGCCATGGTCTGCCTGCATGTGCCCGGTTCCTCCACGGGAATGGGCCTGCGTGGCGGAATCACCCGGGTGACCCAACCCGTGGAACGGCGCTCACTGCTGGCTGCCCTGCTGGACGCACGCCCCCCACTGCCCCTGACACTGCAGGCGCCTCTGGTGGAAGAACGGAACACACAGCGCCAGCGCATCCTGGTGGCCGAAGACAACGAAGTCAACCAGGTCGTGGCGCGTTGGCTGCTGGAAAAGCTGGGCTATGTGGTCCAGATGGCCGGGAATGGCCAGGTGGCGCTGGACATGCTGGAAGAGGGCGAGTTCGACCTGGTGCTGATGGATCTGCTGATGCCCGAAATGGACGGGCTGGAGGCCACCCGCAGGATCCGCAGTGGGCGCTGGGGAGCCGATCTGCCCATCATCGCGCTGACCGCCAATGCCATGAGTGGCGACCGGGAACGCTGTCTTCAGGCCGGCATGGACGGTTATCTGAGCAAACCGATCCGGCGTTCCGAACTGGTGGGCGAACTGGAGCGCATGCTGGGAACCTGAGTCCCCTGGAGCCCGGTCCCGCCTGTGGGCATGCGCTGACCGGTACCTGACCGGCGGCACTCCCATCCTGAATTTCCTACCTTGGGCGCGCGCGTGATCCAGCCAATCGTGACACGCCGCTCCGTGGCTGCGCCCCGCCGGACAGAACCTGCCGGCTCCGGGGTGTCATCCTGCTTCCGGTTCAGTTGCCCCCTCCCGGGGTCCTTGCCCCCGAAGGGTGTCGTTGATGTCCGGTTGCGAGCGCAGGGCACAAGGACTCTGTGCGTGTGCTGGCCACCCCCGCCAGTCCTGTCCCAAGGAGAGACCGTGATCCACTTCGAGGAAGCCCGCCTGCCGGGTTATGAGCTGCTGGACAGCGGGGCCGGTTTCCGGCTGGAACGCTTTGGCGCACGCGTGCTCGAACGTCCCGACCCCAACGCCCTCTGGAGCAGGCGTCTCAAGCCAGGGCGCTGGCAGGCCGCGCACTGCCGCTTCGACCCCACCCAGCGCTTCGGCAGCAGTCACTGGGATCGACGGGGCCAGACTCCCGAGTGGGAGATCCAGTTGCACGACCTGCGCCTGCGACTGCGCCTGACCCCATTCAAGCACACGGGCCTGTTTCCCGAGCAGGAACCCAACTGGCGCTTTCTCGATGCCTGCCTGCGCGCACGCATCGCCCGCGATGGCTCGCCACCCGAGGTGCTGAACCTCTTCGGCTATACCGGTGTGGCCAGCCTGGTGGCGGCCGCGGCCGGTGCCCGGGTGTGCCACGTGGATGCTTCCCCCGATGCGGTGGAATGGGCCCGGCACAACCAGACGCTTTCCGGGCTTGAGCAGGCACCCATCCGCTGGATCACGGACGATTGCATCCGTTTCCTCGAGCGCGAACAGCGGCGGGGACGTCGCTACGATGCGGTGATCCTCGATCCCCCGGCCTTCGGGCGTGACAAGGCCGGCAAGGTCTTCCGCTTCGAGGAGGATGTGCCGCTGCTGCTCCAGCGTGTACGGGCCGTGCTGAGCGACAACCCGCTGGCCCTGGTCTTCAATGCGTACTCCATGGGCTATTCCGCCACGGTCATCCGCAATCTGGTGGAGGAGATCCTGCCCGCCGATGCGCTCAGCTGCCACGAACTGCAGCTGCGCGAGACGGGCGGTCCCGCTGGGCGCGTGCTGCCCTGTGGTGTCTGTGTGCGCTACCGAGGACGCGATGCGCTCTGAGGCGGATCAGCCGGTCCTGTTGTACGAAGACAACCATTGCCTGGTGGTGCTCAAGCCCTTCAATCGGTTGAGCCAGTCCGACGACACGGGAGACAGCAACCTGCTTGACGAGCTGCGGGCCTTCATCGGTGTGCGTCACGCCAAACCCGGGGGAGTCTATCTGGGGCTGGTCCATCGTCTGGACCGACCCGCCGGAGGCGTGATGGTGGTGGCGCGCACCTCCAAGGGCGCCAGCCGGCTCAGCGCCCAGTTCCGCGAGCGCAGCGTGCGCAAGGTCTACCGGGTGGGCGTGCAGGGTGTACTTGAACCGGGCCTGGAGCTCAGACTGGAACACTGGTTGCGCAAGGACACGGCCAGGAATCGCAGCCAGGTTCGTGAGACGGCCGGCGCCGCCGGGGAAGGCTGGCTTCCGGCCCGCCTGAGCCTGCGAGTATTGGCCAACGACCCGGAGCGCAGCGAGCTGGACGTGGAACTGGAAACCGGTCGGCCCCACCAGATCCGGGCCCAGCTGGCCGCGATCGGGCATCCTGTGCTGGGTGATCTGCGCTACGGTGCGCGCGAGGCCCTGCCCGGACGCAACATCGCCCTCTGGTGCCGCCTGCTGGGGTTCAGACAGGTGGTCACGGGGCAGTGGATCGAGTCCCTGGCACTGCCACGTGCCCAGGACATGGGCCTCACCCGGTTGACACCACTCCCATGAGTGGGCAGGCCCGCGCAAACGAGACGCCCCATTGACAATCCGATAACCACAGGTATTCCCGGACTGCCCGGGTTGTGAGTCATTCGCAGACCAATTCGAGGTTCCCGCATGCACGGTTCCGTTCCACCCAGCCTCGATCATGATGACAGCCAGCACCGACAGCCCTGCGACGGCATCACCTGGCGCCTCGATCCGGGTCTCCAGCGCGACCAGAACGAAGACTGGTGCGGCTGGTTTCTGGACCGGGAGTGCTCGGCCTTCGTGGTCTGCGATGGCATGGGTGGTTTCGAGCATGGCGAGCTGGCGTCGCGCGCGGCCGGACGGGAGTTCCTGGCCAGCATCGCCGAAGAGAACGGCGCATGGCCCGATCCTGTGCGCCTGGCCAGCCGGCTGGAGACCTGCCTGGCGGCCCTGCAGACCAGCACGGGCACCACACGGGTGGGCACCACGCTGACCGGGTTGATCCTGCACGGAACGTCGGCCCTGCTGCTGCACGTGGGAGACTCGCGCGCCTATCTGCTGCGCGACGGGCGCATCATCCAGCTCAGCCGGGATCACACCGTCGTCGATGAGCTGGGCCTGCCCGAAAAGGAAGCGGTCTCCCATCCCCACAAGCACATGCTGACCCGTGCGGTGGGCATTCCCGGACTGGAACTGGATCGCCGTCGGTTTCATCTGCAGCCCGGTGACCGCCTGCTGATGTGCAGTGACGGGTTCTGGAACGCAGGAATCCTGCGCCGTGATCTGATGGGCATGGTGCTTTCCACCGCGGGCAGTGATCTGCTGGCCGATGCCCTGCTGGCCGAAGCCCATCGTCGCGATGCCCCCGACAACCTCTCGATCCTGATTCTCGATGTGGATGGCCTCAACTGAACGTGTTTGATGACATGGGCCGGATCGATCCGGAAGGCCGCTTCGAACAGCTCCAGCCGCTGGGTGAAGGCACCACGGCGCGTGTTCTGGCCGCCGTGGACCGTTACAGCGGGCGCCCCGTGGTGCTCAAGCTGGCGCGCGACCCGGAGATGGCCCAGCTCTTCCGCGGGGAAGTGAATCTGCTGCGCCGCCTGAGTGCTCCCGTGTTTCCCGAGCTGCTCGATTTCCACCTGGATTCCAGCGGCGGTGTCGAGCTGATCGTGATGGAGCGTCGTCAGGGGGCGACCCTGGAAACCCTGACCAGCTCGCTGGATCCGCTGGCGTTGGCGCGCCTGCTGGCCCAGCTGGCCCAGGGGCTGGTCGAGCTGGCCAGTCTGGCCCATCTTCACGGCGACATCAGCCCGGGCAACGTGCTGCTGGATCACGACCGTGCCTCGCTGCTGGATCTGGGACTGGCCCGTGCGATCGACGATGGCGGCGCGGACCGCGCCGGTACCATCGCCACCATGGCCCCCGAACGCCTCTCGGAAGGCCGCCTGCATCCCGGGGGCGACGTCTGGTCGCTGGGCGTGCTGGGCTGGAGCCTGATCTGCGGCCACGCTCCCTTCCCCGACGATCCCGATGCCTGCATCCGGGCCATTCTGCAGGGCCAGCGACTGGATCCCGGCGCCGGGCGCGAGCATCCGCTGATGCCCCTCTGCGAGTCCTGTCTGCAGCTTGATCCCGAACGGCGCCCTTCGGCACTCCAGGTGCTGCACGCTCTTCTGGAACAGCAGCCGGACTGTCTGGGTCCCGAACTGGTTCCTCGCCGCCCCGCTCCCAGCCAGGTTCCCGCCTGGTGTCTGGAACTGCAGTCCTGCATCGAGCAGGGGCGCAGCGGTGCCATCCACGGGCCCAGCACGGGCGATCATTCGATCTGGCTGGAGTGGCTCCTGCATGGCCAGGCGCTGGCCGGCCACCGGCAGCTGCACATGAACCTGGGGCAGGAGACGCCGCTGGACTGGGCGCGTCGGCACCTGTTGCGGCACCCCGGGCTGGCCGGACACCCCTGGTTGCACTCACGCCTGCAGTCGGGCCGCAAACTGCCCACAGCCAGTGCCGACCTGCGCTTGCTGCTGAACGCACTGCTCGACTTCCTGCCCGTGTATCTGGGCCACCCACTCAACGGACTGGTGCTGGAAACCGGAGCGCTGGCCCCCGACGCGCTGGTGCCTGCCTGGGATCTGCAGATGCTGCGGCTGTGCCAGGAACGCGGCCTGCCCCTTGTGCGGGTGCGGGTCGGGCTGGCACCCGAACTGCCTGTTGAAGACCATGGATTCCGGCTGCTGATGCCGCTGCCCGCTCCCGGGAGTTTCCGCCAGCAGCTGGCCGTGATCCTGCCCGGACTTGAACTGGACACGCACCTGCTGACCCAGCTGGATGACCGGGCCGCGGGCATCCTGCTGCCCGCACTGGACCTGCTGCGTCTCAATCTGGCGCGCCAGCGGATCCACTGGCAGGACGGACGACTGATCCTGGGCGAGTCGCTGCTCCAGCCAGAAGGGGAGCTGTTCAGGGACCCCGAAAGCCTTGGACCTTCACGTCTGCAGCTGCTGACCGAACTGGGCGTCTGGAGTTCGCTGGCGGGACAGGCGCTCTGGTTCCAGCGGCAGGCCGCACTGGACGCCTCGCCCGACCTGGCCCGGTTGGAAGCGGAGGCTCTGGTGCGCGACCGTGGCGACGGTGTGCTGGCCCCGGTTCCGGCACTCTGGGCCCGGATCGACTCCCCGGACCGGGAAGCCGCCCACCGCCGGATCTTCGGTTGGCTGATTGCCCGCACCGATGCGCCCACGGAACTGCTGCTGGAACATCTTGCGGCCTGCGGCAATCAGGCCGTGGAGCGGGACGTGTTGCTGAAACTGGCCGAAAGCTCCTCGGGCCAGGGATACCCCGAAGCCCGGATCCGGGTCCTCGAGCGTGCGCTTGAGATGGCGCCCGCAGACCGCCAGTTGGCCCTTTACAGTCTGTTGGTGCAGGCCCTTCAGGAGCAGGGCAAAGGCGAACGCGCCCACCAGGTGCTGCGGCTCTGTTTTGGCCTGCCGGATCTGAGCCGCAGCGATCGACTGCAGGCCTTGTCCCAGCTTGGGCACCTGTATCTGAGTCAGGGCCGCAGCCGTCTGGCGCGCCGTGCCTTCGCCCTTGCCCTCGACCTGAGCCGCCCGGATCAACCGGGTGAGCGATTGAAGGCCGTGTCACAACTGGCGCTTGCGCTCTGGCAGCTGGGACGCATCGAGCAGGCTCGCGGGCTGCTGGAGGAGGGGAGCCGACTGCTGACCCATTTCGATCCGCCCTGGGGGCGCCAGCTCAGTTATCAGGCCAATCTGTTGGCGGCGCTGGCTTTCGGTCTGGGCGACGAGGAGCGAGCCGCCGGACTCTGGCAGGAATTGCTGGGCAACGCCAGCCGCGACACCGACCCCGGCGAACGGGTCCGCGTGCGCATGAACCTGGCCCTGTTGCACGCCCGCCGGGAGGGCCTGGACGAAGCGGAGCACGAACTGGCGATCGCGGCCAGCGAGGCCCGCTCCCTGCACCTGGAAACCGTACTGACCCAGGTCCTGGTCAACCAGGCCCACATCGCCTTCCTGGGTGAGCGGCTCGAGGAAGCTCAGGACCACCTCCGGGACGCCGAGTCACTCTGTTTGCTGACCGACGATCGGCCTTCGCTTCTTCCCGTACTCTATGCGGCTGCGGACGTGAATTATCGGCTGGCCCACCTCGACCCGGCCCTGGATCAGCTCGAACGGCTGGAGGAGCAGAGCCGCCTCCAGGATCGTCCGTCCGCGCGCAACGAGGCCCAGCTGCAGCGTCTGCTGATGGATGCGGATCTGGGCCTGTTGCCCGATCCCGGCACCGAGGAGGAGTTTCTGCTGCGCTGCCGCCAGTACGGGCAGCACGATGTCCTGCGCGAATGGGGACTGGTTGCGGCCAGCATGGGGCGTGTGCCCGAGCCCGAGGTCTGCGCGGACTGTCGCGAAGGCGCGGGTGCCGCCGAGTTGCGCCTGCTTGACTGCCTCGAGCAGGGATTGGAAAATGACTCCAGCCGGAACGCATTTCTCGACCGGGCCCGGGAACTTCCGGCCACCAACTGGGCACTGCGCGATCGGCTGCTGCTCAATCTGTGCTTTGGACTGGAGGAGCAGAGCCGCCCTCCCTGGCTGGAAGAAGAATTTGAGCAGGTCCAGGAATCGGGGCGATTCAGCCCTTTCCAACGGGTGATGCTGGGTGTGCTGATCGGGCAGGCGAAATTGCGATCCAGCAGGCTGGCACAGGCCGGAGAAGCACTTGGCAAGGCCGTGAAAGTCCTCAGGAAATTGACCGATAGCAAGTTGATGAAAGGGCAGGAGCGCTACCGTTCCTCGCCCGTCATGGAGTCGCTGGCGCGGTCCGCACAGACATGCCAACATTTGATCCGGGGAAGCCACCGCTGATGGAAGACTTCTTTGACGCCTTTGAAAGCCTTGAAAATCTTGAAGAAGAATCCCGGCGCATGGAAAACCGTGAGCGCCGGGTGGGCGAAGGCAACCTGCAACGCATTCTCGAGCTGACGCACCAGATCAATCAGGCCGATGATCCCGATCTGGTGTTCTCGCGCCTGCTCAGCTCGGCCATCGAACTGGTGGACGCGGAGTTCGGCGCGCTGGTGCTCGAGGACGAGGATGGACACTGGACCTATCCCCACGCTCTCGACCGCGAGGGCAAATCCTGCGAGCATGCGGAAAAGCTGGTGAGTACCTCGATCGTACGCCAGGTGCTGCAGACCGGCATTTCCGCGCGCAACGAAGACATCCAGAACAACGAGGCGCTCTCCACGCGCAGCTCGGTGATCAAGCTCAACCTCAAAAGCAGTCTCTGTGTGCCCCTGCGCCTGCAGGACCGGATCGTGGGTGTGATCTACGTACACAACCAGAGCCGGATTTCCGTGTTCACCGACACGATGCTGGTGCTGCTGGAAGTGTTCTGCGAGCTGGGCTCGATCATTCTGACCCACATTTCCCTGCGCCGTGAAGAGCGCCGTCGCTATCAGGAAGTCCGTGATCTGCAGGCCTATCACCAGAGCATCGTCGATTCGGTGCCCGTGATGCTGCTGGTGGTGGATGACAGTGGCCGTGTGCATTTCAGCAATCGTCTCACCGACGAACTGCTGCAACAGAATCCCTACCTCGAGTGGACAGGCAGTGCCTTCCAGGTGGAACGGCGCGTGATGGACCGGATCGGTTTTCACGAGGAGGCCGGCGGCGGGGGCTTCGATTTCGAACGCCAGGGCCGCACCTTCCGCCTTTTCCCCTTTCCCCTGCCGTCTTCGGAACGTCGCAAGGGCCGCCAGGGTCTGGTGATCTCCGAAGTGACCCTGCAGAAGCGCATGGAACAGCAACTGCTGGAGAAGGAAAAGAGCGACATGCTCTCGCGCATGGCCGGCTCGATCGCCCATGAGATCAAGAACGCGCTGACTCCGGTGAAAGGTCGGCTGGGGCTGCTGGAGGCCCGGATCATCGCCAACGAGGAACTGTACTCGCAGATCACGCCGGACCTGCGCATCATCAACGAGATGGCCGACCGCATCTCGCGCATCGCGAGCAACCTGACCACACTTTCGCGGCCCCTGAGCATGAACCGCCAGCTGCTGGACATGAATCACGAAGTCGAGCAGGTGCTGCAGCTGCTGAAGGAGACCGGCGGGCGCATCAAGAACTTCTACTGCGGCCTCTTTGACGAGCAGGGCGGCAGTCTGCCGCCCGGATCACGTTTCCAGATCGATCTGGATCTGGACGAGAACCTGCCGCAGCAGCTGGGCGACCGCGATTACATCCAGCAACTGCTGATGAACCTGCTGATCAATGCCGCACACGCGGTGGAAGACAAGGGCGAAGGCAGCATCCGGATCCAGACTCGTCACTCGGGCCAGACCGTGGTGCTGACCGTGTCCGATACGGGCTGCGGCATTGCGGCCGACCAGCTCAAGCGTATCTGGGACCCATATTTCACCACCAAGGTCAGCGGCCGTGGCAGCGGTCTGGGGCTGACGCTGGTGCGCATGGTGGTCGAGAAACACGAAGCGGAGATGAAACTGGACAGCATCCAGGGGCAGGGAACCAGTTTCACGATCCGGTTCCCGCTGGGTTTCGGACGTGAGCCGGAATTCAATGATTGATGATGGCGCCCGCCTGCCGGACCGCACACCATGAAATCAAAACGGGGCGCCACTGGCGCCCCGTTCCGTTTGCATTCGGTCATGCATGATCAGTCGTCGGTGCCGCCTCCGGGCGGGGGGCCGATGCCGATCACATACTTGGTGAAGTGGTGAATGGTGGCCTTCAGTTCAGCCTTGCCGTTCTCGATCACCAGTTCGGACGGAATTTCGACGAAACTTCCGTTTTCAAGATCCCAGTAGAGGACCAGGGTTTCGCCCTCGTTCAGCAGGCCACTGGCAAGAATGCCGCCCACCTCGTAGCCCAGCTCCACGCCATTGTCGAACTGCAAGCCATCGGGACCGAAGTCATAGCCGTAGAACCCACCGGAGCCCATCCACTGAGCCTCGATGGCCACGTCATTGCTGACCGCGTCGCCATTGGCGCTGAAGTCCAGGAATCCGTCTTCGAATCCGACGCCCTGGCCATCATCAACGACGAAATTGTGGCTGAATTCGTCGGTATATCCCTGACCATCGTCGGTGCGGGCCGCCTTCACGGTGAGCAGGCTGGTGTCGACCAGACGGATCGCGGAGGCACTGATCGGGTTGGATTCGTCTCCGGGGGCCGAGGTCTTTTCCTGGGAGCATCCGCTCAGCAAGGCAAGGCCCATTCCCAGCGCAAGGAGTTGTGCAAAGTGTTTCATGGTTGCCTTTCCGTTCTGCTTTGATGACTGAATTGGGGGGAGGAAGCCTGGCTTCCGTTTGGACAGCGACCCGAAAGCTCAAAGAATTCGGTGGCACTTGCAAGTCATTTGGTGCCAATTGGCACTTTCAGGACCCGGGCGACAAGGTGTGGTTCCAGGGGTCACATTCAGTTGACGAATGTCAGTTGGTGGGTGACAATGGGGTCAGTTCACAAAGCTGAACGATGTAAAAAATGAAACAGGCCGCCCCCGGGGAGGGGCGGCCTGTCGGCGTGCGCGAAAGACTGCGGGGCGTCTAGTGGTCTCCGGACCCTCCCGGTGGGGGGCCGATGCCGATGCAGTACTTGGAGAAATGCTGCAGAGTCGCGCGCAACATGATTCTGGTGCTCTGGTCCTCGCGGGGATCCTCTTCCGGCTGACTGGCGATGACCGTCCAGGTCCCGTTTTCATTGTCCAGCAGCACGATCAGCCGCTCCAGCGGAAAATGGCACTCGATCAGTGGCGTCACGTCGATCAGCAGATCCACCGGTTGCTCGAAGTTCAGCCCATGGGGCTGCATCTCGAAGCCGTAGTACCCACTGGGCCCCAACCAACGGGAGAGCAGATCTCTGTCCCGTGAGACAGCACCCGCGGGTGCCCGGAAACCGAAGTAATTGTGCCGCACGCTGGTGGGCTGATCCGCAGCCAGCGTGAAGCTGAAATTGTCGGGATGCAGCAGGTCGAAATGGTCGGGATCGTCGACCTGGATGCCGTCGGTTTCCGGGGCATCGTCTTCCTCGCCCGAGTGCCCGCCATGCCCATTGCGGCGTCCACCATCGATCGCATGTCCCTTTGTCGTGAGCCCTTCGAGTTGCACCAGAGTGATCTGGGCGTCATCGAGGGTGACGGCGGATTCTTCGCTGAAATTCGTCTGTTCGCTGCTGCAGCCAATCAGCAGAAGCGCCAGAACGCTGATCGCTGCCAGCTTCGGGGGGAGTTTGAGCATCTTGACCTCCTTGGGATCCGTGGGCCGGAATGCCCGGCACCGAGAAGGATCACGCAGTTATCGTGCCAATCATGGCACAAGTGGTTTTCATTTGTTTTTCAAGCACTTGCCTGATTCCACTCATGTAACCTGTGGGCAAATCCACCACCGGCAGTGGGGCAGATGCCCCGGTGAGCAAAAAAGGCCGCCCGTTGCCAGGCAGCCTTTCTCCCCTTGGTCCGGCCCATGCGTTGGCCGGCACTCATCGGATCAGTTGTCCCCACTTCCCCCCGGAGGAGGGCCAATGCCGATGACATACTTGGAAAAGTGCCAGACCGTGCCTTTCAGCTGGTAGCGCAGTGTTCCAAGTGCTTCCAGGCCCATGGTCTCGACCGTGGCCGGAATTTCCGTGTAGGTGCCATCCTCGTTGTCCAGCAGCATCACCAGGTTGTCAACGTCCGCCAGGCCCAGGATCACCACGGGAGTCACATCGATGCCCAAGTCCACCGCCTGGCCAAAATTCAGGCCGTGGGGCGACATGTCATACCCGTAGAAACCGCGCGGCCCCATCCAGGTACCGGCAATGTTGGTGCGCGACGCCACCGTGCCCGGTTGGGAGTACCAGCTGAAGTAGCCGTGATCGTAGTCCGTGATCCGATCGGGCCTGACGGTGAAGTCGAAGTAATCCGGGCTGAGCAGATTGCTCAGGCTGCTGCCGCCATCGGTCAATGCCGCTTTCTGCACCAGCAGGTCCGGCTGAACCAGCTGCACCTCGCCGGTCTGGAAGACCCGCCCTTCCTCGTGGCCCGCGGGTGCGCCATCGTTGCACCCGGTGAATCCCGCCAGAAGCCCCAACCAGAGCAGGGCTTCACCTATTCTGAACATCTTTTGCATCGAGTTCCCTTTCGTCTGATGCCTGAGGAATGGCCAGAACCGTGCCATTCCCGGGAGGCTTCGCAAGATGTTTCAGAACATGCAATTGGGTGCGATCCGGGAGGATTCGCTCGTACTGGGAGCTGGTGCAAGGCCTGGTTGAATTGCCCTCAATCGGTGGAAATTGGCGTGAGCGGTCAAAGTTCGCGGTTGCCTACTTCCCGTGGTGGCTCACCCAGCCGGTTTCCCACCTTGGGGCTTCAAGCGAAAGGACGCACCGTGCCCTCATCATTGAATGGCTTCCTGCCTGCAGAAGCCCTGGCCCACCTGAAGCGCGTGGACCCGGCGCTGGCTCCCTGGTTCGGGCGCATCGGGCCACTGGAACTCAGGCCCGCTCGCCCCGCATTCCGCAGTCTCTGCCGTGCGATCATCGCCCAGCAGGTTTCCAACCGGGCAGCCGCCACCATGATCGCGCGCTGTTTCGCACTCTGCGCGCGCCCCGGCCATCCCCGGCCCGGTGATTTTCTGCGTCTCGACGACGCCAGCCTCCAGTCCGCCGGAATCAGCCGCCAGAAACGAGGCTACCTGCGCAGCCTGGCCCAGGCCTTCGACAGCGGGCACCTGCGCAACTACCGCTTTGTCCACAGACCCGAGGAAGAGATCATCGAGGCGCTGACACGTGTCACGGGCATCGGGCGCTGGAGTGCCGAGATGTTTCTGCTGTTCTCGCTGGGGCGGCCCGATGTGTTCAGTGGAGGCGACCTGGCGCTGCGGGCCGGAATCTGCCGCGTGGACGGGCTGGAAAGCATCACGCCCGCCCAGGCCATCGAGCGGGCGCTTGTCTGGAGTCCCTGGCGCAGCGTGGCCAGCCTGTACCTGTGGAGGATCAGTCACTGGCAGGGTGAGCTGTAGTCGGGGATGTGGGACAGCGGTCGGATTGTGTGTCAGTCCGCCGTATCTCGCGGGCGGTGCGGGGGAAGGTCAGGACGGGCTGCCCCGAGTGCCGCTCTGGCGCGCCGCCTGGGCCGCCAGTCGCAGTTCTTCGAGTTCGCCCCAGCGCAGAAAAGTCTCGTCGTAGCGATCCTGCTCGTCCTGCAGCGTCTGGCAATGTGCACGCAGCCGCTCCGGGTCCTGCTGCAGTTCGGGCAGATCCAGTTCCTGCGTGAGACCTTCCAGGCTGTGTTCCAGCTCTTCCAGTTTTTCTTCCAGCGCCTTCAGTTCCTGTTCCTGCTTCCAGCTCAGTCTGGGGGCTGCCGGTACCGGGTTGGCGGGAGCCGGCTTGCGGGGCTGGCGCACGGTCCGTGCGGCCTCTTCCTCGGCCAGCAGGCGGCGCTGGGTGCGCTGCCACTGGGCCAGGTCGGCCAGTTGGTGAGCCGCACCACGCCCATCCAGCACCAGCAGTGAGGTACACACGGAGTCCAGCAGGGCGCGGTCGTGGCTGACCAGGATCACCGCACCGGGGAATTCGGCAAGGCTGTCCTCGAGCAGATTGCGCGTATCCAGGTCCAGGTCGTTGGTGGGTTCGTCCAGGATCAGCAGGTCGGCTTCCTCGAGCATCAGCCGGGTCAGCAGCACGCGGGCCTGTTCGCCACCCGAGAGCTGTGAGACGGGCATGGCCAGCTGTTCCTTGCGGAAGAGGAAACGCTCGGCCCAGGCGTTGACATGCACGGGCACTCCCCTGAAGGTGACCTGATCACCCGTGGGACAGAGCGCCTCCTTGAGCGTGGCCGTCTTGTCCAGCCGGCTGCGGTCCTGTTCGAAGAGCACGATTCGCAGTTTGTCGGCCCGACGCAGTGTGCCCGTATCCGGTGTTTCGGTATCACAGATGATGCGCAGCAGGGTGGTCTTGCCCGAGCCGTTGTCGCCCAGCAGGCCCAGCCGGTCTCCGGGCCCAAGACGCAGCGACAGATCCTGGAACAGCAGCCGGCCGCCCAGTGACTTTCCCAATCCTTCCAGTACCAGCAACTGACGGCTCTGGCGGCCGCTGGCCGTGAATGCCAGACCTGCGGCACTGTTGTCCGCCGTGCGCTGCCGTCCGCTGCGCACATCCTCTTCCAGCTTGTTGGCGGCGTCAATCCGGTACTGGGCCTTGGTGGCGCGGGCCTTGGGGCCACGGGCCAACCAGTCCAGCTCGCGGCGCAGGCGGGTTTCCATGCCAGCCTGACGGCTGAGCTGGGCTTCCAGAAAGCGTGCTTTCTGCTGCTGGAAGGCCGCCCAGCCCCCCGCACAGGAGAAGAAGCCATCGGGGTAGCGCACACTCAATTCGCCCACCCGGGTGCAGACCCGTTCCATGAACCAGCGATCGTGGCAGACCAGCACCAGAGTGATGCCCAGGGTGGGCAGCAGTTCCTCGAGCCACTGGATGCCGCCCAGATCGAGATGGTTGGTGGGCTCGTCCAGCAGCAGCAGGCGCGGTTCGCCCAGCAGGGCCCGGGCGATGGCCAGGCGCTTGCGCCAGCCGCCCGAGAGTTGGCCCACCGGCTGCTCCGGGTCGCTGAATCCGGCCCGCCCCAGCATGATCTCCACCCGGACCTGGGCTTCGTGAGGGTCCAGAGCCTCACCCGCAAGCGCCTGCAGCAGCCAGGCCGAGACGCTGGGCTCGGCGGGCAGTTCCTCTTCCTGGGGCAACCAGCCGGTGCGCAGGCCCTTCATCCGCTGGATCTCGCCCGCGTTGGCGGTCTCCTGGCCGGCCAGAATCTTCAGCAAGGTGGACTTTCCGCTGCCATTGGCACCCAGAATGCCCAGCCGCTCCCCGTCCTGCACGGAAAATCCCAGTTCGCTGAACAGAGTCTGGCTGCCGAAGGACTTTTGCAGTCCGCGAACCGTGATCAGAGGAGGCACGGGAAGACCTTTCCTGTTCCGTCGTGCCAGGTGCGGTCACGCGGAGGATACCATGGGACTGAAAGAGAATCCCCTGTCCGCTCGAAGCTTGCGAACAGGGGACGGAAGATCGGACACGCAAGGGAAGGAAGCCACCTGCGCCCCATTCCGGGGGAGTGCCATTGGAATCACCGCCAACCGCTGCCCCGGACTTGGGCGCCCTGGTCAATGATCCAGCAGCTTCTGGACCTTCTTGACTTTGGGTGCGATCACCATGCGGCAGTACCCTGCATCCGGGTTGTTGAGGAAATAGTCCTGATGATCGGCCTCCGCAGGATGGAAAACCGGCGCGCGCAGGATCTCGGTCACGATCGGATCCGCCAGTTCCTGCTGCTTGCGCTCGCGCGAAGCCTTGGCCGCGCTGAGCTGCTCGTCCGTGGAACAGAAGATCACCGAGCGGTACTGGGTGCCCACATCGGCGCCCTGGCGGTTGAGGGTGGTGGGATCGTGCACCGTCCAGAACACGTCGAACAGCTGGTCCAGGTTGGTCCCGGAGGGGTCGTAGTCAACGCGCGCGACCTCGGCATGCCCCGAGCTGCCTGAGCAGACCTGATGGTAGCTGGGGTCCGGAGTGCTGCCGCCCTGGTACCCCACGGTGACCGCGCTCACGCCCGGCACCAGCGCGAAGGCCGCTTCGGTGCACCAGAAACAACCGGCTCCGAAGAAAATGCTTTCCGTTCCTGGCGTGCTCATTGTGTGTTCCTTCTCGCTGCGGCTGCCTGCTGCCTGCCCGGGGGCCGCCCAGAGCATCAGAGCCAGGCAACCCAGCAGGGTCGTGTGTGTGCGCATGTCGGTCTCCTTGCTGGCGATTCGGGCCCCGGCTCGCCCCGACGCTTCCGGTCCGGGAAGCGGCTTGCGGGTGCCGGACCTTTTCTCCAGACTGTCCTGGTCGTCCTGCGGTTCCCGATGAACTGGCCCGGGATGTCACGATTCCATCACATTGCTCAGGAGAGTTCCCATGTCGGTCCGATTCCACCATGCGCGCCCCGTCCAGACCTGTTCCGGACCTGCGGCGTGCACCGCCGGCATTGCCTCGTGGTGTCTGGTCATGGCGGGCCTGCTCTGCGGCCCCTGGCCGGTGCTGGCCCAGGAAGGGGTTCCCCTCGAGCGTGCTCCGCTGCCCGAACTGTCCATGGAGCGCGTATTGCAGGTGCAACCCGCGCAGGTCTGGGCCGTTCCCAGCGTGCGCCTGTTGAAGGGTGACATGCTGGGGGAGAATCTGCTGCCCGCCGATACCCGGTTGTTGTATACGCCCACTGGCTGGGTACGCGACTGCCTGCTGCCCGCCCCGATGGAACTCCAGGGCTTGCCCCTGCGTGGTGGTGGGCACGACTGGATGACCGGGTTCCACCCCGATGGCAGCCTGCGGACGGCCTGGCTTTCCCGGTCCACCGAGATCGATGGGATACCCTGTGCGCGCGCCACCGTCTGGGCCGAGCTGTTCGGAAAGGGCGGAATGACCACCCTGCACCCCGACGGCTCACTGGAATCCTGCCGGCTGGCCAAACGCTGCACCATTGACGGCCAGACCTTCCGCAAGGGTCAGCGGATCCGCCTGGACCCCGAAGGTCACTTGGTTCCCTGAGTCTGCTGGCGCGTCCGGCGCGCAGGCTCCGCCACTCCGGTGCGAGGCTGGCGCAGAGGCGCTGTGTCACGCTCGAGGGAGTGCAGCAGGGCGTCGGGCACCACACTGCGCACCTGGAACCAGCGCGCGGACTGTGCCGCCTGCAGGGCAAGGGTGAAACGGGTTTCTTCCGTTTCGCCCAGCAGAGTCCACGACGGGGCATCCACCGTATCGGCCGCGTAGATCCGGTAGGATGTGGCCACGTATACCGGCACCCAGTCCAGCTGCAACATGTTCCCCGGTATCTGGTGAATCACCAGATCGGTGACCAGTTCGGGGTTCTCGGGAATCACCACGCCCACGCGCAGATCGTCCACGTACCAGCCTTCACGCACGACGCTGCCGTCGCTGACGAATCCCATGCGCAGCCGGAATGTGCGTGTGTCCGCAGGCAACAGCAGCGTGTAACTGCGCCAGTCCTCGTTGCCACTGAACATTCGACGTGGCCAGGCCAGAGGCACCTGGCTGCTTCCCTTGAGAGCCTTGCTGAGCACGGGGCTCAGCAGTGCGGGCTGCCACTCGCCGTCCGCCAGGCTCACATCCACGACGCCACCGTCGTAGCACGAGTCGGGCTGCGAGCCCGAGGTTTCGGCCTCGACCCAGCTGGAAAACTGCACGCGCACCTGGCTGGCCCCGATGGGCACCAGGTACTCGGGGCTGGTGAGCCAGCCCGCGGCGTTGTTGGCATAGTCCGCGGCGCCCGTGCTGCCGAACTTCCAGGCGTGGGTGCCTTCGCTGTGGCGCGTGGTGCTGAGGTGCCACTGGTCCACGTTCCCGCCGAAGGCGGCGTGTGTCCAATCGCTGGTTCCGTTGAATCCGTCCGCATACAGGTCATGCATCACGGACAGAATGCCCGGGCTGCTGGTGGCCGTGTTGTCATGCCCGCTTGCATCCACGGCGATCACCTGAAGCTGTGCCACGGTGCCGGGAGCCAGCGGTGCCAGGCTGCCGACCCAGATGTTGCCGGAGAGATTCTCCATGACCACGTTCTGCCAGCCTGATCCTGTGTCCCATTGCAGGGTGGCCTGCTGGACACCCGTCTCGTCCACGATCTCGGCCGAAACCGGTATCACGCCGCCGGAAAAGCCCGTGGTCTCGGGGGGCAGGGTCACCAGAGGAGCGTCCAGGTCATCGGGCATTCCCTGCACGATGTTCGAGAGTTCCGACACGCGACCCTGGGCGTCCCGGGCCCGAATTCCAATGCTGTAGACGGTCAGCAGATCCAGCCCGTGGATCACCACCTGGCGGGTGCCCGGCCAGCAGAGCTCGTCCTCTTCGGAATTGTTCACCAGGCGCGCCGTGGGTCCGATGGTGGCCGCTGTGTCCACCAGCACTTCGTAGGTATCGAAGCGGTCGGAAAGGGTGGGTCTCCAGCCGATGCGCAGGCTGCTGGCGGTGAACCCACTGACCCGCAGGTTGGTGGGCGTGGTGGGTGCCGTGTCATCCACGAACGCCCGCAGGCTGTCGCGGGCCACCAGCAGATTGTCGAACACGGGCCGCGCGAAGGCCCAGGCGGTGGTGAAGTTGTGCCAGGACGCCACGGCGGGCGGCGTGATGTGGTAGTACTCGGTTTCACCCAGATCGTGAGCCGGGGTGGGCAGTTCGTCGATCTCGATGTGGATCGCCCGCTCGCCCGCGTCGCACTCGGGATAGCCATCGCCGTGATCGGGATAGGTATAGTTCCATTGGCAGCTTTCGCCGTAGCCCCAGAGCTCGGGTGCGATCGACAGGGTCAGCGAGGAATCGGGAATGCCGCCCGACACGATCACCGGGTAGAGTTGATTCGAGGACATGTAATCCTGGATGCGCCACTCGTCATGGCTGAAGCCCAGCTCATCCTCGGCGAACACGGGCTGCAGCAAGTTGGTGAACAGACCCTTGGAGCCACCGCCCGTGTCCACGAGCACGGGATTGTGGATCCGGTTGTAACGCCCGCCCACCACCACACAACTCTTCAGGTCGCGGTGCGCCAGGTCGTCGTAGCTGTGCACCTGCACCACCAGCTCTTCCTGACCCAGCTCCTGCCAGTGGTCCACCAGCTGCTCGTGGATCACGGCAAAGGGGTGCTCGCAGTTGCGGGTCGGGTCCGAGAGACTGGTGTCGTTGGAGAAGGTCTCGTTGCGGTGGGCCACTTCGCGGCCCGCGCCGTTGAGCATCATCAGCCCGGCATCGGCTTCCAGGAAGAACTCCAGCGCGATGTAGGGACTCAGGTAGTCGTCGCAGGGGTGCGGCACCTGTACCACGATTTCCGGTCGGCTGGCCTGTGGGCAGAAGATGAACAGCCCCCAGCCGTGCACGAAGGAACCGACCACATCATCAAGGATGCCCGGGTCCAGACCAGGATCGGTGAAACTCGCGTCCAGTTGCTCGCGCAGCATCCAGTATTCGCGTCCCAGTCCCGTGTCCGTGAATCGCACCAGGTCGTAGTCGATCGCGGGGCCATTCTGCAACAGCAGGTCCGCAGCCGCGGAGTCGCCGTTCAGCAGGGCGTCGGCCAGATCGCGGAACAGCTGGAGAATCGCCGTATCGGGGGCATTGTCCTCCAGAACCTGGAATCCGCCGAAGCCGTTCAGCTGAGTATCCAGCGCGGGTGGTGCGTACATGTTGTAGCCCGGGCGCGAAATCGCTTCGGCCACATGACTGACCCAGTTGTCGTAAGCCGCTCCCGGTTCGCTGCCCGCAAGGAATTCGCGCAGCGAGCCGCTCTCGTTCACGATCTCGGCGCGCAGCGTTCCGGTCAGGGGCAGCATCCAGAGCACGCTCAGGGCGACACGGATCGTACCGGCAGTGGGGGAGAGCCTCATGGTCGGATGTCCTGATTTGGGGTACGGATTCCAGCAGTGGCGACGCCGGGCAAACCTGAACCTGAAGAACGCGATCCCCGGTGGATTTCGGGAGTCCTATCCTGCATCCTGCCACTTTGGACAGAAGCCGGATCGACACCTGGCTCCGGATCCCGAAGAAAGTGTGGCTGGTGCAATTCCCGGTTCCATTCCCGGCCCGCCAGCGCAAGATTGAAACCTCAGGCCAGCGTCCCGGTCCATGGGGGCGGTCGTTTTCAATCCACAGACAGGACTCCATGAAACCCATCCCGGCCTCTTTATGCCTGGCCCTGCTGCTCTCAGTCCCGGCAAATGGCGAAGACTTTGTCCGCCGCCACTACGACACAGCGCGGGTACCCGCTGGCGCCCTGCACATCGACGGTCATCTCAGCGAGCCCGCCTGGGAGACCGTGCCCTGGAGCGGGGGATTCCTTGGGCATTCGCCCACCCGGGGAGCCGCGCCCGCGCGCGAGACCCAGGTGCGGATCCTTTATGATGATGAAGCGATCTACTTCGCCTTCAGGGCCTGGGATGACCCGGAACTGATCGAGAATCGTCTGGGTCGCCAGGACCAGTTTCCCGGGGACTGGGTCGAAGTCAACATCGACTCACGCCAGGATCTGCGCACGGCCTACAGTTTCACCCTGAGCGTCTCGGGCGTGAAGGGCGACGAAGCGATTTCCGAAGACGGCGACAACTGGGACGGCAACTGGAACCCGGTGTGGTTCGCGGGCACCGCCATCGACAGCCTGGGCTGGACCGCCGAGATCAAGATTCCCTTCAGCCAGTTGCGATTCCCCGAGAAGGAGGAGCACGTCTGGGGGCTGCAGATGACCCGGCGGATCCAGCGCGAGGAGGAACGCAGCACCTGGCAGCCCATGCCCCTGAACGCGCCCGGCTGGGTCAGTTACTTCGGCGAGATCCATGGCATCCACGGCATTCGCCCTGGAGGCCAGCTGGAGCTTGCACCCTATGTTCTGGCCCGCAACAACTACACGGGCGTGCAGGGCACACGCTTCGGTCCCGCCGACCCCACCCGGGCCATCGGGCTGGATGGCAAGTGGGCTCCCGGCAACAATCTGGCGCTCAACTTCACCCTCAACCCGGATTTCGGCCAGGTGGAGGCGGATCCCTCCGAGATCAACCTCTCGGGTTTCGAGAGCTTCTTCTCGGAGAAGCGTCCCTTTTTCGTGGCCGGGCGCGAGAACTTCGACTGGCGCCTCTCGCGCGCCACGGCCGGAGGAGGGTTCAATTCCGACAACCTGTTCTATTCGCGCCGCATCGGGCGTGCGCCACACTCGGCCTGGTGGCTGGCCACCGGTGATACCGAAGAGCTGGTGGACGCGCCGGGCGCCAGCACCATCCTGGGTGCGCTCAAACTGACCGCCAAGAGCGCCGAGGGCTGGACCCTGGGCCTGATCGAGAGCGTCACCGACGAGGAGCACGGCACTCTCCGGGATTCCGACACGGGCGCGGAGCGCCAGCTGGTGCTGGAACCCCGCAGCCATTACGGTGTGTTGCGCGTGGAACGCGAGCTGGACCGCGGGCGCACCGTGGTGGGCGGCATCCTCACCGCCACCAATCGCCGCCTGAGCGAGGACCATCTGCGTGCCAGCCTGCACCAGAGCGCCTGGAGCGGCGGTCTGAACCTGCAACACTACCTCGGCGAAGACCGTTTGTATTACGTGGAAACCCGGCTTGCGGGCAGTCTGGTCACCGGGGACCCCAGAGCGATCACCGCGACCCAGACCGCGCCGGCCCATCTATTCCAGCGTCCGGACGCGGATCATCTTGAGCTGGACACCACGCGCACCTCGCTGGCGGGACTTTCCATCTATGGGCACGTGGGCCGCACGCGCAGCCGCGATCCGCTGGCCTGGCAGACCGGCCTGAGCCTGCGGACTCCCGGATTCGAGACCAACGACATCGGCTACCTGCGCGCCGCCGACCAGGCGGTGCAGTTCGGTTGGGTGGGCTGGGCCGAGCGCACTCCCGGCCCCTGGTGGCTCGACTGGCAACTGAATGGCAACGAATGGCTCACCTTCGACAGCCAGGGCGAATTGCTGCGCGAACAGCTGAACCTCAACGGCAACCTGCGCTTCAACAGTCGCCGGCAGATCGGTGGCAGCGTGGATCTGGAGAGCGAGTACAAGGACCCGACTCTGCTGCGCGGAGGACCCCGCTTCACCGTGCCGGGAGCGATCACCGTGGATCTTTGGCACAATTCGCCCGACCAGGGCCGGGTGGGCTACAGTTTTGGCGGCAACTGGGCCCAGGGCAATGACAATTATGCGGTGGTACGCGATCTCTGGGCGGATGTCTGGTGGAAACCCTGGAATCAGCTGGGGCTGAGTCTCAATCCCTCCTGGAACATGGAACGCAACACGCTGCAGTACATCCGCGTGCAGGACGTGGACGACCTCCCCGATCGCCCCTGGTTGCTGGGCTCGCTGGTCAGGCGCACCTTCGTGGTCACCGGGCGGGCCGAGTACTATCCACACCCGGGCCTGACCCTGCAGCTCTACAACGAAGTCTTCATGACGCAGGGCCACTACGGCAGTTTCCGCAAGGTGACGGATTCCGGAGCGTCCGCCCTGGATGACCGCACACGCCCGCTGGGTGCGGGCGAGATCAGCCAGGATCCGGACACGGGAGACTATGACGTGCGGGAAATCCTGGGGCCCAGCTATGGCTTTTCCGATCCGGACTTCGACGCGCTGGGCTTCAATTCCAATCTGGTCTTCCGCTGGGACTGGTCGCCCGGATCCCAGCTCTATCTGGTCTGGACCCGCTCCGCCTGGGACGGACTGGGGCGACACGGATTCGTGCCGTTGCGCAACCTCAGTGATCCGGGCGTGATCGCCTCGGACCAGGTCTTTCTGATCAAGATCAGCCGCTGGCTGGATATTTGATCCTGGTGGACATGCGCGGACACGCCACGCCCCCCTTTGCCCTTCCGGCTGCAGGGGGCGTGGCGTGTGTCCACCTGGGTCAGCCCTGTCAGTGACCCGGACCGGGCTGTCATTCCGTGCCCGCAGTCTCCGCCGACATTGACTGATCACAAAGCCGGATGGACGGCTGGACTCTCTGGCATGCCCCTTGCAATTCCTGCCTCCGGGAGCACGTTCCCCGTTCCGGTTCCCACACCACACACCGGTGCTTTCCGGCTGCGGATTCCTCGGACTCCGCGGCGCCGGAAGCACTTCCATCCCGAATACGAGGCATGCCATGAGATCCCTGATTCGACTCAGCCCCTGGCTGAGCCTGCTGCTGCTGTGCCTGATCGGCTGTGGTCCCGATGGGCCCACGCCCGCGCTGCCACTGACTCCAGGCGAGATGCGCACGGTCATCGAGGTCCCCCCGCTGAATCCCTTCGATTCCAAACTGGCGAACAGCCATCATCGGTGGATGCGCGAGCACTGGGCGGACATCGAACGGGACGCCGGCCGTGATCACGTTGGTGAGTCGGTGCCGCGGGCCCTGGACCGGATCGCCGGCTGGTGTCCCCTGTCGCCGGAGCTGCGCGCGCTGGTGGAGTCCGTGCTCAACGACCATCGGCCCCCGGGTTACGAGTCCGTGTTCCAGGCCGCCGAGGCTCTTCAAGGCTGGATTGCCCGTGGTGTGACACCGGAAGTCGCCCGGCAGCGCCTGTCACGTATGACTGTGGCCAGGGAATGGCCCGAACACTGGGAGATCCTGCTGTCCACATGGCAGGTGAGTCTGGAGCAGGGCAGTTCGCTGACAGGTGCGCTCACCAGCGATGCCTACACGGTGGACTTCATCGGCACCGTGGTCGCCGGACCCGAGGGCGGTGCCGCCGCGTCGGCAGGTTACCTGATCGGTCGTCTGATTCGTGAATTGCTCTGAACAACATCGGCACACAGCAAGGAGATCACAATTGTCCCATCTGACACACAACCCGCGTCTGGCCCTCGTCCTGCTGGGAGCGCTGCTGATGCTGCTGCTGGGCGCACTGCCCAGCGCCCGGGCCCAGCAGGTGGCTTCCCCGGCGGGAGAGGTCACAGTCATTGATATGCCATCCCCGGTCATGCTGGACCTGGCCCGGAAGCTCTTGCGTGTGGCACAGTCCGAGCACCCGCGGCTGACAGAACAGGACCTGCTGGCACATCTGCGCACGGACCTGCGTTCGGGGGGGCCACTGGCCCTGCTGGCCGCCCGCGAACTGGGCAGCCTGGACGGTCTCAGCCGCCGCGAAGTGCTGCTGCTCTGTTTTGCCGCCGGACTGATCGCCGGCCTGATGATCACCTGACACAGGCGCCCCGCCCTTTCGGGGGCGGGGCGAAGGAGGTTTCATGGAACGAATCGTCTGGCGAGTGCTCGCCGTGCTCGCCGCCTGCGGCTGGCTGCTCACCCGCATCCTGCTGCCCACCCCCGTGCCCGTCTGGCTGTCCGAATCGATCAACGGCATCCTCTGCTGCCTGATCCTGGCCCAGAGCTGGCGCAGCTGGCCCCGCACCCCGTGAGACGCCGAGACATCGAGACGTAGAGACGTAGAGACGTGGAAAAGTGGAAACGCACGAGGGGCAAAGGCCACAGGCCGTGCCTATCATCATGGCACACGGCCCGCAAGCTTTCCAAGGTTTCACAGCACCAAACGTTTCACTCCGGGGTCTTGCCCCGGCCCGTCCTGGAGCGCGCCGTTGGCGCTTCTTCTCCTCGCGCCCCAGCGCAAACTGGCAACACCAGGATTGGTCGCACAACGTCGCATCCGGAAGAATCCCGATGTGCCGCGTCAGTGTGGAGGATGATGCTGTGTTGACGCCGTGCGAATTGGCGGGTTCATCGAGCTCGGCTGGAAGCTGCGATCTCCGGCTTCTGATCCATCAAATTCCACAGCGGTGACGCCGGTGGCGGAACCATCGAGACGGAACGGTTGGGCATGGAACGTGGGCCGCCGCGCTTGGCCCGACGGACCGCGCAGCGGGCCAAGTTTGCGCGGCGCGAGGCCTGCGAAGAGGGTCTTTCTTTGGCTCCACCTTGCTTTGGACCCGTCCAAAGAAAGGTGGAAAATCATGCATCACGGGAGACAGTCCCGAGCCGAGGAAGGCATCACAGATCGGGTCAGCGACAGGATGCCAGTGGAATAGGATGGAAGATTGAGGTTTCGAGGACTCCGGTGCGAGCGGCGAGTCATGGCCCCCGGATTTCGCCAGAACGTCAGATGACGAGATCACGTGTGTTGAGCTTCATCCGGGCCCGGCTGGAAGCTACGGCTCTGTCTCTGATCAATTTTCTTCCAAAGCGGTGACGCCGGTGGCGGAACCATCGAGACGGAACGGTTGAGCAGGGAACGTGGGCCACCGCGCTTGGCCCGACGGACCGCATCGCGGGCCAAGTTTGCGCGGCGCGAGGCCTGCGAAGAGGGTCTTTCTTTGGCTCCACCTTTCTTTGGACCCGTCCAAAGAAAGGTGGAAGACCATCCATCACGGGAGACAGTCCCGAGCCGAGGAAGGCATCACAGATCGGGTCAGCGACAGGATGCCAGTGGAATAGGATGGAAGATTGAGGTTTCGAGGACTCCGGTGCGAGCGGCGAGTCATGGCCCCCGGATTTCGCCAGAAGGTCAGATGACGAGATCACGTGTGTTGAGCTTCATCGGGCCCGGCTGGAAGCTACGGCTCTGTCTCTGATCAATTTTCTTCCAAAGCGGTGACGCCGGTGGCGGAACCATCGAGACGGAACGGTTGGGCAGGGAACGTGGGCCGCCGCGCATGATCGCCGGACCGCGCAGCGGGCCAAGTTTGCGCGGCGCGAGGCCTGCGGAGCCTTCTTTTGGTCACCCTTTTCTTCGCGAAGAAAAGGTAGAGAGCGCCGCCCGCGCAGGGCATGGCCCCATCCGGGCAGATCACGTGAAGGACCTCCGTTCCCATTGCATGGCGCCCCGATTGCGCGCATCGCGCATTGTGAAGTCGAGATTGTGTCGGCTTCATCGGGCCCGGCTGGAAGCTACGTCGTGTAGGAAAGCGCGAGGGGAAAGCGCCGCAAGGCCTAGCGCGTAAGCCTCCGATACTTGATGCGATGCGGCTGGTCGGCCGCCGTGCCCAGGCGTTCGTGGCGGTTCTTCTCGTACTCGCTGTAATTGCCGTCGAACCAGATCACCTGACTGTCACCCTCGAAGGCCAGGATGTGGGTCGCGATGCGGTCCAGGAACCAGCGGTCGTGGCTCACGACCACGGCGCAGCCGGCGAAATTGGAAATGCCCTCTTCCAGGGCGCGCAGCGTGTTCACATCCAGGTCGTTGGTGGGCTCGTCAAGGATCAGCAGGTTGGCGCCCTCGCGCAGGGTACGGGCAAGGTGCACACGGCCGCGCTCGCCGCCGGAGAGCACCCCCACGGGCTTCTGCTGGTCGGTGCCGCCGAAGTTGAAGCGCCCGACCCAGGCGCGGCTGTTGACCTGGCGGCCGCCCACGTCAATGGTATCCTGGCCGCCGGAAATCACCTGCCAGACCGTGGCGTCCGGATCCATCGGGCGATTCTGGTCCACGAAACCGATCACGACCGTCTCGCCCACACGGAAACTGCCGGCGTCCGGCGCTTCCTGCGAGGTGATCAGCCGCAAGAGGGTGGACTTGCCCGCACCATTGGGACCGATCACGCCCACGATGCCACCGGGCGGCAGGCTGAAACTCAGGTTCTCGAAGAGCAGGGTGTCCCCATAGCCCTTGGTGAGCCTGTCGGCCTCGATGACCACGCTGCCCAGCCGGGGACCTGGCGGAATGAAGATCTCGATCTCGTCACGGTACTTCTCGCTGTCCTCTTCGAGCAGTTTCTCGTAGGCCGTGATGCGCGCCTTGCCCTTGGCATGGCGGGCCTTGGGCGACATGCGCACCCAGTCCAGCTCGCGGGCCAGCATGCGTTGGCGCTTGCTCTCCTGCTTCTCTTCCACTTTCAGGCGCGAATGTTTCTGCTCAAGCCAACTGCTGTAGTTGCCTTCGAAGGGAATGCCCTCGCCGCGGTCCAGTTCCAGAATCCAGCCGGCCACGTTGTCCAGGAAGTAGCGATCGTGTGTCACGGCCAGCACGGTGCCCGGATAGCGCGCCAGGAACTGCTCGAGCCAGGCCACGCTTTCCGCGTCCAGATGGTTGGTGGGCTCGTCCAGCAGCAGCACGTCCGGGGATGACAGCAGCAAGCGGCAGAGGGCCACCCGGCGTTTCTCACCACCGGAAAGCGTGTCGACCAGAGCGTCACCGGGAGGGCAGCGCAGCGAATCCATCGCCTGTTCCAGCTTGCTGTCGATGTCCCAGGCGTCCAGCAGGTCGATCTTTTCCTGGAGGGCGCCCTGGCGTTCCATCAGGGCGTCGTAGTCGGCATCGGGCTCGGCGAACAGTTCGGAGATCTCGTTGTACTCCTTGAGCAGGGCCACGGGCACGGCCATGCCTTCCTGTACATTGGCGAGCACGGTGGTCCCGGGAGTCAGCTGAGGCTCCTGATGCAGGTAGCCGAAGCGCAGGCCCTTCTGGGCCGTGATCTCACCCTCGTAGTCCTTGTCTTCGCCCGCGATGATCTTGAGCAGGCTGCTCTTGCCGGCCCCGTTCAGTCCGAGCACGCCGATCTTGGCGCCGTAGTAGAACGAGAGCCAGATGTTCTTGAGCACACGCTTGTCGGGCTTGTGGATCTTGCCCACGCCCATCATCGAGAAGATGATCTTGTTCTCTGCCATTCCGGGATCTTTCTGTAAGATGAAGGCCGCCAGAAGGCGGCCCTTCGTCATGATGGGACGCGGATCGCAGGCCACTTGCTGTGGGCTGCGGACTGCGGTCGCCGGAGGGATGAATGCAAGTCCAACGCCCCCAGCGGGCTGCCAATATAGAATTCCGCTCCAGCCACGGGCCGGCCCTCCCTTGCGGGCCTCGCCGTCGGCATGACAGTCAACCCATTCAGGAAGACCCTGCCCATGTCCAGTGATGTCTATGCCTATCGCGGTGCCCGGGCTCTGGTGCTGCTGCACGAGAAGGAACTGCGTGCCTTTCTTGCCTGCTGGCAGCACTTCGTGGCCTCCGGTTGCAGCCTGCCCGAGACCGAGGACCCGGACTATCGCGACCCCCATTTCCTGCTGACCCACGTGCTGGGTGCCGCGGGCAGTTACCTGCGCTGGTGCTGCGAGAAACTGGGCGAGGCACTTCCCGCCATGCCGACTCTGCCCGACACGCACCGGCCGGAGGAAGTGCAGCACTACGTGGACCAGTTGCTGCTGGCCTGGAGGCAGCCGCTGCACACCATTGAAGAACGTCACTTCGACGAGCCCGCCCACATTTCTCGCTGGGGAGTGCCGTACACCATTGACGCGATGCTCGAGCACGCCGTGATGCACCCGATCCGTCATCGTTTCCAGCTTGAGGAACTGCTGGCCGCCCGCCCGGACTGAGCCCTGGACATTGCCTGGAGAATCCCCCCATGCCCGCCCTGCTGATCCTGCTGTTCACCCTGTGTCTGGCACCCGCCCGGGCCTTTGCCGACACCTTGCCCACGGACACGACCTGGGTGCAGACCTTCACCTTCGATTCCATCGCCACCCGACGCGCCGTGTTTCCCTTTCCGCCTGCCGGTCAGGAGTGGCGCCGGATCCTGATGTACTACAAGCTCAAGTGCGACGAGGCCACGCCCGGCGACCCCTACCCCTGCGGCGAATGGGATGTGAACACCTATGTGCGCGTGCACCGGCACACGGGCCTGCAGGATTCCACCGTGCACCGCCAGGCCCGCTGGGAGGTCCGCGGGGAGGCCCCGGACAGTCTGGCGTTGCGCCGCCAGCCGGTGTACGAGCAACGCGTGCGCTGGAGCGCGTCACGCCCGGCGGCCGAGCTGGCCAAGGATCGTTACCTGGCCTTCGATCAGGGCGACTATCTGGTGGTGCCGCCCGAGGCTTTGGCCAACTGCGGGACGGAGTTGACCATCGCGTTCTGGCTGCGCGGCGACAGCCAGCTGCAACCCCGCAACGACAACCTGATCGAAGCCTGCCGTGACACGGGGCGCGCGCTCAACATCCACCTGCCCTGGGGCACGGGCGAGGTCTACTGGGACGCGGGAGGCTATCTCAGCGGTGCCAACAACCGCCTGCAGAAGGAAGCCCGTCCCGAGGACTGGAAAGGGCGCTGGAATCACTGGACCTTCACCAAGAACCTGACCACTGGCCGAATGGCGATCTGGCTCAATGGCCAGCTGTGGCACGAGGCGGGCAACATGAGCAAGCCGCTGGAACCGGTGAACCAGTTCGTGATCGGCGGCAACTGCAACGGAAACGGAGGCTGGTTCGCCGGCGGGATCGACGATTTCTGCATCTACAGCCAGGAACTTGGGCTCACGGACATTCAGGCCCTGATGGCGGGCAGAATGCCCGACAGGGCGGCAAGCACGCTCGAGCTGTATTACGACTTCAACGCACCTGATGTGCAGCGCGTCATCGACGGGGGCCCCCGGGGCCTGGATGCCCGGCGTGTCGGCCAGCCGCGCAGCATGGCCTGGGGCAGCGCCGGCGCCATCGATCTGAAACCGGCCGCGGGAGCCCGCGTGGTGCGTGACAGTCTGGCCGTGGATCCGTTGGCGATTCTGGTGTACGACAACCCCGAGGACCCTAACCAGCCCTCGGACACGCTGCGCCTCTGGAGCGCCGAACAGCGTGTGCTGGATGCCAACGGCAACCTCCTGGAGACCATTGCCCTGCCCGCGGACACGCTGTTGATGCAGGACCATCGCAGCTGGACGGATGAGTATCGCGAACGGGTGAGCCCGCTCGAGCTCGAGCGATTCATCACGCCCTACGGCAAGGGACTGGACCTGGGTGGCGACGGCTTCACCTGGCTGCGCGACGTGAGCGCCTACGCGCCCCTGCTGCAGGGCGAGGTGGACCTGGAGGCGCACAACGGCTACGAACTGCTGGACCTGCGCTTCGCCTTTCTGCCCGGCCCCAGTCCGCGCCCCGTGCTGCAGGTGGAGGACATCTGGGCCGAGGGCGATTATGGGTATGCCGACCTGGCTGCGGACAGGCAGCTGCCACTGGAAGTGATGGCGCTCCGCCCGGACACACGCGGTGCGGCCGTGCGTTCGCGGATCAGCGGACACGGCCACTACGGTCCGCGCAATTGCTGCGAATGGGACGCCAAGCGCCATTTCCTGGCGATCAACGGCATTCCGCGTTTCGACTGGACCATCTGGACCAACTGCGGCAACAATCCCGTCTTTCCGCAGGGCGGCACATGGCAGTTCGACCGTGCCGGCTGGTGCCCGGGCACCTTCGTGATCACGCGGGATCACGAGATCACACCCTGGGTCCTGGGCGACAGCCTCTGCGCCATCGATTACAGCATCGAAGCGCCGGATCCGAGCAACGGCGAAGGCGACGGCCGCTATGTCCAGGTGCACCAATTGCTGCAATACGGCGAGCTGCACGCGCGCACGGACCTTCGCCTGGAGGAGATCATCGCCCCCAGCCAGCGTGACGAGTTCCGTCGGCTCAACCCGATCAGCGTGAGCCCGCGGGTGCGCGTGCGCAATCTGGGCGAAGCCGGAACCCAGACTCTGCGGATCCACTACGGACTGCAGGACCGGCTGCCCTCACAGTTCGAATGGCAGGGCTGGCTGGCCCGGAATGAGGCTGTGGAGCTGGACCTGCCCGCTCCCGACTGGAGCGGCATGCAGGCCGGCAGCCGATTCGAGGCCCGCCTCGAGACTCTGAACGGCACGGACGGCTGGCCCGCGGACAATCTGCTGGCCAGTCTGTGTGCCGAGCCGCTGGTGCTGCCGGAGACCGTCGTGCTGCAGATCCAGTGCCCGCCCTTCGGCCGTGCCGCCGACAACCGCTGGGTGCTGCTGGACGAGCAGGGCACGCAGCAGGCCGGTCGCGCCTTGCTGGCCGAGGAGGAACTGGCGCGTGACACACTGCGCCTGGCCCCGGGCGCCTGGGAACTGCACCTGCTGGACGATCAGGAAGACGGGATGATCCGCCACTGGTGGCTGCGCGGCAGCGACCCCGAGCACATGGGCAGCAACGGCCGCGTGCTGCTGCTGAGTCTGGAAGGCGACACCCTCAAGGACCTGGGCTACGACTTCGCCGAGGGCGTGAGCGCGCGCTTCTTCGTCCGGGACTGAAGGGCAGCGCTTCGGACTGATCGAACTCTGGAGGATTTGCACCATGTCACGACCGGAAGACGGCCTCTTCGAGACCATCTTCAATCAGCACAGCGCCGTGATGCTGCTGGTAGAACCCCATTCGGGGCGGATTCTCAAGGCCAACCGGGCAGCCGCCCTCTTCTATGGCCACTCGCAGGCCGAACTGGGTACTCTTGCGATCCAGGACCTGAACATGCTGTCGCCCGAGGAGGTGATGCATGAACGGAACAGGGCGCTGGACGCACACTGCAACCACTTCATCTTTCCCCACCGGCTGGCCTCCGGAGAGACCCGCACGGTGGAAGTGCATTCCTCACCCATCGAATGGGGCGGAAGCACGGTGCTGTTCTCGATCGTGCACGATGTCTCCGCGCGGGTGGCCGCCGAACAGAATCTGCTGCAGAGCGAGAGCCGCTTCCGGACCTTCTTCGATGACGCGCCGGACGCGATCTTCGTGGCCGGCGTGGAGGACGGTGTGATCCAGGATGCCAATCTCGCGGCCACGCGCCTGCTGGGCAAGGACCTGCGGCGGATCCGGGGCATGCATTTCACCGAGCTGCATCCTCCGGAACAGAGCGCCCAGTCGCGGCAGAACTTTCACGAGCACTCCGCGCTGTCGGCGACCAGCCCCGGACGCTCGATCGAACACGAGGTGCTGCGCGACGACGGCACCCGGGTGCCGGTGGAAGTCTCGGCCCATGCCCTGGAATTCAAGGGACAGTCGCTGCTCTACGGCATCTTCCGGGACATCAGCGAGCGTCGCCAGCTGGAGCAGGCCCTGGTCCAGAGCGAAGAACGCATGCGACTGGCCTTCGACGGCACCAACGACGGGCTGTGGGACTGGGATCTGCGGAGCGATTCGGTGTTCTATTCGGCGGGCTGGAAGCGCATGCTGGGCCACGAAGCGCACGAGATTCCTGACCGCCCCGAGGAATGGGCGAAGCGCGTGCATCCCGAGGATCTCGAGCGGGTGAACGCGGAACTGCAGCGCCACCTGCGTGGCGAGACCGAGGTCTACGGCTGCCAGTACCGGCTGCAGCACAAGGATGGCAGCTGGCGCTGGGTGCACGGCCGGGGCAAGGTCATGGAACGGGATCCGGCTGGCCGGCCCTTGCGCGTGGTGGGCACACACAAGGACATCACCACCCGCAAGCAGGCCGAGTTCGAGGAGCAGCGTCTGGTGGCGGACCTGGAAGCGGCCCTGTCCAGGGTCAAGCAGCTCAGCGGCCTGATTCCGATCTGCGCCAGCTGCAAGAAGATCCGCGATGACCGAGGCTACTGGAACCAGCTGGAGAGTTTCATTCGTGAGCACTCGGAAGCGGAGTTCAGCCATGACATCTGTCCCGACTGCGCGCGGCGCCTGTATCCCGATCTGTACGAGGACTCCGGGTCCTGAGCGCCCGACCGGTCCGGCGCACCAGGACGCCATCCTGGGGATCACAGCGGAAGGGTCCTGATCCATGCCTGCACTGAAGAGTTCCGCCGGGCTTGTCGCCCTCTGCGGCTGCCTGCTCTGGCCACTGGCCGGCGTGATCCAGCATGCGCTGAACTCCACCGGCGCGGCGGAGTCCACTCCGAGCCTGCTGGCGGCAGACGCTGCACAGACTCAGTCGGGCTATCCGACCCTGCCCCCGGAACCCAGCCTGGACGCGCAGATCAGCATGTTCGTGCGCCGGATCTTCCAGGACAGCCGAGGTGACTTCTGGTTCGGCACCAACGGCGACGGTGTCTGCCGTCACGATGGCAAGCAGCTGGAGTATTTCTCGCGCGAGCAGGGCTTTCCCGGGGATGCCGTGCGCGCCATTCTGGAAGACCGAGCGGGAGTTCTCTGGTTCGGCACCTCGATGGGCGTCACCCGTTACGACGGGAGCAGCTTCATGACCTACGGTGAGGCTGAGGGCCTGGACTCGCGCGATGTCTGGAGCCTGATCCTGGACCGCCAGGGCACGCTCTGGGCGGGCACCTTCGGTGGCGTCTACCGCATGGAGCAGGGCAGCCAGCGCTTCGAGCACTTTCCGCTGCCTCCGGCACCGCACCTCGATCCGAATCGGGGCGTGACCAGCCTGAACATCGTCTTCAGCCTGATGGAAGATCATCAGGGTGACATCTGGTTCGCGGTGGGCTGTGGCGGTGTGTACCGCTGGGATGGCCAGACCCTGAGCCATCTGGACAGCGAGGACGGGCTGTGTGACGACTCGGTGAACTGCATGCTGGCAGCGCGCAACGGGGAGATCTGGTTCGCCACACCCTACAACGGCGTCTGCCGCTGGAATGGCCGCAGCTTCACCCATGTCACCGAAGCGGACGGAGTGCAGGGCTGGGAAGTCTGGAACCTCTTCGAGGATTCGGCGGGCCAGATCTGGTTTCCCGTGGAGAATGCCGGTGTCTACCGCTGGGACGGCACCTCCTTCACCAATTACGGCAGGGCCGATGGGCTGGCCAGCAATGGCGTGCAGTGCACCTTCGAGGACCACGCTGGGCGGCTCTGGTTCGGAGGCTATCTGGGGGCCTACCGCTTTGATGGCAGGACCTTCGTCAATGTCACCAGGGAAGGCCCCTGGCGCTGAGTCCCATTGCACGGGCCATCGGGGATCACGCGAGCGAGCGGCCCCGATGAGCGCGTGACACACAGGAGATGCCACCATGCCCTTGTCGATGCGCCCGTTCTGGTCCTTGCTGCTGAGTCTGCCCCTGCTGGCCCGCGCAGCCGGCACCGACCCCGTGCCGCGCCTGCAGGTCGAACTGGAAGGCGGCACGGTCTGGCAGGGCCGGAATGTGGTCCAGATTCCCAACGAGGCCAGCGCCACGCGCTTTTCGCTGAATGATGTGATCGGAGGCGGGCCCTGGCCGGTGGCCCGACTGCAGACCACCTGGAACATCAACGACAGGCACGGGCTGCGTCTGCTGCTGGCTCCCTTGAGTGTCACCGAAACCGCCGAGCTGCAGACTCCGGTGACCTTTGCCGGCAGCAGCTTCGCCGCGGGCGTGCCCACCGACGCCAACTACAAGTTCAATTCCTGGCGTGTCAGCTATCGCTATCGCTTCCATGACAGCGAGCGCTGGACCTGGTGGGTCGGTTTCACCGCCAAGATCCGAGACGCCCGGATCCGGTTGGACCAGGGTGCCGTGGTGGCCGAAAAGACCGATCTCGGTTTCGTGCCGCTGCTGCACATCGCGGGCAACTGGGCTTTCGCTCCCGACTGGACGGCCGAACTGGACGCCGATGCGCTGGCCGGAGGTCCGGGGCGCGCCGAGGACCTTTCGCTCAAGTGCCGCTATCGGCTCGACGAGCGCTGGAGCCTGGCGGGCGGATACCGCATGGTCGAGGGCGGTGCCGACGTGGATGCCGTCTACAACTTCGCCTGGTTGCACTATTCCGTCCTCTCGGTGCGACTGGCGCTCTGAGTCACGGTCGTTTGGCCGGCGAGGGACCTGGCGGTGCCGCCGGTCGGGTCGTCGGATGGAGTTCGAACACACACAGCACCAGGCCGGGTCCCGGATCATGGCGGCCCGTGCCAGAAAGGGAGTTCAGTCATGAGAATCACGGTGGAAACCCGGGTGGCCGCTCCCATCGGGCGGGTCTGGAAGGCGTACACGACTCCCGCGGACATCGTCCAGTGGAATGCCGCGTCCGATGACTGGCACACGACCGCCGCCGAGGTGGATCTGCGAGTGGGCGGAGCCTTTTCCTCGCGCATGGAAGCCAAGGACGGCAGCTTCGGCTTCGACTTTGCCGGCACCTACACGGCCATCGAGCCCGAGCGCCTGATCGAGTACCGCTTCGGCGAGCGCAGTGCACGGGTCGAGTTCATCCAGGGAAGCGGCGAGGTCACGGTGCGTGTCGGCTTTGATGGCGAGGATACCCACACCGAAGAGCAACAGCGCGGAGGCTGGCAGGCCATTCTGGACAACTTCAGGCGCCACGTGCTGTCACTGGGCTGAAGGACTCCGGCTTCGCAACCGTGACACGTCCCTGTGCCATTCCCGAAGAGAGAGCGCAGTCATCCGAGGCGCCCATGCCGGTTCCCCCGCAACACCGCCCATTCTGGGAGGCATTTCTTGCCACGCGACCCGATGCGGAGGAGGCACGTTTCTACGAGTCCTTCGCCTTCGGCGACAGCGAGCGCATGGCAGAGGAACTGGCCCAGCTGGTACTCGCGGGCATCAAACGCGCCACCGCCGGCGCGGTCTGGGCCTGTGAAGCCAACGGCCAGCGCCCGCCCGCTCCGGGCGACCTGAGCATCGTCACCGACTGGGCGGGCCACCCGCTTTGCGTGATCGAAACGCTGCACACGGAGACGGTGCCCTTCCGTGAGGTCAGCGCCGAGTTCGCCGCCGTGGAAGGCGAAGGCGATGGCTCGCTCGAGTATTGGCGTGAGGGACATCGGGCTTTCTTCAGCTGGGAATGCGCACGGGCCGGGCGCACATTCAGTGAGGAGATGCTGGTGGTCTGCGAGCGCTTCCGGGTGGTGTTCGGACCGGAGTCGACAAGCTTCGCCACCCGGGACCCGGGAGACAGATGACCAGCCAGTCCAGCGAGAGTCGGCTGCGAGCCATCAAACTGGCGCACACGGTCGTCTGGGCTTTCTTCGCCTCATGCGTGCTGGGCATTCCTCTGGCCGCGTACCAGCAGAACTTCGCGCTGGCGTTCTCGCTGATCGGAATCGTCGCCCTGGAAAGTCTGGTGCTGCTGCTCAACTCCTGGCGCTGCCCGTTGACCGATCTGGCGGCCCAGCACACGGAGCGCCGCGAGGCCAACTTCGACATCCATCTGCCGTTGTGGCTGGCGAGATACAACAAGCAGATTTTCGGCACCCTGTACCTGGGCGGCAGCATCTACACACTGCTGGCCTGGCTGAGGATCCAGGCCAGCTGAGGACGCAGGCGCCATTCCGGGCCTGGCCGCGCCGAATTGCAGGACGAATGACTGGAGGACCGATGGTGATGCGATGTCTGCAGGCGGCGCTGGTCGGCAGCCTTCTGCTGGGGAATGCCCTCCCGGCTGTCGGTGCGGAGTCTGACGCCCCGGGACTGTTCCTGGGCGCGGGTCTGGCGCGAGTGCCCGATGCCTTTGATCTGCGGATCGGCATCGAAGCGCCCGTGACTCCCGGCCTGAGCGTGAACGGCTGCCTGCTGGCGCTGTTTCACCAGCGCGCGTCATGGGCGCTCAGCGGATTCGGCATGGGAGCACGCTGGGCCGTGCCCGCGCGTGTGTCGCCATTCATCGGACTGGGGGGCCAGTACGGCTTCGCCAAGGTCTTCGAGGATGCTGCCGGGGATGGCATCGACAACGACCACGACGGGCGCGTGGACGAAGCAGGGGAAGTCGACGATGTCAGCGACGACGACATGCTGACTCTCGCCCCTGAACTGGGCCTGCACCTCTGGGTCACTCCCGCTGCGCGTTTCAGCCTGAGCTGGGCGCATCACATCAGCAGTTACGGACGTCGCAGTGATTTTGATCTGATCAGCCTGCGATTCGGGCTGTTCCTCAAGGATGCCGTGCCGCGCTGAGCCCTGCGCTCGTGCGAAGCGCACCCGCCGGTGGAGGGCTCCGACCACGGCAAGCTTGAACCCTGAACCGTCGGGCGCTGGTGGCTCAGCCCGACCGAGCGGACCATGCACAGGAGGCAGAATGTCCCGACCCGAACACGACCGCCGCATTGACTACATCGAACTGCCCGTGAAGGACATCGCCGACAGCAAGCGCTTCTACTCAAGCGTGTTCGGTTGGGAATTCACGGACTACGGGCCCGAGTACACCAGCTTCAGCGATGGCCGACTGGCGGGAGGCTTCTTCAGGGCCGACACGGTCCAGCCCGGCGGAGCCCTGCTCGTGATCTACGCACGGGATCTTGAGAGCCTGCTGGCCACCGTCCGGGGCAACGGAGCTGAGATCACGCGCGAGATCTTCGCCTTTCCCGGTGGGCGGCGCTTCCATTTCCGTGATCCATCGGGTCACGAGCTGGCGGTCTGGTCCCAGTGAAGGCCGCCCGGGAGCGCGATGGCCGGTTGCCTGGCAACGCCCCGCGAATCGTGCGGCTCGATGTGGCCGATCTGGAGCGCGTTGCCCGGATCCCGATGGCCTTCGTGGCTCACACGTTGCTGGACCTGGTCGGCGACGACACGCAAGGCCGACTGGTCGAACGGTCGCTCCCGCAGCCCTTCCGCAAGGACTATGATGCCCACCCCGATGAGGGCCCACTGTCCTGGCCGCGCCAGTGGTCACTGGAGCGCTGGGGATTCCTGGGAGTGCAGCTGGACACGGAGCTGATCGCCGCGTGTGCCATCGCCTTCGACACACCCGGAGTGGAGATGCTCGAGTGCCGCGATGATCTGGCCGTGCTCTGGGACATCAGGGTGGCCCCGGACCGGCAGGGGACGGGCGTGGGGCGTCTGCTCTTTCACGCGGCCAGCGACTGGGCGCGCGAGCACGGATGCCGCGAGCTGAAGGTGGAAACCCAGAACACCAATCCCGCGGCCTGCGCGTTCTACCGGGCCATGGGCTGTCGGCTCAGGGCCGCGCACCGGGGAGTCTACGCGGACCATCCGGAAGAGATCCAGCTGATCTGGAATCTGGAATTGTGAGCACGGCGCAGCGCAGCGGCCAGGGCGCGGACGCCGGCCAGAAAGGAGTTCCCGTGGGAGACGCCAACATGACGGAGCGGTCCGTGATCGCGGCCACTCTCCGTATCCTGGGCCTGGCCATGCTGCTCCTGCCGGGCTGGGCCCGGGCCCAGTGCATGCTGGCCAACCCCAGTTTCGAAATCCCGGGAGCCGACCCGGAGGTCTTTGCCGGCTGGAACCAGTTCGGTGTGGTCCTCGCGTCGGACAGGTCAAGCCACGGGGCCCTGGCGCTGGAAGTTCGCGGCCCGGACAGCGGCAACTGGGATGTGTCCGGAGCCTGGCAGCGTCTGGACAGCCAGCCGGGCGAGCAGTGGCAAACCAGCGGCACCGTGCGCCAGTCGGCGCTGATGCCCCTGACGGGACCGTGCGCGGCGCTGGTCAACATCGAATGGCGGGATGCCGCCGAGGGTCTGATCGCCTACGACACATTTTCGGTGGCCGTGGCGGGGTCGCCCGTGGAGCAGGAGCTGGAGTTCTCGGTGCTCAGCACGGCCGCTCCCGCGGGCACCACCTCGATCCGCCTCCTGCTGGGTGTGTTGCAGGGGCCGAGCGAGCCCAGCCCCGCGGTGACCTTCGACAGGATCAGCTGCAGCAGCACCAGCGCGCCCACCGTTGACGACGTCCAGTGGCTGGACTTTCCCGGCGGTCGCACGCTGTCTTTCGCGGATCACAGCTGGCGGGTCAAGGGACCGGGCTGGTATGGCCCGGGCCCCAACAACTTCAGCGATTCGGCTGAAAGCGTCTGGGTGGATGCCCAGGATCGCCTGCATCTCACGATCCGCCATCGGGACGCGGCCTGGCAGAGCACGGAGGTCGTGCTGGAAGACGCGCTCGGGTATGGCGATTACATCTTCACCACCCAGGGGGCCGTGGATCTGCTGGATCCCACGGCCGTGCTCGGTCTGTTTCTCTGGCAGTATGGCGAGTGTTACGAGGGCTCGAGCCTCTGGTGGAATGCCTACAACGAAATCGATGTGGAACTGAGCCGCTGGGGCAATCCGGCCAATGACCTGATCCAATATGTGGCCCAGCCCTGGGACTGGGCGGGCAATATCCACCGCTTCGACGCAGGTTTTGGAAACGAGGAACTGGCCAGCCATGCCTTCCGCTGGCTGCCCGACCGGGTCGAGTTCCGCAGCTGGCGCGGCGGCCCCGATGACGAATCCGGCGTGACGCTGTATCAGTCCTTTACCTACACGGGCCCTCACATTCCGCGCCCCGAGCAGCCCCGCGTGCATCTCAATCTCTGGCAGGCCAGCGGTCCACCCGCCGCGGAGCAGGAGGTGATCCTCGCGGATTTCCGCTTCGTGTCGCTCACGGCGCCCGGGGCGGCCATCGAGGACCTGGCGATCTCCTTGCTGGGGTCCAGCATTCTCCTGACATGGGGCACGCTGCCCCAGGCCAGCGTATACCACATTCTCGAGAGCGTCAGTCTCGATGGCCCATGGACGCGCATCGGCAGCACGGCGATTCCGGGCCTGACCGTGCCCTTGGCAGGTCCCCGCAAGTTCTATCGGGCAACCTGGGAATGAGCCCATGCCCCGAACGGTGATGTCAAACAAGGATTCCAGGAAATGAAACTGCGTGTTCAGTGCTTTTCGATCTCGCTCGACGGCTTCGGGGCGGGACCGGATCAGAGTCTTGAGAATCCGCTGGGAGTGGGGGGCACACGGTTGCATGAGTGGCTCTTTCCCACTCGCTTCTTCAAGCGGATGATCGGCCAGGAAGGCGGCACCACGGGCCCGGACAATGAACTGGCCGAGCGCGGGTTCCACAACGTGGGGGCCTGGATTCTGGGTCGCAACATGTTCGGACCGGTCCGTGGCCCCTGGCTGGACGACAGCTGGAAAGGCTGGTGGGGCGACAATCCGACGTACCACACGCCGGTCTTCGTGCTGACCCACCATCCACGGGAAAGCCTTGTGATGCAGGGCGGCACCGTGTTCCATTTCGTGACCACGGGCATTCGGGACGCACTGGACATGGCCCGTGAGGCGGCCGGCGGCAAGGATGTGCGGCTGGGGGGAGGTGTGGCCACCATCCGCGAGTACCTGCGCGCAGGTCTGGTGGACGAATTGCATCTGGCCCAGGCCCCCGTGCTGCTGGGCAAGGGTGAATCACTGTTCGACGGGCTGGACCTGCCCGCGCTGGGTTACAGCTGCCGGGCCAGCCAGGCCACGGAAGGGGCCACTCACATCTTTCTTGACCGGACGCAACCGGGAGCGGAATGAGAGCCGACGGTCCAGCGACGGCCCGTGTCACGGATCCTGGCCGCGGGCGAATGTGCCGGGCCGTCAGACGACCCGGAATGGCCTGCACGGAGTGGCGGTCCGGATCCTTAACCAGAGGAGATGCATGCATGACTCACTCATCAGCCTACCGGAGATTTCTGTGGTTCCTGGCGCTCCTGCTGCTTGTGTCCTGTGGTGGACATGGCTCAGGCACTGGCTCCCAGCCCGATGATGCGGTCAGTCTGATCGGCCAGGTTCTGAGTGTCGAGGACATGAGCCCCGTGGATGGAGGAATCACGATCACCGTGCGCAGTGATGCGGGAGCGGAGGAGATCCTGCTCTTTCCTTCGCTCTTCACCTACCCGCCTCCCGATGACGAGACGCTCCGGCTTCATGAAGTGGTACGCCAGCTGGAGCCCGGGGACCGGGTCCGGGCCGGGGGGCATGCCGTGGATGAGGGGATTCAGCTGGAAAGCCTGGTGATCCTGCCTCCTTTCTGAGGTCTGGTCCAGCCAGGCATTGGGTTGGGCGGATGATGCCCAGGCGGAGGTGGAGGAGAGTCCATCCTGAGGGCACCTCCTCGCCTACTGCTATCATGGTGCCCGCAGATCCAGACAATTGCCCATCCATGGGAAGACATGGATCCATGCCCAGTACAATTCGTCCGCACCGCGTATACAAGGCACTCGCGGAACGAGTCTGGCGAGCCTTTCTCGACCCGGACGCAGTGGCCAGGTTCATGCTGCTTCACGGCTTCACCTGTACCGTGCATGAACAGGATGACATGGTCGGAGGAGTGTTCCGGATGTCCTTCACCAAAGGCGAGCATTGCACAAGGCACCTTCGACCGGTCACCAGCGTCAGACAGGATCTGGATCCACCAAGCGCTGCGCGCCACACAATCCATGGAGGAGAACATGTTCGATTCCAGCAGCCACGCCGGGTCATTTCCGGAACAGTTCAGAGTCAAACCCGGCAGTTCATTCAGAATGGACCGGATCGACCCGAGTGCGACACCAGGGATTGACGACAAGGACCGAGCACGGGAAGAACTGGCGGGATTGACCAAGCGCCTGATCCACCGTCAGCAGCTCCTCTATGCGGACAACCGTCAGGCTTTGTTGGTGGTGCTGCAGGCCATGGATACCGGGGGCAAGGATGGCACCATCCGCAAGGTGTTCGGACCGCTCAACCCCCAGGGCGTGCGGGTCTGCAGTTTCAAGTCACCGTCTTCGGAAGAACTGGCACACGATTTTCTCTGGCGGATCCACGCCAATGTGCCTCGCAAGGGCATGATCCGCATCTTCAATCGTTCGCACTACGAAGATGTGCTGGTGGTGCGCGTGCACAATCTTGTGCCCACCGAGGAAGTGGAGCTGCGCTATTCACAGATCAACGAATTCGAGCACTATCTGAGCCAGAACGGAATCACGATTCTCAAATTCTGCCTGCACATCGGCAAGGACGAACAGAAACGTCGGCTGGAATCCCGGCTGGAGCGACCCGAAAAGAACTGGAAGTTCAGTTCCGCCGATCTGGCTGAACGTCAACACTGGGGAGAATACCAGTTGGCCTACCAGAAGGCACTCGGTGCCTGCAGCACGCCCTGGGCTCCCTGGCATGTGATTCCTTCGGATCACAAGTGGCATCGTGATTACTGCGTGGCCCGGATCGTTCTCGAGAAACTGGAGTCCATGGACCTGAAGTTTCCCGATCCCCAGCCGGGGCTGGATCAGATCATCATCGGCGATTGAGTCCTGCGGAGACGCACCGGCACGATTCGTGGATTCACCGTACACGGGGAGGACACACTGACCACACTGGACCTTTTCGGTTACCTGGGCAGCGCCGTGGTGGCGCTGTCGCTGAGCATGACCAACATCCGTCGCCTGCGCTGGATCAACTTCGCGGGCGCCCTCTTGTTCTCGAGCTATGGCCTGCTGCTGGGTGCCTGGCCCGTGGTGGCCCTCAACGGCTACATCGCCTTGATCGACCTGTGGCATCTGGCCCGCATGCGCCGCCCGCGCGAATACTTCTCGCTGCTGGATCTGCCGTCCAGCCCCAGCCCCTTCCTGCTGCAGTTCCTGGCCCACCACCGCGCGGACATCGACGCGCACTTTCCCGGTTTCGATCCCGGTTCCATCCGGGTCTGGAATGGGCTCTGGGTTCTGCGGGATGCTCTGCCGGTGGGCCTGTTCGTGCACGAGGAGGGCGCTCGGGGCGAATGGCGTGTGCTGCTGGATTATGTGGTACCCGCCTACCAGGACCTGCGCAATGCGCGCTGGCTGTTTCACGAAGGTGCCGAGGAACTGTGGGCTCGCGGGGCTCGCAAACTGGTGGCCGAGGGCCGTTCGCCCGCCCACCGGAACTACCTGGAGAAACTGGGTTTCCATCCCTGTGGGGATCCGCCGGACCGCCTGTGTCTGGAGCTGCGCCAGAGCTGACGCACACATCCGACTGATCCACGCCTGCCCGATCGTGATCTCCCATTCCGCAGGATTGCTGTGCGACACGCCCTGCTGGATGCATTGCCCGGATCCGCTTCGGGTGCGGCTTTCTTGACATCCTGTCCGGGGAAAACTAGAGTTCTGTTCGCGTTGCGGTGTATCACGGTACTGTTGGTCATCCGGCACTGTTCCGGGGTATGCCCGCACTGTCACACCCGATCGGGCCGGGAGTGGCGCTCACACGCGTGGATCATACGGTCCTCATTGCCCCGCGCTCCGCCCGCAAACAGGAAGGTCCCATGGAACAACTCATGCTCAAGCTTCAGGAATGGAGCGCACTCTTTGGATTGAAGCTGGTCGCGGCCCTCGCGATCCTGATTCTGGGCCGCCTCGCGGCCCGTGGTCTGCGCAGCGTGGTGCAGCGCATGATGCGCAAGAGCGGTCAGATGGATGAAACCCTGGTCACCTTCACGTCCAGTCTGGTCTATTTCGGCGCGATGGCCTTCGTCATCATCGCCTCTCTGGGGCAGCTTGGAGTGCAGACCGCCTCCTTCGTTGCCCTGCTGGGTGCCGCCGGCCTTGCGGTTGGTCTGGCCCTCCAGGGCTCGCTGTCGAATTTCGCCGCGGGAGTGCTGCTGATTCTGTTCAAGCCCTTCAAGGTGGGGGACTACATCGAAGGCGGGGGCATGGCGGGCAGCGTCGATGAAATCGGCATCTTCACCACCACGCTCAATTCTCCCGACAACAAGCGGATCATCGTGCCCAACGCGGCCATGACCTCCAGCAGCATCGTCAACTACAGCGCGCGTGACACACGCCGCGTGGATCTGGTGGCCGGTGTGAGTTACTCGGACGACCTGGATCTGGTCAAGAAGGTGCTGGCGGAGATTCTGGCCAACGACCCACGCGTGCTGGCGGATCCGCCGCCCACCATCGGCGTGCTCGAACTGGCCGACAGCAGCGTCAATCTGGCAGTGCGTCCCTGGGTGCGAACGGAAGACTACTGGAATGTCTACTTCGCCACTCAGGAAGCCATCAAGAAGACCTTTGATGCCCGGGGCATTTCCATTCCCTTTCCCCAGCAGGATGTGCACCTGCACCGGATGGACGCCTGAGTTCCTGTCCGGGCAGTGACACGGAATCCCGGCCCGGGGGCTGTCGTGCGAGGAGGCATCATGGAGCGCCCTGTTCTGGTCGTGCTGGATGATCACGAAGGCGAAATCGCGGCTGCGCCTGCCATGCAGCGTCTGCGATCCCTGGCGCATGTGATACTTCTGGATCACTCGCCGCGCCCGGAAGACATGTGCTTGCTGGCCCGCGCGCAGGTGATTCTGGCTGTCCGCGAGCGCACGCGCATCGATGCGGCTTTCCTGGCGGCCTGTCCGCGCTTGGAACTGCTGCTGCAGACCGGCGGCCACGCCTATCACATCGATCTGGATGCCGCCGGTGCCCGCGGGATTCCGGTTGCGCTGGGGCGCCGCGTGAGCACACCGGCACGCGTGATCCCGGAATTGGTCTTCACCCTGCTGCTGGCGCTGGTGCGCCGACTGGAACCCACGCTGCAGGCCATGCGTGCCGGGCAGTGGCCGTCCGTCCTCGGCGGATCGTTGCATGGTCGCCGGCTCGGCATCCTCGGGCACGGTCGGCTGGGCCGGCCGGTGGCTCGACTGGCCCAGGCCTTCGGAATGGAGGTCTTCGCCTGGGATCGGCTGGGCAGCCAGCCCGTTCCGGACGAATACGGTGTGCGCTTCCTGCCCCTTGACGAGCTGCTCTCACACTGCGACGTGATCACGATACACCTGCGGCTCTCGCCGGAGTCCCGTGCGCTGATCGGAGCCGAGCAGCTGGCGCTGATGAAGCCCGGTGCCCTGCTGATCAACATCTCGCGCGGGGCGATCGTGGACCAGGATGCCCTGGTCGACGCGCTCAGCTCGGGCCGGCTGGGCGGGGCCGGGCTGGATGTGTTCGACACGGAACCGCTGTCGCCGACCAGTCCCCTGCGCTCCATGGAACAGGTGCTGCTGACACCCCATTGTGGGTGGATGGCCCGTGACCTGTTCCACGAATTCGTCCACATCGCCGCCGATCAGCTGCATGCCTGGCTGGGGGCCGGGTTGCCCGCCGAGGAACTGGCCAATCCTTCGCTGCCGGGTGCAAGCCCTGTGTATCGCCGTGCGACGAATCCAGACCCGCATACGGGGGCGGACTCGTGAGCGACATCAAAATGCGTGAGTCGGTTCCGGCGGACTGGTCCTCCCTGTTGCGTGTCCACGACCGTGCGCGTCCCCTGGAACTGCTCGGTTCCTTTCCCGCTGAAGCCTTTGTCCCCCTTGCCGAGGATCCCGAGCACGAGCAGCTGGCACAGTGCACCATCCTGGTCGCCGAGCAGGATGGGCAGGTGATCGGATTCGCCGCATTCGAAGACTCCAGCCTGGACTGGCTGTACGTGGATCCGGATCACCATCGATGCGGAGTGGCGCGTCTGCTGTTGCGTGCCTGTCTGGAGCGCATGCAGGGAGCCGTGGGGGCCATCGCCTGCGCCAACAATGCCCCCGCTCTGGCCCTGTATGCCCGCGAGGGCTTCCGGATCGTGGACCGATTCTAGGGGGAGAACGCCGGCCATCGTGGCCCCTTGCTTCGATTGCGCAGAGAAAACCCGGCCGGGGAGTGAGCCTTTGGATGGGGCCAGCCAAACCGTGGGCGCCGGTCCAGTCCAGCTTGCGGGCAGTCCGTGGAGGCCCGGAGCTCGCTGAGCTCCCTTGATGCACCAGGAACGGTCACACAGAGGATTCCTGCCATGTGAGCGTCGGGGCCGGGCATTCCACTACGCTACACAGTTGACACACGCATGCACCACCGCCGCAATCTGGAGGACTTTCCGATGGCATCCTTGTTTCCGCTGGGTCCGATCCTGTCGCTTTTCTTCCTCTTGCCAATCGGAGCGGGCAGCAGCGATCTGCCGCTGCCCACGGAGTGGTCCACGCACTACCTCTGCCTGCTCGAGGTGAATCCAGAGTACCAGGCCGGCACGCGGGCAAGCGAATCCGAGCTGACGGCCCGCCACATCCAGTACCAGCTGTTGCTGAACGAGCAGGGGCGGGCGATCGCTGCCGGTGGGCTGGCACCACTGGCCGGTGATCCACTGGTCGGTCTCACGATCCTGCGCGCCGATTCGCTGGCACAGGCCCGCAGCTGGGCCGAGAATGATCCAGCGGTCAAGGCCGGTCGCCTGCTGGCCAGGCTTCGAGAATGGTGGGTGCCAAGCTCCCAGCTGCCCTGAGTGCGCCTCGGCCATGTCCTGAAGCACGCTCTCCGACGTGAGATGCATATCCCGCTTCTGGATTCGCACTCAGCTCATCAGCCTGATGATCCAGTCGAAGACTCGCTCGCCGAAGCGGTGATGACCACATTCATCACTGGACCTCCCGCGTTGGTGATTTCCCCACAGGAATGTGAAGTTCCTCGCACGCCGATCGGGCTCGCCCCTGCACAGTCAACAAAGGGATGTTGCCCAGAGTATTGTCCTGATTCCATGGCCGGTATACTCACTTGCCATATGCAGCACCTTGCCTGGTTCATGCGTGACCCACGAGTCATGCATGGTGCGCCATACACAACACGGAAGCACAAGACACACTTTCAACTGCAGGAGGCGATCATGCGGCAATACGGTGCGGAGTTCCTTGGAACATTCTGGCTGGTACTTGGGGGTTGCGGCAGCGCGGTCCTGGCCGCCGCATTCCCGGAGGTGGGCATCGGCCTGATGGGGGTGTCGCTGGCCTTCGGCCTGACCGTGCTCACCATGGCCTTCGCCATCGGCCACATCAGTGGCTGCCACCTGAATCCGGCCGTGTCCATCGGCCTCTGGGCCGGCGGGCGTTTTCCGGCGAACAAACTGGCGCCTTACATCGTGGCCCAGGTTCTGGGCGGCCTGGTTGCGGGTGGAGTGCTGTACCTGATCGCCAGCGGCAAGGCTGGCTTCGATGTCTCAGCGGGCTTCGCATCCAATGGCTACGGTGACCATTCGCCGGGCGGGTACTCCATGCTGGCTGCGCTGGTCACCGAAGTGGTGATGACCATGTTCTTCCTGATCGTGATTCTGGGGGCCACCGACCGCAGGGCCCCGGCCGGTTTTGCGCCCATCGCCATCGGGCTGTGCCTGACCCTGATCCACCTGATCAGCATTCCCGTGACCAACACCTCCGTGAACCCTGCTCGCAGCACGGGCGTTGCGCTCTACGTGGGCGGGTGGGCCACGGGCCAGCTGTGGCTGTTCTGGCTGGCGCCCATCGTCGGAGCGATTCTGGGCGCGCTGGCGTATCGTTCGATCGCTGGCGAGAAGGACTGAGCTCCCGATCCGGGGGAGCCTGATCCGGTTGGAATGCCAACCGTCCTGCCCGACGGACAGAAACGCATTAGGGGACGTCCTGACTTTCAGGGCGTCCCCTTTCTCACAGGGACGGTATTGAATTCGGTTCTGCGGGAGCTGAAGAAAATGTGTCAGGGATCCGGTATCTGGTTGCATCCTGGACTGAGTCATACCAAAGTTTGATCGCTCGGGAATATTCTGAACGGCTCGCGGAATCCTGCCCCGGAACCGGGCGCGTGATTGCGCTTGCACGAGCTGGAAATCCCGAACCAGATCTCGTCAAGATCACTGGCGTGGCAAACGGATCTGTCTCGCCCCACCCTTCAACGCTGAGAGGAACGGGAAAACATGAACCGATTCGCTGCCACTGTCCTTGCCATGCTGGGCTTCGCGCTTTCCGCGCATGCCGTCTATCTGGTGGGCGACAGGCCTGCCGACTTCAGCGCCACCGATTGGAACGGCAATCCCTGGAGCCTCTACGAGCATCGGGGCAAGGTCGTGCTGCTCAACTTCAGCGCCAGCTGGTGTGGCCCCTGCCACCTGGAGTTCCCCGATCTGCAGTCCGATTTCGAAGCGGTGTACGACCCCAGAGCCTTCGAACTGGTCAGCATTGATACCGAAAACGATTCGTCCGCCTTTCTGCATGCCACCTGGGATGTCTACAACCCGACCTTCCCGATCCTGGTGGATATGGAGCCCCTTTACTGGGCCTATGGCAACGGGGGCATTCCCTACAACGTCGTCATCAATCCCGACGGTGTCATCGTCCATTCACAATCCGGGTATACATCGCACAACCCCATCCTCGCCGAGGCGGTCGCGAACATTGTACCGTACTTCACGCCGGTCATCTCGATTGCGAGCCTTGAGGTCGTCGGCGACGACAATCTGGACGGGCGCCCGGATGGCGGCGAGACCCTGGGTTTCCAGCTGACCCTGAGCAATGCGCCCAACAGTCAGGAAGCGCGCAACATGTCCGTGACACTGGAAAGCGACAATCCCGCACTCACGATCACTCAGCCAACCGTCTCCTTCCCTGACCTGCCCTCCAACTCGAGCGTCGCGGGCAATGCCCTCTTCGAGGCGCAGGTGTCGGAAGGCATCGAGCCCCAGTGGGCGACCCTGACCTTCACGGTGAGCGCCGACTCGGACAGCGGCGCGGTCAGTGTGGTGTTCACACGCAGCCAGCGTCTGGGCCGGGCGAACATGCTCGTCGTGGACAGTGCGCCCGGGAGTGGTGGCGACAATCTTGTGCCCAACGCCCTCACCGCGCTTGGCTACACACACGACTTCTGGTTCCATCAGGACTCGTCTCCCCTCACCTCCACGGAGCTGCTGCGCTACGAGACCATCATCTGGCTGGGAGGGCAGAGTGCCCAGAACGTCACGGGAGACCTGCGCAATGGCCTGACGACCTTCGTCAACCAGGGCGGCTTCCTGCTGTTTTCCGGCATGGGAATGCACTACAATCCTGCCAACGCCCAGTTCCTCGCGGACATCTTCGATATCTCCATCTTGAGTCCCGATACCTGGACCGACGCCTTTCCGGTCCTGCGCTGTACGGAGGACGACCCCTTCTTCGGCGGCACCCAGCTGATCACAGCGTACAGCTTGAGCGTGGATGTGATCGCCGCCGGACCGACGGCGAACGAGCTTGGCATCATGTGGGGATACTATGATCAGGTGGATGTCGGACAGGCGGCCGCCTGGACCTCGCACGCCGGCAAGCGGGCCTTGTTCTTCGGTTTTCCGGTCGAGGGAATTGTGCCCTATCCCAACCTGGTCCCCGGCTCGATCTCGCTGACGGAGTTTCTGGAGCGCGCCTTTGTGTTCGCCGCGACATTCGGGCCACTGGAACCCGTCACGACCCAGATCGAACTGCTTGGCGGCGATCTGCACCTGAGCTGGACAGCCAGTCCGGGCTCGACAGGCTACCGCGTCTACAGCCTTGACGGTTTCGGCGGCGCCGAGACCCTGCTGCTGGAAACAGTGGATACCCAAGCCACTTTCCCGGTGACGGAAGGAATCGGGCTGTTCATGGTGCGCGCCGTGCGCTGAGCAGGACAGCCTGTGCGCTGACGATGCACACGTGGGACGGATGACACAGAAAGCGGAACGCTCCACATCGGAGCGTTCCGCTTTTGCTTGTGTGCCAGGCGCGCCGTTTCCTGCGGGGCATCCGGTTCTCAGGGTGCGACAGCGATCACCCGGTAGAGCCGATCGGAAGGATCGGCAGGCAGGGCTTGCAGGCTCTCGCCAGCTCCTGTGATCTCCAGCAGGCTCCAGGCGATGGGGCCGGAGGAGGGGATCGCCGCCGATTCCACCCGGTAGTGACTCGCGCAGAGCAGTGTGTTCCATTGCAGGTGGACCATCCCGCCAGCGATCGAGATCTCCAGAACCGGTGTGGGCAGGTCGATCTGACCGGGATAGAAGGCGATCACGGCGTCGATATCGGAACCCGGAACCTGGCTCGCCGAATTGCAGGTTTCGGTGCTCTGGTCCACCAGGCGGACGTAGCGTGCGCTGCAGATGCCGGTACCCGCCAGATCGAAGAAGCTGTCGCCATCCCCCAGGCCGATATATGTCCAGGGGCCGGTGGCCTGATTCGACAGGTACACCTCGAAGGGCTCCGCGACTCCGCCGTTGAACTGGCCGATCTCCAGCACTTCAAAATCCATGCCCGGCCCGTCGGTGATCGATTCCGCGTCCGGACCCATGTCCAGCACCACGATGCTGCTGTCGGGATTCGCGGCGCAGGCTCCGCCAAGAGAGGTGAACTCGCCGTCGGGTGCTCCCAGAGTCTGGCCTGGATCCATGTGGGCATTGCCCACGTTGCCGGGCTGTACTCCATTGAAGACCACCGCATCGGCAAAGGGGTCGCCATCCAGAAGCAGATCGTCCGTGATGTACAGATTGTCAAAGGTGATGCCCTGCATCCCCCGGACCCAGTAACCGATCTGCCCCTGTGTATACATAGCGTCCTCGACGTCCGCCAGCAGCGTGCCGGCGAATGTCACACGAATGGTGGGCGAATCGAACTCGATCTCGAGCAGCTGGTCCGTGTCTTCCAGAAAGGAGTTTCCGGGCACGTTGGCAATGGTGGTCCAGGAACCGGCGATGCCACGTTGCAGATGAAATCCGGCCTCCAGCTCATTGGAGAAGGCGATCCGGTAGCCATCGATGGCCTCACCCGGATTGTCGGCGGCAAAGAACAGCCCCCACTGGTCATTGTCCGACGGGGAAACGGTCACACGCAGGCGAAAGGCCTGCCAGCATTCAGCATCCAGCCAGGCCATGCTGCCAGCCCAGTCCGGATAGCTGCCCGTATAGATGTTGGAACTCTGGGACAACCGCCCTCCACTGGTGATCGTCCAGTTCGAGGGGGCGCTGATCGACCCGGGCGCGTCGTGGATCGCGTACTGGCCGAGCTGGCCGGGAATCTGGTAGGAATGGAACAGCAAACCGGAATCGCACTGGGCGCCGGCTGCCACAGGCAGGCCCAGGGCCAGCAGGAGCAAGAATCTTGGGAGCATGTGTAGCCTCATGTTTGACGCAGGAAGAGTACGGCTCATTCAAGACACTTTCGTCAGGAAAAGTGGACTCAGACGATTTGCATCGCTTGCGCCAACGGATCCGACGCAAGCCGCGCGCCCCATCCTTCCCTTGTACCCAGCATGGCCCGCATCCGGCACAGCGCTGAAAAAGCAAAAGGGAACGCCTTGAAAATCAAGACGTTCCCAGCTGGAACGGAGAGGGTGGGATTCGAACCCACGGTACACATAGTGTACAACAGATTTCGAGTCTGTCCCGATCGGCCACTCTGGCACCTCTCCGGCAACAGGGCGCGAAGATAGGAAATCCGGCCAGTTTCCGCTTTGGGCGCTGCAAAATGGCAGGGTCCGGAGTGATTTTCGGCACAGTTCCAGACAACCGGGCGCCGTCGATTCTCGAGACGGAGCAGACGTTCAGTGCTCGAGAGTCTTGGCAGTCCGATCGGTGATCGACACTCCGCCTTTTCCGTGTGGATGCTGAAACAGTGTTCGGGGCATGCGTATGTTGGGGCTGGAAATCGACCGCTGTCACCTGATCGCCTTGCGGAACGACGAGGAGAAGGGCTTGAGGCTCAGTTATCACAACCTGGTGTCCCTGCTGGCCAACCGGCACTGGGCCATCGTCCGTGCGCACCTCACGGCGCGCAAGCTGTTGAATGCCGGCCTTTGCCTGCTCGAGTTCAGGCTGCACCGAGTCGTTCTGCGCTCACGGCCACTCTATCTCAAGGTGGAAACCACCGATTGCTGCAACCTCAGGTGCCAGCATTGTCACGATGGGTCCGTGCCCCGTCACAATGGCTTCCTCGATTTCGATGTCTACACCCGCCTGCTGGACCAATTGTCTCCCACCTTGCTGGAGGTGTCACTCTACGACCAGGGGGAACCTCTGCTGGACCCGCGCATCGTGGAGTACATCCAGTACGCCTCGCAACGCAATGTGGGCACCGTGATCTCCAGCAATTTCTCGATGCCCCTGTCCGACGAGATGCTCGCCCGCCTTGTGTGCTCGGGTCTGGATTACCTGCAGGTGGCCATCGACGGCCTCAGCCAGGAGAGTTATGGCCAGTACCGGCGCGGCGGCCAGCTGGAGCGTGTGCTGGACAACCTGAAGCGCCTGCTCCGGATTCGCCGCGAACTGGGCTCCGCCGCGCCCCGCATCGAATGGCAGATGATCGATTTCCCGTTCAACCGGCACGAGCAGCAGGCCGCACGTGCCCTTGCGGCAGAGCTGGGCGTGGACCGCTTTCTGCTGAAACCCGATTGTTACTCCACCTATCCCGCGCCCGACTATCGCCGGCGTTCGCGTTGCTCGCTGCCCTGGTTTTCCTGTGCGGTGGAGTGTGACAGCAAGCTGAGCGCCTGTTTCATCAAGGACGACGAGACCCTGGACATCGGCCAGTTGGACGACTCTTCATTCGATCGTCTCTGGAATTCCGCAACCTGCCGTGCACTGCGCAGTCGCCGATTTCCGGCTGCGGATGACGACGACGGGTACTGTGCGCGGTGCAACCGCTTCGATGGACGGGCCGGGAGTGCCTATACCAACCGGTGATGGGCGGAACGGCATGAGTGGGGTGGTGCGTCCGGAGGACCGGCGTGCCCCGCATGATGGGGCGCAGTCGTCCAGGAAGTGCGATCCCGCGGGTCAGCCAATGCCAAGTCGACAGGGACCGGCGAGGGAGTACCCCCGTCCGGCAAAGGGAAAGCTGTTGTATCAATTGGCAAATTATCGCACATACAGCCCATGCAGAACACTTCTCGCCACTCAACACCAGGACGGTGTCCGAAATCGGTCCGCGGCTTCCTCCTGATCTGGCTGGGCATTGTCGTGTTGCTCGCCACGGCGGCTCCCTCCCCGGCAGCGACCGAGAAATTCTTCAACTATTACGAAAAGGGTCAGACTCTGGCCAGTTCGGGTGATTGGCCCCGGGCGCTGGAAGAGTTCCGCTCGGCGGCCTCGCTCGAGTTCGAAGACGTCAAGCGCAAGCGGACCTATGGCACGCGGTTCATCAGCTACCATCCGCACCTGCAGCTGGGGATCTGCCTCTATCAGCTGGGTGACCTGGAGGAGGCCCGCAAGGAACTGCTGCTCCACAAGGCCTACCTGCCCAAGAGCGACGAAGCGGACGCACTGCTGCGCAAGATCGACAGAGGTGAAAGCCCGGAAGTCAGGACACAGGCCGCGCCTGCGGTTGAGCCGGAGATCGAGGACGCCGCCGTGCCCCCCGTCGACATCGTCACCACGATTCCCGAAGCCAGCCTGGCCAACAGCGGAATGCTCGACACGGGAAGTGCCAGCGTGCCTTCCACGGGTGTGCTCGAGCCTCCTGCGTCCCTGACCATTCCCGAGCTGCCGGCCAACCCGGACGTCAGTTATTCTCCGAACGCCATTCTGCAGGTTGGCTCACGCCTCTCGATTGCCGTGCTGCCTTTCGAGGTTACCGGGGTGTCCGGATTCTCCGGCGAGCACCTGGCCGAAGCCCTGACCAGCGAACTGGTCAACCTGCGCCGCTTCCGGGTGATCGAGCGCACGGCGCTGGACAAGATCATGCAGGAGCAGGCCCTGGGCATGAGCGGCATGGTCGATCAGGCCGAAGCCGTGGAGCTGGCCAAACTGGTGGGCGCCGATGCCCTGGTCATGGGCAGCGTGGTGCGCGGCGAGGGGGGATCCAGCCTCAACGTGCGTGTCATCGACACCGAGACGGGAGTCGCCCTGGCGGCCCACAAGCTGGGCCTGCGCAAGGAATCGCTGCGGACCATCGACAAGGAACTCAACCGGCTGGCGATCGCGGTCTACAACGATCTGCCCCTGCTGAGCGGCAACGTGGTGAGCGCCGAGGGTGATGAAGTCTATCTGGACATCGGCGGTGTCGCGGGAGTTCGCAAGGGCTTCAAACTGGTGGCCTATCGCCAGGGACAGCCGATTCTGCACCCCACGACGGGCGAGGAACTGGGAGTCCGGGTGACCCAGCTGGGCGAACTGATCGTGATCCAGGTGCAGGACCAGATGGTCATCACCAAACCGATCGGCGATCCTGAGCTGGAAATCCAGACCGGTGACAAGGTGATCACGAAATGAGCGTTCCGGCCAGATCCGGAAACGAGACACACCCCCAACACGCGAGGACCAGATGACTTTCAGCAATCGAGAACTTTTGTGCGCGGCGAGTCTGCTGCTCTGTCAGACCGCCATGGCCGGAATCGACTGGAACATCACCGGCGCGGGCGCTCGTGCCGAAGGCATGGCGGGGGCGTTCACCGGCATCGCCGACGATGCCACCTCGGTGGTCTGGAATCCTGCGGGACTGGCCACCCTGGTGCGCCCGGAAGCCTCGATCGTGATGCGCAGCATCGGCAACACGGTGGCCTACGACTGGAGCAGCGACCTGAATTCGCTTGGACTTGACGACAGCGAAACCAGCGACAGCCATGCGCTGATCAACTTTCTGAGCTACGTCCACCCCTTTGAAATGGGCGGGCGCAAGCTCGTGGCCGGCGTGGCCCTGCAGAGCCAGCTGGACGGCTTCGGCGATGAGCAGACCCAGAGTGGCTACACGGACGTCAACGGCAATCCGATTCTCGACAGCGACAAGAGCACCGGCGGCGTGAACACCATCACCCCGGGCATCGGGTTCCATCTCAATCCCGTCCTCTCCCTGGGCCTCGCGGCCAATGTCTGGACCGGCAGCATCGAGGGAGACGTGGTCGGTCATTACGACGATGGGTTCAATGTCTACGAATCGGGGTACTCCTACACCTACGATGCGTCGGGAATGAACTTCAATCTGGGTGCCCTGATGGACTTCTCGCTGGCCAGCAGCCCCATGCCCCTCAAGATCGGGCTGAATCTGCGCACGCCCTTCCAGCTGGATCTGGATTACAGCGACTCCGATCAGAGCAGTGGCACGATTTCCGTGGACATGCCCCTGATGGTCAGCGTGGGCGCATCCTGGGGCTTTGGCGAATTCCTCACCGTGGCCGCGGACCTGGAAGCCCGTCAATACGGTGACAGCAAGATCAAGACCGACGGTGCCGAAGCACCGCTGGCGGATCACAAGCAGGACCTGATCCAGTTCAGGCTGGGCGGCGAGTACCTGTTCCTCGCCGACTTCGCCGTGATTCCCTTGCGGGCCGGCTTCCGCACCGTGCCCACCCTGACCTCCGACAGCGACGAGGTCGGGTCGCAGACCACCTACACCCAGGTCAACGGCGTCGGTTTTGCTCTCGGCACGGGACTGATCTTCGAGAAGATGGCCTTCGACCTGGCCTTCTCGAGTTCCAACTACGAGAACTCCTTCAAATCCTCTGGCAGCGAATGGCTGGTCACGAAGGACACGATCAATCGCCTTACCCTGAGCAGCATCTTCTACTTCTAGAGGTCCTGCGGGAAGCCGGCACACGGCCGATGCCCGCTCAAGCGGCTTTGACCATTGGTCTCCACGAAAGGGAGCGAGCATGATACGACCAGCCCTCCGCCTGTTGCTGATCTGCCTGCTGTGTTGCGGGTCGCTCTTTGCCCAGGCCAGCCAGAAAGTTCAGGTCACCGGTTACGGCAAGACCCACGAACTGGCTCTCAAGGATGCCATGCGCAATGCCGTCGAGCAGACGGTGGGCATCGTGATCGGTTCCGAAACCCTGGTACAGAACTTCGCGATGGTTTCCGACAGGATCCTCACCAAGTCGCTGGGCTACGTCAGTGGGTATGAGGTGCTGGAGGAGAAGCAGGTGGGCGGCGAGTGGGAGCTCACGATCCGGGCCCAGGTCAACGAGATCGTGGACGCCCTGATCGCCGACGAAATGGCCATCCGGATCCTGCTGGATGCGATGCACAAACCGCGCGTGATGGTGCTGCTGGCCGAGAAGAACCTGGACGACAGCGAATCCACGGTGGCCGAAACCGCCGTGACCAGCAAGCTGCTGGATCTGGGTTTTGATGTGGTCGACCGCAATGCGGTGGACTGGACGGCCGCGCGCTCGATCATCGAAACCTTCGGCCAGATCGACCGCGACCGGATGGCTTCCATCGTCAGCAGCGCTCAGGTGGACCTGGTCTTCGCCGGTCGCGCCACCGCCAGCCCCGGGCAGACGCCCGCCGCTCTGGCCAGTGCGGGAATCCAGAGTGTCCAGGCCGTGCTCAGCGGACGCCTCTATCGCACCGAAACCGGCCAGGTGCTGGCGGTGCACCAGACCGACGCCTCGAAAGCCCACATCAACGCCTCGGTCGCGGGTGCCAATGCGCTCAAGGATGCAGCCGAGGTCGTCTCCACCGAAGTGCTCGGCGATGTGCTTGAGCAATGGGCGGCCCTGCAGACCCAGGCGCTGCGGGTGGAACTGGAAGTCCAGGGCATGGGATTCAAGCACCAGGAAGCCTTTCTGACCTTCCTGCGAGGCCTTGACTCGGTAAAGCATGTCACCGACCGCGGTTTCAGCCAGGGCGCTTTCCGGCTGGATGTGGAACTGGAAGGGGAAGCCCGCGAGCTGGCAGGCAAGCTGGACGGCTACCGCTCCGGTGATCAGACCTGGTCGGTGGGCAGCCTCGGCCCCGCCCGGCTGGTGCTGGTGGCGGAATGAGCATTCGCTGACCCAAGATCGACTCGACGTCTCGGCGATCCCTGCCCGCGGGCCGGGATCGCCGTTTTCATTCGGCCCAGCGCAGCGCGGCAGGTGGCACGGGGAGGGCTGGGGGAGGAATTCTTCACTCTTCGTTGATTGTCACTAAAGCGTATGAACATGAATCATTATTGAATAATTTCCGCAGGTATCGAAACTAATAGCAGGAATGATTTGCGGTACGCGAACAATAATTGAACAGAATCCGAGTTTGACTTTGTGATTCGCTTTGACAAGTTGCGCGTCGTTCCGGGCACGCTCGCCGGAAGTCATCCGCGCGCGGTGGTTTGACACGCACGCGCGCCCATTGAGACCATCATCAAGGAAAAACCATGATCAATCCCGAGGATCCAGAGCGCCAGCGGATCAATGAGCTGGAAGAGCGCGAGTGGTGTGATTCCCTGGACTATGTCATCCAGAGCGGGGGCACCCAGCGTGCGGCTGACCTGCTGCAGCGCCTGCAGACCCATGCCCGCCGTCAGCGGGTGAAGATGCGGTTCACGGCGGGCACACCGCTGGCGAACACGATTCCCGCGCGTGACCAGCCGCCCTATCCGGGAAACCGTGAGACGGAACGGCGCATCAAGAGCATCATCCGCTGGAATGCGATGGCCATGGTGGTGCGCGCCAACCGGGAAGAATCCGGCATCGGCGGACACATCAGCACCTACGCCAGTGCCGCCACCCTCTATGAAGTGGGCTTCAATCACTTCTTCAAGGGCAAAGGCAAGGAACGGGAAGGGGACATCATCTTCTTCCAGGGCCACGCCTCTCCGGGCATCTACGCGCGTGCCTTCCTGGAAGGGCGGATCAGCGAGGAGCATCTGCACAACTTCCGCCACGACCTGCGTCCGGGCGGCGGCCTCACCTCCTATCCCCATCCCTGGCTGATGCCGGACTTCTGGGAGTTTCCCACGGTCTCGATGGGGCTGGGGCCGATCATGGCGATCTACCAGGCGCGTTTCAATCGCTATCTGGAAGACCGTGGGCTGAAGAAGAACACCTCGCGGGTCTGGGCCTTCCTGGGCGACGGCGAGACCGACGAACCCGAGGCGCTGGGCGCGATCACACTGGCGTCACGCGAGAAGCTGGACAACCTGACCTTCGTGATCAACTGCAACCTGCAGCGTCTGGACGGCCCGGTGCGCGGCAACGGGCAGATCATCCAGGAGCTGGAAGCCGCCTTCCGCGGAGCCGGCTGGAACGTGATCAAGGTGGTCTGGAGTTCCGATTGGGATCCCATCTTCGCCCAGGATCACGATGGACTGCTGGTGCGGCGTCTGTCCTCGATCGTCGACGGGGAGTACCAGAAACTGTCCACCGAAGGCGGGGCCTATGTGCGCCAGCAGGTCTTCGGCGGCGACCCACGCCTGCTGAAGATGGTGGAACACCTCAGCGACGAGCAGCTTGGCCGGATGAAACGCGGTGGCCATGACCCCGAGAAGGTCTACGCGGCCTACCACGCCGCCGTGAATCACAAGGGTGCGCCCACCGTGGTGCTGGCCATGACCGTCAAGGGCTACGGCCTGGGCGAGGCCGGCGAGGGCAAGAACATCACCCACCAGCAGAAGAAGCTCAACGAGAACGAGCTGATGGAATTCCGCACGCGCTTCGGGATTCCGCTCTCCGACGAACACGTGGCCAAGATGCCGTTCTACAGTCCGCCCGCCGACAGTCCGATGATCAAGTATGTCAAGGAGCGTCGTGAGCGTCTGGGTGGTTTCGTGCCGTCGCGCGTGTCCGCCAGTCCGCGGCTCAAGCCGCCCGGCGACAAGGACTTTTCCGAATTCCACCGCGGGACCGAAGGGCGCGAGATCTCGACCACGATGGCTTTCGTGCGCATTCTCACCACCCTGCTCAAGGACAAGGACGTGGGACGCCGGGTGGTGCCCATCGTGCCCGACGAGGCGCGCACCTTCGGCATGGAATCGCTGTTCCGCCAGTGCGGCATCTACTCTCACGTGGGCCAGCTCTACGAGCCGGTCGACGCCCAGAGCCTGCTGTATTACAAGGAAGCCACCGACGGACAGATTCTCGAGGAAGGCATCACCGAAGCCGGCGCCATGAGCAGTTTCATCGCCTCGGCCACCTCCTATGCCACCCACAACGAGACCACGATTCCGTTCTACATCTACTACAGCATGTTCGGCTTCCAGCGCATCGGCGACCTGGCCTGGGCCGCCGCGGACATGCGCGCCCGGGGCTTCATGCTGGGTGGCACCTCCGGCCGCACGACCCTGGCCGGGGAAGGGTTGCAGCATCAGGACGGCAACAGCCACATCCAGGCCCTGCCGATTCCCAACCTGATGTGTTACGACCCGGCCTTCGCCTACGAGCTGGCCGTGATCATCCAGGACGGCCTCAAACGGATGTACGAGAACCAGGAAGACATCTTCTACTACATCACGGTGCTCAACGAGAACTATGTGCATCCGGCCATGCCCGAAGGCGCCCGTGATGGCATCCTGCGCGGCATGTATCTCTTCCGGGCCGCCGAGAATCCCGGTGCCAAGGCACGTGTACAGCTCTTCGGCAGCGGGGCGATTCTCAACGAAGCGATCGCCGCCGCCGACCTGCTGCGCAGCTATGATGTCGAAGCGGACATCTGGAGCGTGACCAGTTACAAGGAACTGCGTCGCGAAGCCCTGGAGGTGGAGCGTCACAACCGCTTCCACCCCGGCGAGAAGGACCGCGAAGCCTGGATCACGCGCTGCCTCAAGGATCAGCCGGGTCCCGTGATCGCCGCCAGCGATTACATCAGTGCCCTGCCCGATCTGGTGGCGCGCTGGGTGCCCGGAGGCATGGTCTCGCTGGGGACCGACGGTTTCGGCCGCAGCGAGGGCCGCGCGGCCCTGCGGGACTTCTTCGAGGTGGACCGGCGCTGGATCGCCTTCGCGGCCATCAGTGAACTCTTCCGCCAGAAGAAGGTGCGGGTGAGCGTGGTGAACAAGCTGGTCAAGGACCTGGAGCTGGACCTCGAACGTCCCGCGCCGGTCACACGATAAGGACTCTGCCCCATGGCGACCGAGATCCCTCTGCCCGAACTGGGCGAGAACATCACGGCGGGTGAGCTGGTGAACGTGCTGGTTGCCGTTGGCGACCGTGTCACGGCCGACGACCCCATCGTGGAAATCGAAACCGACAAGGCGGTCATCGAGGTGCCGGCCGGCAAGGCCGGTACCGTGACCGAGATCCTGGTCAAGGCGGGCGAGCGTGTGCCCGTCGGTCAGACTCTGCTCAGACTGGATACCGGTGATGCACTGGCGGCCAAGGACAAGGCCGCTGAGGCACCGCCGGAAAAACCGGCCGAGACTCCGGCGGTCGAAGCGGCTGCCGAAAAGCCCGCGACGCCCAGGTCCACGGAGACTGAGGTGCCTGCCTCGCAGAAGGAATCGGCCGAGACTGCCGAAGAATTCGTGCCCGACCCGGAGGCGACCCCTGCCCGTGCCCTTGCGGCGCCTGCGGCGCCCTCGGTGCGACGCGAGGCCCGCGAACTGGGCGTGGACATCCACGCGGTCCAGGGCAGCGGAGTGGGTGGCCGCATTTCCATTGACGATGTGCGCAGGCATGTGAAGTCGCTCAACGAAGGCCGCACACACAGACCCGCTTCGAGCGGAGTGGTGGGGGATCTGCCCTGGCATGCGGACCTTCCCGATCTGTCGCGTTTCGGCAACGTGACACCCCAGCCCATGAGCAATGTGCGCCGGGCCACGGCCCAGCACATGGCCGCCACCTGGAACACGGTACCCCAGGTGACCCAGTACGACAAGGCGGACATCACCGAGCTGGAAACCCTGCGCGTCAAGCTGGCGCCGCGGGTGGAGAAGGCCGGGGGCAAGCTGACCATGACCGGAATCCTGCTCAAGGTGGCCGCGGCCGCCCTGCGCCGTCATCCGCAGTTCAACGTGGCGGTGGACATGGCCGGCGAGCGCATCCTCGAGCGCGAGAACGTGCACATCGGCGTGGCCGTGGATACTCCCCGTGGCCTGCTGGTGCCCGTGATCCGCGATGCCGACACCAAGAACATCACGCGGCTCAGCGTGGAACTGGGCGAATTGTCGGCCAAAGCGCGCGAGCGCAAGGCGGGACCCGAAGAACTCACGGGCGGCAGTTTCACCATTTCCAATCTGGGTGGCATTGGCGGAGTGGGATTCTCGCCCATCGTCAACTGGCCCGAAGTGGCGATCCTGGGTGTCTCACGCGGCGAGATCGAGCCCCGCTGGGATGGTACCGGGTTCGTGCCCCGGCGCATGCTGCCGCTGTCGCTGTCCTACGATCACCGGGTGATCGACGGAGCCGATGCGGCGCGCTTCCTGCGCTGGATCTGCGAAGCCCTGGAGCAGCCGCTGCTGCTGGCACTGGAAGGTTGAGCCAAACGAGGAATTCTGCGGCATGAGCGCAACACATCTGACCGTGATCGGCGGCGGGCCCGGTGGCTACGCGGCCGCTTTTCTGGCCGCCAGCCATGGGCTGAAGGTCACCCTGATCGACCGGATGGCCACGCCCGGCGGAGTCTGCCTGCACCGCGGCTGCATTCCCTCCAAGGCGCTGCTGCATGTGGCTGCCCTGCTGGGCGAAACGCGCGAGGCCGAGAAGATGGGCCTGCTCTTCGCCGAACCCCGGGTCAACCTGGACCGGATGCGCGACTGGAAACAGGGCGTGGTCGACAAACTTACCGGAGGACTGGCGACCCAGTGCCAGCGCCGGGGAGTCGAGTTCATCCAGGCCGAGGCGCGTTTCGTGGCGTCCGCTCGGCTTGAGTTGACCGCCCCCGACGGCAGCGTGAGCCAGCGTGACTGCGAGCATGTGATCCTGGCCAGTGGCTCCCGTCCGGCCAGCATTCCCGCGCTCAGTCTGGAGTCCCCCAAGGTCTGGGATTCCACGGCCGCGCTGGCGCTGGAAAGTGTGCCACGCCGCCTGCTGGTGATCGGCGGTGGATACATCGGACTGGAACTGGGCAGCGTCTATGCGGCCCTGGGCTCCAAAGTCACCGTGGTCGAGATGACCGACGGCCTGCTTCCCGGCGCCGACCGCGACCTGGTGCGCGTGCTCTCGAAGCGCATCAAGGAAAGCATGCACGAACTGCGCTTCAAGACCCGAGTCGCCGGGCTCAAGGAAACCCGCGCGGGTATCGAAGCCCTGCTGCAGGCCGAGGACGGCACAGAAGAGAAACTGGTGTTCGACCGGGTGCTGGTCTCCGTGGGCCGCAAGCCCAACTCGCAGGGACTGGGGCTGGAGCACACGGGCGTCACGGTCAATGCGCGTGGTTTCGTGGAAGTGGACACGCAGTTGCGCACCGCCGATGCGCGGATCTTCGCCATCGGCGATCTGGTGGGCGACCCCATGCTGGCCCACAAGGCGGCACACGAAGCCCGGGTGGCCGTGGAAGTGATCTGCGGCGGCAAGGCGCGCTTCGAACCGCTGGCGATTCCCGCCGTGGTCTTCACCGATCCGGAACTGGCCTGGGTGGGTCTCACCGAAGACCAGGCCGCCAGCACGGGCCAGCAGGTCACGGTGGCGCGCTTCCCCTGGGGCGCCTCCGGTCGTGCCCTGACCCTCGAGCGCACCGACGGCCTGAGCAAACTGATCATCGATCCGGCCAGCGAGCGTGTGCTGGGCGTGGGCCTGGTGGGCGTGAATGCCGGCGAGATGATCGCCGAGGCAACCCTGGCCATCGAGATGGGCGCCACCGTGCGTGATATCGCCGAGACGATCCACGCCCATCCCACCCTTTCCGAAACCACCATGGAAGCTGCCGAAGTCTTCTTCGGACACAGCGCGCACTATTACACGCCGCGCAAGAGCTGAGACCGGAAACGGTTTCGCGACGGCACGACATCACACGCCCTCGAGTCCGCCTCGAGGGCGTGTCGTCATTCTGGGGAAGGGAGGCGACAGGGCGAGGGAAGGACGAGTCGAAGATCAGCGACTGGCGGCGTCACCGGTGGCGCTGTCGTCCTCGGGCTTGCTGATCCAGCGGTAGACGCTGCGTTCGCTCATGTTCAGGCGGCGGGCGGTGTCCTTGACCTTGCCGCCCAGACGGTCGTGCACATCGCGCACCAGACGGCTGGCGTAGCGCGCGGTCAGCTCGTCGAAGTCCAGCTGCTCCCGCTCGAGATCCGGGGCCCACTCATCGGAGGCCGTGTGCCTGAGCGTCACCGGCTCCAGCAGTTCCAGATGCTCGGGACGGATTTCGTGACCCGCGTTGTACCAGGCCCGGGTGATCACATTGAACAGTTCGCGCACATTGCCCGGGAAGGCGTGCTTGTACAGTTCGAGGATGGCCGCCTCGCAGATCACCTTGCTCTTGCCGTGCAGTGAGTTCAGCTCGGTGACCCGGTACTGGCTCAGGCTGCGCAGATCGTCTTCGCGCTCGACCAGCCGCGGCAGACGCAGCACCACTCCACTGAGGCGGTGATACAGTTCCTGGCGGAAGTCGGTGTTGTCGCGCAGGTCCTGGTTGGTGGCGGCGATCACGCGAATGCTGGCGCGTTCTTCGTTGGCCGAACCCAGCGGGTAGAAGATGCCGTTGTCGAGGAAACGGAACAGGTTGGCCTGTGTTTCCGGCGGCAGCTCGCCGATCTCGTCCAGGAACAGCGTGCCGCCATTGGCCTTCTGCACGAATCCCGGTGTGTCCGCCGTGGCCCCCGAGAACGCGCCCTTGCGGTAGCCGAACAACTTGGCCTCGGCCAGGTTGCTGCCCAGATGGAAACAGTTGACCGCCACGAAGGGGCCGCTGGCCCGGTTGCTGGCCGCATGCAGGGCACGGGCCACCAACTCCTTGCCCGTCCCCGATTCCCCCAGTACCAGCACGTTCAGTTCGGTCGGCGCGTATTTGTCGATGGAGCGCCGCAGGCTGAAGATCGGCAGCGAGTCGCCCACGATGCCGTGACGGCGTGAGACGAGCATGGTCGGTGCCGTGCCCAGGGCCATCACGATGGAGTTGCAGAAGGCGGGAATCTGCTGCATGTACTCGGGGCAGCTGTCGCCCACAAGGTCCTGCAGTTCACGTGCCTGGTGCAGGATCTCGGGACCCCGGTCTCCACGGTTCCAGGCCATCTGCAGAGCGAAGTAATTGCGGGCGAGGGTGATTTCAGGACTGGAGCTGAGCTCCCCCAGACGGTCCAGGCAGGCCTGGGCTCGCTCGAGGTGCGAGGCCTGGAAATGGTAGAACAGGGCGATCAGCAGGTATTCGGAGCGACAGTCACTCACGCCCGGATCGTCGCCATAGAGTTCGGCCGCCATCGAGGCCCGGTTTGCTTTCAGACAGCACAGACCCGCGATCTGGCTGACGGCCAGTTCGCATTCCGCCATGGATCTGGCGGCCTGCAGGTCCTGCCAGCCACCCGGATCGCCGGTCATCACGCGCACCACACCCTGCCAGGCTCTTGCGATGGCCGCTTCGTGATCCGCTTCCAGCCGGTACTGGGCCAGGCAGTGATCGCTGAGTTCCGGGTCATCCAGCAGCAGCGAAATCAGGCCATAGTTGAGCAGGGCGTTCAGGCGATAGGGAGTGGCCAGCCCTTCAAGACCCAGCAGCGTGCGATAGACCTGGATCGCTTCGGCGTGCCGCGCCAGGTGATACAGGGCGTTGGCCTTGAAGAACAGCAGGGCCTGACGATCTTCCGCCTGGCTGCGCCGCAGGTCCTCGTCGATCGAGAGCAGGCAGCCGGAGAAATCCCCGTTCTTGTAGGCCCGCAGCGAGGCATAATGTGCCGTGAGGCCGGCCACGCTCGCGCCCTACTCCCAGCGACCCAGTTCGGCCACGACCCGCACGAACAACCGCGCCCCAGCCGTCTGGTTGGGGAAGGTGTACACCGGAGTGGTGGTGATGGCAGTGGGTTCCGAAGGGAAGACGTAAGGATGTTCCGAGAGGTAGATCAGGTAGCGGCTCTCCCGGCAGGGAATCATGTCCACCGAGGTCACGCCCACCGGCAGGATGGTCAGGGGCAGTTCACCCACGACCACGGTGCCCGGAATCAGCAGCGGCCCCTGGGCTTCGTAGACCGTGTGGCGCGGTGCCTGCGGCATGGAGCTGGAGAGCACCGCGCCCTGGACCTTGCTCAGGTCGCCCGTGCTGAGGTACACATCCTCCAGGTTGACGGGCTGGCCACTGATGTGATTGATCAGGTCCCAGTGCCGGCTGTCCACGATGTCCACGTTGATCAGCAGGGGGATCTGGTCGCCGTCGATTTCAATGGCCACATCGTTGGCCTGGAACAGGCAGTCACGAATGACCACCTGCGCCTCGGCGCTGGCCACCAGCGCGCGATCGTTGGTCAGGAAGACGCAGTTTTCCATGTCCAGCTCGCCGCAGCTGGTTTCCAGCGCGGTACCGCTGGCCCCGAAGCGCGTATCACTGAGGTTGAGTACGGTGGCCGGGCCGATGGTCTCGAACACCGTGCCCATGCTGCTCAGGGTGCTGTGTGTGCTTTCGACCTGGGCGCCATCCACCACGAACATGCTGCTGGTGCAATCGATGCGCGTATTGTCCAGCAGCAGTTCCTGATTCTCGCCGAGCACGATCGGGAAGGTGCTGGCACGCGAGCCACTGTCGCGGATGACCAGATCGCGCAGGACCAGGCGACCGCCGCGCGACCAGTCGATCATGTCCAGATCCACGTCGGTGATGCGATCATCCCCCTGCACGACAAGGGTATCGCCTGCGGGCAGCCGGAAGGTCGCGGTGCCCACGAAATCGCTGGCATCGCGTTGCCAGCTGTCGGCGAGAGCCGACCCCGCCAACAGCGCCCAGAGAGGTGCGCAAAGAACAAGCTTCAGTGTGTGTGTCATCTCGGATTCTCCCAGCGAAATGCTTTCGAGCCAGGGGGGCGGCTCGGCGTTGCCAGTTGGCGACGCGCCAGAGAAGGGCGGGCAGAAGGTGGATCATGGACTGATTCGATCCACCGCAAGTCCGCGATGGCACAACATAATGGAGGCGATGCGGGCAATCCAGCGCAAATCCACCCCCGCCAAAATTGCCTGCGGCTCCATCTCCCTGATTCCAAAGCAATTGCGAAGTGTCTGACCACAGACTCCCCAGCTTTGGCAAGTTGACCTTGTCGGACCTGATTGATATGTTGGCCGCTCGCTTCCCGGAGAGGTGACCGAGTGGCTGAAGGTGCACGCCTGGAACGCGTGTGTAGGGCAACCTACCGTGGGTTCGAATCCCACTCTCTCCGTTTCAATCGCGGAATCTCTTGAAAATCAAGGGGTTCCGCTTTTGCTCTCCTGAGGGGCACGTTCGGCGCCCCGTATGTGGTATCGCACCTGACCGGCTCTGCCTGTCCGACCGACATGCGGTACCCATGGACCGGGTACATGGAATCCTGCCTGTCCCGTTTTCCGCTGAGTCCACTGCGTGCACGCAGGCTGCCAGCCGGCAGTGGCCCTCGTGCAGATGGGGAGGGTCCTGGTGGCACATTCCGCCATTGGCGTCCTCTCCCGCCCGAGTCCGGAATGCCTTCTTTCGGGGCGGTCCTGAAATCGTTCTTGACAAGTCGGAACGGGAGTGGTTCCTTGGTTCGGCAATCGAACTAAGTCTCAATCCCGGTTCCCCCATGAGCGTCAAATCGATCCACCGCATGCGCTTTCCTGCATTTCTGATGGGACTGGGACTGTTCCTGGTCTGCAGCACTTCCAGCAAGGCTTTGACGACAGTGGAGACTCCCATGGCCACGGAGACGATCGCACAGCGCCTGGAGCAGGGGCCCATCTGGCCACGGGAAGAGCCGTTTATACGGCGGGGTTTTCCGCAGGAAGACCGCCAGCACTGGCATCAGCTGGCGATTGCCTACAGCCCCTTCCGTTCGGGACAGGCTCCCTGGGGACCTGTCCCTTCACGCTCCGAGCTGCTGGAAGACCTGCAGTTGCTTCAGGGGCATTTTCGTCTGCTGCGGGTCTACGGTGCGGATGCCCTCACCGAGACAATGCTGCAGGTGATCCGTGAGGAGAAGCTGCCGCTGCAGGTCTTTCTGGGCATCTGGCTGGAACACGAGCTGGGCGATCCGGAGACTCGTGCGGCCAATCGCAAGGCCACCCTCGAGGGAATCGAGCTGGCCAATCGCTACCCGGAGATCGTGGCCGCGATCAGCGTGGGCAACGAGACCCAGGTCTACTGGGCGGCACACCGGATGCAGGAGCAGGCTCTGCTGCCCTACCTGCGCTGCGTGCGTGCGAACTGCAGCCAACCCGTCACGACGGCCGACGACTACAATTATTGGAACAAACCTGAAAGCCAGGCAATCGCCGCGGAGATCGACTTCCTCTTCCTGCATGCCCACCCGCTGCTGAACGGTCAGAGCCTGGACCAGGCCTGGACATGGCTGGATGCCCAGCTGGCGGACATCGAAGCCCGGCATCCGGACCGTGAGGTCGTGCTGGGCGAGATCGGCTGGGCCACCCGTCACAATCCCCGTCTGATCGGCGACGGCCTGCAGGGTACCTTGATCAAGGGCGAGACCAGTCCCGAGGCCCAGGAGCGCTATCTGCGTGACATGGGTCTCTGGCTGCGGACCCATGAGCGATTGGTGTTTCTCTTCGAAGCGTTCGATGAAACCTGGAAAGGTGGCGGCGCGGTCACCGGACCGGAGGATGTGGAAAAGAACTGGGGTCTGTACGACGAACGTCGGCAGCCCAAGCCCGGTGTCACGGCTCTTCCCGGATACCCAGCGGGCACGACGACACACAACAGCAATCCTGAAGGGACCAAGCAATGAGACTCACGACTGTTCTATGGCTGGCGATCGCCCTGGTGGGGTTGACACAGCGGGGTGTGCTGGCACAGAGTGCGCCCATTGATTTCGAGAGCGGCGGACACGGGGCGGACTGGACCTGGGCCGTCTTCGAGAACAGCACCAACCCTCCGGTGACGATCCTGGACAATCCCGACCCCAGCGGTGCCAACACCTCGGCCACCGTGGCCGCCTTCACGGCCCTGCAGGCCGGACAGCCCTGGGCGGGCTGCGAGAGCCAGCATGGCAACGACATCGGCACCTTCAGCCTCAACTCGTCCAACTGCACCGTCAGCATCATGGTCTACAAGACCGAGATCAGCAATGTGGGCATCAAATTCGCCACCCCCGCGGGAGCCGCGGATGTGGAACTGCTGGTGGCCAACACCCTGGTCAACCAGTGGGAAGAACTGGTGTTCGACTTTTCCGGGCGACTGGACAGCCCCAACTCCGTCAACATCGACCAGATCATCGTCTTTCCGGACTACAATCTGAGCGGACGCCAGCAGGACAATGTGGTCTACTTCGACAACATCACCTTTTCGGCCCAGCTGATCGTGCCCGGCCCCCAGACACCCGCCCCGGCACCGACGTTTTCCGCCGCCGACGTGATCTCCCTCTTCAGTGATGAATACACGAATGGGACCGTGGACACCTGGTCGGCCGTCTGGGACCTGGCCGACGTGACCACGGTCCAGATCGATGGAGACAATGTCAAGAAGTATACCAGCATGGTCTATGCCGGCATCGAATTCACCTCCTCGACCATCGACGCCACCGAGATGACCCATTTCCACATGGACTTCTGGACGGCGGATCCGGTGGCGGGCGCGACCTTCAACATCAAGCTGGTGGACTTTGGCGCCAACGGTGTCTGGGATGGCGGCGGCGATGATGTGGAATACGAACTGTCCTTCACGTCCAGCACCACCCCGGCCCTGGTCAGCGGAGAGTGGATCAGCTTCGACCTGCCGCTCGATCTCTTCACCGGCCTGGTGACACGCGGACATCTGGCGCAGATCGTGATCGGTGGCGATCCCAACACCGTCTACATCGACAACGTGCTCTTCCATGCGGGAACGGTGGCCGTGGAGCCGCAGCCCGAGCGTCCCGCGGCCTTCACGCTGGCGCAGAACCATCCCAATCCCTTCAATCCGGGCACCTCGATCGCCTTCGAACTCAACCGTGCCGGGTCGGTCTCGCTGACGATCCATGACATCACGGGCCGCTTCGTGACCTCGCTGGCGGACGGAGCGCTCGCGGCGGGTACCCACCGGCGCGAGTGGAATGGTCTGGATGCCCGTGGCGAGGCCGTCGCCTCCGGCGTGTACATCTGCACCCTCTCCGTCGCGGGCCAGGGACAGCAGAGCCGCCGCATGCTGCTGCTGAAGTAGCCCGGACTCAAACCCGACAAGCCGGTGGTCCAGCGGACCACCGGCTTCTTCATCTCCGGCGCGGACCTCGCGCGTACGTCCTCTGTTCCGGGAGAACTTCCTTGACCACATCAGCCACCTACAGCCTGCAGGACAACGGGGATTTCGTCGTGGAGCGCTATCACGCGGCACGCCCTTTCTCCAGCTTTCTGCCGGGCATCGCCGGCCGGATGGGAATTCCCATGTGGGTCTTCTATGTCAACCGGGGGCAGGGCGTGGCCAGCATGGGCATCCGCAACAAGCAGCAGTCGATCCTCGAGTTTCTGCCCGCCAACCGGGCCTGGCAGCTGGTCGGCAGCCAGGGCTTCCGCACCTTCCTGAAACTGGAGCGAGGCGGCGTGTCACGCTACTTCGAACCTTTCCAGGATGCGCTGTCGGACCGGGAGCTGGACCGTGACCAGCGCATGCGGATCCGGCCCTGGGGACTGGGCATCGAGGAGGTGAACCGCAGCCTGGGGCTGGAGCTGGCGGTCGAGTACACCACGGTGGCCGATGAGCCCTTTGCCGGTCTGCTGCGCCGCCTGCGGATCCGCAACACGGGCGACACCCCGCTCCGGCTGGAAGCGCTGGATGGCCTGCCGCTGGTCGTGCCCTGCGGAGTCGACAACCATGTGATGCAGCACATGCGCCGCACCATCGAAGCCTTCGTCGAAGCGGGGCAGGTGCTCGAGCGAGTCCCGTTCTTCCGCGCCAAGGTCGAGCCGGCCGATCGGCCCGATGTAAGGCTGATCCAGGGAGGGCACTTCTACCTGAGCCGGCTGAACGCCACGCCCCATGCCGTGCAGGGCCCGGCGATCGTCGACCCTGAGCGGGTCTTCGGCAACCGGGAGGACTTCGCCTATCCGGAGCGCTTTCTGGAATTGCCCTGCATGGAGCTGAGCAGGGGCCAGATCTTCGGCAACCGGCTGCCCTGCGCGCTGACACCTCTCAGCGGCCACCTGGACCCGGGGGAGGAACTGGAACTCGATTCGCTGATCGGCCATGCCCACAGCATGCAGGAGCTCGCGGCTCTGTTGCCGCGTCTGGAGGCACCCGGCTATCTGGACGGACAGCTGGAACGCAACCGCGCGCTGATCGGAGAACTCTGCCAGTCCGGACTGCTGGTCAGCGGGCAGCCCCTGCTCGATCGTTACGCGGCGCAGAACTACCTGGACAATGTGATGCGGGGAGGGCATGTCCACAGCGTCGCGCCCGGACAGGCTGGCGGGACCCTGCACCTGTACTCGCGCAAGCACGGCGATCCGGAACGGGACTACAACGACTTCCAGCTGCTGCCCACACCCTATTCGCAGGGCAACGGAAACTACCGGGACGTGAACCAGAACCGGCGCAGCGATCTCTTCTTCAATCCCGATCTGGGCAGCGGCAACGTGGAACACTTCTACCAGCTGCTCCAGCTCGATGGCTTCAACCCGCTGGTGATCGGTGAGACACGCCTGCGCCTGCGGCCCGACCTTCCGCTGCCCGCCACCGTGCGTGAGCGCCTGCCCGAGGCTCTCTGGTCCAGGGCCACGGAGCTCTTGCGGGCGGGAGTCAGCCCGGGCGACTGGGTGCTGGCCCTGCAGCAGGCGGGCGCCGTGTCCGACGACTGGGATGCCCTGCTGGCGGCGCTGCTGCCCAGCTGTGATGCGCTGCATGTGTCCGAGCATGGCGAAGGCTACTGGATCGACCACTGGACCTACAATCTGGACCTGCTCGAGAACTTCCAGGCGGTCTTTCCCGAACAGCTCCCCGAGCTGCTCTTCGAACGCAGGACCTTCAGCTTTCACCAGAGTCGCCACCGGGTACTGCCACGCGCCCAGAAGGTCGTGCTGTACAATGGCCAGCCGCGGCAGCTGGATCCGGTGCTGTGTGACGACGCCTCGGCGGAAGGCGAGGCGCAGCACGGGGATCCGGCCGAGCGTGTGCTCACGGCCTCGGGCGAGGTCTACCTGACGACGCTCTTCGCCTCGATGCTTTGCCTGATCACGAACAAGCTGGCCTCGCTGGATCCCGCAGGCGTGGGCGTCGAGATGGAAGCCGGCAAGCCGGGCTGGTATGACGCGCTCAACGGACTGCCCGGGCTGTTCGGCTCCAGTCTGTCCGAGGCTCTGGAAATCCGCCGTCACATCCAGTTCCTGCAGCCGATGATCGCGCAGAAAGGCCGACGCACCGGCTCAGTGCGCCTCTTCGTGGAACTGGCCGATTTCCTCCAGGATCTGGCCGGCCTGCTGAAGGACTCACTGGCCCCGGAGGCCTTCTGGGACCGCGCCACCAGCCTGAAGGAGAGCTACCGCGACCGTGTGCGGAATGGCCTGAGCGGACACGAGCGCGAGCTTGGGATGAGCGAGCTGCAGGCCTTCTTCCAGTCCGCCCTGCACAAGCTCGAAACAGGACTTGAGAATGCGCTGGACGAGAACGGCATTCCCCGAACCTATTTCGTGCACGAGGCCCTGGGCCATGACCCACGGCTGGACGACGCGGGCCGGCCTTGCCTGAACCGGGCCGGGCTGCCCTGCGTGCGCGTGACACGGTTCAAGCCGCGGGCCCTGCCGCTGTTCCTGGAAGGCCCGGTCCACCTGCTGCGTTGCCGCCCTGGCCGGGAAACCGCCGCGCGCCTGCTGGCGGCCATCGAGCACAGCGATCTCTTCGACGGGGCGCTGGGCATGTTCAAGGTCAATGCCAGCCTTGAGGGCGAATCGATGGAGATCGGCCGCTGCCGGGTCTTCAGTCGTGGCTGGCTCGAGAACGAATCGATCTGGTTGCACATGGAGTACAAGTTCATGCTGGAACTCCTGCGCAACGAGCTTCATCAGGACTTCTACCGCCACTTTCCCAAGGTCTTCGTGCCATTCTTCGACCCCGCCGTCTACGGACGCAGCGTGCTCGAGAATTCATCCTTTCTGGTCAGCAGCGTCCATCCCGACACGTCCCTGCATGGCGCGGGCTTCGTCGCACGGTTGAGCGGAGCCACGGCCGAGTTCATCCAGATCTGCAGCTGGCTGACGATGGGGGCACAGCCCTTCCGGCTGGACCCAGAGGACGAGCTGCAGCTGGTGTTCGAACCGGTGCTGCAGGCGGGGCTGTTCACGCGCGAGGAACGAGTGATCACAGTAGCCGGGAGACGGGGCCCGGACGAATGGACGCTGCCGGTGGACAGCTGCAGCTTCATGTTTCTGGGGACCGTGCTGGTGACCTATCACAACCCGCGCCGCCGTGATACCTTCGGCGTGAACGCGGTTCGCCCGTGTCGCTGGACGCTGCATCATGCGGATGGCCGCGTGCAGGTGGTCGCTGCCGAGCGCCTGTCCGGCACCGAGGCGCGGGCCGTGCGCGCACGGGATGTGCGCCGGGTCGAGATCCTGCTGGACTGAGAAACGGGCCCTCCGCCGCGCCCTGCCGACCCATTGCCTGAGACCGGCCCCAGTCCCGCCTCTTGCGGCGATCTTCGCGGCGCTTTCCCGACATGGGCACACCTTTCACGACAGCGAAAGAGTTTCTTGACAAAATGGGCGCCCAGTGTTATCGTTGGCTTAGTTCGGCAGGCGTACAAAGTCTGCTTTCGACCCGGAGCCGCTGCTGTGGCCGGAAGCCATGGGCCGGACGAAGACATCCACAGCTGTCAGTTGACGAGTCAATCCACACATCGCTTCAAGGAGACATCATGAGACCCAGACTGCTTGCACTTGGACTGGCACTGTCGGTGGGCAGCGCTCTCGCGCTGGACGCCCCGGTCCTGCAGATCGACTACACTCCCGCGGGAGGCATTCTGACCCTGTCCTGGGATGCGATCGCCGGCGCGGAAGGCTATCAGGTCTTCGGCATGCACGATCCCTACGGGAGCGGATCCCTGCTGGCCACCCTGGGGCCTGAAGCCACCAGCATGACTGTGGCCGGCGTCAACTCCTTCTTCTATGTGGTGGCCCTTGGACAGGACCTGCCCGAACCCGCGCCGGTCCCGACGGGGCACCTGCCGGAGGACGTGACCTCGGTGTTCAGCAATTCATTTCCCAATCTGGCCGGCACGGATTTCAATCCCTGGTGGGGCCAGATGACGCTCGTCACGACCGTCAGCCTCTCGGGCAACGATGCCCTGCAGTACGCCAACTTCAACTATCAGGGCACCCAGCTGGCCGGTCCCCAGGACCTGAGCCTGATGGAATTCATGCACGTCGATGTCTACACGGCAGACGAGACCGCGGTCAACGTGTACCCGATCAGCATCAGCACGGGCGAGCGGCCCTTCAACATGGCGCTGACGGCCAACAGCTGGAACAGCTTCGACATTGACCTGGACCACTTCAGGGATCTGGGCATGACCATGGGTGACATCCATCAGCTCAAGTTCGATGGGGGCACCAACGGAACGATCTATCTGGACAACATCTACTTCTGGAAGAATCCGACGGCCGCCGGCACTGACGCCACCCTGAGCGATCTGACCGTGGACGGGACGACGATCGCGGGCTTCCTGCCCAGCACCTTCAGCTACAACGTCGTGCTGCCCTACGGAACGACCATCGTCCCCACGGTGGTGGGCACTCCCACCGACGCCGTCAATGGCGCCACTGCCCTCACCACGCCGGCGGGCGCATTGCCCGGGACCTCCTCCGTGCTGGTCACGGCGGCCGACATGAGCACCCAGCTGGTCTACAATGTCAACTTCAGCCTCGAGCTGCTCACGCCCAGCACGGGCCCCGACGCGCCGACGGTCTCGGCCGATTCGGTGTTCTCGATCTACAGCGATGTCTACGATGACCTGGCAGGCACCAACTTCAGCCCGTACTGGGGTCAGCCCAGCCCGGTGGTGGTGACCGTGGATCTGCCCGTGGGCGGTGAGAACGTGCTGCGCTACCAGAACCTGAGCTATCAGGGCACCAACCTTGGTTCCACGGACGGCGGAGTGGGCCACGACGTCAGCGCCTACGGTTACCTGCACATGGATGTCTGGTCGGCCAACGCCTCCTCGATCGACGTCTACATGATCAGTCTGTCCTCGGGCGAGCGGGTCGTCAACGTGCCTGTGGTCCTGGAAGAGTGGAACAGCGTGAACATTCCGCTGAGCCAGTACACATCGCAGGGGCTGCTGCTGGAAGACATCCACCAGTTCAAGATCGTATACCCCGCCGGCGGCGGCGTGGTCTACTTCGACAACTGGTACTTCGCCGGTGTGGCCGATGTGGTCGTCACGCCCGTCCCGGAGACCCCGGCACCCGCCCCCGGCTTCAGCTCGACCAACGTGATCTCACTGTTCAGCGATGATATCTACGATCCCCAGCACCCGGTGGACACCTGGTCCGCGGTCTGGGACCAGGCCAACCTGAGCGAGATCCAGATCGCCGGCAACGATACCAAGCTCTACGAGAACCTCGTCTTTGCCGGGATCGAATTCACCAGCAATCCGGTGGACGCCAGCGCGATGACTCACTTCCACCTGGACTTCTGGACGCCCGACGACGTCTCCCTGCCCGCGGTCTTCCGGATCAAGCTGGTCGACTTCGGTGCCAACGGCGTCTTCGGTGGCGGGGATGATACGGAGCACGAACTGACTTTCGACGCCAACTCGACTCCGGCGCTGGCCAGCCAGGGCTGGGTGAGCTTCGACATTGATCTGGACGACTTCGCCGGCATGATCAACCGCGGACACATTGCCCAGCTGATCATCTCCGGCAGCCCGGACACGATCTACATCGACAACGTCCTGTTCCACAACTAGCATCGACGATCAACACGGGAACCAGCGGAGGGCGACCTCCGCTGGTTCCGCTTTCACAGCCCCTCGGCAATCCAAAGGCAGGGAGTCCGGATGACCATCGCATGCACCACGCTTTCGGCACCTCGTTCGCTGCTGATGCTTGTCGGCACCCTGTGCGCGTGCCTGACCGCGTCCGCCCAGGTCGGTGAGCTGCTCTGGGAAGAGTCCTTTGACGACCTGGACAACTGGATCATCGAAACGGGCAACGGCAACTGGGGCTGGGGCAACGGAGAGCTGGAGTACTACAGTCCCGACAACGTGGAGATCGTGCCGATCCCCGGTGAGCCCGGCAACAACGGACTGCGGATCACGGCGCGCGCCGAGAGCGGCCCCGGCATCGTGGACCAGTGGGGCAATCCGCTGTCATTCACCTCGGGACGGATCAGCAGCAAGTCCTTCGTGTCCATTCAATACGGCATGGTGGAGGTCCGGGTCCGGGTTCCGGATCTGGACATGGGCGGCTGGCCGGCGATCTGGATGCTGGGCACCTCCAACCTGGGCTGGCCCGCCAATGGCGAGATCGATCTGATGGAGATGGGCTGGCGCGAGGAGTTCCGCGATCTGCATGACTCACACAACGGGGGCAATGGTCTGGGGAACTCGACCGTCAACCAGGTCACGGGCGGCAACGCGCTCTGGGAGGTCGATGGCCAGGCCGCCAATCTGGCCTGGGACCCCGATGACGAGTACTGCCGCCCCTACTACCGCTACGATCCGCCCCTGACCGGCGAGTTCATGCGCTACCGGCTGTACTGGGATGACAGCAGCCTGCGCTTCGTGGTGGTGGACGGCGAGAACGAGATCGATCTGTATACGGAACCCTTCCAGTTCGATGCCGATGCCGAGGAGTTCCTGCAGCCCTTCTACATGATCCTGAACATGGCCATCGGGGGCCAGTTCACCGATGCGGCGACCGCGCAGGAGGTCAGCATGCCGCTGCCCGCGGAACTGCTGGTGGACTACATCCATGTGTATTCATGGAATGGCATGGGCCGTGTCTCGCTGGGGCCGCCCACGCCCGAGAGCGGCCGGCTGGGGCTGTACACGGAAACGACTCCCGTGACGCGCACGCTGGTTCCCGGAGAAGACTCCGAGATCTACGTCTGGGAAGGCACCCTTGCCGATGGCAGCGACGAGCCCTGGGAAGGCGAGAATGTGCTCAGCTGGCAGACGACGGGTGCTGGCTGGTTCGGAGCGGGCATCATGTCCGTGCAGCCGCTGAATCTTTTTGATTTCGGCGACGGCTGGCTGAACTTCCGGATCCGCATTCCGGCCAATGTGAGCTTCCGGATCGGCATCATCGACGGCTGGGGCAACCAGAACTATGTGGATTTTCCCGGCAACCAGACCACCTGGGGACTGGTCCGCGATGGCAACTGGGGCCGGGCGCAGATTCCCACCTCGGCCTTGCGGGGCCAGCTGATCGATCTGCGCATGCTCAGTTATGGATTCGTGATCCTCGAGGTCAACGGGGCGGCGTGCAACTTTGCCCTGGACGACATCTACTGGGATGCCGGAGAAACGGCCGTGCAGGACCCCACACCCGGGCAGCCCATCGACTTCGGCCTGACCGGGATCCAGCCCAACCCCTTCAACCCCTCGACGCGCATCGATTTCCAGTTGCCGGCAGCGGGCCGGATCCAGCTGACGGTGCATGATCTGCAGGGACGCCGGCTCGCGGTGCTGGCCGACCGGGTGATGCCCGCGGGTGCGCATCGGGTGAAATGGACCCCATCCACCGAGGCCAGCGGGATGTACTTCATTCGGCTGGAATCGGAATCCGGTCGGGTGGACCTGCGCAAATGCCTGTACGTCAAGTGATGCACAGAGTTTCGAGCCACGCGGCCCTGCGTTCCGTCTGTGCCCTCTCGCTGGTCCTGTGTCTGGTCCATCCGCTGCGGGCGCTCGAGGCTCCGCATCTCTCCATCGGGCTCGCCGGAGAGGGGCTGAGGCAGGGAGTTCTGCTGAGCTGGAGCGCGGTGCCCGGGACGGACGAGTATCGTGTCTACCGCAAGTTCAGCCCGCAGGGAGCCTCGGAGCTGCTTGCCACGCTGCCCGATACCAGTCTGGTGCTGACTCCCGGCAGCCAGTCGATGACCTTCTACTGGGTTCTGGCCAGCGGTGCCACATCCTGGCCGGACACCCCGGCCCCCGTACCCGTTCATGATCCCCAGCGCGTGATCTCACTGTTCAGCGAGAGCTATTTCCCGTGGGTCGTGGATACCTGGTCCGCCCCCTGGGATCAGGCCGAGCTGACCCTGCTGGATCTGGAAGGCAATGCCACCCTGCTGTATACGCAGCTGAACTATGCCGGCATCGAGTTCATTTCCGCGCCCCTTGACGCGCGCCTGCTGACACATCTGCATCTGGATGTCTGGACACCCGGCCCCACGGCCGCTCCGGCGGAGTTCCGGATCAAGCTGGTGGACTTCGGGGCCAATGGCGTCTGGAACGGCGGCGGAGACGATGTCGAGGACGAGCTGACCTTCAACGAGCTCTCCTCACCGGCCCTGGGCAGCCATGGCTGGTATGGCCTGGACATTCCCCTGCAGGACTTCTCGGGCCTGGTGACACGCGAGCATCTGGCCCAGCTGCTGTTCTCCGGCGATCCGGACTCGGTCTTCGTGGACAATCTCTACTTCTGGAGCGAGAACGACCTCCAGCCTCCCGACCAACCGCCGCCTGCGCCGATTCCCCAGCTCGCGGTCCAGAATGTGCTCTCGCTCTTCAGCGACAGCTACCCGGCCTGGCCGGTGGACACCTGGTCCGCAGGCTGGGACCAGGCCGATCTGGAAACCGTCGTCCTGCAGGGCAATCCGGCCCTGCACTACACCAATCTGTCCTGGGCCGGCATCGAGTTCATCGGCCATCCCATCGACGCCTGGGGACTGAGCCATCTCCATCTGGACCTCTGGACCTCGCAGGAGGTCCAGCCCGACACCGAGTTCGTGGTGCGATTGGTGGACTTCGGCGGCAACGGGGTCTACGGCGGAGGAGACGACTCGGAACACGACGTGGCCTGGAACTCCTCGTCCCAGCCGCCCCTGCAGGCCTTCAGCTGGGTCGGCATCGACATTCCGCTGGCCCAGTTCAGCGGGCTGGCCGCAACGGAACACCTGGCCCAGCTGCTGCTGCTGGGAGACCTGTCGGACTGCTGGGTGGACAATCTGTACCTGTACGACGACGGCAGCTTCCAGCCGCCCGCCAGCCCGCTGGCACCGGCGCCGGTTCCGGGCCTGCCGGCGATGCACGTGATCAGTCTCTTCAGCGATTCCTATCCCGATGTTCCCGTGGATGCCTGGTCGTCCGATCTGTGGCCGGACATGGCGGATGTCAGCGAGGTGGTGCTGCAAGGCAACGCGATGAAGCTGTACACCAATCTGGAGTTCGCCGTCATCGACTTCGCCTCACAGCCCATCTCCGCATCCGGCATGACTCACATCCATCTGGATCTGTGGATCCCCGACGCGCTCGACTCGCAGTCGGTGGTCAGTCTGACCCTGATCGACTTCGGGGCCAACGGTGTCTGGGACGGCGGAGGAGACGATGTGGAGGGGCAGCTGAGTCTGACACCCCAGAGTGTACCGCCCCTGCGTCGTGGACGCTGGCTGAGTCTGGAGCTGCCGCTGGCCGACTTCGAGGGGCTGCAGACCACGGACCACCTGGCCCGGATCGTGATCACGTCCGGGCCGGATTCCCTGTATCTTGACAACCTCTACTTCTACGATGGCTGCGCCGCCCGCTCGGCGACGCCCCTGGTCTATTTCCGCTGAAAGGCCCCAGAGTGTATCTTGAGTCGCACATGAGTCATCAATCATCGACGGAGTCCACGCGTATGGACGAGCAGAAGCTCGGTCCGCTTGACAGGGCAGGAGCCGTGACCATCGAGATCAAGCGCAATCAGCCGCTCTCGGACGGAATCCTCAATCTGATCTGGCATGAACAGGTCATCTCACGGGCCGACATCGCCCGGCAGACCGGTCTGGCCAAGTCGACGGTGTCCGAGAACATCAGTTTTCTGCTGAAATCCGGGCTGGTGCAGGAAAGCGGCATCGGCGTCTCCGGCGGCGGTCGGCAACCGATCCTGCTCAGTTTCCAGGACGAGGCCTGCTGCGTGCTGGGTGTGGAAATCGGTGCGCGTCATGTGGCCGTCACCCTGACCGATCTGCGGGGCAAGGTGCTGGTCTGGTCCGAGCGCAGTTTTCCGGCGCGCACGGATCCCGATGGCACACGGCGTCTTGTGCTCGAGCTGTGTGCCGACTGTGTGCGCAACCGGCCTTCCGCGCGGACCCAGCTGGTGGGCATCGGCGTGGCCGTGCCCAGTCCCGTGAATCCCGAGAGTCCCCAGCGTCTCTCGGAGATCGTCATGCCGGCCTGGCAGGGCCGGCTGGGGCTGGAAGAGCTGACCCGCGAATACGATGTGCCGCTCTTCGTGGACAACGACGCCAATCTGGGTGCGCTGGCCGAGTTCTGGTGGGGCGCCGGCCGCGGGAATCGCGACTTCATCTACATCAAGTCGGCCACGGGCATCGGCGCAGGTTACATTCTGGATGGCCGGATCTACAAAGGGGGATCGGGCTTCGCGGGCGAGATCGGCCATCTCTCCATCGATCCGGAAGGACTGGACTGCATCTGTGGCCTGAAGGGCTGCCTTGTGACACGCGTCGGTCTGGATGCGGTCCTCGCCCGGGCGCGGGAACTTCTGGCCCACGATCGCGAGAGCACGCTCAACGGAAGCGAGGTGAGCGTGGACGCACTGGCCGCGGCCGCCCACAATGGTGACCGGCTGGCCCGGCAGGTGATCGAGGAGACCGCCGACTCCTTCTCGGTGGCCATCGCCGGCCTGCTGAACGCTCTCAATCCCCGGGCGGTGATCATCGGCGGCAGTCTGGCCAGTCTGGGAGTCCTGCTGCTCGAGCCCTTGGGTCAGGCGATCCGCAACCGGATGAACATCAGCACCAACCAGCTCACGGAAATCAAGGTCAGCGAACTGGGGACACGCTCGGTGGCCATCGGTGCCGCCACCCAGGTGATCAAGGAAGCCCTGGCCAACCCGCGACTCTTTCCCACCCTCAACAAGGCCGAGGCCTGATGTACAAGGCCCTCCTCAATGTGCTGGCGCTCGTGGTACTTGTGTCACGACTGAACGCCCAGCCCGGACCGGCGGAGCGGACCTGGGTGCTTGTCTGGCAGGATGAGTTCGACGGGCCGGCAGGTCAACTGCCCGATCCCTCTTCCTGGGGGTACGACATCGGAACCGACTGGGGCAATGGCCAGCTCGAGTGGACCACGGACCGCGCCGAGAATGTCTCGCTGGATGGCAACGGCAACCTGCGGCTCACGGCCAGGCAGGAGAATTGGCAGGGCTGCCAGTACACCTCGGCGCGCATCGTGACCCGAGGTCTCTTCGAACCCGTGCACGGACGCGTCGAAGCGCGCATGCAGCTTCCCGTGGGGCAGGGCCTCTGGCCCGCCTTCTGGTTGCTGGGTGCCGACATCACCGAGGTCGGCTGGCCCCAATGTGGCGAGATCGACATCATGGAGTACCGTGGACAGCAGCCCTCGATCAACTGGGGCACCGTGCACGGTCCGGGCTACTCGGGGGGCGGCGGGTTCAGCCAGATCTTCGATCTGGGCGACGCGGGCTTTCACCAGGGCTTTCACACCTTCCGCGTGGACTGGAGTCCCGGGGCCATCGAGTGGCGCGTGGATGACATCCTGTATCACACCGTCAGCCCGCAGGATGTCCCGGGGCAGTGGGTGTTCGACCATCCCTTCTACATCATCCTCAACATCGCGGTGGGCGGCACCTTCGTCGGTGCCCCCGACGAGTGCACACGCTTTCCCCAGACCCTGCTCGTCGACTGGGTCCGGGTCTACCAGGACGACGGGACCCGCTGAGGAATGGCCGGGTGCGCGGTCGTCCGGAACTTGACAAGCCTTGCTTGATGCTCTACTTTGTTCGGAAGTCGAACTAAGTCAGACCCCATGGTCCACCATCCGGGAGAACCCATGCTGTTCCCGTACTCCATCCGCACAGGCGGGTTGCTTGCACTGGCATGCCTGCTGCTGTCCGCTCACACGATCCTGGCCGGTTCCGATGTCCGGATGGTCAAGGATGCCGACGGCATGCGCCTTGTCGTCGATGGCGAAGACTTTCTGGTCAAGGGAGTGAACTGGTCCTATGTGCCCATCGGGCAGAACTACAGCTACAGTCTGTGGAACCAGCCGGAGCCGTTCATCCGCGAGGCCCTGGACGAGGAAATGCCTCTGCTGAAGGCGATGGGAGTCAACACGATCCGCCAGTATGTCGGAATCCCGCCCCGCTGGATCGAGTACATCTACCGCGAGTACGGCATCCACACGGTGCTGAATCACGCCCTGGGCCGCTATGGCATGACCATCGACGGGGTCTGGACCAGCCCCACCGACTACGGGGATCCTCGGACGCGCGAGGTGATCCTGGCCGAGATCCGTGAGATGATCGAAACCTATCAGGGCACACCCGGCCTGCTGATCTGGCTGCTGGGCAACGAGAACAACTATGGCCTCTACTGGAGTTCGGCGGAGACCGAGGACCTGCCCGAGGAGGAGCTGCATCACCAGCGCGCCGTGGAGATGTACTCCCTGTTCGAGGAGGCCATCGGCCTGATCAAGCAGCGGGACACCCGCACACCCGTGTCCATGGCCAACGGGGATCTGCAGTATCTGGACATCATCGTGCAGCAGGTACCCAGTCTGGACATCTACGGCACGAACATGTATCGCGGCATCTCCTTCGGGGATGCCTTCTCCCGGGTGATGGAGGAGGCGGGCTGGCCGATTCTGTTCACCGAGTTCGGCTGCGACGCCTTTCATGCGGTGGACGTGCGGGAGGACCAGTACCACCAGGCGGCCTATCTGCTGGGCCAGTGGCAGGAGATTTACCAGAACACACAGGGCAAGGGACTGGCCGGCAACTCTCTGGGCGGTCTGACCTTCCAGTGGAGCGATGGCTGGTGGAAGTACCTGCAGGAAGAGAACCTGGACGTCCACGACATCAATGCCTCCTGGGCCAACGGAGGCTACCCTTACGATCTGGCACCCGGCGAGAACAACATGAACGAGGAATGGTGGGGCGTGTGCGCCAAGGGGCCGACTCTGGCCAGTGGCCATTTCCAGCTCTATCCGCGGGCCGCCTACTATGCCCTGCAGGAGGTCAATCGGCTGGATCCCTATGCCGGAAGCAGTGATCGTGCCACCATCGACCGTCACTTCGCCGGCATCTCGCCGATGGCCATGCTCTCGCGCGCCCGCGGAGACAAGGCCGATCTGGCGGCGGAGGACACGCGACGCTTCCGGGTCAGCGGTCTGCGCATGAAGCTGGAAACCATCAGCACGGGGGGCAAGCGCATCCAGACCCCGTCCAGCCCCGACGAGGATTACACCAGCTATCCCCGCTTCCGGGGCTTCGACCGTCTGGAGTCCTTCTTTGTGGACTTCGAGGCCCAGCCCGCGGGCAACATGACCGGCCAGCTCTCGCTGAACATCCTGGGCAATGTGCCGGAGAACCCGATTGACGAGACCTTCTACGAGAACCGGGAACGCCCGGTGAAGGTGCTGGGCCAGAACGGCTGGGAGACGATCAGCGGCACCGAGCGTGTCAGCGTCTACCGGGCCAGTGTGTCCTGGAAGCACCGCGATTTCGATCTGGAAGGCTTCTACCGCGGGCAGCATTATCACTGGGGTTACGAGGGCGACTTCTTCGGGCTGTATCGCGAGGCCAACTATGGCCCCAACATCGACATGTACAACGGCAACGCTCCCATCGGCATGGAACTGACCGCGCGCAGGAGTCTCAAGGGTCTGGTGATCGCCATGGGGCCCGAACTGTGGTGGGGCGCCAACCCGACCATTCTGGCCAAGTACCGGCGCGAACTGGGATCCTTCGGGCCCTTCCGTGATCTGTCCGCGGCCGTGGTCGTGCAGAAGGACCTGGCCGATCAGAAGAATGTGGTCTCATCCAGTGCCCTGCCCACTCCCCAGACCCGCAAGGCCACCCTGCACCTGCAGTCATCGATCAGGGATTTCGGCCTCGAGCTGGGCGCGATCTGGGCGGGCCAGGAGAAGGTCGGCCGGACATTCACCTATGTGGACGACAGTGGCCAGCCCACCCTGGACGAGATCCGGCCGCTGGACACCTTCGGTGGCAAGTTCAAGCTCACCTGGGGCAAGGGGCGCGTCCTCTGGTACGCCCAGGGAGCGCTGATGGGACTGGTCGCCGATGGCGGTCCCACCGCGGTGCAGACCTATACCGGCTGGCTGCTCAAGGACAGCGGGATGGGCAACCAGGTCAATGCGCTGACGGGCCTGACCTGGTCGCTGGGCAATCTGCAGGTCGCCCCCAATGTGCTCTGGCAGAAGCCGATCGAGGGGCCCAACCCGTCCCCCTGGCTGCGCAATGTGGTGGTGGCCAACGATCCCTTCGCCGTGGGCGCCAACCGTGAGACAGTGGCCGCCGAGCTGCTGCTGAGCTGGGATCCGACACCCGCGACCTGGATGTACGCCTGGAACAATGACATGGTCGAGGACGCACGCCTGGCCTGGAATCTGGGTCTGGTGGTACGACGTCACGAGACGGGCACCGATGCCGGCCAGTATTTCGCCGAGGACGGTGAGACGATCTATGCCTACGATGCCTCGACTCCGGCCCGCGACCTCTGGGAGATCCATTCCCGCATCGTGGCCAAGCGGACGCCCGGACATGGTGTGATCGCCAATCTCTACGCGGGCCTCGGCGAGGCCAACGGCGACTTCGCCGGTGAGGCGAGCATCGACCGCGAGATCAGGCGCTGGGGTGGTGATGCGCGCCTGATCTGGAACAGCGTCAAGACGGTGTTGAGTGCCAGGGTCAATGATTGGGGCCCCTACGATTATCACCGGGATTTCAACTATACCTATCCCCTGCAGCTGGGCGCCGATCTCTCGACCAGTCTGGGCCAGCCGCAGTGGTGGGACGAGATGCAATCCCGGCTCGGGGTGCGCGTGCTCTGGCGCTCGCTGGACAGGCATTCCAACCGCTACTGCCCGGCCATGGTGCTGGAGAACAACGAGCTGGTCTGCGACCCGGACGCTCCGGGCCATCGCGACGGACGCGAGTGGGAGATTCGCACCTATCTGCACCTGGGCATCTAGCGGGGGACAGTCACGATGAGCACGCAGACCCAGGCAGCCGGCGCCCTCTCCGACCGTGTGACGGCCCTGCTGGCCCGGATGACGCGCGCGGAGAAGATCGGCCAGCTGGTGCTGGTCAACGGCTCCGAGGGCACGCTTCCCGACAGCCTGCGCGACGAGGTGCTGGCCGGCCGGGTCGGCGGAGTTCTCAACGAGGTGGATCCGGACACCGTCCAACGGCTGCAGCGACTGGCCCGCGAGCAGAGCCGTCTCGGCATTCCCCTGCTGATCGGGCGGGACGTGATCCACGGCTTCCATCACATCGCTCCGATTCCGCTGGGGCTGGCCGCGACCTGGAATCCGGCGCTCGTCGAAGCCTGCTCGCGGATCTCGGCCCTCGAGGCCAGTGCCTGCGGTGTCAACTGGGCGCTGGCGCCCATGCTGGACATCGGGCGTGATCCACGCTGGGGGCGCGTCGCCGAGTCCTTCGGCGAGGATCCGCTGCTGGTGGGCGCGATGGGTGCCGCCATGGTGCGCGGCCTGCAGGGTGCCGACCTGACCCGGGCCGACAGCCTGCTGGCCTGTCTGAAGCACTTCGCCGGCTACGGTGCCTCCGAGGGCGGGCGTGACTACAACTCGACCCAGATTCCCGAGATCACGCTGCGGCAGGTCCATCTGCCCCCCTTCAAGGCCTGCATCGATGCGGGCGCCCTCTCGCTGATGGCCTCGTTCAGCGAGCTCAACGGAGTTCCCGCGACGGCCAATGCCTTCCTGCTGAAGCAGATCCTGCGTGAGGAATGGGGCTTCCGGGGCTTCGTGGTCAGCGACTGGGAGGCGGTCGGCCAGCTGGTCGACCACGGGCTGTGTGCCGACACGCGCGAGGCCGCTCGCGAGGCCGCCCTGGCCGGCATCGAGATGGAGATGTACGGGCGCTGCTTCGCGGAGCATCTGGATGCCCTGGTGACGGCCGGCAGTGTCTCCGAGGCGCAGCTGGACACCATGGCCGGACACATGCTGGAGGTCAAGCTGCGGATGGGGCTGCTGGACGGCCGTCCGGAGCGTGCCAGCGTGTCACTGTCCGCCGCCGAGCTGGCCGGACCGCTGCACCGGGCCGCTCTGGAAAGTGCGGTCCTGCTGGTCAATCGCCAGCAGGCCCTGCCCCTGCGCAGCGAAGAACTCCACACCCTGGCCGTGATCGGTCCCCTGGCGGACGAGCCCGCCGAGCAACTGGGCACATGGGTCTTCGACGGTCGCCCAGAGCTGACGCGCACCCCGCTCCGTGACTTGCGCGACTACGCGGGCGATCGATTCCTTGTGCGCCATGAACCCGGACTGGCCTTCAGCCGGGACCGCGACGACGCGGGATTAGAGGCCGCCGTGACACTGGCGACCGAAGCCGATGCGGTGGTGCTCTTTCTGGGGGAAGAGGCGATCCTGAGTGGCGAAGCCCACTGTCGCGCCGACATCCGCCTGCCCGGCCGTCAGGAGGAACTTCTGCGGCGGGTCTGCGAGGCGGGGCGGCGGGTGATTCTGGTGCTGATGGCCGGCAGGCCGCTGGCGCTGGAAGCGGTGGTCGAGCTGCCCGACGCGATCCTCTTCGCCTGGCATCCCGGCACTCTGGGCGGACCCGCCCTGCGCGAGCTGCTCTTCGGTGAGGCCGTGCCCTCCGGCAAACTGCCGATGACCTTTCCGCGCGTCGCGGGGCAGATCCCGATCTACTGTGCCCACACCAACACGGGACGCCCGGCGCGCCCGGACCTGTATACGCCCATGGACCAGATTCCCCGCGGGGCCGTACAGCACTCCACGGGCAACACCTCGCACTATCTGGACGCGGGGTACACTCCACTGTTTCCCTTCGGGCACGGCCTGTCCTACACCCGCTTCGACTACAGCGATCTGCGGCTCGAGCAGTCGCGGCTGAGCATGGAGCAGACGCTGCGCTTCAGCGTGACCTTGCGGAACGTGGGGGACGTGGCCGCCGAGGAGGTGGTGCAGGTCTACGTCAGGGATCTGGTCGCCTCGGTGACCCGTCCGGTGCGCGAGCTGAAGGCCTTCCGGCGGGTGGCGCTGGAGCCTGGCCAGAGCACGTCGGTCCGCTTCGAGATTCCGATTGCCGAGCTGGCCTTCGTGGGGCGGGACCACTCCTGGTGCCTGGAGCCCGGAACTCATCGTCTCTGGGTCGGCGGCTCGTCCACGGCCGAGCTTGAGGCGAGCTTCGAGATCCTGCCCTGACACCCACCCGACACCTGAGAGCAAACCGGGGGGCATGTGCCCCCCGATGTGTTTCACAAGATGATTGCCGACCCCTCAGCTGGCCACTCCCTTGCCACGACGCCGTTCCAGTTCCATGCGCACCTCGTGCGCCCGCTCCTCCGTGATCGGAAAGCGCATGATGGCCCAGATGGCCAGCGCCGAGGCCACCATTGGAATCGCGGTATCGAAGACGCGCATCAGGAAGATCGCCCGTTCGCTCTGATTGCCACCCAGTCCCACATCGAAGCCCGTGGCGTTCAGCAGATAGCCGCTGCCGGCCAGCGCCGCCGCCAGACCCAGCTTGACCGTCCACCAGAAAATCGAGCCGTACATGCCTTCGCGGCGCTCGTGGGTCGCCAGCTCGTCCAGGTCGACCACATCGGCCACCATCGAGGGCACCAGGGTGAAGAGTCCGCCCAGCCCGAAGGCCATCAGGGGTGTGGGGACGAGCACCAGCCAGGGATGGGCCGGATTGTAGCACACCCATTTCAGACCGTAACCGATGATCGAGATGCCGATGGCGGCGAAGAAGGCCCGGCGCTTGCCGATCCGGGTGGCCAGCCAGGTGACCAGCACCACCACGGCGAAGGTGCACACGGCGCCCAGAGTCCCGGCCCAGCCGACGTAGCGCGCGCCCAGTTCCTGGTCTCCGCCGCTCACATAGTAGATGATCACGTAGGAGGCGAAAGCGGAAATCAGAATGAAGCCGTTGAACACCAGGAAGGTCGCGGCACAGAGCTTGAGAAAGGGGCCCGACTTCAGGGTGATCGCGAAGCCCTTGAAAAACTCGACCAGATTGGCCTTCAGACCCTTGACCAGACTGGCGTCACTGAGGTTCTGCAGGCGCTCGCGCAGGAAGATCGCCGGCAGCACTCCCAGGGCAATGGTCACCAGGGCGATCACGATGGCCAGCCCGGCCGCGCCGGCCACCTGGTCCGGTTCACCGGCCTCGTTGCGGAAGAAGGTGCCCGAGTTCATGATCCAGAGGAACCAGGGCGAGACCACGTAGGCCAGCTGGCCGATGAAATTCTGCGTGCCCATCAGCCGGGTGCGCTCATGGTAGTCGGGCGTCAGTTCGTAGCCCAGCGCGACCCATGGCGTGACCCACCAGGTGTAGCCGGCATAGAACAGGATCGAGCCGATCAGGAACCACCAGAAGTAGAAGAGCTCGCTGTGTCCAGCGGGCAGTTGCCAGAGCAGGGCGAAGAGGATCGCCGCGACGAAGACTCCGGTGAAGATGAAGGGGCGGCGACGGCCCCAGCGAGTCCGCGTGTTGTCGGAGATGTATCCCATCAGGGGATCGGTGAACGCGTCGGTGAGCCTTGGGATCGCGCCCAGCAGCCCGACCAGCGCCGGATTCATGCCCAGGCCCAGATTGAGCACGATCATCATGCCCCCGCTGGCGGCGGCCAGCAGGTTGTTGACGAATGCGCCCGCCCCGTAGGCGAGCCGTTGCCCCATGGGAATCCGGTCCTCGGGGGCGGTCTGGTAGTGTGTCACGCCCGTGTTGGCGTCCTGAACGTGCTCGGTGCTCATCAGCGCTCCTGGTAGACTCGTACCCAGTCGACCGTCATGGTCTGCGGGAACTCGGTGGTGGCGTTGGGGGGGCCGATGAAGTTGCCTCCCACGGCGACGTTCAGAATGATCTGGAAAGGTTGGTCGAAGACCCAGGGCCCGGGCACCTGGTCCCGGTTGACCCGGTGGTAGAGCTCACCGTCCAGGGTCCAGCGGATCCCGCCGCTGTCCCACTCGACGCCGAAGACATGGAAGTCTTCGTGGAATCCCGCCGGGCTGATGCTGCGATGCTGGCTGATTCCCTGGCCGCCCGAATACCCCGGCCCGTGCAGCGTGCCAAGGATCACGGAGGGTTGCTGTCCGCGGTACTCCATGATGTCGATCTCGCCGCACTGCGGCCATCCCACCGAGGAGATGTTGCTGCCCAGCATCCAGAAGGCGGGCCAGATGCCCTGGCCCACCGGCAGCAGGATCCGGGCTTCGATGCGGCCATGCATGGGTTCGTACAGGCCGCGCGTCAGGATGCGTGCCGAGGTGTAGTCGAAGCTCTGGAATGCCTGCTGGCGGGCGGTCAGGCGCAGGTTGCCCTCTCCGTCCAGTGAGACATTGGCCGGATCGTTGGTGTCGTACTCCAGCTGGTTGTTGCCCCAGCCCCAGCTGCCGTTGCCGATGTCATAGGTCCAGTTGGCCGGGTCCGGCAGCTGATCCGCGGGGCCGTCGAATTCATCCGCCCAGACCAGCTGGTACTCCCGCTCCCCATCGTCACCGACGGGGCTGTGTTCGCGGCTGCAGGAAAGAGCCAGCAGCAGCGTCAGGCCGGTGCAGATCAGGCGAACGGACATGGAGTCTCCAGGTTGACCACAGAGGCCGTCGTCATGCAGCGCTGGCTAGCGGTGCAGCAGCACATTGTCGATGAAGACCGTGTCGATGAAGGGGCTGCCCTCGATGCCCGACCCGATCAGCAGCTGCGCCAGATGCCCGCGCGCGGTCAGACCGCTGAACTGCGCGAGCGGCAGATCCAGCGAGACCCAGCTGCCGGTGGCCAGCGGCGTCGCGGACGAGGCGTCCACGTGCAGCTGATGTTCGCTGTCATCGCCGCCGCCCCAGACGCCGTTGGCGCCGAAATCCACCAGCTTGATCCAGAAATCGGCGGGAGCGGCCGTGGCATCGGGGGTCCAGAGATCCAGATGGAAGTGCGTCATCGTGGTGGCATCAATGGTCTGGCTCGTGAACTCGATGCCGGCGTAGACCAGACTGGTATACAGCTTGACCGCGTTGCCCTCGATCTCGATCTGGGCCACATCGGCCTCGTCGGGCCAGTTGGCCGACCAGCTGTCCACGGGCACATTGGTGTAGCTGTCGCTGAACAGCGAGATCACGTCGCCGGCGGCCCATGCGGGATCCGGTGCCGGAGTCGCGGGCACGTTCAAGCCCCCGCCGCCCGTGCCATGGAAGTAGACATTGTCGATGTAGACCGTGTGCAGTCCCCCGGAGAGGATCAGCTGGGCCGTGTGCTGGCGGGTGACCAGACCGGTGAAATCCGCCAGCGGCAGATCCAGGCTGACCCAGGATCCGGTCGCCAGCGGAGTCGTGTACGCGGCATTGATCGACAGCTCATGCTCCGTGTCGTCCAGCACCCCGGGGCCTTCCCAGACGCCGTTCGGGCCGAAGTCGACCAGCTTGACCTTGAACGCGGTCGGCATGGCGGTGGGGTCGGGCGTCCAGATGTCCATGTGGAAATGGCTCTTGTCGCTGATGTCCAGGGTCGAGGTGGTGAACTCGATCCCGGCAACGACAAAGTTGGTGTACAGCTTGAGGGAGTCGCCATCGATGTCGGTGTCCACAAGGTCGGCGTTGTCCCATCCGGCGGACCAGGTGTTCACGTGGACATTGCTGTACGCATCGCTGAACAGCGAGATCACTTCCGAGGGGTCCTGGGTTGGTGTCGGTGCGGGAGCCTGGGGACTGGTCTGGTCGTTGGCCTGGTCATGGAAGTAGATGTTGTCTACGAAGATCGTGTTCAACTGATCGCTGCTCAGGATCAGCTGCCCCAGATGGCCCCGCTCCGTGAGACCCGTGAAGTTCTGCAGCAGCAGATCCAGGCGAACCCAGGTGCCACTGACCAGGGCCGGGGTGGTGCTTTCACTGACGCTCAGTTCGTGTTCCGAGTCGTCCCCGGTGCCCACGAGGCCGTCCGCTCCCAGATCGACCAGCTTCACGCGGAAGGTCGCGCCCGCGACCGCATCTCCGGTCCAGAGATCCAGATGGAAGGCGTTCATCGCGGCGGCGTCCACGGGTTGCGAAAGGAACTCGATGCCCGCGACCGTCAGGTTGGTGTAGCGGCGCACAGCGTCCCCTTCGATCTGGAGCTCGTCGGTATCCGCCGAATCCCAGTCGGCGGACCAGCTGTCGACCGGGGTGTTCGTGTAGGCATTGCTGTACAGCGAGATCACGCCCGCCGGATCTTCCTGGGGCAATGGAGCGGCCACCGTGGGTGCGGTGGGCAGAGGATCCTGATGGAAGTAGAGGTTGTCCAGCCACAGGGTGGAGCTGCCTCCGGCGAGGATGATCTGGGACAGGTGGCTCACGGAGGTCAGGCCGCTGAACTGCGCCAGCGGAATGTCCAGCGTGCTCCAGTCACCCTCGACCATCGCGGGAAACGTCGCGGTGGTCAGAATCACTTCGTGCTCGCTGTCGTCACCGCCTTGATAGGCTCCGTCGGCACCGAAGTCCACCAGCTTGATGCGGAAATCGTTGGGCTCCAGGGTGAAGATGTCCAGATGCAGGTAGGTGGCGGCCGAGACATCCAGCAGCGAGGCGGAAAAATCGATGCCCGCGAAGGTCAGGTTGGTGAACAGCTTGATCGCGTTGCCCTGCAGCGTGATATCTTCCACGTCGGCCATGTTCCAGTCGGGGGTCCAGTCGATGGTGGCCGCATCGGGATAGGCGTCGCTGAACAGGGACTGCACTTCGGAGGCGGGCTGCATGGGGAAGGGGGGCGGAGCGGTGGGGCTGCTGTTCGAGGTGGCGACCACGGTGATCACGCCTTCGGCGTCCACCGTGCCCAGTCTGGCGCTGATGGTGGCGTTGCCGTTGGTCAGAATGGAAATGCTGCCATCGGTCTGGGGCAGCGCCACCGCCGGATCCGTGCTGGTGTACGTGAAATAGGCGGGCATGATGCCAATGGTCCGGTCCTGGCCGTCAATGGAAAATGTGACATGCGATCCGCTGGGCACCACGCTGCTGCCGGGAACGGCGTCGTAGGTCCCGCCGGCCAGCACGGGCCGTGGATTGCTGATGCTGTCCAGTGATTCGAACTGGATCTCGTCCAACCAGAGGTTGAATCCATTGCCGTCCTGGGGGGCCACGGCAAAGTGGAACAGCCCCTGTTCCTGGGTCAGCACCGAGGGCAGCGGCAGAGGAATCACGACACGCTGCCAGCCGGTGCCCACCGCGATGTCGGTCATCTCGGCCGTGTGGATGGAGGTGCCCTGATTGTTGTTGCCGATCCCGATCACGCCCATGGTGGTCTGGATGCTGGCCTTCACATAGAAGGTGAGGGCATTGTAGCCGCTGAGATCCCGGCCACTGTTGGTGGTCACGAAGGAGCCACCGGCGTAGCTGCCGTTGACGCCACCCACGGGCGGAACCGTGATCCGGATGGCGGCATCGCCCCGGTAGGTGTCCTGGTACTCGATGCTGAGCGCGTACACATCGGAGTCGCCGAAGGCGGCAAAGTCCAGATTGGGGCCGAACTCATCCAGAAAGACCTCATGGTCCGCGGGATTGGGCAGGGGGCCGTCGGTGGACTGATTGTCCCGTTCGCAGGCTGCACCGAGCAGCAGCAGGGCGGTGCTGACGACGACAAGGCGGGACGTGCGGGAAGTGTTCATGGTTCCGGTCTCCAGGGGGCCAGGCCGCGGTCGGCGGCGATTCAGACTTAGTTCGGAGTTCGAACAAACTATTCCGGCGGGTCTTGATTTGCAAGTAAAAGAAACGGCTTCGTGCATGGAACCAGCCGGATATCCGATCCTTCGAGCGAGATCAACAGCGTGATCGGTATCCATCACGGCAGCTACCGTCTGCCCACCCAAGCCGAATGGGAGCGCGCCGCCCGCTATGATGTTGGCAGAACCTTGCCCTGGGGTGAGGTCGAGGTGTCGTCCGAACGGGCGAACCATCTGGGCAGTGGGTGGTCCATGCCCGTGGGCAGCTACCCCGGCGGACGCAGCGAGCTGGGAATCGATGACATGGCCGGCAATGTCTGGGAGTGGAAGGGCGACCAATTCTGGTGGCTCATCTTCGCACGCTGATCCGTTTCGAGAAGACTCAAAGGAGACGCACAATGAGTAAGCACACCACATCCCATCATCTCGAGCCCACCCAGGACGCCGGGCGTGAGCTATTCAGCCGGGGGATCAGCGGTCCCGTGGTGATGCTGAATCTGCTCCGCTTCCGGGAAGTCGCCGATTACTCGGCATATCCCGACATGGCCCCGGAGCAGGCGATCAGTGGGGAAGAAGCCTATCGTCGTTACATGCGTGAAACATTGCCCTGTCTGGAGCAGTCCGGTGGCGAGGTGCTTTTCTTCGGCCGTGGTGGACCTTTTTTCATTGGCCCGGTGGAAGAACGCTGGGATGCGGTGCTTCTTGTGAAACAGGCCAGTCTGCAATCCTTCCTGGCCTTCGCCTCAAACCCTGACTATTTGCCCGTTCTTGCGCATCGGGTGGCCGCACTGGAGGATTCAAGGCTGCTTCCTCTGGAGCAGGAGAACGCCTGAACCAGGCACTCCTTCCCGTTGAACCATTCCAGGTTGTCTGATTCGGATCAGACATTGGGCCGGATTCTGAACACATTCTGGCTGCAAATTTCCAGAAATCATTGTTTTTCAAGCAATTTGCTATGGCACAATAGTTGCAAAAATTGGCATTTTCAGGGGTCTCCCGGATTCCTGGTCACCCTCGAATCCGCAACCAGCTTGACAAGGAGAACTCCAATGAAAGCCCAGATACTTTGCGCCTTGGCCCTGGCGGGCAGCTTGCAGGCCCTTCCGACCTCCGGGCTGCTGGCCCATTATGAGTTTGAGGGAAACACCCTGGATTCCTCGGGCAATGGCCACCACGGAACGCCGAGTGGCGGCCTTGTCTATGACAACGGCCTGATTGGCCAGGCGGCGGACTTCGACGGGATCGATGACTATGTAAGCGTCAGCATTCCCCTGAGCGGTGGCCCTTGGGCCGTCAGCGGCTGGGTCCGCTTTGATGGCCTGACCTACGGCTACACGGATTGGCATGAGATCATCAGCAATCCCCTGCAGAACTTCGCCTTGGGCTTCGCACCGCTGGACAACTCGATGCAGATCTGGGCGGGCGGAGTGGCCCTGAGCAGTGGGCCCAACGCTGTCGCTGAAGGGCAATCCTATCATTTTCTCTTCCAGCAGTCGGGCGGCGGCCTGCAGGTCTGGCTGGATGGTACTCTGCTGGCCAGCGGGGGCGCCGGTGTATCACCTTCCGAGTTGACGACCATTGGTCAATGGCTGGCCGGTCATCCCCATCCCTGGGAGCGCGAGCCCCTGAATGGACTGCTGGACGAGTTGCGCATCTACGATCGTGAGCTGGATGAGAGCGAGATCCTCGAGCTTGTCAATCAGGGCAACGGCTCCGCCGCGACCACGGATCGTCCCGTGGCCTTCCAGCTGGATGCGAATCATCCCAATCCTTTCAATCCCACGACCACGCTGTCCTTCACGCTGCACGAAACCCTGCAGGCCCGTCTGAGTGTCACGGACCTCCAGGGCCGTCGGGTCGCCGTGCTGCTGGATGGCCTGACCGAGCGCGGCAGCCACCAGCTGTCTTTCGATGCGGCTGGACTGTCCAGCGGTGTCTACTTCTACACTCTGGAAGCCGCCGGTTCTCGTGAGACAAAAAGAATGCTGTTGTTGAAGTAGGGCGACGCTCCTGAAGATGTTGGCTTGACAAATCCTGATAAAGCACAACGGCCGCTTTGCGGCCGTTGTGCTTTCCTGCAGGTAGCTGGAGTCCTGAAGCCCGAAGACCGACCTCTCGTAGAGCTCTTGCAGCCTTGGGCTCTTTGGCCAAGGAACTCAGCCTCTTCCGGTCGCAAGGACCCGCGGCGTCACGGCTGATTGCTCTGTGCGACAGAGTCAACTTCGCGTGAGCTGCCCACAGCCGTGACACTCCCGGAGGTTGGAGGCACTGAAGGAGCTGGACGGGCGAGAACGACCGGGAGGATCGGCCGACCGGAGGGTTGACTGAAGCCATCCGCAGTGACTTGCATCCCCCGCCCGAACGCGCTGACAGCACACACAGGCCAGTATTCCCAAGAGCATCATGGCCCTTGCCCGGCCGATTGGAGATCTCCGGAACAGATTGCCAGGGACCGCGTTCTTGACTCCGATCAATCATGAGCCGTTGCGGAAAGCCCTTCTTGCACTCCATTTGTTTCGTGAGGCCATTGTTGAAGCTGTTGAGTATGTACCGGACTCACCTTCTTCCTTCCGTGAGCGCCATGCTGTTGCAAGCCTGTGCTCCCGGCGACTCCGACTGGGTACCGTCCCCGGCCATGATTGCCGTGCCCGCGGGACAATTCGTCATGGGGCAGGAGGGAGTCACCCGGGCCGAACCCGAGCATCAGGTCAGCCTGAGCCGGTCCTTCCTGCTGGGGCGCTTCGAGGTGACGAACGCCGAGTACCGTGATGCCTTGCAGTGGGCCTGGGACAATGGGCTTTGTGCGGTGGAATTCCATCGGGTTGTTCTGCCCAGTTCCCACCTGACGATCAACCTGATGGACATGGGCGATCCCGCCTGCGAGATCGAATTCCTGAACGGGGTCTTCCTGCTCAGGCAAGCCCCTGATCTGCGTGCCGCGATTGCCTGGCCGGGAGGCTACGATCCTGCCGATCACCCGGTGACCATGGTGACCTGGCTGGGGGCCGCTGTATACTGCGACTGGCTGAGTCTGCGGCTGGGGCTGCCGCCGTATTACGATGGGAACTTCATTCAGGACCGGAATCACGATCCCTACCGGGCAAACGGATATCGCCTGCCCACCGAAGCCGAATGGGAACATGCCGCCCGTTACCCGGATGGTCGCAGCTGGCCCTGGGGCGACGCCGAGGCAACTCCCGAGCTGGCCAACCATCTGGTACGTGGCTGGACTACCCCAGTGGGGGCGTATCCCGAAGGGCGCAGCTCGCTGGGATTCAGCGACTTGTCCGGCAATGTCTGGGAATGGGTCGGAGACAGCTACGAAGCCTACGATTCCATTGAATGGACGGACCCCCTGGGCCCCGCAACCTCCGGCCCCCATGTGATCCGCGGTGGGTACTGGGGCAACGGACCCGAATTGCTGAAATGTGCGGCCAGGGTCAATTTTGGTTCGGATTCTCCCTATCCCGGCATTGGCTTCCGGATCTGTCGTACGGCACCATGAAGTTCTGGATGGTGGAGATCTCCGATTCCCACCGAACAGGAACAGGTGTCCGTGATGCGGGCACCCGCGCACATCGCCTGTGCCTTGCAAGGGTGTGGGCACTGTCCGCTGACCTGTCCGGACCATCCTGAACCCGAGGTGTCGTGGCTTGATGACACTCCAGTGCGGGATGAAATGCAGACAGTGCATGTGCCTGGAGTCGACGCCGGGCGCATCACACACGTCGATCTGCCGACCAGAAGCATGCCGTCACCTACATTCACGGAGGCCCGTCATGAGCAAGTTGAACCTGTGCCTTGGCCACCTTTTTCCTCTCGTGGGTGCCCTGCTGTTGCAGGCCTGTGCTCCCGACGACTCCGACTCGTCATCATCCCCATCCATGATTGCCGTGCCCGCGGGACAGTTCGTCATGGGGCAGGAGGGAGTCGGGCGGGCCGAACCAGAGCATGGGGTCCGCCTGAGCCGGTCCTTCCTGCTGGGGCGCTTCGAGGTGACCAACGCCGAGTATCGGGATGCTCTGCAGTGGGCCTGGGAGAATGGCCATTGCCAGCTGGACTTCAACAGGGTTGTGCTGCCGGGCTCCAACCTGACGATCAACCTGCTGGACATGGGCGATCCTGCCAGCGAGATCGGGTTTCAGGACGGGGTCTTCTTTCTCCGGCAGGCCGCCGACTTGCGTGCCACGACTGCCTGGCCGGGAGGGTATGATCCTGCCGACCATCCGGTGACCATGGTGACCTGGCGCGGGGCCGCCGCGTACTGCGACTGGCTCAGCCTGCAGCAGGGGTTGCCGCCGTACTACGACGGGAACTTCATCCAGGACCGGAACCACGATCCCTACCGGGCCAGTGGCTATCGCCTGCCCACCGAAGCCGAGTGGGAACATGCCGCCCGTTACCCGGATGGTCGCAGCTGGCCCTGGGGCGACGCCGAGGCGACTCCCGAGCTGGCCAATCACCTTGTGCGTGGATGGACCACGCCGGTGGGGGCGTATCCAGGTGGGCGCAGCTCGCTTGGCTTCTCCGACTTGTCCGGCAATGTCTGGGAATGGGTGGGCGACTGCTTCGAGAGCTACGATTCCATCGATCGAATCGACCCACTGGGTCCCGCGACCACCGGCCCCCATGTGATCCGCGGTGGGTACTGGGGCAACGGTGCAGACTTGCTCAGGTGCGCCGCGAGGGTGACCTACGGTGTGGATTATCCGAATCCGGGCATCGGTTTCCGGATCTGTCGCACGGCTCCCTGACGCACCGGCCCAGCACAGGACCCGACCTTCTGATCCGGACCTTCGCTGATTTCCGCCGATGACGATCCGCCTCGCATTCCCGCCATCTCATCCGCACATTGCGGGCTGCACAGACTCCGTTCCCCATGGCCTCAGTTCCAGCATCAAGTGGAGGCCTCATGTTTTTCCTGCCAGGTCTTTTCGTGGCGGCATGGCTTTGCCTTGCCACGGCACTGCACGTGCATGCCACCGAGATCTTCATCTGCGATGCGGGCAACCTCAGCACGCTGCCCGGACAGATCCTGCGGGTGGACGAGAACGGGGAGAATGCCCAGATCTACATCAACTCCAACCTGTCCTGGCCCCAGGACATCCTCTTCCTGGATGAGATGCAGGAAGTGCTGGTCTCCAATTTCAACTCCGGGCGCATCACGCGCTACGACCTTTCGACAGGCAGTTACCTGGGCAATTTCGCCACCGGTCTGGCCAACCCCACCCGCATGAAGATCGGCGCCGACGGTCTGCTGTATGTGCTGCAATGGGGCGGCAACGGCACCGTGCGCCGCTACGAGCTGGATGGCACGTCGCTGGGCGCGTTCACCACGGCGGGTGTGACGTCAGGCATCGGACTGGACTGGGACGCCCAGTTGAATCTGTATGTGTCCTCCTACTACGGTGCGACGGTGCGCCGCTTCGATCCCGAAGGCAATGATCTGGGATTGTTCATCCAGCAGACCCTGGTGGGCCCCACGAATCTGTGGTTCGCAGGCAGTGAACTGCGCGTCCTGGATTACAACAGCGGTGTCGTCAGTCGCTTTGACGAGGACGGTGTCTGGCTGGGCTCCTTCATCACGGGCCTGGGGCAGGCCGAAGGAGTGGATTTCTTCGCGAACGGGCAGATCCTGATCGGCAATGGGCTGACCCATTCGGTCAAGTTGTTCGATGGGACAGGTGCATATGTGCGCGAGTTCGTGGCCAATGGAACGGCCGGCCTGATCACGCCCAACGCGATCGTGATCCGTGAAGCGGATGTGTCCGTCCCGGATCGGGGGCCGACCGGGCTGCTTCCGACCAGTCTTGAACTGCTGGGAAACTGGCCGAACCCATTCAATCCGTCCACGACGATTGAGTACCGGCTGCGGCAGGGGGCGGTCGTGCAGTTGACCGTCCACGATCTCCAGGGCGGACTCGTGGCCCTGCTGGAGGAGGGCTACCAGGCAGCGGGCCTGCGCCGTGTTCCCTTCAATGGCAGTGCTCTTGCCAGTGGTGTCTACCTCATCACGCTGCGCAGCGGAAGCGATCTTCGATCGGAACGAATGCTGTTGCTCAAGTAACGGGTGCGCGGATCCCGAATCTCCCGGACCTGAGATCCCCGGTGCGACCATGTCACACCGGGGACTTTGTGTTCAGTGGAATTCGCCGAACTCCCTGAACAGTGTTGCTTGCTTCTGCAGGACCATCTTGCGGGTCCGGACCTGGCCCCGGGCCTCAGGACGGTAGAAGTGGAGGCCGCTGCCCGGATTGCTGGCGTCGATGCTGACGCTGCGGGCACCGCGCTCGCTCAGCCCATCGACGAGCGTTGTCACCAGCTGACTGGCCAGGTCTGATGTCCCTGGCTGAGCCCTGACCATCTCCCGGATGGGTTTCCAGCAGGCAGGATATGCTTTGATTCCTGTCCTGCTTGTCATAGACTTGCGGCCGACCCAACCGTCAAACACGACATCCAGAAGACTGCGCCCATGTCGAGGCATGGGAGAGCTCTTCCTTTGGACTGATTGAAAGGCCCTTTCATGCGTTCCCTCACCTTGTTCCTGCTCAGCGGACTGCTTGCATCGGGTGCGTCGGCCCTGGCGCCGGATTCCGGACTTCCCCAGCTGCCCGAATGGGCCATTGCCGACTCCGGACTGCCGCCCTGCGTGAGGGACCGACTGGTCGTGCGCGTGCGCGATTCCTTCCTGCCGGCACTGCGCAGCGGCCAGGCCCAGTTGCAGGATCTTCCCGAGTTGGCCCGCTTCGCCTCCGAGCGTGCTGTTCGCTCATCCCGGGCCCTGCTCTGGAATCAGTCCGTGGACGGACCGGCACGCGAAGGTGGACTGGACCGTGATCTGATCGTGGAACTGGCCGCCGGTTCCGATCTGGCCACCGAGATCGCCGCCTGGAGCGCGCGCCCCGAGGTGGAGTGGGCCGAACGCGACTGGATGGTCAGTGCCTGCCTCACCCCGAACGACACCTATTTCACCCAGCAGTGGGCACTGCGCAACACGGGTCAGTCGCCGGGCAACGGCACCGTGGATTGCGACATCGATGCGGACCAGGCCTGGGATCTGAGCACCGGATCCAGCACGGTCACCATCGCCATCGTGGATACGGGCATCGACCTGAATCACCCGGACCTGCAGAGCAAGATCGTGGCGGGGTACGACTTCGTGAACAACGATGCCACCGCCGACGACGACAACATGCATGGAACTGCCTGTGGCTCGCTGGCCGCGGCACTCTCCAACAACGGGACCGGTGTCACGGGCGTGGACTGGCTGGCCCGGCTGATGCCCGTGAAAGTGCTCAATGCATCGGGCAATGGCTCCACCACGGACGTGGTGGCAGGTGTGAACTGGGCCCGCAGCAACGGCGCCGATGTGATCAGCATGAGCCTGGGTGGCGGAGCCTACAGCAGCACCTTCAACTCGGCGATCAACACGGCCTTCAACGCGGGTGTGTTCGTCGTGGCCGCGGCGGGCAACGAGAATGTCAGCACGGTCTCCTATCCCGCGAAGTATGCCAACTGCTTCGCGGTGGGCGCGCTCTCGCCCTGCAACGAGCGCAAGTCGCCCAGCAGCTGCGATGGCGAGACCTGGTGGGGCAGCAACTACGGCACGGGCCTGGATGTGATGGCGCCCGGCGTGAAGCTGCGCAGCGCCACCATCAACGGCTACATCAACAACATGAATGGCACCTCGGGCGCCACGCCCCAGGTGGCGGGCATCGCCGGACTGCTGCGCGGTGCGGATCCCAATGTGACACCTGCCGAGATCCGCGACCTGCTGCGAGCATCGGCCGTGGACATGGGCACGGCCGGCTGGGATTCGCAGACCGGCTATGGCCGGGTGAACGCCTACGAAGCCCTGCTGCTGATGTCGCCGCCGGAGCCCTGTGAGATCGATGCGCTTCCACCCTCCCTGAGCCATGTGCCGCTGGCCGACACCTGGGAGACCGTTCAGGACTATCCTGTGCTGGCGACGGTCACCGACGAGTGCTCGCTGTTCTCCGTGACCCTGCGCCACCAGCTGGATCAGGGCAACTGGTTCGAGATCCCGATGCAGCCTCTGGGTGGCGATGTCTACTCGGCCAGCATTCCGGCGGCTCCCGGGGGCAGCCAGATCACCTACCAGGTGGTGGCCTTGGACAACAGCAGCAACTTCAATGACACGGTCGTCGAACACTCCTTCATGGTGCTGGACGCCTGCGCCTCCGATCTGACCGCGCCCGGGCTGCTTGTCACACTGCCCTTCCTGGATACGGAGGACAGTGTGGGTCCCTACCAGATGCTGCTCGAGATCACGGACCCCTGCGGCATCTCGGAGGTGGTCGCCGGCTATTCGGTCAATGGAGGAGCCGGCGTGTCCGTGCTGGCGACGCCCATGGGCGGCGACAGCTGGCAGATGCTGATCCCGGGGCAGGGCGCGGGCAGTCAGATTTCCTGGTACCTCTATGCCCGGGATGCCAGCCCATCGCTGAATCTGGCGGCCGACAACGGGCTCTTCAACGTGATTCCGCCGGCCGTGCTTGCGGCTCCTGTGATCCAGATCGATCGCGCGGTTCCGGGCTTCCTGCACCTCAGCTGGGCGGCCGTGGAGGGTGCCGGCAGCTACGCTGTGTACAGCGCGGGCCTCGATGGAGTCTTCACCCTGCACACCACCACGACGGACACATCGCTGGACTGGCCCGAGGTGGGAGACGAGCTGCGGCTCTTCCAGGTGCGCGCGACCGACTGACGGACCGCCGATGACAAGAAGAAGGGCCCGCGGAAGAGATTCCGCGGGCCCTTGTCGTTGCTGGAGGTGGGGCGTCTACAGGTCGAAGTGGATGCCCTGGGCCAGGGCCGTGGTCCCCGACCAGTTGAGCGTGTTGGACTGACGACGCATGTAGGTCTTCCAGGCATCGCTGCCCGATTCGCGCCCGCCGCCCGTATCCTTCTCGCCCCCGAAGGCCAGACCGATCTCGGCGCCCGAGGTGCCCAGATTCACGTTGGCGATGCCGCAATCGCTGCCTTCGTGTGACAGGAAGGCTTCGCTCTCGAGGAAGTTGTTGGTGAAGATCGCGCTCGAGAGGCCCTGGGGTACGCCATTCTGCAGTGCCAGCGCCTCGGCCAGATCCGTGTACTCAATGATGTACAGGATGGGCGCGAAGGTCTCTTCCTGCACGATGTCGAAGTCATTCTTCACCCTGGCGATGGCCGGTGTCACGAAACAGCCACTCTCATATCCCGGGCCGCTGAGCACCTCGCCACCACAGAGAATCTCACCTCCCTGGGCCTTCACCTTCTCGATGGCGTTCATCATGTCGCCCACGGCACCCTTGTCGATCAGCGGACCCATCAGGGTGCCGTCGGCCAGCGGATCGCCGATCCGGATCGTACGGTAGGCGGCCTGCAGCTTGTCGGTCAGCGTGCCGGCGATGCTGGAGTGCACGATGATGCGCCGGGTGCTCGTGCAGCGCTGGCCAGCCGTGCCCACCGCGCCGAAGGTGATGCTGGGAATGGCCAGATTCAGGTCCGCGTCCGGTGTCACGATGATCGCGTTGTTGCCGCCCAGCTCGAGGATCGTGCGGCCCAGACGCTGGGCCACGATGCCCGCCAGACGCTGACCCATGGGGGTGCTGCCTGTGGCACTGATCAGGGGGACGCGGGTGTCGTGAGACAGGCGGTCGCCCACGGTGGAACCCTTGCCGATCACCAGGTTGCAGATGCCTTCGGAGTATCCATTGCGCTCGAGCACACGACCGATGATGCGCTGGCAGGCCAGCGCGGTCAGCGGAGTCTTGCTGGAAGGCTTCCAGACCACCACATCGCCGCAGACCAGCGCGATCATGGTGTTCCAGGCCCAGACGGCCACCGGGAAGTTGAAGGCGCTGATCACGCCCACGATGCCCAGGGGATGCCACTGTTCGTACATCCGGTGGCGCGAGCGCTCACTGTGGGTGGTGAGTCCGTAGAGCTGGCGGGACATGCCCACGGCCAGGTCGCAGATGTCGATCATCTCCTGGACCTCGCCCAGACCTTCCTGAAGGATCTTGCCCATTTCCATGGACACCAGCCGACCCAGGTCTTCCTTGTGCAGGCGCAGTTCATGACCCACCTGACGAACCAGTTCGCCACGAACGGGGGCTGGTACCATGCGCCAATCGATGAAGGCCCTGGCGGCACACTCCATGACTTTTTCGTATTCCGGCAGTTCACACTGGGTTACCTTGGCCAGGTCTTTCCCGGTGGAAGGGCTCGTGGAGGTCAGTTCCGACCCCGTGCAGTCCAGCCAGCGGGATCCGGTGGAGGCGCCAGGATTGATGGACTGGATGCCCAGATTGCTCAAGACGGTATTCATGGATGCGTGCTCCCGGTTCTATGGTATGCGATTCAGCGTCGTGCTGAGGCCGGCAATATAGCCATCGGCGAATCGCAAACTCAAAATCGCCGACCAAGCCGCTTCTTCGAGGGCTTGTCGTGTTTTCCTGCCTGAGGCTCTATTGCATTCAAGATTGAGCTGTGTTAAACTTTGGGCTTGCAAATTTTGGAGGAGAAGAGAGTGCCGACGATCAGCCAGTTAGTACGACAGGGCCGCAAGAAGGCCGTCGTCAAGCAGAACAGCCCGGCTTTGAAGCGTTGCCCCCAGCGTCGCGGAGTCTGCACCCAGGTGAAGACCACCACTCCGAAGAAGCCGAATTCCGCCTTGCGCAAGATTGCGCGAGTCCGGTTGACCAGCGGCATCGAAGTGACTGCCTACATCCCGGGTGAAGGTCACAACCTTCAGGAGCACAGCATCGTTCTGGTGCGTGGTGGTCGTGTGAAGGATCTTCCGGGCGTGCGTTATCACATCGTCCGGGGTGCCCTGGATGCCAGTGGTGTGGACGGCCGCAAGCAGGGCCGCTCCAAGTACGGAACCAAACGCCCGAAGTAAGCGACCGGTCGCTGTCGGGTCAAGTCAGAACCAGAACAACAACGGAATCATCCCATGCGCAGACGCCGTCCCCAGAAACGAGAGATCCTGCCTGATCCCATGTACGGATCGGTCCTGGCCACGAAGTTCATGAACAGCATGATGTACTCTGGCAAGAAGTCAGTTGCTGAGCGTCAGTTCTACAAGGCGATCGACATCGCCAAGGAACGGACCGGGGAAGACGGACTGGAAGTGTTCACCACGGCCATCCGCAATGTCGAACCCGTGCTGGAAGTGAAAAGCCGCCGTGTGGGTGGTTCCACCTACCAGGTGCCTGTGGAAATCCGCCCGGCACGCAAGACGGCACTGGCGATTCGCTGGGTCATCAATTTCTCCCGTGCTCGCGGCGACAAGAACTTCTCGATGCGTCTGGCAAACGAGTTGATCGCTGCCTTCAAGAAGGAAGGCGGAGCCTTCCGCAAGCGCGAGGACGTGCATCGTATGGCCGAGGCCAACAAGGCGTTTGCCCATTTCCGCTGGTAGCACCGCGAGGCACCCCGTGCCTCGCGCCCACGAAAGGCTGTTGAACTGACATGAGTTTCCAGGAAGTTCTCAAGAACACGCGCAACATCGGCATCATGGCCCACATCGATGCCGGCAAGACCACGACCAGTGAGCGCATCCTCTATTACACGGGGCGTGTCCACAAGATGGGCGAGGTCCATGAAGGTGGCGCTGTGATGGACTGGATGGAGCAGGAGAAGGCCCGAGGCATCACCATCACCTCCGCCGCCATCAGCACGTCCTGGAAAGACTATCACATCAACATCATCGACACCCCGGGCCACGTGGACTTCACCGCTGAAGTGGAGCGCAGTCTGCGCATCCTCGACGGCGCGGTTGCCCTCTTCTGTGCCGTGGGCGGTGTCGAGCCCCAGTCCGAAACCGTCTGGCGTCAGGCCGACAAGTACAACGTGCCCCGCATCGCCTTCGTCAACAAGATGGACCGAACGGGTGCGGACTTCTACGCCGTGCTGGATGCCATGCGTACCCGCCTGGGTGCCAATCCCGTGGCCATCACCATCCCCATCGGGGCCGGTGACATCTTCACGGGCCTGATTGACCTGATTTCCATGAAGGCCGTGCTCTACAACGAGCAGTCCATGGGCTCCCTGTTCGAGGAAGTGGACATCCCCGGCGACATGCTGGACATCGCGGCCGAGTATCGCGAGAAGATGCTCGAAGCGGTAGCCGACTACGACGACCAGTTGATGGAAAAATTCCTTGCCGGCGAAGCCATTCCCGACGAGGAAGTGCGGGCCGCCCTGCGTGCCGCTACCGTGGACATGAGCATCGTGCCCACCATGTGCGGCAGTGCCTTCAAGAACAAGGGCGTGCAGCGTCTGCTTGATGCGGTGACGTATTACCTGCCCAGCCCTCTGGATGTCCCGCCCGTCAAGGGGCACCATCCCGACACCGATGCCATCGAAGAACGCTCCTGCGAAGAGAACGCACCCTTCGCGGCCCTGGCCTTCAAGATCCAGACCGATCCCTTCGTGGGCAAGCTGACCTACTTCCGGGTCTATTCGGGCAAGATCAAGACCGGTGATACCATTCTGAATGTGGCCACCGGCAAGAAGGAACGCATGGGGCGCCTGCTGCAGATGTCCGCCAACAAGCGTGAAGACATCGAAGAAGTGCACGCGGGTGACATCGCCGCCGCCATCGGGCTCAAGAAGATTCACACGGGCGACAGCCTCTGCGATATCCAGCATCCCATCGTTCTCGAGAAGATCACCTTCCCTGAGCCGGTGATTTCCATCGCCGTCGAGCCGAAATCGAAGGGCGATCAGGAAAAAATGGGCACTGCCCTCGAGAAACTCGCCGAAGAAGATCCTACATTCCAGGTTCGCACGGACGCGGATACGGGTCAGACGACCATTTCCGGAATGGGCGAGCTGCACCTTGAAATCCTGATCGATCGCATGAAGAAGGAGTTCAAGGTCGAGTGCAATGTGGGCACGCCCCAGGTTGCCTACAAGGAGTCGATCACTCGCTCCGTGGAGCAGGATCAGCGCTTCGTGCGCCAGACCGGTGGTCATGGCCAGTTCGCTCACATCAAGATTCGTGTCGAGCCGAACGAGCAGGGCAAGGGGTATGAGTTCGTCAACGAAATCGTTGGCGGCACCATTCCCAAGGAATACATCAATCCGACTTCCCAGGGTATCCAGGATGCCATGAAGAATGGCGTGCTGGCCGGTTACCCGATGGAAGACATCAAGGTCACCCTCTGGGACGGTGGTTTCCACGAAGTGGACTCCAGCGAAATGGCCTTCAAGATCGCCGGTTCCATGGCGCTCAAGGAAGCGGCCCGCAAGGCCAATCCGATCCTGCTGGAACCGATCATGCGCGTGGAAGTGGTCGTCCCCGACGACTACATGGGAGATGTGATGGGCAACCTCAACTCCCGTCGCGGACGCATCAGTGGCATGGAACCCCGCCGCGATGCCCAGGTGATCCGTGCCACCGTACCGCTTTCTGAAATGTTTGGCTATGCCACGACCTTGCGTTCGATCACCCAGGGCCGCGCAGTCTTCACGATGGAATTCTCCCATTACGAAGAAGCGCCCAAGTCGATCGCTGAAAAGGTCCTGAGCAAAGCCAACAGCTGAACAGGAAACACGGCTTCCTCAGGGACGCCGTGCGACCGGGCCCGGTGATCAATCGGGTTCCGACCTGAACACGCATTGTGCCATCAGCGGCACCACTGCGTGGTGTCCCATCACCCGGAAGGGGTTGGCGACGCACCCGTTGACGACAATTTTCGGTTCCCGGGAGCCTGCACTTCGCCAGATCTGGTGAAAGGGTGCGGAATGCTCTCCGGTTGGAGCCTGAGTGACAGGCAGATAACGGAGTATTCGATGGCGAAGCAGAAATTCGAACGCACCAAGCCGCACGTCAATGTGGGTACCATTGGTCACGTGGACCATGGCAAGACCACTCTGACCGCGGCCATCACCCAGGCCCTGTCCGCTTCCGGACTGGCGGAGAAGCGCAGCTTCGACTCCATTGACAACGCCCCGGAAGAGCGTGAACGCGGCATCACCATTGCCACGGCCCACGTGGAGTACCAGACCGCGAACCGGCACTATGCCCACGTGGACTGCCCGGGTCACGCGGACTATGTGAAGAACATGATCACCGGTGCCGCCCAGATGGACGGCGCGATTCTGGTGGTGGCGGCCACGGACGGCCCGATGCCCCAGACCCGTGAGCACATCCTGCTGGCCCGCCAGGTGGGTGTGCCCAGGATGGTCGTGTTCATGAACAAGGTCGACGCGGTGGACGATCCCGAGTTGCTGGACCTGGTCGAGATGGAGCTGCGCGAGCTGCTGACCGAGTACGAGTTCCCCGGCGACGAGATTCCCATCATCCGCGGCAGTGCGCTGCTGGCGCTTTCCAACCCGGACGACGCCAGCAAGCAGGAATGCATCATGGAGCTCATGCAGGCGGTGGATGATTACATCCCCACCCCCGAGCGCGACCGTGACAAGCCCTTCCTGATGCCCGTCGAGGACGTGTTCTCGATCACGGGTCGCGGCACCGTCGCCACCGGCCGTATCGAGCGTGGCGTGGTGAAGGTCGGCGAGGAACTCGAGCTGATCGGCATGAACAGCAAGGTCAAGACGGTCTGCACGGGCGTCGAGATGTTCCGCAAGCTGCTTGACAGCGGCGAAGCCGGTGACAACGTGGGCCTGCTGCTGCGCGGTGTGGACAAGAAGGCGATCATCCGCGGGATGTGCCTTGTCAAGCCGGGCAGCGTGACTCCGCACACCAACTTCAACGGCAAGGTGTACGTGCTGTCGAAGGACGAAGGTGGACGCCACAAGCCCTTCTTCACGGGCTACCGTCCCCAGTTCTACTTCCGCACGACGGACGTGACCGGTGTGGTGACCCTGCCTGCCGATGTGCAGATGGTCAAGCCGGGCGACACGGTCGAGATTTCCGTGGAGCTGATCAGCCCCATCGCCATGGAGCAGGATCTGCGATTCGCCATCCGCGAAGGCGGCCGCACCATCGGCGCCGGCGTGGTGACCTCGATTTCGAAATAGGAAGGAATTGGTTGTGGCCAACCAGAACATCCGTATCCGCCTCAAGGCCTACGATCACAATCTGATCGACATGTCCACGGAGAAGATCATCCGTACGGCCAGGGATTCGGGCGCATTCATCGCCGGTCCCATTCCCCTGCCTACCCGTCGCACCGTGGTGACGGTGAACCGCTCGCCCCACGTGGACAAGAAGTCCCGCGAGCAGTTCGAGACCCGCATTCACAAGCGTCTCATTGACATTCTGAATGCCACGAACAAGACGATCGACGCCCTGATGAAGCTCGAGCTTCCGGCGGGTGTGGACATCGAGATCAAGTCCTGACGAACGGGAGTCTTCGGATGAGTGCAATCCTGGGACGCAAACTGGGCATGACCCAGATCTTTGACGAGGCAGGCAACTGCGTGCCGGTTACAATGATCGAGGCTGGACCCTGTTTCGTAACACAGAAAAAGACGGCTGAAACCGACGGCTATGCTGCGGTGCAGCTTTCCTTCGGCGAGCTGCGAGCCAACCGGGCCAACCGCCCGATGGCCGGCCATTTCAAGAAGTCCGGCGTCAAGCCCGCCCGCCATCTGCGGGAGTTCGATGCCCCGGCCCTGCTGACCCTCGAGGTTGGTGCACAGGTCAACTGTGATTCGTTCCGCGAAGGCGACATGGTGACCGTGTCCGGTACTTCGAAGGGACGTGGGTACACCGGTGTGATGAAGGCTCACAATTTCGCCGGTTTCAAGGCGAGTCATGGTGTGCACGAGTCGTACCGCGGACCCGGTTCCGTGGGCGCGTCTTCGGACCCGTCCAGGACCTACCGTGGCATGAAGATGGCCGGCCGCCATGGCAACGACCGGGTTTCCGTGAAGAACCTCCGGATCGTGAAGATCATCCCCGATCAGAATCTGATTCTGGTCAAGGGGGCGGTCCCCGGAGCGCGCAATGGCCTGCTGGAAATCCGGAAGTAGGAGAGACCGATGGAACTACAGCTCCACAAGGTGGACGGAACGGCCAGCAAGGAAAAAGTGACCCTTCCTGACGGGCTGTTCAATATCGAAACCCCGAACGAGCACGCGATCTACCTGGCTGTCGTGGCCGAGGAGACCAACTGTCGTCAGGGAACCCGCGCCACGAAGAATCGCAGCCGGGTGCGTGGCGGAGGCAAGAAGCCCTTCCGCCAGAAGGGCACGGGCAATGCCCGTCAGGGTACGCGCCGCGCTCCCCAGATGAAGGGTGGCGGAACCGTGTTCGGTCCCATGCCCCAGACCTTCCACAAGGACATCAACCGCAAGGTCAAGCTGCTGGCCCGTCGCAGTGCCTTCACCCTCGCGGCTCGTGAGAACGGCGTCATCGTGGTTGAGGATTTCAGCTGGGATACCCCGCGTACCAGCGGAATGGCCGGGCTGCTGAAGGCTTTCAAGCTCGACGGCAAGCGTGTGCTGATCCTCACCGGTGCACAGGACAACAATCTGTACCTGTCTGCCCGCAACATCTACAAGCTCGAGCTGAAGCCCGCCGACCAGCCCAGCGTGCGTGACATCGTCAACTGCGATGTGGTCGTGCTGCTGAAAAGCGCGGTCGGCAAGCTGCAGGAGGTCTACGGTGACTAGCAACAAACCGGTTCTCGTGCATCCGCTGCTGACCGAGAAGATGATGGTGCTCCAGGATGAGCGCAATCAGTACGGCTTCGTGGTGGCCAAGGGCTGCAACAAGCTGGAAATCAAGAGCGCGGTCGAGAAGCAGTTCGGTGTCAGCGTCGAGGACGTGCGCACCATGAACGTGGCTGGCAAGCTCAAGCGCCAGGGCAAGTTCGTGGGACGACGCAGTTCCTGGAAGAAGGCCATCGTCACCCTCAAGCAGGGTGACCGCATCGAAATCGTCGAAGGCGTCTAGGAGATCCCGATGGCACTGAAGAAACACAAACCCTACACCCCCTCGACCCGTTTCAAGGTCATGGTCACCCGGGAAGAGCTGTCCAAGGACGGCCCGACCCGCAGCCTGATCGCGCCCAAGAAGCGTACGGGCGGCCGCAACAACACGGGGCGTGTCACCTGCCGCCATCAGGGCGGTGGACACAAGCAGAAGCTGCGCATCGTTGACTTCCGTCGGAACAAGGACGGTATTCCCGCCCGCGTCGCGGCCCTGGAATACGATCCCAATCGCAGCGCCAATCTGGCCCTGTTGTTCTACAAGGACGGTGAGAAACGTTACATCATCGCCCCGCAGGGACTGAAGGTCGACGACTGGATCACCAGCGGAGTCGGCTCGGAGATCAAGACCGGCAACTGCTTGCCGCTCAAGAACATTCCCACGGGTGAAACCGTGCACTGCGTGGAGCTGAAGATCGGCAAGGGCGCCCAGATGGGCCGCAGCGCCGGTACGCGCATCCAGGTGATGGCCAAGGACGGCAACTACATCCTGCTGAAGCTGCCTTCCGGGGAAGTGCGCAAGGTGCATGAGAATTGCCGTGCCACACTGGGCCAGGTGGGCAACAGTGATCACATGAACATTTCATCGGGCAAGGCCGGTCGCAGCCGCTGGAAGGGCATCCGCCCCACGGTGCGAGGCGTGGCCATGAACCCGGTGGATCACCCGATGGGTGGTGGCGAGGGACGCACGAGCGGAGGACGCCATCCGTGTTCACCGTGGGGCCAGCTTGCCAAGGGTTACAAGACCCGCAAGAAGAGCAATCCTTCTGACAAGTACATCGTCCGCCGCCGGAGCAAGTAGACCAGGAGCCTCAGAGAATGCCGAGATCCGTAAAGAAAGGCCCCTTCATCGAAGAGCACCTGGAGACCAAGGCGCTGGCGATGAAGGATCAGCTGAACAAGAAGGTGATACAGACCTGGAGCCGGCGCAGCGTGATTTCGCCAGACTTCATCGGACTGACCTTTGCCGTGCACAATGGGAAGAAGTTCATTCCCGTGTACGTCAGCGAAAACATGGTGGGACACAAGCTGGGTGAATTCTCCCCCACGCGCACCTACCATGGGCACAAGGAGAAGAAGGGTGACAAGAAGGGCAAGCGCTAAGGCGCTGGAAAGGATTCGCATGCACGCCAAAGCGATCAGCCGCAATCTGCGGATCTCGCCGCGCAAGATGCGCCTTGTCGCCAATCTTGTGCGGGGAATGAAAGTCAACGAGGCTTTGATTCAGCTTCAGCTGTCTCCCAAGCGCTCGGCAACCCCGGTTTTCAAGGCCGTCAAATCCGCGGTGGCCAATCTGATCAACAATCAGAGTGCCTCCAGCACCGTCGAAGATCTTGTGATCACCCGGATCTGGGTGGACGAAGGTCCTACACAGAAGCGTTTCCTGCCCCGTGCACACGGACGGGCCACGGTGCTGCGCAAGCGCTCCAGTCATCTCACCGTGGTGGTGGGTGACAACGGGTCCGAAAACAGCGACACGGAGGAGTAGATTGGGACAGAAAGTAAACCCGATCGGCTTTCGGCTGGGCATCAACAAGACCTGGAGTTCCAACTGGTTCGACGAGTCCCATTTCGCCGACAAGTTGATGGAAGATGTGGAGATCCGTCGCTACATCCTCAACCGCAAGGCCTACAAGCAGGCCGGCATCGCCAAGGTCGAGATCCAGCGCCATTCCCGGAACGTGGTGCTGACGATTCACACCGCCCGCCCCGGACTGGTCATCGGCCGCAAGGGTCAGGATGTGGAGCGTCTGCGTCAGGAGCTGAACACCAAGTTCAACGCCACCGTCCAGGTCAACATCCTTGAAATCAAGAAGCCCGAGCTGGTGGCCCAGCTCGTCGCCGATTCGGTCGCCCGGCAGCTGGAAGGTCGTGTATCCTTCCGCCGCGCCATGAAGAAGACCTTGCAGGCCACCATGCGCAATGGGGCCGAAGGCATCAAGATCATGTGCAGCGGTCGTCTGGGCGGTGCCGAAATGTCCCGCCGCGAGATGTACAAGGAAGGGCGCATCCCGCTGCACACTCTGCGCGCGGACATCGATTACGCCCTCTCCGAAGCCCACACCACCTATGGCCTGATCGGCGTGAAGGTGTGGATCTGCAAGGGCGAGAAGTTCGGCATTGACTATGGTGTGCCACGCAGCAATCGCGGACCTGCCGCGCGTCCCGGTGGCGCGCCCGCACCCGCCGCGGCTCCCCGTGGCCCCCGGACCAGGAAAGGGTAAGCAGCATGTTGATGCCAAAGCGAGTCAAACGCCGCAAGCAGTTTCGCGGCAGGATGCGTGGTCTGGCCCATCGTGGTTGCAATGTGGATTTCGGCGAATTCGGCCTGAAGGCCCTCGAATGCGGCTGGATCACAGCGCGTCAGATCGAGGCGGCCCGTATCGCGATGACCCGTTCGATCAAGAGGTCCGGAAAAGTCTGGATCCGCGTGTTCCCGGACAAGCCTGTGTCCAAGAAGCCCCTCGAGACCCGTATGGGCAAGGGCAAGGGCGGACCGGAGTTCTGGGTCGCCGTCGTCAGGCCGGGTCTGATCATGTTCGAGATCGAAGGCGTGAAGCCCGAAGTTGCCCGTGAGGCAATGCGCCTGGCCAGCCACAAGCTGCCGATCCACACCAAGTTCGTCACCCGGGAAATCTAGGGCCTCGCGATGAAAGCCAAAGAACTGAACACATTGGGCCGGGCAGAATTGCTGACCCGACTGAGTGAAGCGGAAGCCGCCATGTCTTCCCTTAACTTCAAGCACGGTACCTCACAGCTGGACAATCCACTGGAGATTCGCCGTGTGCGCAAGAACATTGCCCGCCTGCAGACCCTCGTCCGCGAGATGGATCTGGGCATCCGGAAGGAGAGCTAGGAAATGGCCATGGATGAGCGTGGAATTCGCAAGGTCCGGGTGGGACGGGTCGTGTCAAACAAGATGGAAAAGAGCATCACGGTTGCGGTTGTCCGCAAGGTGAAGCATCCGATCTACAAGAAGTACTTCCAGAGCACGAAGAAGTACATGGCCCACGACGAGACCAACGATGCGCAGATCGGCGACCTGGTGAGCATCACCGAATGCCGCCCGTTGAGTCGCAAGAAGCGCTGGCGGTTGACGGAAGTCATCGAACGCCGCAAGTAACCAGGAGGTGGGCAGATGATCCAGGAAGAGACCGTCCTGAACGTCGCCGACAACACGGGCGCCAAGACCATCAAGTGCTTCCGCATTCTGGGAGGCAGCAAGCGTCGTTACGCCCGCATTGGCGACATCATTGTCGCATCCGTGAAGAAAGCCCTTCCCGGTGGCAATGTGAAGAAGGGATCCGTCGTGCGTGCAGTCGTGGTGCGGACCCGCAAGGAAATCCGCCGTGCGGACGGTTCGTATATCCGCTTCGACGACAACGCGGCGGTGATCATTGATGAAAAGCGCGAGCCGAAGGGCACGCGCATCTTCGGGCCGGTGGCCCGCGAACTGCGCGAAAAGGAATACATGAAGATCGTGTCCCTTGCGCCGGAGGTGTTGTGATGAAGTTGAAAAAGGGCGACAAGGTGGTCGTTCTGTCCGGTGACGACAAGGGCAAGCAGGGCAAGGTCCTGATGGCCATGCCGAGCAAGGACAAGCTGATCGTGGAAGGTGTGAACGTGGTCAAGCGTCACACGAAGCCCAACCAGCGCAACCAGACCGGTGGCATCATCGAGAAGGAAGCCCCGATCGCTGCCTGCAAGGTGGCCTTCGTGGAACCGGGGTCCGGCAAGAAAGCCAAGCTGGGCATCAAGGTTCTCGAGAATGGCAAGCGCGCCCGTTACTCCAAAACCAGCAACGAATTGGTGTAGGCCGATGAGCTACGAACCCCGATTGAAGACCAAGTACCGCGATACGGTACGCGAAGCCCTGAAGAAGACCTTCGGCTACGGCAACATCATGCAGGTGCCGCGGCTGAAGAAGATCGTGCTGAACGTGGGCATGGGCGAAGCCAAGGACAATCCCAAGGCGCTCGAGGCCGTGGTGGATGAGTTGCAGCGCATCACGGGCCGCAAGCCGGTGATCAACAATTCCCGCAAGGCGATCTCGAACTTCAAGCTGCGCGAGAACATGCCGGTGGGCACCTCGGTGACTCTGCGTCGTGATGCGATGTGGGAGTTCCTGGATCGTTTCATTTCGATCTCGGCGCCGCGTATCCGCGACTTCCGCGGCTTGTCCAACAAGTCCTTCGACGGCCGCGGGAACTACAACCTCGGCATCCGCGAGCAGATCATCTTCTCCGAAATCGAATACGACAAGGTGGAGCGGGTCCACGGCCTGGACATCGCATTCGTCACCAGTGCGAATACAGACGAAGAGTGCTACCAGCTGCTGAAGCAACTGGGAATGCCCATTGTCACCCGGAAGACGAAGGAAGCATAAGCATGGCCCGCAAAGCGCTGATCAAGAAATCCCAGGCGACCCCGAAGTTTCAGGTAAGGGCGTACAACCGCTGCCGTCGCTGCGGTCGTCCCCGCGCCTTCATCCGCAAGTTCGGCATCTGCCGAATCTGCTTCCGCCAGATGGCTTCAAACGGTGAAATCCCCGGCGTCGTCAAGTCGAGCTGGTAATCAGGAGTGTGACACCATGCCGGTGACCGATCCCATCGCTGATCTGCTGACCCGCATCCGCAACGCCATCATGGCCGGACGGAAAGTGGTCGACTGTCCTCGTTCGCGCATGAAGGAACAGATTGTGGACATCCTTGTGCGTGAGCATTACCTGCGTGCCTACAAGGTGGTCGAGGAAGGTCCCCAGGGGACCATCCGGATTGCCTTGAGCTACACCCAGGAAGGCCGGAACGTGATTTCCGGACTGCGTCGTGTCTCCAAGCCCGGACTGCGCCAGTATCGCGCTGTGGCAAACCTGCCACGCGTCAAGAGCAACCTGGGCATCGCGATTCTCAGCACCCCCGAAGGCATCCTGACCAACAAGGAAGCCAAGACCCGCAATGTGGGTGGGGAAGTGCTCTGTTACATCTGGTAATTCGAAGGAGGCCACGGTGTCTCGTATTGGACGATTGCCCATTCCCCGCCCTGCGGGAGTCGAGGTCAGCCTGGGCGCAAGCCGGATCTCGGTAAAGGGTCCCAAAGGTGAGTTGGAGCTGACTCTCCATCCGGACATGACGGTCGCGGAAGACGAAGGCAACATCGTCGTCAGCCGTCCCACGGATGAACGCCAGCATCGGGCACTGCACGGAATGACCCGTGCCCTGATCGCCAACATGGTGACCGGAGTGACGGTGGGTTACCGCCGTGACCTGGAAATCCAGGGCGTGGGCTTCGTGGCCGAGATGCGCGGCAGGGTGTTGAATCTGAAGCTCGGCTTCACGCACCTGGTCGTGTTCAACTGCCCGCCCGGGATCAACATCACCTGTCCCAAGAACACCCAGATCGTGATCGAAGGCATCGATCGCCAGCTGGTGGGCGAAGTGGCGGCCACCATCCGCAAGCTGCGTCCCCCCGAACCCTACAAGGGCAAGGGTATCCGCTACAAGGGTGAGTACGTCGAGAAGAAGGCCGGCAAGTCCGGCAAGAAATAGGAACGGGGCACGCCATGAGGAAGCTCAACATTGACAGCCGGGCTCGGCGTCACATGCACATCCGCAAGAAGGTCTCGGGCAGTGCCCTGAAGCCGCGTCTTTCCGTGTTCCGCAGCACGGGCCACATCTACGCCCAGCTGATCGACGACGAGACTGGCGTCACCCTGGTCGCGGCCTCCAGTCTGAGTGCGGACCTGAAGGAATCCCTGGGTTCGGTGAAGCCTTCCGAACGCAGCAAGCTGGTGGGCAAGGCCATCGCCGAGCGCGCCCTGGCCAAGGACATCGACACCTGTGTGTTCGACCGTTCCGGTTACGCGTATCTGGGCAGGGTCAAGGCCCTCGCCGATGGTGCGCGTGAAGGTGGACTGAAATTCTAGCGAAGGGGACGCACACCTTGGAACACGTCAACACCTCCGAGATGAGCCTGATCGAGAAAGTGGTCAAGATCAACCGTACGGCCAAGGTCGTCAAGGGTGGTCGCCACTTCGGGTTCAACGCCATCGTGGTCGTCGGCGACGGCAACGGCCGGGTAGGCTGGGGCCTGGGCAAGGCCCGTGAAGTGGTCGATGCCATCAGCAAGGGCACGGAAATGGCCCGACGCAACATGATCAAGATCGAACTCTCGGGCACCACGCTGCCTCACGAGATCATTGGCAAGTTCGGCGCGGGCAAGGTTCTGCTGCGCCCGGCTTCCGCGGGAACGGGCGTCATCGCCGGCGGCAATGTCCGCGCGGTGATGGAGTGCCTGGGTGTGCATGATGTGCTGGCCAAGAATCTGGGCAGCAACAATCCGCACAACGTCGTCAAGGCAACCTTCGTGGCCCTGACACAGATGGATTCTCCCGCCGCCAAGGCCCGCCGCCTGAACGTGACGGTCAAAGAGCTTTACGAATAGGAGGCCGGGATGAAGCTGAAAATCACCTGGAAGCGCAGCACCATCGGCCGGATCCGCAAGCAGGAAGCCACGATCGAAGCGCTGGGACTCAAGCGTCTGCATCACAGCGTGATCCACGAAGCCACCCCCGAAATCCGGGGCATGGTGAACAAGGTCCAGCATCTGGTGCAGGTCGAGGAAATCGAGTAGAAGGAGCTCCCGAATGAATCTCGGCAGTCTGAAATACGCGGACGGTTCCCGCAAGAAGCGCAAGCGCATTGCTCGCGGTACGGGTTCCGGACACGGTGGCACGGCCACCCGTGGCCACAAGGGCCAGATGTCCCGCAGCGGTGCCAAGCATCGCGCCTGGTTCGAAGGTGGGCAGATGCCCATCCAGCGCCGCCTGCCCAAGCGCGGATTCACCAACATTTTCCGCGAGGAGAATCAGGTGGTGAGTCTGGGGCAACTTGACGCCCTGGCCGGTGCGGGTGTATCCATCACCCCCGAGCTGTTGCTGGAGCACGGCGTGATTTCCCACATCAACAAGCCCATCAAGGTGCTGTCGAACGGGGAACTGACCAAGGCGGTCAAGGTGGAGGGCCTGAAGGTCTCCGCGTCCGCCCGTGAACGGATCGAAAGCGCAGGCGGATCCATCGCCTAAGCACGGAAGAACTGATGCTCGAAAAGTTTTCCAACATCTTCCGGATTCCGGAGCTCAGAGACCGGGTGCTGTTCACCCTGTTCATCTTTCTGATCTGCCGCATCGGCGCACACATTCCCACACCGGGAATCAACGCTGCGGCATTGGGTCAGTTCTTCGAGCAGAGCCAGAACACCCTCTTCGGTCTGTACGACATGTTCACCGGTGGCGCTTTCCAGAAGGTGGCCATTTTCGGACTGGGCATCATGCCGTACATCAGCGCCTCCATCATCATTCAGATGATGGGAACCACGGTTCCCTATTTCCAGCGTCTGGTGAAGGAAGGCGAGCAGGGCCGCAAGAAGATCACCCAGCTCACGCGCTACGGCACCGTGCTGATCTCCCTGATGCAGGCTTCCGGTGTGTCGGTGTTCCTTGAGAGCATCACCTCCCCCGGTGGCGACTCGATCGTGCTCAACCCGGGTCTGGGCTTCAAGTTCAGCGTGATCCTGATGCTGACCACGGGCTGCCTGATCCTGATGTGGCTGGGTGAGCAGATCACAGAGCGTGGTCTGGGCAATGGCATCAGCCTGATCATCTTCATCGGTGTGATCGAGACCATTCCCAACGCCTTCTTCGACGAGTTCCAGCAGGTTGCCGCCAAGACGCGTCCCCTGCTGGCCGAGATCTTCCTGCTCGGCCTGATGGTCGCCTCCGTGATGGCCGCGATCATGATGACCCAGGGCGTGCGCAAGATTCCGGTGCAGTACGCGAAGCGCGTGGTGGGCAAGCGCATGATGGGCGGTCAGTCGACCAACATTCCGCTGCGCATCAACATGGCGGGCGTGATGCCCATCATCTTTGCCCAGTCGATCATGTTCGTGCCCCAGACACTGGCCTCGATGCTGCCTGAAAGCGGCGTCAAGGACTGGGTGAATGCGGCCTTCACCTGGACTGCGTTCCCTTACCTGATCCTGTATTGGGTGCTGATCATCTTCTTCACCTACTTCTATACCGCGATGACCTTCAATCCGGTGGAAGTGGCCGAGAACCTGAAACGGTATGGTGGGTTCATCCCCGGGGTACGCCCCGGCAAGAAGACGGCCGAGTTCATCGATCACGTGATCACCCGGATTTCCTTCCCCGGTGCGGTGTTCCTGGGCTTCCTGGCCATCTTCCCGCAGCTGCTGATCCGGTTCTCCGGAGACCTGCTGGGCGGCAACCTGAGTTTCAATTTCGCCAGCATCTTTGGTGGCACGGGACTGCTGATCATGGTGGGCGTCGCGCTCGATACCCTGCAGCAGATAGAATCCCATCTGACCATGCGGCATTACGACGGCCTCATGAAGACGGGCAGGATTCGCGGACGTTCACGAATGTCATCGTAAAGCCTGGGCGGCGAGATGAGGCTGATCCTCTTCGGGGCCCCGGGAGTCGGAAAAGGCACCCAAGCCCGGCTGATCACTGAGAAACGCGGTATCCCCCAGATCAGTACCGGGGATATCCTGCGGGCGCACATCAAACAGGACAGCCCTTTCGGAAGGCGTGTCCGGCAGTTCACCGACAAGGGCAACCTTGTGCCCGATGAACTGATCCTTGACATCATCCGCGAGCGCCTGGGCCAGGCCGATTGCGCCAAGGGTTTCATCCTCGACGGGTTCCCGCGCACCGTGATCCAGGCTGAGGGACTGAGCCAGCTGCTTGGCGAGCTGAAGTCCCAGTTGAATGCGGTCGTGGATCTTCAGGTCAGTGATGACGAGATCGTGCACCGACTGAGCGCGCGTCGCGGTTGCACCAATTGCGGGGAAGTGTACAACACCCTGCTGGAAACGGTGCCCGAAGTCTGCCGCAAGTGTGGCGAGAAGGCCATCGTGCAGCGCGAGGACGACAAGGAAGAAACCATCCGGCACCGTCTGGATGTATTCAATTCACAGACTAGACCCTTGCTTGAGCACTATCGCAAGCAGGGACTTCTGTTGAGCGTGGACGGCACCCAACCGGTGGGTGATGTTCACAAAGCCCTGATGGAATTGCTGTCGTGATCAGGATCTACAGCGAACGTGAGTTCACGCGCATCCGCAAGGCCTGCGCGATCATTCCCCGGGCTTTGGAAATGGTCCGCCCGAGTGTTCAACCCGGCATGACGACCGCCGAACTGAACCAGATCGTTGACAGTTTCATCCGGGCCCAGGGGGCCGTGCCTTCATTCATTGGAGTGCCGGGCCCCGGTGGAGTGCCGCCTTTCCCCAGTTGCTGCTGCATTTCCGTCAACGAAGAGGTCGTGCACGGTGTGCCCGGGGAACGCGTCCTCAAGGACGGCGACATCGTGTCCCTGGACATGGGGACGATCCTGGATGGATACTATGGGGATTCGGCGTTCACCTTTCCCGTGGGCAGGATCAGCCCTGAACGTCAGGCCCTGCTGGACGCGACTCAGGAGGCCCTCAGGCTGGGCATTCAGGCCGCCCGCCCGGGGAATCGGGTATCGGATATCGGTCATGCGATCGAAGAGTACATCCGCCCGCTGGGCTACGGAATCGTCAGGGAAATGGTTGGACACGGGTGTGGCAGTTCACTGCACGAAGCCCCCGAGATTCCCAACTATGGACCTGCGGGCAAGGGACCCAAACTACGGCCGGGCATGTGCCTGTGCATCGAACCGATGATCAACGCCGGTGACTGGCGGATCGACGTGCTGGAAGATGGCTGGACCGTGGTCAGCGCGGACGGCAGCGACAGCGCGCATTTTGAGCATCAGATCCGGATCACATCCGCCGAGGCGGAAATCCTGACGGCGCTTGATTAGAAAGGATTCATGGGCAAACAGGACATCATCAAACTGGATGGCACGATTCTTGAGACTCTGCCCAATGCCAGTTTCAAGGTCAAGCTGGAAAATGATCACGTGGTGCTTGCGCACATTTCAGGCAAAATGCGGATGCACTATATTCGCATTCTCCCCGGCGACAAGGTGACGGTGGAATTATCCCCGTACGACCTGAGCCGTGGGCGCATCACCTTCAGACACAAATAGATCCTGATAGCTGGAGAAGCCGGTCATGAAAGTGAAGGCCTCGGTCAAGAAAATCTGTGAACACTGCAAGATCATCCGCCGCAACGGTGTGGTTCGGGTCATCTGCGCCAAGACTCGCAAACACAAACAGCGTCAGGGATAGAGTGATTCCGCGCGTCCGTCACAGGTGACGGACGAGGCGCACCATTCAGAAAGCCTGTCCAGGAGGGACCTTTGGCACGTATCGCCGGTATCGATCTTCCCAAGGAAAAGCGGGTCGAGATCGGTCTGACCTACATCTTCGGAATCGGTCTGACCACTGCTCGCAACATCCTTTCCCGCGCCAACGTCAATGGCGACACGCGGGTTCATGCCCTCTCCGAAGAGGAAGTGAAGCGGATCCGCAACGTCATCCAGGCCGACTACAAGGTCGAGGGTGCGCTGCGCACCGAAGTTTCCATGAACATCAAGCGTCTGATGGACATCGGTTGTTACCGTGGCCTCAGGCATCGTCGCGGCCTTCCATGCCGCGGGCAGAACACCAAGAACAATGCCCGCACCCGCAAGGGACGCAAGAAGAACAGCGGCATCAAGAAGCACTAGACCCGGTCCCGGCACCCTGATCGGGTGAGCGCGGCCAGCCCGGCACCGGCCCGGTTTCCGCACGGAAACCAACAGCAACGCGGAGGATATCTTGGCCAACACGAGTGCGAAGAAGAAAGTCAAGAAGAGAGAGAAAGTTGACAGCGTGGGCTGCGCCTATGTGTGCGCCACCTTCAACAATACGGTCATCTCGCTCACCGACAATTACGGCAATGTGATCAGCTGGTCCTCGGGTGGCTCCAAGGGGCGCTTCAAGGGCTCCCGCAAGAACACCGCCTTCGCGGCCCAGCTGGCTGCCCAGGATTGCGCGAAGATCGCCATGGACCTTGGCCTGCGGAAGATCTCGGTCTTCGTCAAGGGCCCCGGAGCCGGACGCGAATCTTCGGTGCGTGCGCTGCAGGCCGCTGGTCTGGCGGTGACGTCCATCAAGGACACCACGCCCGTTCCGCACAACGGCTGCCGCCCCCGCAAGAAACGGCGCATCTGAGGACATCCTCCCGGATCGGGCGCCAGGCACGCCCGCGGCACAGGAGTGGAACTCTTCGGGGTTCCCTTTCGATTCTGCAGGCAACAGAGAGGTTTGTTCATGACTGGATTCAGTCCCCAGATGCCCGAAGCCATCGAGCTTGAGGAAAGCAGTTACAGCTCGACCTATGGCAAGTTCATTGTGCAACCGCTGGAGCGCGGCTATGGGGTGACCCTGGGCAATGCGTTCCGCCGGGTGTTGTTGTCGTCCATTCCCGGCGCTGCCATCACCCAGATCAAGGTGGATGGTGTGCTGCAGGAATTCTCCAGCATCACCGGTGTCACCGAAGACATGACCGACATCATTCTGAACCTGAAGCAGGTCCAGATCAAGTTGCTGTCGAAGCGTCCCGAGACCCTGAGCCTGCACATCAAGGGACCGGGCACGCTGAGCGCGGCGGACATCCAGAACGCCAGTCAGGATGTCGAGATCATGAACCCGGGGCTGCACATCGCGACTCTGGGCAAGGATGCCGACATCCGCATGGAGATGGAAATCCGCAAGGGCTACGGCTATGTACCCGCCGAAGAGCACGAGGCGGGCGAAGCCCCCATCGGGACCATTCCCATCGATGCGCTCTATTCCCCCGTGCGCAACGTGACCTTCCGCGTGGAGAACACGCGCGTGGGACACAAGACCGACTACGAGCGGCTGATTCTCGAGATCCACACCAATGGAACGGTGACTCCCGATGATGCGCTGACTTTCGCCGGTCGCACCCTGATCGAGCACATCCAGCTGTTCATCAACTTCGACATGTCTTCCGAGGAAGAGCCGGAAGAGGAAATCAACGAAGAGATCCTCAACATCCGCAAGCTCCTGCAGAAGCCCGTGGAAGAACTGGAACTGACCGTGCGTGCCGCCAACTGCATCAAGGAAGCCCAGATCCGCAGCATTGGTGAACTGGTCGGCCGCAAGGAGAGCGACATGCTGAAGTTCAAGAACTTCGGCAAGAAGTCCCTGAACGAACTGGTGGCCGTGCTGAAGAGCAAGGGCCTCGAGTTCGGCATGGATATCAGCAAGTACGTTGGGGACGGCAAGAGCCAGTCCTGATTTTCAAGGATACATGCAGCCATGAGACACCGTAAATCCAACGTCAAGCTGAATCGCTCGACGGCCCATCGCAAGGCTCTGCTGGCCAACCTGGCGGGCGCCCTGATCCTGCACAAGCGGATCACCACCACCATCGGCAAGGCTCGCGCGCTGCGCAGTTATGCCGAACGCCTGGTGACCTTCGCCAAGAGCGGTTCCCTGGCCGACCGTCGTCAGGTCCTGCGCAAGATCACTCACCGTGAACTGGTGAAGCATCTCTTCGATGAGATCGGACCGCGCTTCGTCGACCGCCCCGGTGGTTACACGCGCATCATCAAGGTCGGGCCCCGTCCCGGCGACAATTCCGAAATGGCCATCGTGGAATTCGTGGGTTACGAAGACCAGTTCGTGATGTCCAGCAACCAGTAGACTCGCAGCGCCCGCCTGGCGGTGCAGGGTCTTTCCCGGAATACACGACCCATCCGCTGCCGCGGATGGGTTTTTTCATGAGGCCCCATGGACCTGTTCGCCTCTCCGGATCCAGAGATGGAACCGCCGGCCCCCGGTGGCTCGGCACCTCTCGCCGAGCGGTTGCGGGCTGCGACTCTGGAGCAGGTGGTCGGCCAACCCGAGCTGACTGCGCCCAGTGGATTGCTCAGCCGTCTGCTGGCCACGGGCAAGGTGGAGTCGATGATTTTCTGGGGGCCGCCCGGCTGTGGCAAGACCACGGTGGCCCGCATGTTGATCCGCCAGGCGGGCGGGCATGCCTTCAGTCTGAACGCCGTCACCTCGGGTGTGGCCGAGGTGCGCAAGGTGATCGCCAGCGCTCGCGACTTCCGGCGGTTGCGTGGCGAGCGCAGCATCCTGTTCATTGATGAAATCCATCGCTTCAACAAATCCCAGCAGGATGCGCTGCTGAATTCGGTGGAAGATGGCACGATCACCCTGATCGGCGCCACCACCGAGAATCCTGGTTTCGAGATCATTCGCGCACTGCTCAGCCGTTGTCACGTCGTGCCTTTCAAGCCATTGGACGACGAGGCGCTGCGCAGTCTGCTGAAGCGTGCCCTGAGCGAGGACGCCTGGTTGCGGGAGCTGGAACTGGAGCTTCTGCCCGATGCGGAGGAACGCCTGCTGACCCTGGCGGGCGGCGACGCACGCAAACTGCTGCAGCTGCTTGAGATGGCCGCCTCGGTGTGTGCCGATCGGGACCGCGAGAACCGGAAACTCGATCTGGCGGCTCTTGAGGCCCTGCAGGCCAATCGGCCCCTGCCCATGGACCGTCAGGGGGACCTGCACTACGATCTGGCCAGCGCATTGATCAAGTCCGTGCGCGGCAGTGATCCCGATGCCGCCGTATACTGGTTGGCACGCTTGCTCGAGGGTGGGGAAGACCCACGCTTCGTGGCGCGCCGGCTGCTGATCCTTGCCAGCGAGGATGTGGGCAACGCGTCCCCCAACGCCCTGGTGCTGGCCCAGGCCTGTTTCGATGCCGTACACGTTCTGGGCATGCCGGAGGCGATGTATCCATTGGCGCAGTGTACGACGTACCTGGCCAGCCAGCCCAAATCCAATCGGGCCGGCATGGCCTACCTGGCGGCCCGCAAGGCCCTCTTCGAGGGAGCCGAGGAACGCGTGCCCGACCACCTGCGCAATGCTCCGACACGCCTGGCCAAGGAGCTGGGGCACGGACGCGAGTACATCTACCCCCATGACCACCCGGGTGCCTTTGTGTCACAACAGTACTTGCCGCCAGAACTGAAGGGACGCATGTTCTACGAGCCGGGCGAGAACGGACAGGAAGCCCGTCTGCGCGACTATCTGCTGCGCTGCTGGCCGGAGCGCAAACGGTGAGCAGGACCAGACATGGGGGTGGGCGTTGAAGGTCCGCATCCACAGGATCGGCCGCTCGCGTGACCGCTGGTGGCTGGAGGCGGAGGAGGAGTACCTGCGCCGCCTTGCGCCCCTGTGCCGGGTGGAGCTGAAGGAGTACCGTGCGGCCGACGTCCTGGACCCCGCCCAGTGTGATGCGGCACGCCAGCTGGAAGGTGAGCGCCTGCTCAAGGGACTGGCACCGCGCTCCCTGGTGATCGCGCTGGACGAGCGGGGCATCCAGCACACCAGCCCGGAGCTGGCCGGCGAACTGGGACGGATCCTGGACGATGGGCAACCCGAGCTCGAGTTTCTGATCGGAGGAGCGTATGGGCTTTCGGAGAGTGTGCGGGCCCGGGCGGACCGCAGCTGGGCCCTGTCGCGCCTGACCTTTCCCCATCAGATGGTGCGAGTCTTTCTGATCGAACAGCTCTACCGGGCCCTGATGATCCGCCAGGGCACCCCGTACCACAAGTAGCTTCCGGGCACGCTGCGCCCGGTATCATCTCAGTCCGAACTGTATTAGTTTCCGCCACTTGTCGAACGAATCAGGAAGCCGCATGTCACTCGACGCCGTACAGCTCTTCGTGGGGATTGAAATCTCCACACGCCTGCAGGAACATCTGGACAGTTGCAAGAAGGCCGAACAGATCTATCTGCAGCCCGGTTCCGGATTTCTGGAGGAGGTCAGTTTCGGCACGTCCCGTTATCTGGGGCGCTGGGTCCACAATCCCCTGCCCGGCCCCGACTTCGACAATGTGTTCCGCAATGTGCTCAGCCTGTTGAAACGCGTGGTGCCCAACTTCCGCCTCCAGCAGGAAATGGTCCAGGTCTTCGGGGTGCCCGCACCCACCGAGACCGGCACATCCCGGGATGCACCGCCGCTGGCATTCTGAGCCTGAGCAATTCCCCTCAGGGTTTGCGGAACAGAGTCCCGTTGCCATCCACTTCCTTCAGACCCACCCACTGGTCCAGCAGGGCTTGCCAGTCCATCAGCTGCGGCGCCAGCAAGCGCTCCAGTTCTTCCTTGCGGTAGAACCGCCCACCTTCCAGTTGCTCGAGAAACCACAGCCCCACCAAGGAACGTTTGCGCGGATGGCGGGGCAGGGTGCGGGGCAGGGGCTGATCCAGAAACTCCTCCAGGACCAGATCACGGAAGCGTTGTGCCACGGTTTCGTTGTCTGGATTCGTGCCCAGTACCAGCAGCCAGTTCCCCAGCTGTCGCAGAGCGGAGGGAAGCAGGCTGTAGTCCTGGAAGCGACCCGCGCGTCGACTGGCCACCAGTTTGCACTCGCGCAGGATGCGCAGATGGTGGGAAACCGCCGGCTGACTGAGACCCAGTTCCGCGCACAGATCTTCCACGTCGCGATCGCGCTGGGCCAGAGCTTCCACGATGCGCAGGCGCCGGGGGTCGGCAAGGGCCCGCAGCACCTGCAGTGTATCGAGTCCCGTCTCAGGCATGCCCATTTCTCCTTCCGCTGCCCCTGATTCTCGACTTCGAAGCTACCCACGATTCCCCACCGTGCAACTTCAATGAAATCAAGAGCCACGTCTCTGGCTTGTGCCATTGATTCCATGGCAACGACCAGTCCCGGTCGAGACCCGTCAACCAAGCTTGACGTGTAAATCGAATCAAATCAGATAGTTGAGATCGGCATTTGAGTCAATTCAAGGGAATCTCAGCGGAACCACTATTCATCTTGCGCGGCTCAAGATTTCCTCCTACTTTGCCGATCCAGTGGGAGAAAGTAGGGAATTGTGGGTGACCGTGGCGAACCGGGGTTGAGCGTGTTCAGAAGCGAATTCATCTATGCTCTGGACGAAAAAGGTCGCGTGAAGCTGCCGCCAGCTTTCCGCGAGCTGCTCTCTCCCAAGGGAAGCGATACCCGGATCTTCCTGCTGCGCGATGTGGAGCCCTGCATCGGCATTTACCCCGAAGCCGAATATGCCCTGCTGGAAGCCAAGGTCAGTCGCCTGGACATGGGCGTGATGGCCAATCGCAAGCTGCGGCGCCGCTTCGTGTCCTCGGTTGCGGAATGCAGTGTGGACGCCCAGGGCCGCATTCTGCTTCCCCCTTCCCTGATGGAATATGCCCAGCTCGTCAAGTCGGGTCCGGCGCTCTTCGCCGGTTTCGGCAACTATGTGCAGCTGTGGAACAAGTCCCTGTACGAAGACGACATCAAGGACGCGCCGGACATGCGTTCGGACGGACCACACCAGTTGGAACTGATCTCATGACCATCCAGCACCGCACCCGCAACGACCGGGACATCTACCATCTCAAGGGCGCGCTGGACGACGCCGGCTGGCGCCAGCTCGATTTCATCGTGCACCAGCTGGGTGCCCGCACCGGGCGCCTGTTGCAACTGGACTTTCACCAGACACGCGGCTCGGACCAGGATGCGCACGCCCGGCATCTCAAACGCCTGACCGAACTGGCCCGTGACGATCGCAGTCTGCGCTTTGCCGGGATCGCTCCCGAGAGTGTGCGTCACGCCCGCAGGCTGGGGCTGCCCCGCAGCCTGTTCGTGTGACGGACTATCACCTGCCGGTGCTGTTCGAGGAGTGCCTCGAGCACTTGGCGATCCGCCCCGGTGGCTGCTATCTGGATGCGACCATGGGTGGAGGAGGACACAGCCGGGGGATCCTGGACCGGCTGGACGAGACGGGACGGTTGCTTTGCCTGGACCAGGATCAGGATGCGATCCGCAGGGCTGAAGATGGCCTGGCCCGCGATCCCCGTGTGACGGTCGTTCAACTGAACTTCGGTGATCTGGATCTGCTGCCCCGCTCCCTGCGCACACTCACATTCGACGGAATACTGATGGACCTCGGCGTGTCATCCCACATGTTCGACCAGAGCCGACGCGGCTTCTCCTTCATGCAGGACGGCCCGCTGGACATGCGCATGGACGCGGACCAGCCGCGCACGGCCGCCACTCTGCTGGCGGATCTGGAACGCGAAGAGCTGATCAGGCTGCTGCGCGGACTGGGCGAGGTCCAGTCCGCCGTCCGGATCACCGATGCACTGCTGCACGCGCGTGTGACAACCCCACTGACCCGTACGCTCCAGGTGCGCCGGATCGTCGAGAGTGTCGTGGGCACGCACAACTCATTCAAGGTGCTCAGTCAGGTGTTCCAGGCGCTGCGCATCGCGGTCAACGGCGAGCTCGAGCGGCTGGAGCAGGGACTGGACGAATCTCTGCAGCGCCTGAAACCCGAAGGCCGACTGGCCGTGATCAGTTATCACAGCCTGGAAGACCGGATCGTGAAACAACGCTACCGCGACTGGGAGCGAGACTGCATCTGCCCGCCCGAGCTGCCATTCTGCGCCTGCCAGCACCGCAGGCGCGTGCGGTTGGTCGCCCGCAACGGCATCGTTCCCGGGAAGCAGGAAATCCAGGCGAACCCGCGTGCCCGCAGTGCGCGCCTGCGGGTGGCCGTGAAAACAACGGAGGTCTGACATGGCTCGTCGACATCAGGAGCCCATGTCCATCGGTCAGCAGTTCCGCTTTCTGGGAGGATTCTCCTGGCTGATCCTCTCCCTTGGAAGCCTGGCGATCTTCATGGTATGGAAGCAGGTGGAGTGCAGCACGCTGCGCACCAGCCTGTTCCAGCTGGAAAGCGAGTGCGCCTCGCTGCTGGCCCAGAACGAGCAGCTCAAGGCCACCCGCCTGAATCTGGGCAGCTTTTCCGTGATCCGTTCCCAGGCCGAACACGAGCTGGGCATGGTGATGCCTGCGGGAGAGCCGGACTGGATCATCGTCTCGGCCAGCCGTGTTGTGCGCGGGGCGATTCCCGCTCTGCCGGCCGGTGAGCGTGATCACGAACCCTATGAGGATCCCGGGGGGACCGTCGCATGCGTCCGCTGAAGCGTTACAGCAGTCCGTATCGATACGGAAACCGGGTGCGCCTGGTGCAGGTGGCGGGCATGTGTGCCTTTGCCGCGATCTGTGTGAAACTGTGCCTGCTGCAGCTTGTCTGGAACGAGAAACTCAACGACCGGGCCGCCAGCCAGTTCGAAGGCCAGCGGCCCATCGCTGCTCAACGAGGCAGCATCGTCGATCGTGAAGGACGCCTGCTGGCGACCGACCTGGAACAGGTCTTCCGCGTGATCTGCAACACGCGCGAAAGTGCCAGCGCGGATTCGGTGGCTCGTGCACTGGCACCCGTGCTGGGCAAGTCCGTGGCCGAGCTGAGGCAGAAGCTGAACACACGCCGGGGCTACATCCGCCTGGTGGATGGCGTGGGCGAAGCCACCCGGCGCCGCGTGGCCGACCTGAAACTGGCGGGAGTGGGCTTCGAGCGCACCGGGCGCCGTTTCTATCCCAACGGCTCGGTGGCCGGCAATCTGCTGGGCGTGATCCGTGAGGACGGCAGCGCGGTGGGCGGAGTGGAAATGGGCTTCGACTCGCTGCTGACGGGCCAGCCAGGCACCGAGTTCCTCTTGCGCAGTGCCAGCGGACGTCCGCTGCTGGCCGATCGTCTGCCCCGTGAGGAACCGGTTCCCGGAGCCGAGTTGATGCTCACCATCGACGAACGCTACCAGGCTGTGATCGAGGAGGAGCTGGACAGCACCGTGCGCGGATTTGACGCGCTGGGCGGCCAGTTCATCCTGATGGATCCCGCCAACGGCGAGCTGCTGGCCCTGGCCTCCTGGCCTCCGCTGGATCCCAACGACCTGCCCGGCTGGCGCCCCGAGGGAGCGGCCACACGCTCGGTCTCCGACCAGTTCGAGCCCGGCTCGACCATGAAGCTGATCACCTTCGCCGCCCTCTTCGAGGAAGGACTGATTCCCGACACCAGCGCGATCGTGCCCTGCCACAACGGCCGCTACCAGGTGGCCAACCGCGTGATCCGTGACAGCAATCGCCATGGTTATGCCAGCCTGAGTGCGGCCGACGTGTTCCACAAGTCCTCGAACATCGGCACCGTGGTGCTGGCCCAGCGGATGGACAAGGAAAAGCTGTACACCATGATCCGGCGCTTCGGGCTGGGACAGGCCACCGGCGTGGATCTGCCGGGGGAGGTCAAGGGTCGGCTGCCCCGGCTTTCCTCCTGGGGGCCGGTTGAGTACTCCAACATCGCCATTGGTCAGGGTGTGGCCGTCAACGGACTGCAGATGGCCGCCGCCTACGGTACACTGGCCAATGGCGGGCGTCTGGTCCGTCCCCATGTGATCCGTCGGGTCCGCCATGAGGGTGGGGAGGTGGCGACCGAGCCCCTCGTGATCCGCCAGGTGCTGCAGGAGTCGACGATCCGCAGTCTGCGCGCGCTGGCTACGGGTGTGGTGGAGCATGGCACCGGCCGCAAGGCCGCGATTCCCGGCCTGCACATCATGGGCAAGACCGGCACCGCCCAGAAACTGGATGCGGAGCACGGTGGCTACAGCAACAAGGACTATCTGGCCAGTTTCGCCGGCATCGTTCCGCTGCACGGGCGCGAGCTGGTCTGCCTGGCCCTGATCGACCGTCCCCGGGGACGCGTGGAGGGAGGTTCCGTGGCTGCACCACTGGTCTCCCGCGCCATGAGCCGGATCCTGGCCCTGGAGAACGAGCACACCAACCGCGAAGAGCCGCTGTATCTCAGCCGCAGCGGGTCCCTGCGTGTGCCCGATCTCTGCGGGCTGCCCCTGCACGATGCCCTGGATCTGCTTCCGGCTTCCCTGGATCACTCCCTGCAGATCCTTGGGGAGGGTGTGGTGATCAGTCAGTCCCTGCCCGCCGGCGAGTATCCCCGGGACGCGGGAGTGCTGCGCCTGGACTGCCGCCCGCCCCTGGACACCATGCCCGACCTGAGCGGGATGAGCGCGCGGGACGCCCTGCGCCTGCTGAGTGGCCTGGGAGCCCGGATCACGGTGGATGGCGAAGGCTCCGTGCGCCGTCAGTTCCCGGCTGCGGGCAGCCCTCTCGATGCACGCTCCTTCATCCGGCTTGGACTGGAGTCCTGATGGAAGACCTGGCCCGGATCCGCAGCCTGCTTGGCAACACAGTCCGCTCCGGCGATGCGGGTGTCGTGCCCACCGGCGTGGTCGTGGACAGCCGTGCGGTCCGTGCGGGCAGCCTGTTCATCGCGCTGCCGGGTGAGCACACGGACGGACAGCACTTCGTGGCCCAGTCCCTGGAAGCGGGTGCCGTGGCCGCGGTGGTGCGTATGCTGCCCGCCCAGCCCGAACTGGCCGCACGCTGCATTCTCGTGGAGGATCCGGCCAGGGCGCTGGAAACACTGGCCGCCCACGCCCGGGAGCGGTTCTCGGGCACCGTGGTGGCCATCACGGGCAGCAACGGCAAGACGACCACCAAGGAACTGCTGAGGCGAATCCTGTCGCTGTCCCGTGTGACCGGAGCGTCCCCGGGAAATCTCAACAGCACGATCGGCGCTCCGCTGGCCTTTCTCAATCACAGTTCCGGCTGTGCCTGCTGGGTCCAGGAAACCGGGGCGTCGGCTCCCGGGGAGATCGCCCGGATCTGTGGCTGGCTGCAGCCGGATGCCGGTGCCGTGACCAACATCGCCGAAGCCCATCTGGAGCGCTTCGGCAGTCTGGAAGGCGTGTTGAGCGCCAAGAGTGAACTGCTGGAAGCCCTGGCGGCCCGCGCGGCCCGCATCGTGCTCAACACGGGTGATCCCCTGCTGGGCAGCCTGGCCGGACGCTGGCCGCGCACCCTGGCCTACAGTCTTGAACAGGGGCTGGCGCTGGATGGCGCCCCGCTCCGGTGGCGCGGCCTGAGCGAGCGGGGCTGCGGGCTGTTCCAGTTCGACGGTGAGACATGGGCTTTGCCCGTGCCCGGCATCGCCTTTGCCGAGTGTGCGTGCTGCGCGGCCGCGCTGGCCCATGTCTGCGGTGCCACAGCGGCTGAGATCCGTGAAGGGCTGAGCGCCTGGGAAGATCCGGGAGGCAGCGGCGGCCGGATGCGCGTGATCCAGAGCGACACCCTGCTGCTGCTGGACGACAGCTACAACGCCAACCCCGCCTCGGTACGGGCCGCCCTGCGCACCTTGCGGGCCATCCCGGTGACGGGTCGGCGCTGGGCCGCTCTGGGGTTCATGGCTGAACTGGGCACCGGAGAACGGGAACTGCATCACGAGACGGGGCGCCGGGCGGCCGAAGCCGGACTGGATGCCCTGCTTGCCGTGGGACCACAACCGGCGCTGGATGCGCTGCTGGACGGGTACCTGAGCAATGGCGGCACCATGGGCGTGCGCTGTCAGGGCATTCCGGGTGCGCTGGAAGCTCTGGCTGGACTGAAGGACGGGGATGCGCTGCTGGTCAAGGGGAGTCGCAGCGCGGGACTGGATACACTGGTGCGGGAGCTGGCATGAGCACACGGGAAGAGGTTCTTCAGAGCGCTCCGGCGGTCCAGGATACGCGCATCGACCGCTGGTTGCTGCTGGCCACGATCTGCATCCTGATCGCGGGGGGCATGACCGTCTACTCGGCCAGCTCGCCCTACGGGATGCGCGCAGGTGCTCCCAGCAGCTATTTCCTCTCGCACCTGAAGAAGATCGTGATGGGCGTGTTTCTCTTTCTGGTGGCGGTCAAGCTGGACTACCACCGCTGGCAGCGCCTGGGGCCCTTGCTGCTGGCCGTCTTCGGCGGAATGATGCTCTTCGTCAACACCGCCATGAACGAGGCGCACCGCTGGATCGAGATCGGCAGTTTCCGCTTTCAGCCCTCCGAGGCGGCCAAGTACGCCGTGGTGATCTTCCTGGCGGGCCAGTTGTCGCGGATCACGGATTTCCGCAAGGACTGGAAACGCCTGCTGCTGGCGTTGGCACCGATCGGAGTGGTCCTGGTGCTGCTGGAACAGCAGCCCAATTATTCCATGCTGATGGTGGTGGCCGCGGTGACCGGCCTGATGCTGTTTCTGGCCGGCCTGCCGTTGACCTGGTTCGCGGCCGCTGGAGTGACCGGCGTGCTGGGCGTGATCGGTCTGCTCTCCCAGGGCGACTTCCACAGCGACCGCATCGACCGCTGGCTGGAATCCTTCGGCAGCATGCATTCCGGCACGGACCAGGTGATGCAAAGCTTCATCGGGTTCGGTCGCGGAGGACTCACCGGCGTGGGTGCCGGCAATTCCATGCAGAAGTACTTCTACCTGCCCGAGCCCTTCAATGATTTCATCTTCTCGATCTGGGGCGAGGAATTCGGCCTGATCGGCTGCGTGCTGCTGATCCTGGCCTACGCGCTGATCTTCTGGCGCGGCTTCCACATCGTGCGCCGGGCCCAGGACGACTTCGGGCGCATGCTGGCGGCGGGCATCACGGGCATTCTGGGGCTGTACACGATCATCAACATGATGGTTTCCACCGGCCTGCTGCCGGTCACCGGGCTGCCCCTGCCGCTCTTCAGCTATGGCGGCACCGCCATGATCACGCTGCTGGGAGCGCTGGGAATTCTGATGAACATCTCCTACCAGTCACGCCGTCTGGATCTGCGCCGATGAGCCGCTTCGCTCGCATCACGGCGGCTCTGCCCGATCGTTGCCGCGCGGAGGCGAGCCTGGCCGGGCTCTGCACCTGGCACATCGGGGGCCCGGCGGCCCTGCTGGTCGAACCGCACACCGTGGCCGAACTGGAAACCCTGCTGGAGCTGCTGCGCGAGGAGCGGCTTCCCTGGTGGCTGATCGGCAATGGCTCGAATCTGCTCTTTCCCGACGCGGGACTGGACGGCGTCGTGATCCATCTGGCCGGAGAGTTTAGCCAGTTCAGCTTCGAAGGCCCTCTGCTCAAGGCTGGCGCGGCCGCTCCCGTGGGCAGTCTGGCGCGTCAGGCCGCCGCCCGGGGACTGTCCGGCCTGGAGTTCATGGTGGGAATCCCCGCCCTGCTGGGAGGCGCCTTGCGGATGAATGCGGGCGCCCATTCCTGCGAACTGAACACGGTGGTGCGCCGCGTGGACGTGCTGGAACATGCCGGCCGGCGCTGGCTGGAACTCGAGGAGCTGAACTTCGGCTATCGCAGTTGCCCGGGGTTGTTGCACCGAGTGGCGGTCCAGGCCGAACTGGAGCTTGTGCCCGCCCCGATGGAAGAAGTGCTCGACCGCACTCGCGGATTCAATCGCTATCGCCAGCAGACCCAGCCGCTGAGTGCCTGGAGTTGTGGCAGCGTCTTCAAGCGCCCGGCACCGGACACATACCCCGGCAAGCTGATTGAGGACGCGGGCATGAAAGGTTTTCGACTCGGGGGTATACAAGTCTCACCCGTACATGCGAACTTCTTCGTGAATCTCGGCGACGGCCGCGCGGATCAGGTCCTTGAACTGGTCGAACGTGTGCGCCAGGCCGTGCTCGATCACAGCGGCATCCGGCTTGAAGAGGAGTTTCATCTCATGGGGGAGGCGCACCATGAGTGACGTTGAAATCCCCCGGGGCAGCAGCACTCCCCGCGGACGCAAGCGCCGCGTGGCCCGGGCGGGGCGCCGTGCACTGAGCGGCTTCTTCGTGCTGCTGGTGCTGCTGCTGCCTGTCGCGCTCTGGCTGGGGGCCGGAAAGTTTCACCGGATTCTGGACGAGCGCAACCTCTTCGCCCTGCACGACCTGAGAATCACGGGCGTCCACTGCGCCGATTCCGCCTCCCTGAGCGAAGCCATGGACAGCCTGCTGGGGCAGCCGCTGGGCAGCCTGGGACCGGAATCTGTCGCACGGGCAGCCGAGCGCGACCCCTGGATCATCAGTATCCAGCTGCGTCGCCTGTGGCCCAACCGTGCCGAGATCCGGGTCGTGGAACGCCGTCCGGCCGCATTGCTGGCCACCTCGGGTGGGTTGAGGTGCCTGAGCGAGGATGGCCGCGTGTTGCCCATGCCCGCCGCACGCAGCCTGGACCTGCCACTGGTCACGGCACCTCACGGTGTGCCGCTGGCCGAAGCCCCGGCCATTGCCAGCACGATCAATCGCCTGCGCCAGGTCTCGCCGGACGTATTCTCCCGGCTGGACCAGATGAGTTGGCGCGACGATCCCCGGCTGATCCTGCGGGATCTGCCGCTGGGCATCGTGATCACCCGGGATCATCTGGAACACGGGCTCTCCCTGCTGGAGAGCGTCATCCGGGAACGGCCTGCGCTGTTGCAGTCCCGGGGAGAAATGGACCTGCGTTTCACGAACCAGGTCATCTTGCGGAGGAACGATGTCTAGGATCAAGATCGGCGCCGTGGATCTGGGCAGCACCAAGGTCAGTGCCCTGCTGGGCGAAATCGACCAGAGCGGTCTGATTCACGTACGGGGCATCGGCATCGCCGAGAGCACGGGCATCCGCCACGGCACCGTCACCGAGCTCCAGGGCGCGACCCAGAGCCTGGTCAAGGCGGTGGAACTGGCCGAGGACATGGCCGGGGAGAGCATGCCCCCGATGGTGGTGGGCATCAGTGGCGATCACATCCAGGGCGTGGCCGGAGACGGGGGCATCAGCTTCACTCCCGACGATCCCACCGTGGGACACGACATCGTGCTCGAGGATGTCGAGCGCGCCCTTGAATCGGCCAAGGCCGTGCAGTTGCCCCTGGACAAGAGCCTGCTTCACGCCATTCCCCAGGACTTTCAGGTTGACGAGCACAGCATGGTGCCCAACCCGGTGGGCATGGTCGGCTTCCGTCTGCGTGTGCAGGCGCATCTTGTGCTGGGAGCGATCACCAGCCAGACCAGTCTGCGCCGCGTGGTCGATCTGGCGGGCAAGAAGCTCTCGGGGCTGGTCTACACGCCTCTGGCCAGCAGTTACGCCGTGCTCAGCAAGGAAGAGAAGGAACTGGGCTGCGTGCTCATCGACATTGGCGGCGGCACCTGCGACACGGCCTTCTTCATCAATGGGGCCATGTGCCACAGCTGGGTCTTCCGCTTTGCCGGGGAAAGCCTGACCCGCGACCTGGCGATCGTGCTCAAGACCTCGATGCAGGAAGCCGAGCGCCTGAAGCTGGACTGGGGCGTCGCCGACCCGCACCTGCTGCGCGACAAGGACGAGCAGCTGGAAGTGCCCGATGTCAACGGGGCCTATGTGCGCCACTACTTCCGCAGTTATGTGGCCAGCATTCTGCACGAGCGCCTGAGCGAAATCCTTCAGCATGTGGCCCGTCAGGCCCGCGCCATGGGCATTCACGAGCAGCTGGCGGCGGGAGCCGTGATCACCGGCGGTGTGGCGGCCACCCCCGGACTGGTGCAATTGGCCCAGCGTGTGCTCGGCATGCCGGTGCGCGTCGGCCATCCCACCAATTTCCTGGGCCTCAAGGACCTGCTGGCCCGTGGCGAGCACGCCGCCGGAGTGGGGCTGCTGCTGCACGCCGCCAGCGGTCACTACAGCTTCGACCGGGCCCAGTATCCCGCGGTCGGGATGTACGACAATCTGGACACCACGACCCATCGCAAGCGTCGCGGCTTCTTCAAACGACTGGCCACCAGCCTGGGAGTGCTCTGATCCATGAGAACCGGAAAACGCACTCGCTGCGCGCTTGATGTGGGCACCACGGCCGCCCGCGCCGTGGTGGTCGAGTCCCTGCCCCACGGTGTGCTGAAGCTGCTGGGCGCCGGCATGGCTCCCTGCAGCGGCATGAACCGCGGCCAACCGGTCAATGTGGACGAGACCATTTCGGCCATCGAAGACGCCATCCAGCAGGCGGAGGAGAACTCGGGCCAGACCGTGGAAACCGTGGATCTGGCTCTCACCACCGAGCACGTGCTCTGCACGGCCAAGCGCGCGGCCATTGACATCACGCGAAACCCACGGGACACCGCGTCCAGCGAGATCACGGCCGAGCACGTGCGCACGGTCGTCCAGCATGCCCGCAAGGAAGAGCCGCTGGCGATCGACCGCCAGTACCTGCACATCCTGCCCCAGGATTTCACCGTGGACGGCATCGGCGGCATCCAGAATCCGGTGGGAATCAACGGGCTGCGCCTCGAGGGGCGTGTCCAGCTGGTCTCGATTCCCGTGACCGCGCGCCAGAACCTGGTGCGCTGCGTCGAGCGCGCCGCGCTGAACGTGGGCTCGGTGTCACTCGAGATCCTCGGCGCCGCCGAGCTGGTCCTGCGCCGCGACGAGAAGGATCTGGGCGTGGCCCTGCTGGACATCGGCGGCGGCACCACGGACCTGGCGATCTGGCAGGATGGCCGCCTGCGCCACCTGGCCGTCTTCGGCATGGGCGGCGAGATCATCACACGCGACATCACCATGGCCCTGCATACGCCCCATCAGGATTCCGAGCGCATCAAGCGCCGCTGGGGCTGCTGCACGCAGAAGCTGATCCGGCGCGAAGAGCGTTTCGACATCGATACCCTGGGGCGTCAGACCTTCCAGGCCAGTCGCAGCCAGCTCTGCCAGGTGATCCAGGCCCGTGTCGATGAGATACTCGACTGGGTTGAGCAGCAACTGCGCGAGTGCGGCATGCTCAAGCTGATGGGAGCGGGCATGGTGCTCACCGGGGGCAGCTCACAGCTTTACGGACTGCCCGAACGCTGTGTCGAGCGCTTTGGTGTACCCGTGCGCACGGCGGTACCCGATCATGTGCTCGGTCTCGAGAAGACCGATCTGCCCTGCGCCTGGACGGGCGCGCTGGGTGCCGCCTGGATGGCCTGGAGCCCCATGGTGCTGCATGACGGAGACTCGCGCGGGCCCTTGAACTGGCTGAGCGGCTCCTGGCGCTCGGTCGTGCGTTCGGTGACCGGCACCCGACCCTTCAAAAAAGTAACACGACCCCCGCGGGAGACTTGTAGCACCGAACTTTGATTCTCATATTGCGACGGACACATTTTCAAGGGGAGACACACGAAAATGTCCGAGCTGCTGTTTCATTTCGACGAAGGCCAGGCCGATGGAGCGCGCATTCGCGTGATCGGCGTGGGTGGAGCTGGCGGAAACGCCGTTGACCGCATGATCAGTTCCCGCCTCAAGGGTGTGGAATTCGCGGTGGTCAATACGGACCTGCAGGCCCTGAATGTGAATTCGGCGCCCCTCAAGGTCCAGATCGGCAAGAAGGAGACCCGCGGCCTGGGTGCCGGGGCCGATCCGGAACGCGCTCGCCGTGCCGTGATCGAAGATGAGGACGAGATCCGTCCCCTGGTCCAGGGGGCAGACATGGTCTTCGTCACCGCCGGCATGGGAGGAGGCACCGGCACCGGTGCTGCCCCCGAAGTGGCCACCCTGGCCCGGGAAGCAGGTGCCCTGACCGTGGGCATCGTGACCCGACCCTTCGTGTTCGAAGGCCGTCCCCGCATGCGCCGTGCCGACGAGGGGCTGTCCCGCCTGAAAGAGTGCGTGGACACCCTGATCGTCGTACCCAACCAGCGCCTGCAATCCATCGTGGACAATTCCTGTGCCCTGACCGATGCCTTCAAGATCGCCGACGAAGTTCTGCTTCAGGCGGTCAAGGGCATTTCCGACCTGATCACGGTCACCGGTCTGATCAACCTTGACTTCGCCGACGTGCGCGCCGTGATGAGCGAGCCGGGCGAGGCCCTGATGGGTGTCGGCAGTTCCAGTGGCGAGTACGCGGCGGTGGAAGCGGCCCAGAAGGCCATCTCCAGTCCCCTGCTCGACGAGTGCTCCATTCAGGGGGCCCGCGCACTGCTGATCAACATCACCGGTGGATCCCAGATGACCCTGTATGATGTCAGCGAGGCCAGCAAGGTCATCTACGACGAGGCCGGTCCCGATTGCGACATCTTCTTCGGCGCCGTGATGGATCCATCCATGGAAGGCCAGATCCGTGTCACGGTCATCGCCACGGGGCTTGGCAGAGTCGACGAGGCCCTGGGTGATCCGGCCCTTGGAACTCGCATGGTGAGTCCTGCTCAGACCTATGTGTTGCCCGAGCCCGCTTCGGCCCCGGTCCAGGAAAAGCGCGTCATCCAGGAGGCTCCGTTGGTCGTGGACTATCGTCCCGATCCCCGTGAGACACCTGCGCGTGATCCTCGGGTGGCGGAATCGCGATTCGCCGACTCCCGCACAGCGGATTCCCGTCCGTCCGACAACCGTCCTGCGGAGTCCCGACCCAATGGCTCCGGCGACAGTCATCCTTTCGCTCCACGCAGCGATCGCCAGATCACCGAGCGCATCCAGAGCATCACGGCCAATGCGCGCGACGATGAAAACCTTGATGTGCCCGCGTTCCTGCGCAGGTCCATGGACTGAGTTCCCCGTCCGGCGGATTTCTTCCCCTTGATTCGCCGGGCATCCTTCGCCGCGCGAAGGAGTCTGTTTCTCCCCTTCTTTCCTGACTGCGCTGATGGCGTGTGACAGGAGCTTCGGCCGGGACCCAGTCCTGGCCGATTTCCTTTTTGTGCCATGACAATGACTGCTGGCCGGGCGGCTGGCATGAGGCCAGCATCCTCGGGTGGCCTGGCGGCTGGCATGAGGCCAGCATCCTTGGGTGGCTCAGCGGCTGGCATGAGGCCAGCGTCCTCGGGTGGCTCTGCGGCTGGCATGAGGCCAGCATCCTCGGGTGGCTCTACGGGTGGCATAAGGCCAGCATCCTCGGGTGGCTCGGCGGGTGGCATAAGGCCAGCATCCTCGGGTGGCATGGCGGCTGGCATGAGGCCAGCAACTTTGGCGTTGCAGGCGTGGACTTTTGTCTCCCGCCTTGCACATTCAGACGCACTTGTTTATCATCTGCACCTCGCACCGATGCGAAGAAACGGTGCCCAGCCAGAGTTCATGGAGGATTCGATACATGGCCAAGACGCAGAAGTTCGTTGCCAAGAGCGGAGCCCACGATCGGCCCGTGATGGTGATTTCCATGGAGAAGAAGGAAAGCGGTGCCTACTCCGTGAAGAAGAAGATCGTCTACCTCACGGCGGACAACGAGAAGGAAATTCTCGGCTAGGCTTCGGGCGCCGGATTTCCGCGCGCCACAGACCTTCGGGATTTGCAAAGGCCTGTTCGCGGGCCTTTTTCTATTGGGTCAGTCCTCGGGAGAACACATGCAGTCAGGTCGATTCATCATGGTCGTGCTCGACGGCGTGGGTGTGGGAGACGCACCCGATGCCACGCTGTTCGGAGACGAGGGCGCCAATACCCTGGGCAACATCGCCCAACGCATGCACGGCCTGACGCTGCCCTCGCTGGGAGACCTTGGGCTGGGCAATCTGGTCCGGCTGGAGGGCGTGCCACCCGTCGAGCACCCTCAGGCAAGCTGGGGCCGGATGACGGAACGCTCCATGGGCAAGGATTCCACCCTCGGGCACTGGGAACTTGCCGGTCTGATCACACCAACCGCCCTGCCGACCTATCCAAGTGGTTTTCCAGCGGATCTTGTCAAGACCTTCATCACCAGGGCGGGCATCGAAGGCATTCTGGGCAATCTGCCGGCCTCGGGCACCGAGATCCTCAAGGATCTGGGCCAGCGCCATGTGGACAGCGGCTGGCCGATCGTCTACACCTCGGCTGACAGCGTGTTCCAGATCGCCGCCCACGAAAGCGTGATCCCGCTGCCAAGGCTTTACGAACTGTGCGAGATCGCGCGCGAGTTGCTGGTGGGCGAGCACGCCGTGGCCCGGGTGATCGCCCGGCCCTTCGTCGGTGAGGCGGGCGACTGGCGCCGGACCACCAATCGCCGGGATTTCAGCCTGCGACCGGCGGCCACGATCGTGCTCGAGGAAGTGCAGCAGGCCGGTCATGGAGTGCTGGCCATTGGCAAGATCCGTGATCTGTACGCGGGCGTGGGCATCGATCAGGCGGTGAAGAGCCACAACAACGCCGAAGGCATGGAGCTGCTGCAGGCGGAACTGGAGCGGCACGACAGCCCGCATCACCTGATCCTGCTGAACCTGGTGGATTTTGACGCCCTCTGGGGCCACCGGCTGGATACGGAGGGGTTCGCGGCCGGGCTGGAAGAGTTCGATCGCCGTCTGCCCGGCATCCTGGCAGCGCTCAGACCGGGTGATACGCTCTGCCTCTGCGCCGATCACGGCAACGATCCGACGGGCACGAACACCGATCATACCCGCGAGCAGGTGCCCCTGTTGGTGGTGCGCCCCGGAACGCCCGGAACGGCGCTGGGCACGCGCAGCAGCTTCTGCGACATGGCGGCCTCGATGCGCGCGCATTTCGGTTTGCCAGCCCGCGAACCGGGAATCAGTTTCCTCTGAATTCCGGGCCGCTGCCCATCGCGCAGGCTCCACGGTTCCGGCCCACGCTTGCCAGTTCTATATTGCCGCGCGAACACCGCTTGCGATCGCGATCCGTCGTGAATCCGGGGCCCCATTCATTCCATCCGGCCTTCCAGGGCCATTCGAGGAGACGTCATGCAACTGGGCAAGGTCATCGGCACCCTCTGGGCCACCCGCAAGGATCCCAAACTGACCGGTCTGAAGTTCCTGATCGTGCGCCATCTGGATTTCGACTACAGTGAGAAATCCGGCTTCTCCGTGGCGGTGGACAGCGTGGGGGCGGGAGTGGGGGAAGTGGTGCTCTGCGCCTCGGGATCCAGCGCGCGGCTTACTCAAGCCACCGAGGGGCGTCCCGTGGATACCGTGATCATGGCCATCGTCGACCGGGTGGACCTGAACTCCGGCGGAGATGCCCGATGAACCTCGCCCGCGTGGTCGGAACCGTCTGGGCCACCCGCAAGAATCCGGCGCTGGAGCACGCGACTCTGCTGGTGATCCAGCCCGTGGACCTGCACGACAGGCCCTGCGGCGAGCGTCTGGCGGCCGTGGACACGCGCGCGGCCCTGCTGGGGCAGCTGGTGTTCTATGTCAGTTCAAAGGAAGCGGCCCTGCCTCTGCCCGGGGAGCTGGTACCCGTGGACGCCACCATCGTGGGCATCGTGGACCGGCTGGACGAGGCGTGATTCCGGATCAGCCGGAAGCTACCGGGGCATCGGGCTGATCAGACGGATATGGCTGCGGCTGCTGTACTGGGCGCTGCTGCCCTCGATTTCCTGATCGAGCAGCCCGAACCCTTTGAGCCAGGTATTGCGATAGGTCATCCCGGCCGTACCCTGTTCACGCAGGGTCTGCACCAGCACGTCCCTCGGTGCGCCATTGATTTCCAGTGTATCCTTGCGATTGAACACATCCAGCCCCACCTCGATGCGGTGATAGGGCTCGGCATCCTCGCCGTGCGCCAGCAGAACCAGACAGATGAAGGAACTGGAATCGGCGCGCGTGTCGGCCAGCATGGGATAGTACGGGTCGTAGCGGATCACCTCGTCGGCGGAAAGGTGATCCAGCCGGTGGATGCGCAGCTCGTCGCCCGTGTCTTCCACCCAGAGCCTGGACAGTGGTTCCCCGTTGCTCAGAATGTCCACGGTGCGGCAGCGGATCGTGCGGCCGTCCGCGGTGGTCAGCTGGGCGTCCTTTCCCAGGCGTTCGATGCGCTCTCGCACCATGGAATTGCCGTTGGTGAATGAACTGTCCTGGTAGGTCCACTGATCGCCCGCCTTGCCCGGCCGGTAGCTTTCCGGATCGCGTGCGCAGGACAAGCAGAGCAGCAGCAGGGTCGGCAGCAGCAGTGATTTGAAGGTCATTTCAGCCCAGTCGCTTGATCAGGATGGCAGTCTGCCCGGCAGGACCCTGCTCGAAGCGAACTTCATCCATCAGGTGCTGGATGATCAGCAGTCCGCGCCCCGATTCGTCCAGCAGGTGTGTCGGAGAGGTGGGGTCCGGTCGGGAGTCCAGGTCAAACCCCTTGCCTTCGTCATCCACGCGGATCTCCACAAGGCCCGGGCTGTGGCGCACCAGAATGTGCACCTTCAGTTCGGGCTGGCTGCGGTTGCCGTGGAGGATGGCATTGTTCACCACCTCGGTGCCGGCGATCAGGATGTCGCCAGTGGGGTCTTCTTCAATACCGGCATCCGCGGCGAAGGTGCTCAGAAACAACTCCACCGCGGTAATTTCCGCGGGATCCGATGGAATGCTGAGGCGTCGTTCCAGAATCTTGGGCATGGCCGTTCCGGGCTGATGAATGGTTGCGCCAGGTCTGGAACCGGAAACCCGACGGTGCCGCGACAGCCCGGAAACGCAGATCCGCGGGATCTGGGGGTATTCCGGTACCCGCGAGAAGTTCGGCGCAAGTGTAGGGTTTTGCAGTTTGGGAACCAATCCTCTCAAGCTGGCACCAAAAACAGTCCGCATCACTTCAGATCCGGTCCGGGGAATCTGATAAGGCCGGACAGCGGGTTTTGCGGACGCTCGAAAAGTCTCGGAAACCAGCCCAGTTTTGTCATTATTGGCGCAATTGAGATGAGTCCGACAGTCCGGGGAGCCCTGCGTGAAGAGTCCACTAGCCGCCCTGCTGCTGATCTGCCTGCCCTTTCTGGCCCTGGCCCAAAGCCCGGCCCCGGAGGACAGCCTGCTGGAGGGCTGGTACAAGAACCATCTGGCGGGGGCCCAGAGCCGTTTCGTGCAACTGGACGGCGGGGAGCGCAGCGATCCGTCCATTGATGTACGCTATGCCCATCTCGCGCTGAGCCCCAGCATGAGCACGGGCAACCTGATCGGTCGCGCCGAGCTGCTGTGCGAAAGCCGAATGCAGGGATTGTCCAGTCTGGAACTTGATCTGGCCCAGCCGATGCTGGTGGATTCGGTGGGAGCCGACGCCAGCAGCTGGAACCGCATGGGTGACATCCTGCATCTGCTGCTGACCCAGCCCGCGGATTCCGGCGAGCAAATCACCGTGATGATCGCCTACTCGGGCATGCCCGCTTCCTCGGGATTCGGCTCCTGGTCACTGACCAACCACGCGGGCACTCCCATTCTGAGCACACTCAGTGAACCGTATGGCGCCCGCTCCTGGTGGCCCTGCAAGGACGACCCCACCGACAAGCTGGACAGCCTGCGTCTGGAGGTGACCGTGCCGTCGGCCTACACGGCCACCAGCAACGGAGTGCTGGAGGGGGTGGACAACCTGGGCATCAACACGCGCTGGCGCTGGGTCGAACGCTATCCGATCGCGAGTTATCTGGTCTGCCTGAGCGTGACCAATTACGTCAGTTTCGAGGACAGCTACATCAGCATGGCGGGTGATACAATGCCCGTGGTGCATTATGTCTATCCCGAGGATCTGGCCGACGCCCAGATCGATTTTGACGTGACCGTGCCCATGCTGGAGTTCTTCAGCCAGCTCTGGGGCGAGTACCCCTTCGTGCAGGAGAAGTACGGGCACAGCGCCTTCGCCTGGAGCGGCGGCATGGAGCACCAGTGCAACACCAGCTACGGCGCCAATCTGATCCGCGGCGATCATGTCTACGACCGGATCGTGGCCCACGAGCTGGCACACCAGTGGTGGGGCGACCTGATCACCTGCGCGACCTTTGACGACATCTGGCTCAACGAAGGCTTCGCCACCTACTCCGAGGCGCTCTGGACCGAGCACACGGGGGGCTTTGCCGCCCTGCAGAACTTCATGGTCACCCGGGCCTGGGTCACCGACCCCAGCGGACCGGTCTACGCGCCCACCAGCACCTTCGGGTCCAACACGGTCTACCGCAAGGGGGCCTGGCTGCTGCACATGCTGCGCGGGATCATTGGCGACACGGCCTTCACCGAGCTGATGCGCGGCTGGTACCAGAGCGACCACGCCTACGGCAGCGCCACCGTGGCCGATTTCGTGGCCCACGCCCAGACCTTCACCGACAAGGACCTGTCAGGATTCTGGCAGGGCTATCTCTACGGAATGAACCGACCGACCTACCGCTGGGACGTGATCCCGCGCACCCACCAGGGCTTCGATCTGGCCCAGATCTGGATCTCGCAGATCCAGAGTGATCCGGACTTCGAGATGTACCTGCCGCTGCGCGTCAACAGTGGTGCGGGCAGTGTGGCCTTGAGCGTGCGCGACAGCCTGAGGAACCAGGGCTTTGCGGTGCTGACCCCGGCCGCGCCCACCACCCTGGAGTTCGATCCGGACAACTGGGTGCTGGAGTTCAATACCGAAGGCACTCTGGAGAATCAGCTGAGCCAGATCGTGTTCTCGGGGCGTTTCGCCGACGGCAGTCTGCCCGGCGCTGGTGACCTGCGGGCCACCCTGCGCCGCCCGGGCGACCGCCATGTGATCCTGGACGCCACCTGCATGGATCACGGCATCTTCGTCTTCGAGCTGCAGCACGAACTGGAGGCCTGGGTGCCTTCCGAGACCCTGACCCTGGACCTGTATTCACTGTCCGGCCTGCACGCGGGTGAACGGCTGCACCTGAGCATTGCCCCCGACAGCGGCCTCTGGCAGGATCTGGGGCTGCACACCCTGCAGCACGCGCCGCCACCCCTGCTGAGCATCGAGCTGCAGGACGAGGTCGCCCACCTGCAGTGGACCAGTGTGCCCGGCGCCCAGTCCTACCGGATCTATCGTTACTCGGATCTCAACCGCCAGGACGAGATCCTGCTGGGCGAAACCCCTCTGCTGCACTGGGACGACCCCATCGACCGCGAGATGGCCGTGTATCAGGTGCGCGTGGTCTGGGCCCACTGAGCGGCTCTTCCAACCTTGCCCCCTTGGGGCCTGCGTCGTGTCGGCGTGGGCCCTTTCCTTGTGGCTTGTCCGGGCAAGACTGTCCGGACTTGCCAATGCTGTTCCTGAAGCCACACCTCGATCCTTCGTGAAAGCTGGCCAGTTCCCATATTGGGCCATCAATTCACGAGGTCCACCCTGCTCCGACTGCAACACATCCACATCGCCTTTCCCGACAAGGTGCTCTACGACGATCTGGACTGGCACATTCGCCCCGGCCAGAGCATTGGCCTGGTGGGCGACAACGGGGCGGGCAAGACCACCCTGCTGCGGCTGCTGATGGGTACCCGCGAGCCCGACCGGGGCGAGATCATCCGCGCCCCGCGCCTGCGCGTGGGGTATCTGGAACAGGACTTCAGCTTTTCCACCGACCGTCCGCTGGTGGACGTGGTGGTCGAGGCCGTGGCCGACCTGAGCCAGATCGAAGCGGAAATGACCGCGCTGCGCGAAGAACTGGCGACCCTCGAGCAGGACAGCGAGGAACAGCAGGCCGTGCTCAAGCGCCTGGGCCACCTGCACGAGCACTTCGACAACGCCGACGGTTACCGCCTGCGCAGCGACGCGGGCCGCATCCTGGCCGGACTGGGTTTCCGTGACGAGGATCTGGAGCGGCCGCTGGATTCCTTCTCCGGCGGTTGGCAGATGCGCGCCGCACTGGCCCGCCTGCTGCTCTCGGCCCCCGACCTGCTGCTGCTGGACGAACCTACCAACCATCTGGACACGGAAACCATGGAGTGGCTCGAGCGCTACCTGCGCCACTACTCGGGCACCGTGATCTGCGTGTCGCACGACCGTTTTTTCCTGGACCGCACGGTCTCGCTGATCGCCGAGCTGGAGCGGGGCGAGCTGAAGCTGTGGACGGGCAATTACACGCGCTTTCTGGAACAGAAGGAAGCCGAGAAGGAGCGCATCGCCTCGGAGTACCTGCGCCAGCGCGAGCGCATCGCCGAACTGGAACGCTTCATCGATCGCTTCCGTTACAAGGCCAGCAAGGCCAGCCAGGTCCAGAGCCGTGTCCGGATGCTGGAGAAGATCCAGCGCATCGAGATCGAGAGCGAAACCCGCGGGATCCGCTTCCACTTTCCCGCCTGCGAGCGCAGCGGCGACCAGGTGCTGATCCTTGAGGGCCTGCAGCACAGTTATGGTGACACACCGGTCTTCGAGCCGCTGGACCTGCACATCGGGCGCGGCGAGCGTGTGGCACTGGTGGGCCCCAACGGCGCCGGCAAGACCACCCTCTCGCGCATCATCTGCCGGCTGCTGGAGCCCACAGCGGGTGTCTGCCGCCTGGGTCACAAGGTGGAACTGGACTTCTACACCCAGGAAGCCGAAGAGGGCATGATCCGCGAGAACACGGTGCTCGAGGAGCTCTCGCGCCACAGCACGGGCCTGGGTCAGGGCCAGCTGCGCAGCCTGCTGGGCAGTTTTCTCTTCAGCGGTGACGCGGTGTTCAAGAAGGTCGAGGTGCTCTCGGGCGGCGAGAAGAGTCGCCTCTCGGTGGCCAGCCTGCTGCTGAACAAGTCCAACTTCCTGGTGCTGGACGAACCCACCAACCATCTGGACATCAAGGCCAAGGACGTGCTCCAGCAGGGACTGGCCGCCTACACGGGCACCGTGCTGGTGGTGAGCCACGACCGCTGGTTCCTCGACCGCGTGGTGACCCGCGTGCTGGAGCTGCGCGAGGGCCGATTGCGCGACTACCCCGGCAACTATTCCGACTTCCTCGCCCTGCGCGAAGCCGAACTGGGCGCGGAGGAAGCGGCCCGCAATGGGGCGCGTGTCAGCGAGGAAGGCAGCGCAACTCCCGCGCGCTCCCGCAGCAAGGAAGACCGGCGCAAGGCCACCGAGGAGAAGATCCGCAAGCGCCGCGTGCTGCGCGAACACGAGCAGGCGGCCGAGAAACTGGAACGCACCATCGAAACGCGCGAGAACCGGATGTCCAATCTCGAGACCGAACTCAGTCGTCCCGAGATTCTGGCCGACGGCACCCGGATGAGTACCCTGACCACCGAGTACAACACCCTGCGCAAGCAACTGCCCGAGCTCTACGCCCAATGGGAAGTGGCCCAGGCAAAGGTTGACACCTGTCGTCAGGAGCTGGGGCTGGAGGAGGACGGTCAGGACTGAGCCCCGGTGACACAAAGGAGAACTCATGGAACTGCTGCAGATCCGCACGGGCGGCGACCGCAACTTCGGCTACCTGCTGCTCGACGGTGGCGAGGCCGCCATCCTGGATCCGGGCGAAGACCCCACCCAGCTGCTGCGTGCGCTGGATGCCAGCGGCTGCCGCCTGCGCACCGTGATCGCCACCCACACTCACGCCGATCACATTGCCAGCCTGTCCCGGATCCCCCACGGCCAGTGGGAGTTGATCGCCTCACCTTTCGGCAGTCTGGTGCCCACGCGGGCCGTGACCGATCCCGGCCTGGAGCTGGAACTGGGCCAGGCCCGCCTGCGCCTGCTGCCCACGCCGGGTCACACGCCCTGCAGCCTGTGCGCGCTGGTGCTGGATTCCTCGGGCCGTCCAACCGATGTGATCACGGGCGATACTCTCTTCGTGGGCAAGGTCGGTGGCACCGGCAGCTCCGAACAGGCCCGCGCCGAGTATCACAGCCTCCACCGGGTCCTGCTGTCCCTGCCCGACGAGGTGCGCGTCTGGCCCGGCCACGACTACGGCGTCTGTCCCTCCAGCACCATCGGCCACGAACGCCGCAGCAACCCCTTCCTGCTCCAGCCCGACCTTGCCGCCTTCGAACACCTCAAGGCCACCTGGGCCGACTACAAGAAGCTGCATGGCATCATGTGATCCCCCCCGACCCCCGAGGGGGGCTTGTTCCATGACCGGTTTCATGCACCAACTCGTCTCGTACTCCTGCTCGTGCTCCTTCTCGTGATCACGCCAGGGTGATGAACCCCTGCGCGGGGGGCGCTCTCTACCTTTTCTTCGCGAAGAAAAGGGTGGCCAAAAGAAGGCTCAGCAGGCCTTGCGCGGCGCAAACTTGGCCCGCGATGCGGTCCTTCGGGCCATGCGCGGCGGCCCACGCTCCCTGCTCGACCGTTCCGTCTCGATGGTTCCGCCACCGGCGTCACCGCTGCGGAAGAGGATTGTTCTGTAGGAAGTAAGACTGTACTACTCGCCCATTCCCGTCACCCCCGTGGAAGCGGGTCGCCCACGAATGCAGATGGTTACACCGGCGAACGACGATCCCTCACCACGAAACGTTCCGGCGTAATCCGGGGACATGCCCTGATTGCTCGTGACACTCGAACCCCGTGACACGACTGCCTGCCGTGATGCTCCTCCCCGACCTCCCGTGGGGACGTTTTCTTTTTGGACGGGTCCAAAGCAAGGTGGAGCCAAAGAAAGACCCTCTTCGCAGACCTCGCGCCGCGCAAACTTGGCCCGCGATGCGGTCCTTCGGACCAAGCGCGGCGGCCCACGTGAATGCTCGACCGTTCCGTCTCGATGGTTCCGCCACCGGCGTCACCACTGTGGAAGGGATTGAACTTTGGCGATTCCGGAATGTTCTCTGTTCCTGTCACCCCGCGGAAGGCGGGCCCCGAAAGTTACACCGCGATTTTCGTTGTGTCAATCCCCGCTACACGTATTCCCCTTCCACCGGCATCCTGTCACAGACTCGATTCCGTGAGGCCATCCTCGGCCCGGGACGGCCTCCCGTGACGCATTGTTTTCCACCTTTCTTTGGACGGGTCCAAAGCAAGGTGGAGCCAAAGAAAGACCCTCTTCGCAGGCCTCGCGCCGCGCAAACTTGGCCCGCGATGCGGTCCTTCGGGCCATGCGCGGCGGCCAACGCTCATGCTCGACCGTTCCGTCTCGATGGTTCCGCCACCGGCGTCACCGCTGCGGAAGGGGATTGAATCTTGGGGAAATCGACGGTGTCTCGGGGTAGATGGTTATGCGGCCAGCTCATCGCGCCAGCCCGTGGATTCCCCACGGGCCATGGATGTGTGATGCCCCGTTCGGGGCTTGGCAGTAGACCATTGCCTGACGAGGCGAAGCCGTCATCCCTTCCCTCGCGCAGCGGGGGAAGGCACGCCGAAGGCGTGGTGGGATGGGGGCAATGCGTGACATGGCAGGCGATGGTGTGTGGATTGACGGGGGCGACACAACCCAAAGCGTCGCTTTGGGCTGAGGAAACAATGCCCCTGCGGGGCGTCCTATTTCAGCAGCAGGATCTTCCGCGTCCGCGATTCCCCGCCTGCGGCAAGCTCCACGATGTACACCCCGCTGGCCAATTCACTGGCATCCCATCGCACATGGTGCTCGCCCGCGCTCTCCAGTCCGGAAACGAGTGTCCGCACCTTCTGCCCAAGCACGTTGTACACGGACAGTTCAACCTGCAGCGGGCGGTTGAGGACATAGCCCAGAGTGGTCACGGGATTGAAGGGATTGGGAAAGGCCGGGTGCAGCACGAAGGTCTCCGGTTGCGCCAAGGGTTCCGTGCGCGGTGCACGCACGGCCACCAGATGCTCCAGAGTGCCCGCACTCGGCCCGCCCGTGTACCCAATGTCGTTGCGCAGGGTGCCTTGGCTGGGCCAGAGGGCGAAGCCAGGGTTGTCGGGGTCTTCTATATCGTTGTATGCCGTGTCCGGATTCCCAGCGTCGATGGCTGGGGAGATGGAGGAGAGCAAAGGGGCGCCCAACTCTTCATCGAACAGGGGGGCTATGCCGACCTGATTGCCGATGCCAGCAATTTCTTCTTCCAGCAGATTGTACTCCAAAGACTGAGAGATGGGAAAGCCCCCTCGCGCAGATGGTGTACGTATTGTTCCAGAAAACGCAGTTCCGCACGTGCAGGTCCACCGGTTGCCAGAAGTTGAACAGGTGACGCATGTCATCGTTGTTGATGGCGGTCACGTTCTCGAAATCGACTACAGGAACGTGGCCTTGGTAAGCAGTACGCACTCCGGTCCACAGCAGAGCCTGGCTGCTGAGCCGTCGATACTCTGAAGGCAAGTAGCTTGGGGTCGCATCAATGTTGTCCAGCAGCATGTTGCTGAATCGAAGCCCATGGAGGTGCTTGTGGGAAGACGTTGTCCCCCATACCCAGGGCCATTCTGCCTACATCCCGGATCTCGACATTGCTGACCCACATGGAGTCGGATCCGATGTAAACGCCACCATCATCCGCATCCCAGACCAGTATGCTGTCTGCGTGCAAACACGTGATCCGAACCGAGTGTCAGCACGGAACCAGGACGACTCATGTCGATGTCCGGGACCGAGTAGATGTCCGGAGCGTGATTGGGCTGGCGGCTGTGCAGGACTCGGATGTTGTGCGCCCATAAGCCCGTCCAAGCCGGTGCCCATCAATTCTCTGCCATAGTTTCCATAGTAGGCATTCACCGGGCTGTGATCGCTGTAATCATCCAGATCATCCAGACGGTTATTCTCGAAGAGCATGTTGCTCAGGTGCAGGCGGCTGCCGACGGCGTAGACCTGGGCGCCCAGAATGTAGTTGCCGCCGCTGGTGGACGGATCCGGATCCGCGGGCACGATGGTCCGGTTGTCGTGGAAGTGCAGGTTGTCGATGTCCATGTAGCGAGTGTTCAACATCGGCAGCGGTTCCAGACTGACGCTGTCCCCGCTGACATTGTCGTGGAAGTGCACATTGCGCAGCCAGCCTCGGGTACTGGATTGTATGTTGACCATGGCTTGGTAGGAATTGCCGCGGCAGTTGCTCACTGTCAGGCTGTCGATGTCCAGTTGCGCGAGTCCCGAGTTGATGTACAGTGCCCTCTGTCCGCTCACTCCTGAAACCTGAATGTTCCGCATCACAACAATTGAGGAGTCCGGGCCTCGTGGCTGGATGCCAAGTCCGCACACGGGAATTCCATTGCCTCCCAGCAGCCGGATGTTCGAGTAGTGTTGCCCGTTCAACCCTACGACATCTGTGTTCAGCCCAGTGGTTGAAGGAGGGCTCGTCGAATTCGTGATCGTCAGGTTGTTGACGATGACCGAATCACCTTCGGAGTTGCCCATCACGAGCGGGATCGTGTTGTTCCCGTCGCCGTCATAATACAACCCATCGATCTTCAGCAGATGTGCTTGGTATGCCCAGATGAAAACGGCTGCCGAGGGACCGCCAGTCGGATTCGTTACCTCATTCTCGAAGCATGCAACACTCTCGATGATCAGATCGCCCCATGTCGAGATGCCAGAGCCGACTGTTCCCCAGTAGATTACAGGCGCACTTCTTGGGGCCCGGTTCTGACGGAACACGCAGTCTCGGATCCACCCATGCACATGGCCATTCTTCTGGATTCCTCCTGCCCGGTGGTTGTACGCACTGGGACTGATGTCTTGCCCCTGCCCATGCTGCACGGTGAACCCACAGAGCACGAACCACGTGTCCTCGCCGTACAGATCCAGGATCGTGCCCTCGTACTCTCCGTCCAGAATGGTCTCGTTGATGTCGGTGGAGTCCTGGGTGAACAGGTAGTCCGAACAGAGCGTCATCCCGTGCATTGGACTGGTGTACAGGCCGGTCCAGATGCCGCATGCGACGTGCACCGTATCACCCGGGGTCGTGGCATCCATGGCGGCCTGGATGTCGGCAAAGTCGGCGGGGACACGCAGAATGGCCGCGCGGCAGAGCGAAGTCATGATGAACAGCAGCAGGATCCAGAGTCGCATGGAGTCCTCGGGTCAGGCGAATGAGACAGGGAACGACCCGCCCAGTTTAACGAATGCGACACCCGGGCGCTGGATCTGGATCATGTGCAGGAAATTCATGCAGCCGGACCGAGCTTCTTGCAGGATGGGCAAAGGCCGCAGGACGTGCCCATCAATCCATCGGGGACATCATCAAAGGGGTGGCGGTCCTTTCGACCGTCGCCCTGTTCAAGAGCATGACGGTCCCATCGACCGCCACCACGACCGCCATTCGTCGATTGTCCCGGACATCCGTGGCGGTGGTGGACGAGATGGCGGACGAGATGGTGGACGAGATGGCGGACGAGATGGCGGACGAGATGGTGGACGAGATGGCGGACGAGATGGTGGACGAGATGGCGGACGAATGTGTGCCGGGCGAACGGAAAGCGGACGAGATGGTGGACGAGATGGCGGACGAGATGGTGGACGAGATGGTGGACGAGGATGGACGATGGGGCCTTTCGTGACGAGGATGGACGAGAAGTGTCGGACGCGATGGTGGACGAGATCCCCGGACGAGATGGTGGACGAGATGGCTGGACGGATGGTGGACGGCTTCGCCCGCGAGATGGTGGACGAATGGTGGCGGGATGGTGGACGAGAGGACGAGATGGTGGACGCGATGGCGATTCGAGGTGGAATCAGATCCCCTTCCGCAGCGGTGGACGCCGGTGGTGGAACGGTCGGGTGCTGCCCCGGTCAGGCGGCGACGGTCCTTTCGACCGTCGCTTGCTCGCCGGACCGCATGGTTCCGATTGCCTGGCATCCACGCCCGGCGTGGATTCTCCAGAGGCTATGGATTTGGATCCACCGTTCGGGGACCCGTCCAAAGAAAGGTGGAAAAACGATGCATGTTGGTGGGCATGCTGCGCCGGGCCGAAGAAGGCAACACGGAATCGCGTCAGTGACAGGGTGTCGGTGGAAGGGGATGGAAGATTGAGGGTTCGACGACTCCGGTGCGGGCGGCGACTCATGGCCCCCGGATTTCGCCGGAAAATCAGAAGACATGATCACGTGTGTGGGGCTGCATCGGGCCCGGCTGGAAGCTACGGCCTCTGATCCATCTGCTTCCACAGCGGTGACGCCGGTGGCGGAACCATCGAGACGGAATGGTCGGGCAGGGAGCGTGGTCCGCCGCGCTTGCTCGCCGGACCGCGAAGCGGACCAAGTTTGCGCGGCGCGAGGCCTGCGAAGAGGATCTTTCTTTGGCTCCACCTTTCTTTGGACCCGCTCCAAAGAAAGGTGGAAAACGCTCCCCCGCAAAGGGGGCCCTCGCCCGGCCGAGCACGAGATGAGCAGACCATTCGCCCAGAATCATTCCCATGGCGCAACCCCAGGACTGAAGGGGAGGAGGAGCGACGTCCCGCCCTGCCCGGATCTTGCGCCAACCTGACAACCCGCTCATGCGGAGCCCCGATGTTGGCCCGGCACGGCGAATCCGCGAGGCGCAAAGCCGGGAGTGCGCCAGGCCACAGCCAGCCGTGTCGTGGCTCATTCAGGGAGGTGCCACGGGGCACCCCCGGCTGCCGGAAATGGGGCCATCTTGAGCGCGAGCCAAGGGGAAGAGCCCTGGCGGGACCGGCGGCGACCGTCGGGAACGGAAACGATGGACGACCGCGGGCGGGAAACAAGGGGTGCGAGATGGAGAGCAGAGTCTGGACTTCAGGGATCCACCGGAGGGGCCGGCAAACGGGGGGCGCACAGGCGCTGCCGGAGACCCGCCACCAGATGCAGGCGCGCCTGCTGGCTTGGTGCGACCAGATGGAAGCCGAGCTGGACCTGGTCCGGATCCAGCTCAGCCTGATGCAGGATCACCTGGATGCGAACCCGGAGGACCTGGCCAGCTGAGCCGTGCCGGGGCGGGTACCTGGGGGGGCATTCGTTCCGGACAATCAGCGTGCCAGCGGTCTTCCGGCTGCACACACTGCGCCCCATGGCTGCTGACCCTGCCATGGGGCGCGGGCTCTCTTTTTCCCGTGGCTTGCAAGGTTTCCCGGCAGGCGGTTCCGGGGGCCATGAAATCCCCTATATTTGCCGGCTTCGACGGGGTCTCGCGTCCACCGAATGCCGAATCGGGCGGGAACGAACGCGGCCCCCAACCGCTAGGAGTCTGTCGGACCAGCCGCAATGGCGGTTCAGGCTGCTGACGACCCACAGCCGCATTGCCCGGGAGCCCCGCTTCATCCATTCGCACGGGCGGGCCCCTGCCGCACTGCGCACCATCTTGGAACTGCCCATGACCGACCGATCGCGGCATTCGCTGGCTGGACCAGCCTGCTGCCTGCTACTGTTGATGCTGCTGTTTTCCGCCTGCGACGAAGAAGTGGGCTCGGTGGGAGGGCTGCCCGGCGGCAATCCCGACGGACAGTGGGACAGCCTGCTGGTGACCCGCGCCGCGGTGTTCCAGGCCGATCAGCAGATGAAGTTCTCCGACCTGCAGTTCGTGGGGCGGCTCGAAGCCCAGGGCTGGAATCCCGGATGGTGGTGCACATCGAGTACCAGCTCCCCGAATCCATCGCCCTGATTCCCGACACGGTCAGCATCGACAGCGTCTACCTGTCATTGCGCATGGACCGGGACAGCAGCCGCGTGATCTTCGGCCCTCCTGGGAAGACGGAGTCGTCCAGGAACTGGCGCTGGACCTGTTGCTGATCCAGGATCCTCCCGATGGCACGGAGGTCCAGGACTCGCTCTACTGGGACGTGCTCTATGGCAATGGAGCCTCACCCACGGTGCTGGACAGCCTGCGCACCACCTTCCATCAGAACGAGATGTTCTGGGGCGACCTCAACGGCAGTCTGAATTCCGACCCCGCCGAAGGCATCCGCAGTTTCCGCAGCCTCGAAGGACACGAGTGGTGGTTCACCAGCGACAGCCTGGCCAGCCCCGTGCCCAACAGCAATCCCCAGCGCTGGCGTCGCACGCTGCTGCTGAGCATGCCCGACGATGAGCAGGGCATGCTGGCGTTTCTGGGATACGGCTGGGACAGCATCCTCAAACCCGGCTATCGCCTGTACTACCAGCACTATTATGTGGACGACCCGGAACTGGGCGTCCAGGATTCCACCACCTGGGCCTTCCAGGTCAGTGCCTGGCAGAACACCGTGTTCCAGGATGCGGGCAGCACCACGGGTCTCAGCATTTCCTCGGGCCCCTCGCTGCAGGTCCTGCTGCGGCTGCCGCCCTTCAGACCGATGGACGGCGATGTGGTGCTCGATCCCACCACGACCTCGCTGCTGAAGGCCTATCTGCGGCTGCCGATTCTCGAGCAGAGCTTCAACGCCGACGGGGGCACGGTCTACCTCTACGGCATGTCGGACTTTCCCGCGGATGGAGTCGATCTCAATTCCGCCGCCTTCCAGTACAACCGTTACTCGGCCGAGACCGTCGATGCCGACAGCAGCCAGCTCGAATTCAGCGTGGTCAACATGCTGGTGCACTTCTGGACCGGGCGCAACGACTTCTCGCCGGACGACAGCATGACCGTGGCCCTGCGCTTCTATCCCGGAGATCTGGAACTGCGCAAGCTGCTGCTGGTCGATCCCGCCCTGGCGGACTCGCTGAAACCGCGTCTGGTCTACAAATGGACCGAGTCGCCCGAGCCCTGGGGGCAGCAATGATCCCGTATACCCTGCGCGGCGGCCTGCTGGCGGTCCTGCTGCTGTCCCTGTCCGCGTCTGCCGGGCCCCTCAGCCGTGGTGGCTGGGGCCAGCTTGAGTGGACGGCAAATGCCGCCGACGCCGGTCGCGGAGGCACCGGTCTGGCCATCAGCGACAGCCTGCGCATTCCCCTGCGCAATCCCGCCGCCGTCAGCGGTGGACGTCTCACGCGCATCCAGCTGGGACTTGGCGCGCGCGGGCTGACCGCAATCGACAACACGACCAGCACCAGTGATGTTACCGGCAGTTTCGACCAGTTCTATCTGTCCTTCCCGCTCACCTGGAATCGCGTCTCCGCGTCGCTGGGGTTGCGCCCCTGGAGCCGGATGGACTTCAGCCTGCGCAACCACGACAGCAACAGCGAAGGCGAGGAGTATTACGAATTCCTCAAGGGCAGTGGCGGCTTCTCGCTGGCCACGGTGACCTTCGCGCGGGACTGGCCCGCACAGAATCTCAAGGTGGGACTGGAAACCGGCCTGATCTTCGGCAGCCTGCGCCAGGAGTATTCGCTGTATCACGTGCAGGTGGCGCCGCCCTTCGATGTGCGCACCAACTATCGTCTGGGCATGGTCGGGCCCAGTCTGCGTCTGGGCGCTCTCTGGCAGCCCACTCCCGAGCTGGGTCTGGGCCTTGCCGGAAATCTGCCCACCCGCGCCCGCCTGAGCCTGGACCGCGAGAGCGCCTCCAACAACGACGACAGCCGTCAGGCTCTGGGCCATGTGGACGTGCCACTGACCATCGATCTGGGTGCCGCCCTGCGCCAGAACACGATACGCTGGCTGGCCGACCTGAGCTGGAGCGACTGGAGCTCCACGCAACTTGCGGGCAACAGCGCCGCCGATCTCAGTCTGGCCCGCCGTCAGGACAGCGCCCTGAGCCTGGCCTTGGGCGTGGAACGTCTGCACGAGGATGATTTCACCCTCGCCTGGTATCGCAAGTGGGACTGGCGTACGGGCCTGCGTTTCGAGCAGGGCTATCTGGCGTACAACAAGGCGGCCCTGCTGGGCGGAGCCGACGAGTACAAGGACGTCAACCTGCTGTCCCTCAGTGCGGGCTGCAGCATCCCGACCCGCGACCGGCTGGGTTGGATGGACCTGGGATTCGAATACACTCTCAGCGGCGACAAGGCCGGGCTGGGGCTGGAAGAACAGGGCTGGCGCCTGCACGCGAGTTTCGCGGGCAGCGACCTGTGGTTCCGGCGTCCCGTCTACAACCGCTGATCCGGTGATCAAGCTTCTCATCTGTCAATTGAAGGTGCTTTTCCAATGAACAAGGTTTTTCTGTCACTTGCGCTGGCCTTTCTGCTGGCCGCCTGCAATTCCGCCTACCAGACTCCGGTGGACACCGAGCCCACCAAGAAGGAACTCAACGCCGCGGAAAAGGCCGCCCGGGAGCAGGAGCGCGACATGGCGCTGAGCTTCGCCACCGAGTACAAGAAACAAGGCGCCTACCGTGATGCGGCCAACAACTATACCAAGGTCTTCAGTCTGGACCAGGACCTGGAAAAGGCGGCCCACCTCAAGTACTGGTCGCTGTGTTACAGTCAGCTGTCCATGCCCGACTCGGCCCTGCTGGTGATGGAACTGGCCGTTTCCAAGCGCCCTGAGGAACATTACGAGCGCGTGTCGTTGGCCAGGCTTTACGAGAACGCCAACATGGATGCCAAGGCTCTGGCCGAGTACCGCGAAGCCGTGAAGCTGAAGCCCGACGACGAGAACTCGTGGAAGTCGATCAAGACCATGCTCGCGGCCAAGGCCTCGGACAGCGGAGAGGCCGAGGACTGGAAGGCCGTGCTGGACGTGCTGACACCCTGATCGCGCTCAATCCCGACGAGACATCCTATCTGGAAGAGAAGACCCGGATCACCAAGCGCAACTTCAGCACGGGTGACATCATCGTCTCACTCGAGGAGCAGGTCGCCGCAGACCCCACCAATACTCGCGCCCGGCTGGAACTGGCCCGGGCCTATGTGGATTTCGCCAGCACCGAGACCTACCAGAAGGCACGCGTCCTGCTGGAAGGCCTCAGCCAGGAGCAGCCCGAGAACGAGCAGGTCTTCAAGAGTCTGGCCGACTGCCTGATCGAACTGGATGACATCAACGGCGCCATCTCCGCGCTCAAGACCCTGGACACGCTCAAGGGAGGCGACGAGGACACGATGGTCCGCATCGGCAATCTGTATCTCGAACTGCGCCAGCTCAAGGTCGCGCGCAGCTGGGGCAGCAAGGCCCGGGCCAAGGCTCCCGGCGGCAAGGGCCTGATCCTGCTGGCCCAGGTGGCCGAAGCCAGCGTGGACGAGTGCTCCGACGGACCGCTCAAGTTCTATGACAAGCTGGCCTACGAACTGGCCGCCAACTACTACAGCCAGGTCACCGACCCCGGGGCCAAGGCTCAGGCCCGCAACCGGCGTGATGCACTCGAGCCGGTGCTGCCCACCAAGGGCGACCGTTTCCTCAACCAGGGCAAGACTCTGGACGGGCACCCTTGCTACGGCTGGTTGCTGGAATGAGCCTCGACTCCCTGACTCCCGTGATCGGAGTGGCCGCCGACCACGCCGCCCACGAAGCCCGACTGGCGGTGATCCAGGCCCTGATGGATCGTGGATTCCAGGTCCGTGATTTCGGGGCCCACGAACCCGTGGCCATGGATTACCCCGACAGCATCGTGCCCTGCGCGCGGGCGCTGTCGCATGGCGAAGTCCACTTGGCCGTCGTGCTCTGCGGTTCCGGCATTGGCGCCTCGATCTGTGCCAACAAGCTCAAGGGTGTGCGCTGTGCCCTGTGTCTTGAAGTGGAATCGGCCCGGCTGAGCCGTCTGCACAACGACTCCAACTGCCTGGCTCTCGCGGGACGCATGCGCAGCGTGGAAGAGAACCTGCGCATTCTGGCGACCTGGCTGGACACATCCTTCGAGGGCGGCCGTCACACCCGCCGACTGGAAAAACTGCACGGACTCACCGGCTGCTGAGCGGCCCGGAGACCAGGAAAGGCCCCATGGACGAACTGACCCGGCGCGATCCCGATGTGGCGCGCATCATCAATCAGGAGCTGGCCCGCCAGGAAGAACGCCTGGAAATGATCGCCAGCGAGAACTTCACTTCCCGGGCCGTGATGCAGGCCCAGGGCGGTGTGATGACCAACAAGTATGCCGAAGGCTATCCGGGCAAACGTTATTACGGCGGTTGCGAACATGTGGACGAGGTCGAGAACCTGGCCCGCGAGCGCGCCTGCCAGCTCTTCCAGTGCGAGTACGCCAACGTGCAGCCGCACTCGGGCAGCCAGGCGAACATGGCGGTCTACATGAGCTACATCCAGCCCGGTGATACCGTGCTGGGCATGAATCTGGCCCACGGCGGTCACCTGACCCACGGCAGCCCGGTCAACTTCTCGGGCAAGCTCTACAACTTCGTCTCCTATGGCGTGAACGCCGGGACCGGGCGCATCGATTTCGATACGGTGGAAGCCGCCGCGAAGGAACACCGACCGAAACTGATCGTGGCGGGTGCTTCGGCCTACCCGCGCGAGATCGATTTCGCGCGCTTCCGGGCCATTGCCGACGAGATCGGTGCCTGGTTGTTCGTGGACATGGCGCACATCGCGGGCCTGGTGGCCGCCGACGAGCATCCCAGTCCGCTGCCCCATGCCCACGTGGTGGCCACCACGACTCACAAGACCCTGCGCGGCCCCCGTGGCGGCATGATTCTGATGGGCAAGGATGGCGACAACGTGCACGGCAAGGTGGCCGCCAAGAGTGGCCGGATGATGCAGCAGAGCGAAATCATCGATGGAGTGGTCATGCCCGGCATCCAGGGCGGACCGCTGATGCACGTGATCGCGGCCAAGGCCGTGGCGCTGGGCGAATGTCTGCAACCCGAGTTCAAGGTCTACATCCGTCGGGTCAAGGAAAATGCCCGCGTGCTGGGCCAGAGCCTGGTCGAGAAAGGCTACCGCCTGGTCAGTGGGGGCACCGACAACCACCTGCTGCTGGTGGATCTGGGCAGCGACGGGCTCAGCGGCAAGGCCGCCGAGAACGCGCTCGAGGCGGCAGGTATCACGGTCAACAAGAACATGGTGCCCTTCGACAGCCGCAGCCCGATGATCACCAGCGGCATCCGCATCGGTACCGCGGCCCTCTCGACCCGTGGCATGGATGCCGACGCCATGCGCACCATCGCCGGTTTCATCGACCGGGCGCTGAAAGGCGCGAAGGACCCCGGGACCCTGGCCGCCGTGCTCGCTGACGTGCGCGAACTGGCCCGGGCCTTTCCCTGTATCGCGAAAACTGAGGTCGCGCCGAAGCGTCGGCGCGGAGGTGAGTGAATGAAATGCCCATCCTGCGGCCAGAACAAGGACACCGTGATCGACAGCCGACCGCTGGGCGATCACAGCGCCATCCGGCGTCGGCGCGAGTGCAGTGTCTGCCAGGCCCGCTTCACCACCTACGAATATGTGGAGGGTGCGCAGCTCACGGTCATCAAGTCGGATGGACGCCGCGAAGTCTACAGCCGGGCCAAGTTGCGGCGCGGCATTCTGCAGGCGCTGCACAAGCGCGGCTATGGCGAGGCCCAGGTGGACGAGCTGATCGATTCGGTCGAGCGGGTGGTGCAGGCCGGCGCCGCGGCCAGCGGCGAGATCGAGAGCCAGCGCCTGGGGCGCATCGTGCTGGATCGCCTGCTGGCCTTCGATGAGGTGGCCTACATCCGCTTCGCCAGTGTCTACCGGCGTTTCCAGGATGCCGAAGGATTCCTGAACGAATTGCACACTCTGCGGGAAAGTTTGCCCCAGGGTGGTGCCTGAACCTCTCCAGGGACACCCGGTTTCGCTGACCGGGTGTTTCAAGCACCCAGCCAATCGGATTCCAGACTCCACGTGTCCCGCCGGACAGACGAAAGTGTGCCGTGATGGATTCAATGCAAACTCTCCGGCGTGATCCGAGATGTCCCAGCGGACTCAGTGTGTGCTCTCCCGCCATCTGCCCTCTTCCTCCTGAGTCCCCTTTCCCGAAGGCTGGGCACTGATGCGCCGTTTCCACCTCAAGGAAGGCATTCTGCCACCCGACTGGTGCCCCAGGGCGGTTCCGCCCCGGCGCGAGCTGCAGGGTACCGGTGTGCGAGTCCTGCCTCTGCGCGGCTACCGCTACGATGAGGCTCGGCCATTGGTGGTGGCCGGCCAACGGGTGAGTGCCGGCGAGCCGCTGAGCGAACCCTGTGGACTGCTGTCCCGCGTGCGACTGGCACCGGCGTCCGGGCGGATCCTGGCCGTCGAGAACCGCAGAGTGGGCGATGGTTGCCTGCTGCCCTGCGCCGTGCTTCAGGTCGAGCAGGAAGATGAGCAGCCGCTCTCGGCCGGGTTGGCCCTGTCGGCCCAGGGACTCGAGAATCTGGACGGGATTCCTCTGGATCACGAGCTGGCAATCCTGCCTGCCGGTGCGATCCTGATTCTCAACGCCGCCGAGACCGAACTGGGGCACTGGACCCTGATGGCCCGACTGGAAGAACTGGCCCGCGGAAAGGCACTCTCGTGCGCGCTGGACCTGGTGCTGGAACGTGCTCGTTTCCAGCATCTGCATCTGGCGCACCGTGCTCCCCAGCGCAAGGCGGCCGAAGCTCTGGTGGCCGCGCTCAAGCCCGGTATCAGCCTGACCCGGATCCAGCTGGACAACAGCCATCCCGGTGCCCATCCCCGCCTGCTGGCCGAGCGTGCCACACGGCTGGTCAATCCGTCCCGCACACTGGATCCCACGCGCCTGCTGGCCGGTCAGGGAGTGCTCGTGCTCGATCTGGACCGCCTGCTGCTGCTGGAACGGCGGCTCACGGTGGGCCCCGCCGATCATTTTCTGCTGTCCGTCTCGGACCTGGCCGGAAACGGCGAGCTGGTCGAACTGCCCAGCGGTCTGCCCTGGCAGGAGCTCTTTCCCGAGGGGCCACCGAGCGCGGCATTCGCGGGTGGAGCTCTGGACGGCAAGTTGCTGCGTGACACGGACTCGCCCCTCTGTCCGCCCCTGCGGGCGCTGGTGACCGCCAACCCGGAGGAATTGCCGCGCCTGCGTGAGGACGCCTGCAACACCTGCGGGCGCTGTCTGGAAGCCTGTCCGCGCAGCCTGGCCCCGCCCCGCCTGGTGCATCTGATCGAAGAGCAGCGCCTGCACGAGGCCCGCGGGATGGGGCTGGAGCACTGCCTGCTCTGCGGTGTGTGCAGTTATGTCTGCCCCAGCCACATCCATCTGGGACACAGTCTGCGCAAAGGACTGCAGCAGCTGCGCGAGGTGCGCCATGTCTGAGGCACGCCCCGTGTTCCGTCTGGCCCCGATGCCTCTGCTGCGCACACGGTCCCGCCTTTCGGCCCTGCACGGCCAGTCCATGCTGGCGCTGGCGCCCCTGCTGCTGGTAGCCTTCGGGCTCTACGGCCTGCCCGCCCTGCGCACCGCGGGAGTGGCGGCGGCGTCCTTCCTGCTGGCGGAGGCCTTCACCAAGGCCGTGGCCGGCAATCGCCAGCGCACCCTGGACGGACACGCCCTGCTGGGCGGGTTGGTCTTTGCGCTGTTGTTGCCGCCAGACCTGCACTGGAGCCAGGTCATGCTGGCCGGTGGCCTGGGCGCCTTTCTGGCCGAGCAGCTCTTTGGGGGGTATGGGCGCGCCGCCATGCATCCGGCGCTCTTCGCGCGCCTTCTGCTGGATCTGGTGGCCCAACCGGGGGGCGGACTGCTGACACCGCTCTGGTGGCTTGAGAAGGGCTGGTTCAGTCTGCCCGCCTCGGTGCCGGTCACCCTGAAGACACAATTGCAGCAAGCCTGGCAGGCCCTGGCCGAGCTGGAAGCGAGCACCGAGCACGGGCTGGTCAACCCACCCGTGGACGTGCCCCTGACCCTCAGCCGCCTGGCGCAGCTCCAGGAACGGCTGAGCAGTGGTGGGGTGCTGGATTTCGTCTGGAACCTGCACCCGGGCACACTGGGTGCGGCCAGCCTGCTGGCCCTGCTGCCGGGGGGAGTGCTGCTGGTGACACGCCGTGTGATCGACTGGAAAGTCCCGGTCACGGCCCTGGCCGTCTTCGGCACTGGAGTCCTGCTGGTGAACGCGTCGGGTCTGGCGCACTGGCCCGCCTTCAGTCTCTGGTGCAGCGGCAGTTTTCTGCTTCCCCTGCTGGTGTTTGGAGCCGCCGAGAGCGTGCATACACCTCTGACCGCCCGGGGACGCCTGTCACACGGCCTGCTGCTGGGCAGCCTGCTGCTGGCCGTACCGGCCTTGCATCTGGGCGAAGCGGGGCTTGTGCTGGCCACTCTGGCCGCCAGTGCTCTGGTGCCCTGGCTGAACCAGTCGACTCTGCCGCGAGGGCCCCGCCGATGAGACGCTCTTTCAGCGCTCCCGTGGAACAACCGCACGCATTGCAATGGGAACCGGGCCAGAATCCACTGACCCGGAGCGCCCCTTTGCCGCCCGCACGATCACGCCCTTCGAAGCGGCCCTGTATACGGCCTGCCTGGGGCCCGCGATCTGCCTGGGGGCCGATGGTGTGATCTGGTTGCTGCTGCTGGTGCTGCTGCCGCTCAATTGCCTGGTGCTGGCGGCGCCCGCCTGGCCCTATCGCTTCTCACAGGCGCGAGGCACCTGGCTCAGCCTGCTGCTGCTGGCCGGTGTGCCCTTTCAGGCAGCCGGCGTGGCCTGGTTGCTGAGGGTGACAGGCATCCGTGCCGGACTTCCGGTACTGGAACTCAGTCTGCTGCTGGCCGTGCACACGGGCGCATTCCTCTACCTGCAGCAGGTCTGCACTCTGCGTGACGAGGAGCGTCGCAGCTGGAGCGTGCGCGCCACTTTCCTGCTGCCTGTGCCTCTGATCGGACTCTGGGCTCTGGGCGCGCTCGAGCGTCTGCCGGGAGCTCTGCCGCCCGGGCTGGCCGGCCTGCCCCGCACGGTGGGATTGCTGGTGCTGCTGGGTGTGATCCAGCTCTGGCTGCGCCGGCGGGCTCGCCGGGTGGCCCGGGAGGTGGAATGAGCACCCTCTTTGACACGGGCACCCCGCTGGTCGTGCTCTTTGGTCTGCTGGCGGCACCGCTGCTGGTGCGCCAGCATCACTTCAGCGCCTTCCAGCGCAGCTGGGCGATCCTGCCCGCCTGTGCCCTGGCCATGTTGCCGGCCGTGTTCTTTCCTCTGGAGCACACGGGCGACCTGCTGCTGGCCCTGAGGCTGTCCTGTGCCCTGCTGGCGACCCTGCCCGGGCTGCTGCTGCTCAAGCTGCTGCTGGGCGGTGCCGACCGGGAACAACTGGAACTGTTCGTGGCGCTGCCGGGCTTGCTCTGGCTGCCCCTGCTGGCACGCCCGCTGCTGGCTCCCGTGATCGATCTGCCGGCCGGGCCACTGGGACGAGCCATCGCCCTGGGTCTCATGCTGCTGCTCGTGCTGGCTCTGGTGTTCGTGCTCACCGGAGCACAGGAACGCTTCAGACTCAACCGCGCCCCGGGATCCATCGAAGGCCTGCCCTTTCGCCTGGGCAGTCTGTTGTTGCTGCTGGTCCTGCTGATGACCCTGAATCATCTGCGCAGCGGAGGAGGACTGGGATGAGCCTGGAACTGCTGCTGTTGCTCTGTCTGGCGGGAGTCACCCTGCTGCTGTCGCGTTTCCTGCGTCACACGGGCCATGTGGAGCTCTCGGGCCGTCAGCCTCTGGCGCATCCCGAATGGCGCATTCGCGGCCGGGTGGCCTGGAGCGGAGAGCGCGACGAGACACACGGCTATGGCAGTGAGCTGAGTGCGGTGGTCAACTGCCGTTCGCGCGAGGACCAGAACCTGCGGACCTTTGAATCGGTGCGCCGCGAGAGTTGTCTGGACCTGCAGCTGCAGTACGGGGGCGAGCGCGACTGCAACTGGGCCTGTCTGGGAGCCGGCGATTGCGTGGACGCCTGTCCGGAGAACGCGATCCGGGTCGTGAACGGGCTGCCCGTGATCCAGGCCAGCCGCTGCACGGGCTGCGGCGACTGCCTGCCCGCCTGCCCGCGCCAGATCCTCTCGCTGATTCCCGCGGACGCCCAGGTGGCCGTGACCTGCGCCAGCGATGAACCGGTCGAGCGCCGCCGGGAACACTGCCACAGTGGCTGTGCCTCCAGCGGCCGCTGCGTCGAGAACGCCTTCGTCGAGCCGGGCCTGCTGCTCGTGGATGGCCAGCGGCGCGTGCTGGATTACAGCCGCAGCGCCAATCTGGTGCCCCTGGTGGGGCTCTGTCCCAGCAGCGTCTTCAGCGACCGGATCGCCCACCGCCCCTGGTTCACGGTCAACGAAGCCTGCACCGGCTGTGGCGACTGCCTGCCGGCCTGCCCGGTGACCGACTGCATCCGGGCCGAAGGAGCCGCGGGCGCACACGGAGCCCGGGCCAGGATTCACGCCGAGCTTTGCGTGGGCTGCGGCCTCTGCGTGCCGGTCTGCCCGGTGGGCGCGATCCGCGTGGTGGGGGCCGTGGGATTTGGACTGAGCGACTGACACACACGCATGCTGCAGCGCCGGGAGACGATCATGCCGCCGAGCGACTCCTTCGGAGTCTACATCCATGTGCCCTGGTGCAGTCGGCGCTGCGGTTACTGCGATTTCTACGCCGGGGTCACCCGCGATCCCGAGGTGTTGCGCCTGGGTGGAGAGCGACTGCGCGCGGATCTGGCGCGTCAGCTTGCCAGCCCGGCATGGAGTGAGGGGGCGATCCACAGTGTGTACCTGGGCGGGGGAACCCCCAGCCTGCTGCCGCCGGAGTTCTTTCGCCAGCTGCTGGGACCTGGTCCGCTGACCGAGCGCCTGCTGCCCGGGGCCGAGATCACGGTGGAGCTGAATCCCGAGCACATCACGGACAAGCTGGCCGGAAGCCTGGTGGCCGCCGGTATCACGCGCGCCAGTCTGGGCGCCCAGAGCGCCGACCCGGGCGCCCTGGCTTTTCTGGACCGGGAACACGACCTGGGCGATCTGCAGCGCGGACTGCAGCGGTTGCGGGCGGCCGGACTGACGAACCTGAGTCTGGACCTGATCTACCAACTGCCGGGTCAGACCGCGACCGCCCTGCGGCGCGAGATCGCGGCGCTGCGGGCGCTGGATCCGCCGCACATCAGCGCCTACGGACTGGGCTACGAGGCGGGCACCCGACTGGATCTGCGTCGCCGTCAGGGACGGGTCACACCTCTGGACGGCGATCACAGCGCGCGCCTCTTCCGTCTGTTGTCAAAGGAGTTGCGCACGGCCGGTTACCAGCACTACGAAGTGTCGAGCTTCTGCCGCGCGGGGCAGGAAAGTCGTCACAACCGGGGCTACTGGGAGCTGCGCGACTGTCTGGCCGTGGGCCCCGGGGGCGAGCGCCTGGCTGAATCCGCAACGGGCGACGATTCTCACGGGGCAGGCCGAGCCCCTGGGGGCTGCGTCTGAACCGGCTGCCCAACCTGCGACTCTTCAATGATGCGGTGGACGCGGGCCAGCCCACCCCGCCGAAGCGGATCGTCCGGATCGTGACGCGGCACTGCTGGAGGCGGTCTACCTGGGGCTGCGCTGGCGCCAGGGGCTGGAACGCCGGGTTCTGGTTGGCCGCTTTGGCGCGCTGACCGCGGACGGCATCTGGGCCCGGGCCCGCCTGCACCGGAGACGCTTCCAGCACTGCAACGGGGAGCGTCTGGTACTGCGACCGGAGAACTGGGTGCTGCTGGACGAACTGGTGCTGAGCCTGCTGGGCTGAGCCCAATGTCCCACCCGTGCGCGACCTTGCGGCCTTTGGGGCCCGAACGCCGAGCAGAGGCCCCTGACTTCCCTCCGCGGAAGGCCACTCAAGACGAACAGGAAGACTCATGGAACCCAGTCATATTCACATCCGCGGCGCGCGGGAACACAATCTCAAGGACCTGGACCTGCGTATCCCGCGCAACAGGCTGGTGGTGATCACGGGCCCCGGCAGCGGCAAGTCCAGTCTGGCCTTCGACACGCTCTACGCCGAAGGCCAGCGGCGCTATGTGGAAAGTCTCTCGGCCTATGCGCGCCAGTTCCTGGGCCTGATGGAGAAGCCCGATGTGGATTCCATCGAAGGTCTCAGCCCGGCGATTTCCATCGAGCAGAAGACGCGCCACAACAATCCGCGTTCCACGGTGGGCACGGTCACCGAGATCTACGATTACCTGCGCCTGCTCTACGGCAACATCGGCCGCCCCCACTGTACTGAGTGTGGACGCCCCATCGAGAAGTCCAGCCCCGAGGAGATCGTCAGCCAGATCCTGAACGAGCCCGCGGGCAGCAAGCTGCAGGTGCTGGCACCCATGGTGCGCGGGCGCAAGGGCGAGTTCAAGGACCTCTTCGCCCACATCCGCAAGGCCGGATTCGTGCGCCTGCGAGTGGACGGCGAGATGAAGGAGCTGGACGAGGTCGCCGAAGGTCTGCGCAAGACCTACAAGCACGACATCGATGTGGTGGTGGACCGTCTGATCCTCAAGCCGGAGATTCGTGGTCGGCTCTTCGAGTCGGTGGAAACCGCGCTGGGACTGGCCGCCGGGCTTTGCCGGGTGATCCTGGACAGCCCCGGGGCCGAGACACGCGAACTGCTCTTCAGCCAGCATTTCGCCTGCCCCGAACACGGAGTGGGCATCGAGGAGCTGGCCCCGCGCGTGTTCAGTTTCAACAGCCCTTTCGGGGCCTGCCCGGACTGCACGGGACTGGGGCACAACCGTGTGATCGATCCGGAACTGGTGGTGGTGGCCCCCGAGCTGAGCCTGGAGAGCGGCGCGATCGGCACCATGGGCGACGGCACCAACCACGGCGAGACCTGGCCCCTGCGCGCCATCGAGACCGTGGGCCGCAAGGTGGGCTTCAAGCTGAACACACCCTGGAAGAAGCTCAAGCCGGCCCATCAGCAGGTGATCCTCTACGGCAGCAAGGACGAACTCAAGTTCAGCGGCAGCCATTCGGGCGGCAAGGGCAATTGGGAATACTTCAGTCGCTGGGAAGGCATCATTCCCAACCTGGAACGCCGCTACCGTCAGACCCAGAGTCCGGGCATCCGCGAATGGATCGAACGCTTCATGAGTTCGCGCCCCTGTGCCACCTGTGGCGGGAGACGGCTCAAGCCCAGCGCGCTGGCCGTGACCGTGGGCGGACGCAACATCATCGAACTGTGTGAGCTGTCCATCCGTGACGCGGAACAGTTCTTCCAGAACCTGGAACTGACCGGCAATGACCTGACCATCGCCGCACCCATTCTGAAGGAAGTGCAGGGGCGGCTGGGCTTTCTGGTGAATGTGGGCCTGGACTACCTGAGCATGGGCCGCAACGCGGGCACGCTCTCCGGCGGCGAGGCCCAGCGCATCCGGCTGGCGACCCAGATCGGCAGCCAGCTGATGGGAGTGATGTACGTGCTGGACGAGCCCTCCATCGGCCTGCACCAGCGCGACAACGAGAAGCTGATCGAAACCCTCGAGCACCTGCGCGACCTGGGCAACACGGTGATCGTGGTGGAACACGATCGCGACACCATCCTGCGTGCCGACCAGGTGATCGACCTGGGCCCCGGCGCGGGCATCCACGGCGGCGAACTGGTGTTCCAGGGCACGCCCAAGCAGTTGATGAAAGCCCGCAGCAGTGTCACGGGCGACTACCTGCGCGACGAGAATCTGATTGCCGTGCCCGCCATACGCCGCCCGGGCAACGGCCAGAAGCTGGTGGTGGAAGGGCTGAAGGGCAACAATCTCAAGGACATCAGGCTGGAGATCCTCTGGCACCTTCACCTGTGTCACGGGCGTCTCCGGCAGCGGCAAGAGCACGGCCATCAACGCCACGCTCAACATGCTGCTGGCCCGCGAACTGAACGGCGCCCGCGTGCTGCCCGCCCCTCACGGCCGTGTGCGCGGGCTGGAACACCTGGACAAGGTGATCACCATTGACCAGAGCCCCATCGGGCGCACCCCGCGCAGCAACCCGGCAACCTACACGGGCGTGTTCACCATGATCCGCGACCTCTTCGCCGCCCTGCCCGGAGCAAGGTGCGTGGTTACGCCCCGGGCCGTTTCAGCTTCAATGTCAAGGGCGGACGCTGCGAGGCCTGCAGCGGCGACGGCATCATCAAGATCGAGATGCACTTCCTGGCCGATGTCTACGTGCCCTGCGAACTCTGCAAGGGCCGGCGCTACAACAGCGAAACCCTGGAAGTGCACTACAAGGGCCGCAGCATCGCCGAAGCCCTGGAAATGACGGTGGAGGAGGCCTGCGAGTTCTTCGGTCCCATTCCGCGCATTCACCGCAAGCTCAACACGCTGATGGAAGTGGGGTTGAGCTACATCCATCTGGGGCAGCAGGCAACGACTCTTTCCGGTGGCGAAGCCCAGCGAGTCAAACTCTCGACCGAACTCAGCAAGCGGCCCACGGGGCGCACGATCTACATTCTGGACGAGCCGACCACGGGCCTGCATTTCGCGGACATCCAGCTGCTGCTGAAGGTGCTCAATGCGCTGGTGGAGGCGGGCAACACTGTCGTTGTGATCGAGCACAATCTCGATGTGATCAAGACGGCGGACTGGATCATCGATCTGGGGCCCGAGGGCGGCGAACGCGGCGGGACGATCATCGCCCAGGGTACTCCCGAGACGGTGGCCGCCACCAAGGGCAGTGAGACCGGCCGTTTCCTCAAGGAGATCTTCCGTAACCTTCCTCGGCCCGGGACGGCCTCCCGTGATGCATCATTTTCCACCTTTCTTTGGACGGGTCCAAAGCAAGGTGGAGCCAAAGAAAGACCCTCTTCGCAGGCCTCGCGCCGCGCAAACTTGGCCCGCTGCGCGGTCCGGCGAGCAAGCGCGGCGGCCCACGTGAATGCCCGACCGTTCCGTCTCGATGGTTCCGCCACCGGCGTCACCGCTGTGGAAGGGGATTGATCAGAGGCGTGTGGCATCGGTCCCAATCCGTCTTCCATGCGAAGCAGGTCACCCAGAGTGGCGCCCCCCAAGCATGTCATTCCCGCGCAAGCGGGAATCCCGAACGGTTACACCGGCCACCCCATGCCCCCATCCCATCCCGCCTGTCGGCGGGCCTTCCCCCGCTGCGCGAGGGAAGGGATCATGGCGTCGCCTCGGCACACAGGCGCTGCCTGCCAAGCCCCGAATGGGGCATCACACATCATAGCCCGTGGGGAATCCACGGGCGGATGCGTGGGTGCGCCGCCACATCACCCACCGCGAGACGTCGTAGCCCGATGCAGCCCCACACACGTGATCTTGTTATCTGACTATCCGGCGAAATCCGGGGAATGTGAGGTGGAAAACGATGCGTCACGGGAGGTCGATCACGGGGCCGAGGAGCATCACGGTACCCCTGACAGTCACAGGCTGACGGCGAAAGGACAAGACCGGTGGAGGGTTCTAGAAGTCCGGTGAGAGCGGCGACCACTATCCCCGGATTGCGCCGAACACATGTTGTTCAGGAACGAGAATGTGGCTTCATCCGGGCTACGGCGAGAGAGTTTCATATGTGGTGTCTCCACTCAGTGTCGCGATGCCGGCCGCCCAGCTTCATGGGGAGTGACGGACCTCGTGGGGGAACGAGGATTGTTCGGCCAAAGCAAAAGTCCAATCCTGACGATATGAAGCCCAGAGGCCAGCGGACAAGGCGCAGCTGGCAAGCCAGGCCAGGGGGGCAAGAACTGGGGGGAAGGATTCCCCCGTGGCTATTTTTGGCGCGCAGACCTACATTGCCCGCCTGTTTCCACAGCTTGTTCGCCATGGGCCACCAGCGAAAGCACTCCGGTTGAAAACCTGTCTCGACATCCTTTGCCCCTTTCCCGCGGAAACTCTGGCCGGTCGACTTGCTCCCTGGGAGTGCGAACTCCGCCGTTTCGAGGACCCGCTGGACCTGCTTCCCGTACCCGAAGCCCCCACCGTGCTGCTTTGCGACAAGCGCCTGCTGGCCAATGCTGAAGTGGCCCGCGGGGTGCTCGCACGCTTCAATCCGCTGCATCTCAAGGTGGTCTACCTGGGCAATTACGAGGACTGGGGCACTGCGGGCCTGATGGATTTCGTGGTGAATGCCGCCCTGCGCGAGGATGCCCAGGCCGGCGAAGTCTTCATTGCCGTGCGCAGTGCTCTCAACAGTCTGGAACGTGGACGCACCCTCTCGCTGCTGGAGAGCAAGCTTTACCAGTTCAACGACGACTTCGAGAAGATCAACGCCATCGGCAAGGCCCTGACGGCCGAGCGTGACCTCAACAAGCTGCTGCGCCTGATGCTCGAGCAGAGCATGGCCCTCACCGACGCCGACGCGGGCTCGATCTATCTGGTGGAAGAGGCCGACGGCGCCAAGCAGCTGCGCTTCAAGATCACCGAGAACAAGAGCATCAGCGCCAACTACGGCGAATTCGTGATGCCCATGACCACCAAGAGCATCGCCGGATATGTGGCCTGCACGGGCATTCCGCTGCTCTTGAACGATGTGTATGCGCTCTCACCTGACCTGGAATACTCCTTCACCCGCACCTTCGACGAGAAGACCGGCTACCGCACCGGCAGCATGCTGGTGGTGCCCATGGTGGACCACAAGGACCGCATTCTGGGTGTGATCCAGCTGATCAACCGCAAGTCCATCGGCGACGCGTTGATAGGTGGACCGGCTGACTTCGAGCGCCTGGTGATTCCCTTCATGGAGAATCACAAGGACTTCATCATGGCCATCGCGGGCGAGGCGGCCGTGGCCATCGAGAACAGCCATCTCTACGACAGCATCAATCGGCTGCTGGAGGGGCTGGTCGAGGCCAGTGTCACCGCGATCGAATCCCGCGACCCGACCACCAGCGGACACAGCTTCCGCGTGGCGGCAATGACGGTGCGTCTGGCCGAAACCGTGGACACGGCCAGCGAAGGCCCCTATGCAGGCCAGCGCTTCGAGAGCGAGCATCTGCGCGAGATCCGCTATGCCAGTCTGTTGCACGACTTCGGCAAGGTGGGCGTGCGCGAGGAAGTGCTGGTGAAGGCCCGCAAGCTCTACGATCGCCAGTTCATCTCGATCCAGACCCGCTTCCATTGGCTGCGTCGTGATACCGAAGCCCGTTTCGCCGAGCGCAAGCTGCAATTGATTCGCGAAGAAGGCGAGAAGGCCATCACGCGATTCGCCGAACTGGACCGCGAGCTGGCTCACACCCTCGAGAAACTGGATGGCTGGTACGAGATGGTCTGCAAGGCCAACGAGCCCAGCGTGCTGGCCGAGGATGCGCCCTCGACGCTGGAGGCGATCCACCATTACACCTATCTGGACCCCGATGGCAACACACGGCCGCTGCTGGACAGCGAAGAGCTTCAGGTCCTGAAGATTCCGCGGGGCACCCTGACCGTCGAGGATCGCAAGGACATCGAAAGCCACGTGCTGCACACCTGGGAGTTCCTGCGCCGCATTCCCTGGACCCAGGAGCTGGCCCGGGTGCCCGAGATCGCCGCCGCCCACCACGAGTATCTCAACGGCAGAGGCTACCCGCGTGGTCTGGCCGCCGCCGACATTCCCGTGGGCAGCCGGATGATGACCATCTCCGACATCTACGACGCGCTCACCGCCAACGACCGCCCCTACAAGCGTGCCGTGCCTCATCAGAAAGCCCTGGACATCCTGGGCTTCGAGATCAAGGATGGCAAGGTGGATGCGGACCTCTTTGACATTTTCGTCTCACGCAAAGTCTGGACGGTGCTGGAAGCCCATTCCGCCTGAACCTCCCCGTCCGGCCCCCATTCCGGAGTCCCCCATGAGCATCACGCGCGAGGAAGCCCTCGAGTATCACTCGCGGCCACGGGTCGGCAAATTGTCTACCGTGCCCCACAAGCCCTGTGCCACCCAGTATGATCTGTCGCTGGCCTATTCCCCGGGTGTCGCCGAGCCCTGCCGCGAGATCTTCAAGGATCCCGACGCGGTGTACACCTACACCAACAAGAGCAATCTGGTGGCCGTGGTCTCCAACGGCACGGCCGTGCTGGGCCTGGGCGATCTGGGCGCGCTGGCCTCCAAGCCGGTCATGGAAGGCAAGGCCGTGCTCTTCAAGCGCTTCGCCGACGTGGATGTCTACGACATCGAGCTGGACAGCACCGACACCGAGGAGATCATCCGTGCGGTGAAGATGATCGCGCCTTCCTTCGGCGGAATCAATCTGGAAGACATCAAGGCGCCCGAGTGTTTCGAGATCGAAACCCGGCTGCGGGCCATGCTCGACATTCCCGTGTTCCACGACGACCAGCACGGCACCGCGATCATCTCGACGGCCGCGCTGCTGAACGCCCTGACCCTCACCGGCAAGACGATGTCCGAGATGAAGGTGGTGGTGAATGGCGCGGGCGCCGCGGGGGTGGCCTGTTCCAAGCTCTACCTGGAAGTGGGAATCCTGCCAGAAAACCTGATCATGTGCGACAGCAAGGGCGTGATCCACAGTGGCCGCGAGAAGCTTCCCCCGCACAAGGCCGAATTCGCGCGCGACACTCCCTGCCGCACTCTTGAAGAGGCGATCGTGGGGGCCGACATGTTCCTCGGCCTGTCGGTCAAGGGGGCGGTGACTCCCGAGATGCTGCGCAGCATGAACCGCGACCCGATCGTGTTCGCACTGGCCAATCCCGACCCCGAGATCAGCTATCCCGAAGCCGTGGCCAGCCGCGACGATGTGATCATGGCCACGGGACGCAGCGACTATCCCAACCAGGTCAACAATGTGCTCGGCTTTCCCTTCATCTTCCGCGGGGCGCTGGATGTGCGGGCGCGCGAGATCAACGAAGCGATGAAGGTCGCCGCGGCGCGCGCGATCGCCAATCTGGCTCGCGAGGATGTGCCCGAATCCGTGCTGAAGGCCTATGGCGACGAAGCACTCTCCTTCGGGCGTACCTACATCATTCCCAAGCCCTTTGACCCGCGCGTGATGCTGACCGTGGCCTCGGCCGTGGCACGCGCCGCGATCGAGAGCGGCGTGTCCCGGATTCAGGTCGACGATGTGGACGCCTGGGAAGCCCAGTATGTGCTCGAGCTTGAGCGCAGGCTGGGGCATCACATGGAACTGCTGCGCATGGTGCACCAGCGCGCCAGTGTCCAGCCCGCCAAGCTGGTCTACGCCGAAGGCGAGAACCTGCGCGTGCTGCGCGCGGTGAAGACCGTGATCGCCCAGGGCCTGGCCATTCCGATGCTGATCGGCGACCCGGAACTCATTCGCGAACGTGCCGCCAGCATCGATCTGGACCTGAGTGGCATCGAGCTGGTGGACCCGCATCGCAATCGCTGGAACAAGGAACTGCAGGGCACGTTGCACGAGCTGCGCAATCGCAAGGGCATGACCCTGGAAAACGCGCTCTCCGAACTGAATCACAACGAGGTGCTGCTGGGCAGCATGCTGGTGCGCTCGGGGGTGGCCGATGGCCTGGTCTGTGGCGCCGACAAGCATTACCCGAAAAGCCTCAAACCCGTGATGGAGCTGCTGTACGAGCCGGGTAGCGCCACGGAACCTCCGCTGGCGGCGGGCATCTACCTGCTGATCTTCAAGGACCGTGTGCTGTTCCTGGCGGACTGCACGGTCAACGCCGATCCCAGTGCGGCCGAACTGGCGGCCATCGCGCGGGGCACGGCGCGCATCGCCCGGTTGTTCAACATCGAACCCCGGGTGGCGCTGCTGGGCTTCTCGAACTTCGGCAGCGTGCGCCACAACCGGGCGGTGGAGAAGGCGCGCGAGGCCGTGCGCCTGCTGCACGAACAGGGCACCGATTTTCCCGTGGATGGCGAAATGCAGGCCGACACGGCCCTGGACCGTGAGGTGCTGAACGGCACCTTCGCCTTCAACCGGCTGAATGACGAGGCCAATGTGCTGGTGATGCCCGACCTGTCGTCGGCCAACATTGCCTACAAGCTGCTGCTGAAACTGACCGACGCGGTGGCCGTGGGACCGATCCTGCTCAACAACCAGCATCCAGTGACCATCGTGCAGCGCAATGCCAGCGTGGAAGACATCGTGAACCTGACGGCGGTGACCGTGATCGATGCCCAGGAGCACAACCGCCGAAGGGCACAGTCCGACGATCTGCGCCTGCCGGTGTGAAGGCGACGGGCCGCCATGGTCGCGGGAGGGATTCAGACACACGCCTGGAAGCCGTTGGCAATTGAGTGAAATGCTCTATATTCGCCTTGCCGCTCCGGGGTTGAACCTCCTTCCGGTCGTGGCTGTGCCGCCCAGCTCCTCCTGCATCCACAGTGAACCGGAGTTCCCCATTGTCCATACCTGTCCCGGAGAGGGCATTCGCTCATGATGAGCTCGTGCTGCATTCCCTGAGTCTGGGTGCGTTCGAGACCAACTGCTGGCTGCTGGCCCTCAGGGCAAGCGGCAAGTGCGTCGTGGTGGACCCGGGTCTGGATCCGGAACCTCTGCTGGAGCTGATCGGCGAAGAAGGCCTGCAGCCGGAGATGATCCTGCTGACTCACGCCCATCTGGATCACATCGGAGGCTGTGGTGCGCTGGTGCAACGATTTGGTGTGCCGATTTTCCTGCATCCCGCGGAGCAGGATCTCTACGAGCACCTTGTTCCCATCGCGGCCATGTACGGGCTGAAGGTCGACCCAGCACCGCCCCTGTCCGGAGAGCTGGTTGAAGGACAATGGATTCCCTTCGGCAGTGCGGGATTGCGGGTGTTTGAAACTCCCGGCCATTCTCCCGGCGGGATCTGCCTGAGCTGGCGCGAAGGCGAGCGCCTGTCCGTCTTCTGTGGCGACCTGATCTTCCGTGGCAGTTTCGGACGCACGGATCTGCCCGGAGGCGATTCAGGGGTGTTGAAGCGATCGATCCTCGAGCGCCTTTTCACCCTTCCAGACGACACCATGCTTCTTCCCGGCCATGGCGAGCTGACCACCATCGGCGAGGAACGGGCAGACAACCCCATCAACGACTGGGACTTTCGATGAAAGCACCGAAGACCCTCGAAGGCTTCAAGCAGATGAGCATGCTCTGGTTCTATGTCAAGGACCTGCGTGAAAGCGTGCAGTTCTATCAGGAAAAGGTCCGGCTGAAACTGGTCTTTCTCGACGAGAAGGCCGGCTGGGCCGGTTTCGATACGGGGGCTCCCGGAGTGGATCTGGGCCTGACCGTCTGGAAACTGGGTGGCGAGGTCCCGCGCGGAGGCGGAGCCTGCCCGGTGCTCGAGGTGGATGACATCCTGCAGACCCGGGCCGCGCTCGAGTCACGCGGGGTGCGCTTCGAAGGCGAGATCGTCGGAGAAGTGGGCAGCCGCCGGCATTGCACGTTTCACGACCTGGATGGCAATCCCGTCCAGATCACCCAGGTCTGGGTCTGATCGTCTCCCGGGCCTGAGGGCCATCGATCAACCTGCATCCGGGTGACCGGGGCACACACATCAGACTGGCTGCTGTTCTCAGCGATCATCCACGGCAGGGCGCCGTGGTGCACATGGAATTCGGAGAGCGAGATGGACGAACAGAAACCCGGCGCCCCGGGAAATCCCAAGCGCCCCGCCCGCCGGTTGGTCGGCACTTCCCGCGCCGTTGCCGGCAAGGCTTCCGGTGAACGCCGCCCGCCCAGGCCCCAGCGTGCCGAGAGCAACGGCATGCCCGAAGGCATTCCCTTCGATATCCAGGACGAACTGGAGCAGGCCGCGCTGAATCTGGTGATTCCCGAGGGAGTGGGAGGCGGATCGGGCGAAGGCGCCCCGATGCCCCAGAGTCCCGCCGGTCCCGAGATGAACATCTCCGAACTTGAGAAGAAGCCGATCCGCGAGCTCTTCGAGCTGGCCAAGGGGCTGGAGATCGACAATCCTTCCGGCTTGTCGAAGTCGGACCTGATCTTCAAGATCCTCGAAGCCCAGGCCCAGCGCGAGGGCAACATCTTCGCCAAGGGCGTGCTCGAGATCCTGCCCGACGGATATGGGTTCCTGCGCAGCGATGCCTCCAACTACCTGCCCGGTCCCGAAGACATCTATGTGTCTCCTTCCCAGATCAAGCGCTTCGGGTTGCGCAAGGGCCATGTGGTCAGCGGCCAGATCCGCCCTCCCAAGGAGAACGAGCGCTTCTTCGCCCTGCTCAAGGTGCAGGCGGTGAATTACTGCGACCCGGACGAAGCCCGGGACAAGATGCTCTTCGACAACCTGACCCCGCTGTACCCCGAGCGCAAGATCAAGCTTGAGCGTGAGCCCAAGGAAATCAGCATGCGCATCCTGGATCTGTTCACGCCCATCGGCATGGGCCAGCGCGGGCTGATCGTGGCGCCGCCGCGTACGGGCAAGACGATCCTGCTGCAGAAGATCGCCAACTCGATCACGACCAATCATCCCGAGATCGCCCTGATCGTGCTGCTGATCGACGAGCGTCCCGAAGAAGTGACGGACATGCAGCGCAACATCGACGCCGAAGTGATCAGCTCCACCTTCGACGAAAAGCCCGACCGCCACATCCAGGTGGCCAGCATGGTCATCGAGAAGGCCAAGCGTCTGGTCGAATTCGGCACCGACGTGGTGATCCTGCTGGACTCGATCACGCGTCTGGCGCGCGCCTACAACGCCGTGGTGCCCCACTCCGGGCGCATCCTGTCCGGTGGTGTCGACGCCGTGGCGCTCTACGAACCCAAGAAATTCTTCGGCGCGGCGCGGAACATCGAAGGCGGGGGCAGCCTGACGATTCTGGCCACCGCGCTGATCGAGACCGGATCCCGCATGGACGAGGTGATCTTCGAGGAATTCAAGGGCACGGGCAACATGGAGCTGGTGCTGGATCGCAACCTGTCCAACAGCCGCATCTACCCGGCGATCGACATCAACAAGTCCGGTACGCGCAAGGAAGACCTGCTGCTGGACGAGAAGACCATGAACAAGATCTGGATCCTGCGCAACCTGCAGGCCGAGAAGAGTTCCACCGAAGTGATGAAGTTCCTGCTGGAAAAGATGCGCCTGACGCGCAACAACCTCGAGTTCTTCGAAATCATGATGAAGAACTGAACGAGGTCCCCTGAAGGCCATCTTGACACTGTGAAAGAGGAACCGTTTATTGGGCGGTTCGAAACATCAGGAGAGAACCATGCCGAAGGCAGCCATCCATCCGAAATACGACGTGGCCAAGATCCATTGCGCCTGTGGGAACAACTGGGAATCCAAGACCACCCAGGGCGACATGAATGTGGAGATGTGCGACCAGTGCCATCCCTTCTACACCGGCAAGCAGAAGCAGGTGTACACCACCGGCCGTGTCGACCGCTTCTTCAAGAAGTACAAGAAGGACTAGCTCCCTTTCCCGCGCGGTCTCGCCGGGGCAGGTGGTCCGCCCACTGGTCTGAACCATCCAAAGGGCCTTCGCTTCATGCGCAGGGCCCTTTTTGCTTGGCCGACATCACCGCTTCGACTCCGTACTCGAAGCAAAGCCCAATGCCCGCGCAATCCGTGCGTGGTGCGTGAAGGACACTCCCATGCTGGACAAGATCAAGCAGGTCGAGAGACGCTTCAACGAGCTGTCCGAGCTGCTCGGCTCCCCCGAGGTGCTGGCGGACCCGGTCAGGACCATGGAGCACAGTCGCGAACACAAGCGGCTGGGGCACATCGTCGAGGCGGGCAAGCGCTACCGGGAAGCATCGGGCTCGCTCGAAGAGGCGCGCCAGGTGCTGGAGAGCGAACGGGACCAGGACCTGCTGGACATGGCCGTGATGCAGAAGGAAGAAGCCGAAGAGGCACTGGAGACGGCGACACAGGAACTGAAGCTGCTGCTGCTGCCCCGTGATCCGGCCGACTCGCGCAATTGTCTGCTCGAAATCCGCGCCGGCGCCGGAGGCGATGAGGCCGCGCTTTTCGCCGGGGATCTTTGCCGGATGTACCAGCGTTACGCCGAGTTGATGCGCTGGAAACTGGAGGTGCTCACCACCAGCGAGGGCGTGATGGGTGGTTACAAGGAAATCACCATCGCGGTCAAGGGCGAGGAAGCCTTCGGCACCCTGAAGTACGAGGGCGGCGTGCATCGCGTTCAGCGCGTGCCGTCCACCGAAAGCCAGGGGCGTGTGCACACATCGGCGGCCAGCGTGGCCGTGCTGCCCGAGGCCGAAGAGGTTGACATGCACATCGATGCACGCGAGGTGCGCGTGGATGTCTACCGTTCCAGCGGACCCGGCGGCCAGAGCGTGAACACCACCGATTCGGCCGTGCGTCTCACGCATCTGCCCACAGGCATGATCGTGACCTGCCAGGACGAGAAGAGCCAGATCAAGAACAAGGAAAAGGCGATGAAGGTGCTGCGCAGTCGGCTGCTGGACCTCAAGCTCCGCGAGGAGAAGGAGAAGCAGGACAGCGTGCGGCGCAGCCAGGTGGGGTCCGGAGATCGCAGTGCCAAGATCCGCACCTACAATTTTCCCCAGAACCGGGTGACCGATCATCGCATCAATCTGACCCTGCATCGCCTCGACTCGGTCATGGAAGGTGGAATCCAGCCCCTGCTGGAAGCCCTGCGCCTGGCCGATGTGAGCGAGCGGATGGAGCAGGCCGGCCTGGAACATGAGTGATGTGAATCCGGTCCAGGATCCAAGCTGGACTCTTCTGTCAGTACTGCAGGCGGCCCAGCCCTGGCTCGAACGGCGGGGTGTGCCATCCCCGCGCCGTGATGCCGAGGAATTGCTGGCCCACTGCCTGTCCTGCAGCCGGCTGGACCTGTATCTGGATCACGACCGCCCGCTCAACCCCGAAGAGCGCGCCAGCTTTCGCGAGCTGCTCCGCCGTCGCGGAATGCGCGAGCCGCTCCAGTACCTGCTGGGCACCCAACCCTTTCGCATGCTCGACCTGAAGGTTGACTCCCGCGCACTGATTCCACGCACCGAGACCGAGGAAGTGGTGGAGTACCTGCTGCAGGCGGAACGCGCACTGGGACCACTCCCGGGAAGGCGCATGCTGGACATCGGTACCGGTTCGGGCAGCATTGCCCTCAGCCTGCTCAAGGAATTGCCCGGATCCCGGGTGACGGCCCTGGACCGGAGCGCCGACGCTCTTGCGCTGTGTCACGAGAACGCGCAGCGACTGGGACTGCTGGAAGGACTGGAACTGCTGAAGCTGGACATTCTTGAGGATGTTCCCGAAGGATCCTGGCAGGTGGTTGTAGCAAATCCGCCGTACGTCTCTTCCCTCGAGCGTGGGCGTCTGCAGCCCGAACTGTCCCATGAACCTGAGATGGCGCTGTATGCCGAAGACCCCGCCGGTCTTCAATTCTATCGGCGCATTGCCGAACTGCTCCCGCGACTGCTGGTTCCCGGGGGGCGCTGCTGTCTGGAAATCGGCCACGGGCAGGGAGCGGCGATTCTGGGGCTGTTCAAGGAAGTACTGGTGGAATCCATGATCATCAATGACCTGGCGGGGCGCGAGCGGATATTCTTCGGGAGGCGCTCATGAGCCGCCGTTTCACAGGGCCCGAGAAGAACCGGCGCCGGGGCGGACGTCTGGTGGGCAAGTCCCCGGGCAGGCCCGGCGGCACAGCGGCGCCCACCGCGGAAGATCCAGCCACCCGGGCACGTCGCCTGGCACGCGAGGCGATCTTCGACCTGTTGAAACAGTCACGGCGGGGCTTCAAGTCCCGCTCGCTCTACAATCTGGTGGGACGGCCCCTGCCCTATCCTGAGTTCCGCACCATGCTGGGCGAACTGCTGGATGCAGGCACCCTGCGCCGGGACGAGCTGCGGCGCTGGTGCTGGTCGCGTGGGCTGGCGCGCAACACGGGCACGCTCACGATTTCACCCTCAGGCTTCGGACATGTGCATCCAGATGACGGCAGCCCGCGGGTCTTCATTCCCCGCAATGGGTTGGGGCGTTACCTGCAGGACGACCGCGTGGAAATCGAGATTCATCCCTCGAGGCGCGGGCCGGGCCCCGAAGGGCGCATCGTCAAGCTGCTTGAACGGCGGATGACTCACGTCATCGGCACCTTGGTGCGGTACAGCCGCAACTGGTTGCTGATTCCCGAGAGTGCCCGATTCGGAGGCAACATCACCGTGACCGGCGAGGTTCCACCCGAAGCGGAAGACGGCAAGGTGGTGCGCGCCGAACTGCTGCCCGGAACCGACGGACGCTCCGGTGCCCTGATTGCGCGAATCACGCGCGTCCTGGGCGACCCGGGCACACCTCATGTGATGCAGGAGTCGGTCAAGGCCGGATTCAACCTGCGCACCTCCTT